>NZ_RZNA01000016.1 GCF_003992595.1 Flagellimonas oceanensis
TGGATACTTCGGTTCGTTTTGTGCCACCCATTTCGGAGTTATAGTGCCAGGCATTTCGGTTTGATCTGTGCCACTTTTGGCGGGCGGCCCGATCCGTTTCGGTTCGTTTTGTGCCAGTGATATCGGTTCGATCCGTGCCACTTTGAAAGATCAAGTAACAATTACCTTGTCGCTCAAAAACAAGCGATATGGCCAATACACTTGATCCGATGGACCTAAAACAGATTATTTCCCTTCACCTCGATGGGCTGAGCAACCGCAAGATAGGTGCCACCCTAGGGATATCCCGTAACACGGTGAACAGCTATATGCGCCTGTTCGGGGCCTGCGACCGCTCCCTTAAGGAATTGCTCGCCCTTGACAATGGGGCCCTGGAGGCACTCTTCCCATCCCATACGACCATAGACAATGTTCGCTACGACGAGCTCATGCGCTGTTTCGAGGGGATCAACAGGGCCAGGAACCACCCCGGCTTCACCTTCCTCCACCATTACCAGGATTATGTCGGAACGGCCAAGGATCCCTATGGCTATACCCAGTTCCTGGAACATTACCACCGTAAATATGCAAAGATAAAAGGCTCGATGAAGCTCGAGCACGACCCCGGCAAGGAACTGTTCATCGACTTCGCGGGCAAGAAACTGCATATGGTCGAGAGGGACACAGGGGAAGTGGTCCCGGTGGAAGTGTTCGTGGCCATCCTTCCCAATAGCCAGTATACCTACGTGGAGGCCTGCAGGAGCCAAAAACGGGAGGACCTGATCGCTTGTTGCACCAATGCCCTGAACTATTACGGTGGCGTGCCCAAGGCCATTGTATCGGACAACCTGAAATCCGCGGTGACAAGGGCGAGCAGATATGAGGCGGACATCAACCGGAGCTTCAAGGATTTTGCCCGGCACTACAACTGCGCCATAAACCCCGCCCGGGGGTATTCCCCGCAGGACAAGGCCCTGGTGGAGAACGCCGTGCACCTTGCCTATCAGCGCATCTATTACCCGATGCGGGAAATGGTGTTCTTCTCCCTGGCCGACCTGAACCGGGAGATAAAGCGCCTGTTGGTGGCCTATAACGGTCTATTGTTCAAACGCAAGGAGGCCAGTCGCAGGGAACTGTTCCAATCCGTGGAACGGGAATACCTCAAGCCCCTGCCCGGGAGTGCTTACCAGCTAAAGGACTATCGCAGGGCAAAGGTCCAGAAGATGGGCTATGTGTACTTCTCCCCGGACAAGAGCTATTACAGCGTCCCCTACCGTTATATCGGGAAGGAGACCACAATCCACTATACGGGTTCCACGGTGGAGGTCCATTACCACCAGCGGCGGATCGCGCTGCACGGGCGCCACCCGGAAAAGGGCAGCTATAATACCAAAAAAGAGCACCTGGGCAGTACCCATAAATATTATAGCGACTGGAGCCCGGAGTTCTTTAAAAGGAAAGCGGCCCGCCATGGCGACCATGTGCTGGGCTGTGTGGAGACGATACTGTCAAAGGGGGACTACCCGGAGATAGGATATAAACGGGCGATGGGGGTCATACAGCTCCATAGGGCCTACGGTTCGCAACGCCTGGACAATGCCTGTAAAAGGGCCCTTCAGGCGGATGCCGCCACCTATATGCGCATCAGGAACATCCTGAAGAACAACCTGGACAAAAGCTCCCTGTTCTACAGGGACCTGGAAGAGGACAAGAGCCACATCCCGGACCACGGGAACATACGTGGCGCCTCCGCTTATCAATGATCATTAACTTAAATCCGATATATTATGAACAATGAACAGACGATCGAAAAACTCAAACAGATGCGCCTTACCGCCATGGCCCAATTGCACCAACAGCACGTAAGGGACAACGGTTCGCCCGACATTACCGCGGACGAATACCTGGCCCTGCTCACGGACCACCAATGGGAGGACCGCCAGAACAGGAAGATCCAGCGGCTGCTCAAACAGGCGGGGTTCGCACAGTCCGCCAACCTGGCCGAGGTGAAACATGACCAACAGCGCAACCTGGACAGGAACATGTTCGCCCGCCTGGGGACCCTGGATTTTATGGCCCGCAAGGAAAACATCATCCTCACAGGGGCCTCGGGAACGGGCAAGAGCTATCTGGCACAGGCACTGGGCCACCAGGCATGTATGATGGAACACAGGGCCATATATGCCAATACGGCAAGATTACTTAAAAAACTGAAACTCTGCAAAGTGGACGGCACCTATCTAAAGGAACTGGACAAGCTCCTGAAAACCGACCTGTTGATCCTGGACGACTTTGGCCTGCAGAGCTTTGACAACCATGCCCGGGAGGCCATGATGGATATCATAGACGACCGTTACAACAAGGCTTCCACCATTATAGCTTCCCAGATACCCGTATCGGCTTGGTACGATATTATCGGGGAAAGCACAATTGCCGACGCCATATTGGACAGGATAGTGAACTCCTCCCACAGGTTGGACCTAAAAGGGGAAAGCTTAAGAAAAGGAATTTTAAAAAACGATTGACACATTTTTTTGTATTATTGAAGGATCTTTCAAAGTGGCACTGTTTGACCGAAACAGGTGGCACCATCACTCCGAAATAGCCAGAGGTGCTGGACCATTTGGTGATCACCGAGACCAACTACACCAGTTTTGCCGACCAAGGTGTGATGGACGAGCTGCAAAAAAGTGGCCTGTTTGAAATTATGGGCCCCGAAAGGCAGGAACTGGAACAATTTAAGATTGATACCGAGAAAAAGCGAGCCAAAAAAGAGAATTCCCTTGAAATTGCAAAGAAGATGAAAGCCAAAGGCTATGACGATGCCACCATTAAAGAATTAACGGGGTTGGGGTTAAAGGAGATTGGGGGGATTAAATTAATCTGATTTTGGATTAGTAACAACATTACGAACGATTTCTAATATTGGGTTTGGGTTGTTTGTATCCGTATCTCTAGTCAAATATCCAGATCTTTGATGTGAAAAAATTGTGTTGGTTGCATGCAATAGAATTGCAGCTTTCCTTTCTTCATCAGCAGAATCTATAAATGTATTGTAAGTTCCCAGACAGTTCGCTCGGTGTTGGTTAACATTTTGATTGTGCTTTTCTGCAAAAAAGTTTTTAGCACACAAAACAACGCCATAGGATACTAAGGATACTAATACAGCCCCAAATATTCCAACTTCAATTCTTACGGATTGATCCTCCAAAAAAAATGTTACAAGTACTAAAATAGAAATAACTAAAATAGCATTGAAAAGTAACAAACATATAGCACCAAGCCTCCATTTTTTGGCTAATCCACTATGAACTCCTGCTTGATTTCCAAAAATATCCGCATGTACACTTACACCTCCTATGGATAATTCTGTTTTAGCTGAATTTAAAACGCTCTCTATTTCGTTTTCAATTTTTCTGGATTTATCTAAAATCTCCAATAATTCTTTTCGAAAACCGCTTGGGTCAGCCTGATTGTGGAGTTGCTGGTTTTCTAGAGTTATCGCCTCAACTATGATTTTCCAAATACCCTCCTTTTCCTTTTCATAATAATTATTTCCACCGTTGTTTATTGGAAGATTAAAAAAATGTATGGAGTTTTGTTTTTGCTGCCTATCTGGTTGATTTGGGTTCTTATCTACACCTTGAATTTTATTTAATTCTTGAAATATTGGCTCTAACTTAGTTTCCAGCATTTTAAATCTAAAATCAGGCAATGCTTGTAACTTATTTAAATCTAACAAACTTAAATAACCTTTGAGCTCTTCTATCTTAGGTTTAATTTCATTGTAAATAAGCACACCTTTGTTTAAATCAGCTTTTGAATTACTAATTAAGTCTTCCAAAGGCGTTTCTAAAATATTCGTTACTTTATTTAATAATGCTTCTCTAGGAGATGAAATATCAGCCATTATTTTCTAAATTAATTTTCCTTTGATATAATTATTTAAAGAAAAAGGTTCTTCAAAACGATTGTAATCAATAAGGAAAAAGTCTAAGTATCCATTTATTTTCTATCAACAAGCGCTTCATAAATTTTATACCGCAAATATTCCTTTGCATCAATTTCCAATCCTTCCAGCAATATGAGTTTATTAAATGTTTCTAATAATTGAGAGGTAGTTTTGATATCTTTATACAAAATCTTTTTTAACTCTTCTTTACTTCTTTTTATTTCTTCGGTATTTGAATTTTCTATTTTTTCTCTTAGAAGGTGTAGAATTTGGTTATGATTTTTAATTTTTGTAATTACCTTTATTTCCTCAAAAATGTTTTCAAATATTTCTTTAGACCTCACAAAGTCTTCTAAATTCAAGAATGCTTTTTTTGGTCCTGTTCCGTGGGTTATGGATAAAACTTTCGATTTAACATCTTTTGGTTTAATAAACAGACTTTGAGATTTAGCTTCCGAATCCTCAAATAAAATAGAACAAATATTGGCAAACTTTAAAGCTTCCCGTTTTATCTCATCATTTGAGACCTGCAAGGTGTTTTCTAAATAGCCAACTCCTTGGATTTCCTTAAGTTCAGATGTTCTAAAGAACATTCTAATAAAAGACTCGTTGAACTCACATGAATATAGTTCATATTCTACTCCAGACTCTTTCGTTTCGAAGTGAAGTTTCAAAAGAGCCAAAACTACTGCAACGCTGTTATCATAATTAAAATATCGATCCTCAGAAACTATGGCTCGTAGATAAAAAGAATCTTCTTTAACATCATGGAGAAGTCTATACTTTTTAATATGTTCGTCCTTTTCCTTAAGGAGTGATAAATTCATATCCAAAACATCTCCAAAACCTTTATTTATTAACCTGCTTGCATACTTGTCTATTTCATAAAGGTTAGCAAAAAAGTCTCTTTGTCCTGAATGAATAGGTCGTACTGAAATTGAATCTGAATGATAATCGTCAAAATAGGAATCGGTTTTTAATTCATCAAATTTTATCGAAAAACCATTTTCATAGTCAAAAGATAAATTTTTGAGGTTACTTACTAAATCTACTTTTTTAAATTTATCATTTAGCCCTTTAACAACTGTATAAAGAGTTTGCGAGCCTTTGATTTGAACTAGTTCTGAACTGTCAGGGTCTACGTTGAAATAATCAATTATATCTCCATAATATTGATTTTCTTTTATCAATGATAGCAAGGTGCTAATTTTGATTCCATTATCGTTTTCAAGAAAACCTTTTTTATTTATCTCTCTTTTTTTAAACTTTTCCATCTTTATAAATTTTTCAACCTTTAAAATTTAATAATTTCCTCCACTACTCCTTGAATTCTAAAATCTGTAGTTAAAATAATTGGTTGGTGTTTTTCATTAGTCGACCTTGGTTTTAAAACAACTACATTCCCTTTGTTGCTGTACTCTTTAATTGTAGCTTCATCATTTATCAAAGCCACTACCAAATCACCATTTTCAGCAAATTGCTGCTGCCTAATTAGAACTAAATCTCCATCTTCAATACCTTTTTTATCCATAGAGTTTCCAATAGCTTTAAGGATAAAATATTGTTGCCCATTCTTAATCATTTTAGAAGAAATAGGAATTTCCGCTTCAATATTCTCTTGTGCGAATATTGGGATACCACAAGCGACTCTGCCAAGTAGAGGAATGTTTACAGTTTGTTCTCTAGTTCCAAAACTTTCAGGTATTTCAAATTCGATTAGTTGATAGCTTCCATTTCCCCTTTTTCTTAGAATGCCTTTTTCCTCAAGAGCTTTAAAAGTCAAAGCAGCCGATCTTGGGGACTTATATCCTAATTCGTGCATCAACTCTCTTACACTAGGCATAACCCCGTAATCATGAAGAAACTCTCTAATAACTTTGATTGCCAATATTTCTTTATCACTAAACTTTGTAAGCATACACAATAATACATTATTTATACACTTCATTTTCATGTTAAACAAATTACTTATCAACCTAGTTATCAACTTAGTGTATGATCTTTAGATGATTTGTCAGTGCTGCTCCTTAGTTAAAAGTAAAGATGTGAACATGAAATTACTTACGAAAATCCGTAACCTCACAAAAAAAGCCCTAAAGGGCTTTCTCCAACATTCCAAAAAATCCAAAAATCCAACCCTCCCTAAAAAGAAAGTATTCCCTGCACCCGCTTCAACAACTCGGCTGCCATTTCGGGCTTCAACCCATAGTCCTGTAAGCTGCCCACAGGGTTTTTAAAACTCAGTTGGGTGGTATTGGCATCCAATTGGCACAATACCAGTTTTAGGGGGATATCGTTTATGGCCAAGGGATCGTTCGCCATGATCTCCGCAATATAGTTCGGGTGGAAAAAGAGCAATTGCCGCAAGGGAGCAATGCGCACCCCATGTTTGGCCACAATGGCCTGGGTGTCTATTTCGTGCAGGAGCAAAAAACCGTGCTCCACAATGCGTTTTTTCAAGGCGCCGTACAACTGCCCAAAGGGCAGCGGCAGGGTTTGGTGGATCACATGTGCTTTCATCGGAAGCTGGTTACGCCATGGCGGCACGGGCAAAGCCCACCGTTTCGCGATAGGTTTTGGGCGAGATGTCCGCATTGTTCTTAAAAAATCGGCTAAAGTAGTGCTCATCGTCGTACCCAAGGTCGTAGGCAATCTCCTTTACCGTTTTGTTGGTCAAGTACAGCTCGCGCTTCGCCTCGATAATGATCCGTTCGCTGATCAGGTTGGTCATCGTCTTGTTAAAATGGTTCTTGGTCATCTTGGCGAGTGCCTTGGGGCTGATGTTCAGCAGATCGGCATACTCCCCGGCAGAGTGCATGGATTTGTAGTGGGTCTCTATCAGGTTTTTGAGCTTTTGCAGGATAAATGGCTCTTTCTCGTCCGGGGTGCCTTCCAAAGCTTCGGGCTGCTGCTTGGCCTTGGCACGGGAGGCGGTAATCAAAAATATCTTCAGGTAGGAGACCAATAGCTCGTACTGCGCCAGCTCCGATTTCTGTACTTCGGTGTACATCTGCTCCAGTACCAACTCAAACTGTTGGGACATAGTTTCGGTAACGCAAAGCGTGGGTGGAGCATAGATATTGTTGAAAAGCACTCCATTGCAGGCCACTTGTTCGTGGTGCTTGTGGATACAGAAAAAATCGGGATGGAAATTCAACACCACGCCCTCCAACGGTTCTTCCTCGGTCAAGGTAAAAGGTTGATAGGGCGTTACGGCAATTAGGGTATTTGGCGTAAACGTGTACTCCATAAAGTCCACTTGGGCGGTACCCCTCCCCTTTTTTATCCAGATCAAGGAATAATGATTCAACCGGTGCGTGTCGCAGAACTGGCAGCTATCTTCAAAAGTAGATAGTTTAAAGGCCAGGTTCCCGGTCTGTTCGTCGATGAGCGTGTTGGTGTTGTAGATGTCCATGTCAATGTTCAATAAACAGTTTTCAATTATCAATGATCAGTTATCAGAAGTCTGTCATTTCGAGTGGTTTTTGGGCCAAGGGCCAAAAATTGTATCGAGAAATGAGTTTTTATGTTCCGAAAACCTTGTTCTCGATACTTTTTCATTCTGAAAAAACTCGAACTGACAGTTTCTATATAGTCTTGTCACTTCGAGCCTTTCGACTTCGCTCAAGATAAACTCAAGTCGAGAAGTCTTTTGTCTCAATTACTTTTAAGCGGTCTCGACTGCGCTCGACCTGACATTTTATCAAAGTCTTCTCTCCGATTCGTCTATCGGCAAATCGTTGATACTGGCATAGCGCTTTTGCATAAGCCCATGCGCATTGAATTCCCAATTCTCGTTTCCATATGCGCGAATCCACGCTCCTTCGGCATTTTGGTATTCGTATTCAAAACGAACTGCAATCTTATTGTCGGTAAAGGCCCATAGTTCCTTTCTTAATTTGTAATTTTTTTCTTTTCGCCACTTCTCCGTCAAAAAGGCAACCACTTCCTCACGGCCGTTCACAAACTGGGAACGGTTGCGCCATTGGGTGTCCACGGTGTACGCTTTGCTTACCTTTTCGGGGTCTTGGCTGTTCCAGGCATCCTCGGCCAATTGTACTTTTTCGCGTGCGGTGGTCTCGGTAAAGGGAGGCAGCGGGTATTTTTTCTCTATGTCCATGATCTTGATTTTTTTAGATTGAAAAAGGGCAGGAACCTATGGCGGGGTCCCTACCCTATCAGCTAATTAAAACTACTTACTGTTTTTCACGGTGGGCCAATTGGCGTGTGCCGCTTTTTTGAGCTCCGTGGTGCGTTTTCCCCAATCTTCGTAGGTATTGAAAGGCTCTCCGTTGAAGGGTCCGTTGAAGAACAGGTACAGTTTACCATCGATTACGGTATAGGTTTCCGGATTGATGGGAAACTTCACAGCCTTGGCACCTACGCCCCAAGCACAATAGCCATCGAACTCGGGCAAATAACTGTTCGGGGATTTTTTAAAGGCATTCTGATTCGCCTTGCTGGCAAAATAGTAGGTAGCGCCGTTGTGCTTTACGGCATAACTTTTACTGCCCTGCTTTGCAGCTCCTGAAAAATAGGAGACCACATCGTATCCGCCAATCGCCAGACCATTGTCGTCCACTGGGGAGATCTGTGCCTGCACGCTGATAGTGGCAAACAATACGATTCCAAAAAGAAATAGATTTCTAAACGTTTTCATTTGTATTTGATTTATATGGGTTTTGATTATTTCAAAAGGGTAGCTTCGGCCACTGGAAAATCTGGTTTGATCTTGGCTTTCACTTCAGGAAAATCAATATCGGTATTGGCCGTGTTGTTGAAATAATTGGTAAAGATGTTCAAGGCTACGTGTGCCACGATCTCCCCTACGGCACCATCGGAATAGCCGGAGGCTTTTACAGTGTCCACATCTTCGGCAGAAACACGTCCGTTCTTTTCGATCAAAGTTTTCGCAAACTGAAGCGCAGCAGCGATTTTTGGGTCGTTGTTGATGGCTTCCCTAGCGGTTTCAAGAGTCGCTGTATCGATACCCACCAATTTTTCACCGATAAAGGAGTGTGCGGACAAACAATAGTTGCAGGCGTTGTTCTCTGCCACGGTCAAGGCCAACAATTCGCCCAGTTTTCCGCCCAAGGATCCTTTGCCCAAGATTTCGCTGAGGTTCAAGTAGCCTTCGAGAACCACGGAGGAGTTGCCCATGGTTTTCATCATGTTGGGCACCATGCCCAATTTGGCTTGGATGCCTTCAAATAATTCTTTTGATCTTCCAGTTGCTTCCTTTGGATCCAATGCTTGTAAATGTGTCATAACTTTCTGTTTTTTAATGAATAAATGGTTTGTCATTTTTGACATTACAAAGGTGCGGCGGTACCCGCTGCGATAAAATGGACAGATGCCGCAACTCCTTGGACAATTTTCCTGAAGTGAAATATTTTGTTGAACCACTGTATAGAAAAAGTAGCTTTCAAAAAATACCGAAGAGCGTCATTCTGAATTTATTTCAGAATCCCACCAAACTGATAAACAAATCACTATGAGAACCTGAAACAAGTTCAGGTTGACGAAAACCATGGTATTTATACCATCTTCAATAACTAAACATCGACCAAAAACAAAGGGCCAAACCTATGGTTTGACCCTTCGTCACTCAACTGCATCATCATACATCACAAACACTCTTGCGTTTTATTTCATCGGGTGCATTTTCAGTTCCTTTACCAATTCATCGGTAGTGAATACACGGCTGGAAATCATTTTGTAGTTGGTCTGGGCAGCTTGGTCGCCGTCCAATCCAGGCAATTTGGCAGATGCGGTGGCATCGCCCACAACGGCAACCTCAAAACCGTTTTCCACCAATTCCCTCATGTGGGATTCAGCACACAGGTTACCTGACATTCCTGCCAAGATCACTTTGTCTACCCCTTGTTTGCGCAACTGCAGGGCCAAATCGTTGGATTCGGAACCAAACACTTTGTGGGGACTGGTCACTACTACCCTATCCTTGTTGATGTACTTTTTGTAGCGGGGCAACCAATCGGCTCCAGAACCTTCGAATCCTTCTACGTTCAATTGGTCCCCACGATCGAACATGCTGATGTTGTGCATCAGTTTTTCAAGAGTTCCCTCGAACTTCCACACGTGATCGTGCTCGTAGTAATAATGGGGAGAAATAAATACAGGAATGTTGTACTCTTCGCCCAGTTTAAAAATGGTCTCGAGATTCTCAATGGTGTTGTTCTCCTGAACACTTTGTCCCACGGCACCCCAAGCCACACCATCGGGACTAAGGAAATCGTTTTGTGGGTCGGTAATGACAATGGCGGTGGTTCCGTCAATGGTAAAACCGGGTTCTGGCAATTGGGCATACACGCCCGTTACGGTAATCAAGAACAGTGTTAGTGTTCGCATCAAATTTTTCATGGTATTTTTCTTTAACTGATTAAACTTAAATTTTGATGGAACAAAGTTGCGGCAATGCCATGGGCGAAAAAATGGACGAACTTCGCCACTCGATGGACAGTTTTCCCCTTGGTTTTTATCCGTTTTGAACTTTTGTTGCTTGAAATGGGGCATTCCTCAATTCAAAAGGGGCATCCGTCAATTGGGTGCGCAAAATAATTACGTAACCTGTAGTTTAGTAAAAAAATAAGATTATGACTACACTTGAAACCATAAACACCTTACAGGTAATATGCTTGGTATTGTTAGGATGGATTATTTTCATGGTCGGTTGGCTTATGGGCGCGCAATGGGGAAAAAGAAACAGGGTTTAGCCACAATACAGAAGGTATATTGGCGTTGAACCAATCCTGAACCTACTTAAACCTACTTAACCATCTATTGGAGAGCCACCGATATTGAATGTGTTTTAGCCTATTTTGGCGATAGCCAGTACACCATTAAAATAGACCTGCTACGTACCGGTGGGATACGCTATCTCTGCTGGCATAAGAGCAACAGTATTTTGGGCAAGCCCAATTTGGTCCTAAACGACGGACAGGTCACGGAAAACAATAATGGGGAAACGGTGGAATATACCTTTATATGCAACGACAAGGTCTTTACCGTGGAACACATTCCTCCCCGCTCAGAAGGAGGCACCCACTACTATTTTATCGAAGTGACGGACAAAGACAATAAAAAAAGTACCTGGAAAATGGAACAAATGCCCATTCCCAGATACTTTCGGTATTTGATTTGATTCTTATCCTTTATACGTTACCCTATAAATGGCATCACCTTCATCATCGGAAATGAGCAAAGAACCATCTTCAAGGAAAAGCAGGTCCACAGGTCTACCAAAGGCTTCCTGTGATTCCTCATCCAACCAGCCATCAATAAAGGGTTCGTAACTTACGGCTTCGCCATTTTCCAGTTTTACCAAGGTTACCCTATACCCTACTTTGGAGGAACGGTTCCAAGAACCATGCTCCGCCAAGAATGCCTGTCCCGTATACGAATCAGGGAACATAGGGCCTTTGCCGAACTTTACGCCCAAAGCTGCTACGTGCGCACCCAAAGGCTGAACCGGAGGTACAAAATCAGAACAAGGGCGTTGATCGCCATACTCTGGGTCTTTTACGGTGCCGCCATGGCAGAAGGGGTAGCCAAAATGCTGGCCGACCTCGGTCAACTTGTTCAATTCCCCCGGAGGTACGTCGTCTCCCATCATGTCCCTTCCGTTGTCGGTAAACCACAATTCATCGGTATCGGGATGCCAAGTGAACCCTACGGTGTTTCTAACCCCATGGGCCACGATTTCCCTATTGCTGCCATCGGGGTCCATTCTAGTGATGGATGCGTAACGCTTATCCACCGTAGCACTATCACAAATATTGCAAGGTGCCCCAACAGGAACATATAGTTTATCATCTGGGCCAAAGGCGATATACTTCCAACCATGGTGAAACTCGGTCGGGTAATCATCATAAATCAATTCTGGTTGTTGTGGATTGTTCAATTGTGATTCAATATCCGAATACTTGAACATACGGCTCACGGCGGCCACATACAAAGCTCCGTCTTTAAACGCTACGCCATTGGGCTGTTCCAAATCGGATGCGATGGTGTAGGTCTCATCCGCTCTGTAATCGCCATCGGTATCCTTTAGGGCATACACCTTACCTTCGTTTCGGGTGCCCACGAACAGTGTACCGTCCGCTCCCATGGCCATGGAACGTGCTCCTTCAATATTTTCCGCATAGACATCTATGCTGAATCCATCAGGGAAGTTGAGACGGTCCAATGGTAAATCCCCAGTATATTCAGGTATTTCTTCCGTGTTTTCTGCTACTTCTTCGGTTGATTCTTCGTTCTGGCTTTCCTTGTCTTCTTTACAGGCCACAAATGCCACAAAAAGCATCAGCAGCAATATTGACCTTTGGGTCAAAGTGTAGATTTTCATATCGATTTTTAGGTGTTTTGGTTTCTAAATCATTAAAGCTATGACAAAATGATGGAAAGAAGAAGTTTAAGATTTGTTTAATTGGTTATTCGGTTATTGGTTTTTGTGTTGGAACTTGATGTTTGAGTCGACCTACTCTTCTTCCTCGTATTCGGAAAGATTGCCCTGGTACCAAATATTGGTTCGATGTGTGCTGGAAACGGTAAGCCTCCCCTTTCCATTGGGATAAAGCTGAGCAAAAACCTGAAAATTCTCAGAATCTTGACTTATCTGGAACCGCATGGTTTGCCCGTCGTCTTTTTTATTGGGAGTGAAGGAAAGGTCTTTGGGGATTCCCTCAAATTTGATTCCCGCTTTATCCTGATCATAGAACCCACCCATTTGACGTTCGCCGTAAAAGGGTAGGTCTGCCTCGACACTATCGCCCACCATACGAAAATATGCGCCGATTCCCGTAATATCTATCCGGCTGGCGGTGCTGCCCAAAGGCAAAAGTCCTGCATTGGCAATGCTGTTCAACCCTTGGCTTGCCATAGGTTGTGCCCAAGTGAGCCTTATTTCAAATCGCTGGTCGGATATCATTTTGTCGAAAGTGGCTATTTCTTCTGGTGTTGCTTTGTCCTTGCCCGATGCACAGGCCACTGACACCAACAATAACAGATAGGCTCCTATTTTGAGAATAAACTTCATGATCAAGAGTGTTAACTTTCAGTAAATTACAAAATTGCCAGGTCAAATCCGAGACAAATAACGGTGTCTTAACGTTTGAAGCGCTCAAAAATGGCCAATGTCTTCTTGGTGTTGATGAAATACACGCCTGTCAAAAGAATGGCTGCGGCAATGATGGATTGTAGTGTGATCTGTTCGTCCAGAAAATACCATCCCAATAATAACGCCACTATGGGATTCACGTAGGTGGATGTTGCCACTTTCTCCGGGGATACGGCCTTGAGCAGGTAATTGAAGGAAGTAAAGGCCAATATGCTTCCAAAAAAGATGAGCAACAACATGGCGATTTGCACTTTACCACTCCATGCCAGGGGCGAGGACCATTCTTCCCCGAATCCAAAGCTCATCAAACTCAAAATGAGTCCGGCAAAGAACATTTGATAGCCTGTGTTCACAAAATAATTGGTGGGCAGGTCGGCTTTGGCCACAAATAGACTGGCATAGGCCCAACAGAGCATACAGAAAAATATCATGATCATGCCGACAATGGATTCCTCCTGGGCTATGATTTGCTTTTGACTTACCAGCAAATAAATGCCAATCACTCCAAAAACCACTCCGACCACGGACATGGGCTGTATTTTTTTGCCTTGCAGGATTCGCATCATGATAAGGATGATGAGAGGCTGGGACGATATTTCCAAGGCTGCGAAGCCTGTATCCACATAGCGCAAGGCCCAAACCACCAAACCGTTACCCACACTCATAAAAAGTATTCCGGCAATCAGGGTGTTGAGCAATTGTTTTTTGGTAATGCGAAGGGATATCCCCATGATCTTGGCCAAGAGAAAGATGCAAATTCCGGCTAAGGTAAACCTGCAACTGGCCAGCATAAACGGTTCCAACTCGAAAACGGCTATTTTGTTCAGCAGATAGGTAGAGCCCCAAATAACGTAAATGGCAAAGAATGCCATGATGACGAGAGCAGAGTTCGAGGATTTTGCCATGGTTTGGGTCCGTTTAACAGCCCTGCAATATTACGTATGTTTCTTGGAGCAAAGTAGCCTTGGGATAAATTTCAATCATTTTTTTGCCTCCGTAAGTCACAGAGGTCTATCCAAATCGAACAAATAGGATGCAAAATCGCTCTCCAATTTTTTGAATAATTGTAAAAGGTGTTCCACGTCCTTGTTTTGGCCTTCTTTCAGATCCAATTTACGCTGCCTTATTTTGGACATTACCCGCTTTTGGAGGTCTTTATAGTTTTGGATGCTTTTGTTGAGTTCATAAAACTTTTCAAACCGCTGGGGACATTTGGGCTCGTAGGTATATGAACTTAGTTTTTCGGATAGGCGTTGTATCATTCTATTGTTTCTTTCCACCCTTACCAGTAGTTCTTGCTCTTCAACACTATTTTGGGTGATATGATTCATAGGCGCCTACGTTTTTTTCAAAATTAATGGATTGATACCCATTAAGTTAAATAAATTCCCGCAAATCCTGATGGCTTAACCCACATTTAATGGTTTATTTAACATCTATAAACAAAAAAGCCCGGTCAAAACCGGGCTTCCATATATTTAATGTGATAAGCTTTTAATTTTCAGTCTGCTCTCTAGCCTCTTCTTTTAATTCATCAGAAGCTATAATGGCGAGCTCCACACGGCGGTTGGCTGCTTTACCAGCGGCAGTGTCATTGCTTTCCACAGGTTGTTCCTCACCATACCATTTGGTAGTGAAACGTCCGCTGGAAATACCTTTGGCCACCAAATAACCTGTCACTGCGCGCGCTCTACGTTCAGATAAGCCCATATTATAGTCGGCAGCACCATCGCTGTCGGTATGTCCTTCCACCAAAATATTGGTTTTTGGATATTCCTTGAAGATACCTGCCAACTTATCCAAAGTAGTAGCAGAAGCACCTTTGATGTCAGACTTGTTGGTGTCAAAATACACACCGTTTTCACCGCTAAAGGTCACATTGATTCCCTCGCCTACTCGTTGTACTTCGGCGCCTGGGATTTCCTGTTCGATTTGTTCGGCTTGTCTGTCCATACGGTTACCGATATAACCACCTGCGGCTCCACCAACAACGGCTCCGATAATGGCTCCAAGGGCTGTATTTCCCTTTCCTACGTTGTTACCGATTACCCCACCGATAACGGCTCCACCACCAGCACCGATAGCGGCACCTTTTTGGGTATTGTTTGCATTTTTAACTGCGTCACAACTGATAATCATGGTCAACGCCAAAAAAGCCGTTGCCCCTTTTAATACTATATTTTTCATGTAATTATTTTTTTGAGAATTCGTAAACTATGGTCACTGGTTGACCATCAACCGATACATTGGAATTGAGCGTCATGGATTGCTCCGAAAGACTAACGATGTTCAATCGGTATCCATACCCACCCGAAATATCCTTTCGGTTTTCATCAATAAACTTGAATTGCAATTGACTCTGGTAATTTTGTTCAGGTTCTACGACGGACCATCTGAAAAAGCGGTCGCCACCTTGGCAAAGCGAACTCTGCGCAATAGTGTATCGTCCGGTACTGTTATTGTCACGGAAAAACCATTCACTATCCTCGAAGCAGATGTCTTCAGCATCATTGAAAATAGTAGACTTAAAATTTCCGGAGGCATTTTCGTAGTGGACATTGTCCAAGTTCCAGGTTCCGCTGAACAAATCACGTTGTGTTCTAACGCTTTTGGAAATGGAACAGGATGAGAGCAAAAGTCCCACCACTGTCAAAAATAAGAGTGATCGTTTCATCATAAGAATTAAGTTAATGTTCAAAAAATATACGATTCGGGTTGGAGTTATAGTTGTTAAATTATGAAAAAAATGGCTAACCGTCTTACTTCTAAACGGATAAAGCATGGATTAATATTGATAGAGTTCAATCAAGGCCGATTCAAACCGCTTTTTGGGCAAAAAATTGGCTTCAAGTGACTTTGCAAACGGCACAGGGGTCTCCAAACTTCCCACTCGTTTGACGGGAGCGTCCAAGTATTCAAAACAGTTTTCCATGACCATCGCCGATATATCACTTGCGATACCACCGAACAGGGTATCTTCCTGAAGCACCATCAATTTCCCTGTCTTTTTAACCGAATTAAAAATAGCCTCTGTATCCAAGGGTTGCAAAGTTCTAAGGTCAATCAGGTCGACATCAATCTCTGGATGGTTTTCCAAAATCTCTAATGCCCAATGTACTCCGGCTCCATACGTGACCACAGAAATAGAGTTTCCTTCTTGCAAAAGCTTTGCTTTACCTAAAGGTAAGGTATAATAATCTGTAGGCACATCACCCTTTATACTTCTATACAATCCTTTGTGTTCAAAAAACAAAACGGGGTTCGGGTCGTTGATGGCCGTGTTCAGCAATCCCTTTGCGTCATCAGGGAAGGCGGGGTACACCACTTTTAAACCAGGGGTTTTGGTAAACCAGGCCTCATTGGTCTGTGAATGGAAAGGTCCAGCTCCTACTCCACCACCGCAGGGCATTCGAATGACTACATCGGCTTTCTCGTTCCATCTGTAGTGGACTTTGGCCAAATAATTGACTATGGGGTTGAACCCAGAACTCACAAAGTCGGCAAATTGCATTTCCACTACAGCCTTCATACCGTTAATGGACAATCCCATGGCCGTGGAAACGATTCCTGACTCACAAATGGGGGTGTTCCGTACGCGGCTCTTACCAAATTTAGGTACAAAGCCTTCTGTAATTTTAAACACTCCACCATAATCAGCGACGTCTTGCCCCATTATAATAAGCTCGTTGTGCCTGTACATGGATTGTTCCAATCCTTGGGAGATGGCATCTACAAAGCGTATGTTTTCAATAGTGTTTGATTCGGGACTAATGTTTTGATAGTCAAAATCTTTATAAACTTCTTTTAACTCTTTGGTTTGATCACAATCAACTTCAGGTTCATCAAAAGCCAGCTGCAAGTTGCTGTTGATTTCTTCCGTGATTTCAGCTTTGTATGCTTCGATTATTTCCTCGGTGAGCACACCTTCTTCCAACAAAAAACGTTCGTAGTTGGAAATAGGGTCTTTTTTGCCCCACTCTTTCATCAGCTTGTCCGGAACGTATTTGGTTCCACTAGCTTCCTCGTGTCCACGCATACGAAACGTTTTAAATTCCAGAAGCACCGGTCTGGGTCTTCGGCGGATGGCCTTGCACAATTCATCCACTTTGGCAAATACCTCAAGAATGTTGTTCCCATCAATAATTCTGGATTCTATTCCGTAACCCCGAGCCCTATCCGCCAAATGTTCACAATTATATTGCTCATTGGTGGGTGTGGAAAGTCCGTAGCCATTGTTTTCGATACAGAACAACACCGGTAAATTCCATACCGAAGCCACATTCAAAGCCTCATGGAAATCCCCCTCGCTAGTGGCGCCCTCACCTGTAAAAACAGCGGTGACACGCTTTTT
Organism: Flagellimonas oceanensis; assembly: GCF_003992595.1. Classification (GTDB taxonomy): domain Bacteria; phylum Bacteroidota; class Bacteroidia; order Flavobacteriales; family Flavobacteriaceae; genus Flagellimonas; species Flagellimonas oceanensis. The sequence continues at coordinate 17,419 of NZ_RZNA01000016.1, forward strand.
TCTTCGCAGCATATCCGCTAGCGCAATACCGTCAGCAACCCCTAATTGTGGCCCTAAATGGGAAATCATCCCTACAATCTTGTATTCCTGGGTGCCAAAATGGAAACTACGGTCCCGACCTTGGGTAAAACCGCTTTGTTTACCCTGCCATTGGGCAAAGAGCCGATTGAGCGGAATGTTTCTCGAGGTAAACACTCCAAGGTTGCGGTGCATCGGCAAAATGTATTCACTTTCCTTAAGCGCCTTGGTGACACCTACAGAGATGGCTTCTTGCCCTATTCCACTAAACCATTTGGAAATTTTGCCTTGCCGCAGAAGAATTAGCATCTTTTCCTCTATCATTCTAGGCTTCAGCATGCTTTTGTACAAATCCAGCAGCTTTTCGGTTTCCAAGCTGCCCACATGATATCTCATACCATAAAATTCTGTTGGATAAATGTAGTAAAAAGCCCTTCAAAACACCGTGGATTTTCAAAACCTTCAGCAATATTCCCTATTTTTGGTCTGACATCAAAGATGATATTATGAGTGCTATCCCAAGTGTAGACCTGAAAGATTTTGTTTCGGGCGACCCAAAAAGAAAAGAGAAGTTTGTCAAAGAAATAGGCGCTGCTTTCGAGGATATTGGTTTTGTAGCCCTGAGTGGACATTTTTTATCCGATGAATTGGTCGAGGACCTTTATTCAGAAATCAAAGAGTTCTTCAACCTCCCACAGGAAACAAAGGACAAATATGAAATAGAAGGTATTGGGGGGCAACGGGGGTACACTTCCTTTGGAAAAGAGCATGCCAAAGGCAAAAAAGAAGGCGACCTGAAAGAATTTTGGCATTTTGGCCAATATGTGGAAGATAATCCGGAACTGGAAGCTGAATACCCTGACAATGTTATGGTAGAAGAACTTCCAGATTTTAACAAGGTGGGTAAGGAAACCTATAAAATGCTGGAAAAAACCGCAAAATACGTGTTGCGGGCATTGGCTTTACACTTGGATTTGGAAGAAACCTATTTTGATGATTACATAAAAAACGGGAACTCCATTTTAAGGCCTATCCACTATCCGCCCATTACCGAAGAACCTAAAAATGCGGTCAGGGCCGCTGCACATGGAGACATCAACTTAATCACTTTGTTGATGGGCGCCCACGGGAAAGGACTCCAAGTGAAGGATCACGAAGGAAATTGGGTGGACGCCATCGCCCAACCCGACCAATTGATGATCAATGTTGGGGATATGTTGTCCAGACTTTCCAATAACAAGCTAAAATCCACGATTCATCAAGTTGTGAATCCTCCCAAGGAACTTTGGGGCACATCCAGGTATTCCATTCCATTTTTCATGCATCCCGTAAGTGACATGCCACTCAATTGCCTGGAAAATTGTATTGACGACGAGCACCCAAAAGCCTTTGAGGACATTACTGCAGGAGGATATTTGCACGAAAGATTGATAGAACTAGGACTGATTAAAAAGTAAATATGGATTTAGGAGATCAACTCAAAAATTTATTCCCCGACCATGTTCCAGAAGAGGAACCCGAAAAGGAAAAGGAGAAATCCCCATATTGGTTGCAAGACGACCCGATTATCTGTAAATACGAAAAGCGCAAAGGCAAGCCCGTGACCATTCTGGAAGGTTACAACGGAGCGGACAGTGATTTCAAAAAATTAACGAAAGACTTGAAAACCCTCCTGGGCGTGGGCGGTAGTTTTAAGAACGAAGCCATTATCATACAGGGAGATTACCGGGATAAAATCATGGATTTTCTTAAGGAAAACGGTTTTTCCGTAAAGCGCGTGGGTGGATAACTGCTAATTCTTCAAAAAAAAGAATTGGTTTTTTACACATGTTAAAAAGTAGGCTTGAACACCAATGTTTTGTGAAAAAATTTTTGTGTTCCTGCTTTAAACCTTACTTTTATTATTCCTAACCAACGAAAACTGAGCTGAAAATGAAATCACTGTTGCACATAACCAACGGGGACAGTTTCACGTCTAGATTACAATCTTTGGAATTTAAAGGGGATGTAATCACTTGGAGGGAAATGCTTTGCGAAGGCAAAACGCTCTCCACCGTAGGAAGTGAATCTTTTTGGAAAACAAGATTCGAATTCCTAAACAAGAACTACAAAGTTTCCAAGTCTTGGTTCATCGAGAAAACCCTCAAGGAATATCGATCGCTTTGTAACCACAAACAACAGGACCAGATTGTGCTCTGGTTCGAATACGACCTTTTTTGTCAAATCAATATGCTGGCTGTGATCAGTTGGCTAAAACAACACAGGAGACATGCCGAAATCTCTTTGGTATGCAGTGGCAAAGTGGAAGGTTCCACCAAACTTTATGGATTGAATGAGCTCAACGACGAGAAGTTGATGGAGCTCTACGAGAATAGAAAAGTCCTTTCACAGGACGATATAGAGTATGCCGATTATATTTGGCAACTGTACTGTAGTGACAACCCGATTCGGCTGGAGAACCAAATCGCCAACAACGATTTTCAGTTCGAATATCTGTCGGATGCTTTGAAAACACACCTAAAACGATTCCCAACCATTAAAAACGGGCTCAACGACTTGGAGAACCATATTTTGGAAGTCGCCAAGAAGCATAAGCCGAAGTCCAAAAACGAATTGATGAAAGATTTGTTGACCGACCAAGGTTTTTACGGTTTTGGGGATACACAGTACGAACGCATGGTCTCTTCGTTAAAGCCACTCTTTAGTTCATTCGACCCGGTCAAATTGACAAAAAAAGGACTGGATGTACTAAAACAAGAAGCTAATTACTATTCAGAACTGCGTGACAATCAAATGTATCTGGGCGGTTCTTTAAAGTATAACTTCCTGTACAACACCGATACGGACCGAATCCTAAAATTGTAGTAAATGAGCTCTTCTTTGGGCAGTTCAGAGCTTATTCTGAATCCTGATGGGAGCATTTACCATCTCAATCTTCTTCCAGAAGACATCTCAAACATTATCATCACTGTTGGTGACCAGAATCGCGTACACGAGGTTTCCAAATACTTCGATTCCATTGAAGTGCAAAAAAGCAAACGTGAATTCCTTGCCCATACCGGTATGTATTTGGGTAAACGAATTACGGTTATCTCCACGGGTATCGGCACAGACAATATCGACATAGTTTTTAATGAATTGGATGCTCTTGCCAACATAGATTTTGATACACGTCAAATTAAAGACACTAAAAAACAACTCAATTTTATACGGGTCGGTACATCGGGTTCGTTACAACCTGGCATCCCGATCGATTCCTTTTTAATGAGTACCGCTGGTATTGGTTTTGACAACCTTCTGCATTTTTACGACTGCGGACACATCAAAAACCAAGAGTTGGAACTTGCATTGACCCAATACTTGGACTGGAGCGGGCATAACATACACCCCTATGTAGTTGATTTTGATAAGGACTTGGCCGATATTTTTAACTCAAATCGTATACGATTTGGTGCAACAGGTACAAATTCAGGTTTTTACGGCCCACAAGGAAGAACACTTCGAATACCTCCTGCCATTAAAGACTTTAACGAAAAACTAGCTGCCTTTTCCTTTGGAAACACAAGAATAACCAACTTAGAGATGGAAACAGCCGCTATGTATGGCATTGCCAAGTTGCATGGACACCGAGCTGTTTCATTAAATGCTATATTGGCCAATAGGGCCACCAAAGAGTTCTCCACGCAAGGGCATCAAACTATTGACAAATTGATTCAGTACACCTTGGAATGCATTGCCAAAAGTCAACTGGTATAATTTTTCAGGGCGTATTTTTGAGAAAATACCGTATGGAATCATAATTTTAACCTCAGTAAGAATCCAAACAGATGAAAACCATAAAAATAATCGGCGTTCCAGAACATTTCAATCTTCCTTGGCATTTGGCAATGGAGGACAATGCATTTGAAGACCGCGGCATTCAATTGGAGTGGACCGACGTTCCCGAAGGCACTGGCAAAATGACACAAATGCTTCAAGATGGCGAGGCGGACATGGGCATTATCTTGACAGAAGGCATCATCAAAAGTATATCACAGGGAAATCCATGCAAAATCGTTCAGGAATACGTTTCTTCTCCCTTGCTTTGGGGTATCCATGTGGATGCAAAAAGTGAACGTAATTCCATTTCGGATATAAAAGATGACCCGGTGGCCATTAGTCGAATGGGCAGCGGAAGTCACTTAATGGCCTATATCAACGCCCAAAACCAAGGATGGGACACAGAGAAGCTTCAATTTGAGATCATCAATAACCTCGATGGTGCTGTGGAAAATCTAAACAATGGTTCCGGAGCCTATTTTATGTGGGAACATTTTACCACAAAACCCCTTGTGGACAATGGCACATTCAAACGTGTGGGCGACTGCCCTACTCCATGGCCCTGTTTTGTAATTGCTGCTTCGAACACCTTCATCAAAGAAAATGAAGGCTTGATCAAACACGTTTTGGAGGTTATCAACACCTATACCGCTGAATTCAAGCAAATTCCCAGTATTGACAGGACCCTGTCCAACCGATACGAACAAAAGTTAGAAGATATCCAAGCATGGTTGTCCAAAACCACTTGGGGACAGGAACAACTCTCCGAGGCAACGGTAAATGGAGTACAGTCCAGGTTGCACGACCTTAATTTAATCGAGGAAGTCAAGGACGCTTCAGAATTCCTTTGGAAATAGACGGATGTCAGGTCGAGCGCAGTCGAGACCAAATAAACCAAAAGCGGTTCAATTTAATTCTCAACTTAGGTTTATCTTGAGCGCAGTCGAAAGACTCGAGGTGATAGAATTTACCAATCAATCGGTTCTTTCCCCATTTGGGCGATCAACTCGTTGGTTTTACTAAAATGTTGATTGCCAAACCACAGCCCTCGATTGGCGCTCAAAGGCGAAGGATGCCCAGAGGTTAAAATATGATGCTTGCTTTTATCGATTAAGGATGATTTTTTCTTCGCGAATCCGCCCCACAGCAGAAAAACAACACCTTCCAGTTCGCTGGAAACTGTTTTGATTACCGCATCGGTGAACTGTTCCCACCCTTTTTTCTGATGGCTCCCTGCCTGATGTGCTCTAACCGTCAGTGTAGCATTCAACAAAAGTACCCCTTGGTCCGCCCAACGCTCCAGGTTACCGCTTTTGGGATACGGTTTTTCAACATCGGTCTTGATTTCCTTGAAAATATTGACCAAGGATGGCGGATGCGGGATACCATCTTTTACGGAAAAACACAATCCATTCGCCTGATTCGGGCCATGGTAGGGGTCTTGCCCAATGATGACCACTTTGGTTTCTTGAAACGGACAATGATCAAAGGCAGAAAAAATGTCATTACCCTTTGGGTAACAAGTATTCTTCTGGTATTCCTGCTTCACAAAAGCAGCCAATTGCTGAAAGTAAGGTTGTTCAAACTCGTTGCTCAATTGTGCTTTCCAACTTGGATCAATGTTTACGTCCATATGATGACTTTACTTCTTTTTGGTCAGTTTATAGATCAAATACCCAATGCCCACAACAAAATGCAAGAGTATCACGCCTGCAATGATATAAATGACGGTATTGTCGCTCCTCATTTGAATTGGATTTTAGTGAAGAATTCAGGTATGAATCAAAAGTACGCAAAGCGAATTGTTTTTGCTAAAAGGGCAGGCCTCAAAAACACATCAAAATCCTATCTTTGCGCTGCTAGTAGAAAAAGATGCAAAACATTCACCCCAAAACACTTCAAGATCTAGAGTTCCCAACGGTATTGACACAAATCGCCGCGCGATGCAACACAGAATTGGGCAAAGAAGATGCGCTTACCATACAACCGTTCCGCCACAAAGCCGAATTAATGGATGTATTGGGGCAGACTTCGGAGTATTTGGCCTCTTTTTCCAACGACAACCGTATCCCCAATCATGGTTTCGACCATATCAATAACGAATTGGGATTGCTCAAGATCGACAACAGCACCTTGGAGATTTCTGGTTTTCGAAAGATTGGTGGCATCTGCAAGACTGTCGCCATCCATCAGAAATTCTTTAAAAAGTTCAAGGAATACTATCCGTTACTTTTTGATAAAGTGAATGCCCTGGAGTTGCATCCCGAGATTCCTGACGCCATAGACGATGTAATCGACAAATTTGGGGAAATCAAGGATTCCGCTTCAGATGAGTTACGTTATATCCGAAGCCAAATCAATAGCGTGCGTGGTAAAATCAACCAAAGTTTTAGCGCTGCCCTTGGGCGTTGTCAATCTTCCGACTTTTTGGATGAAATACGTGAGTCGGTAATGGAAAACCGCAGGGTGCTGGCCGTAAAGGCGATGCACCGCAAAAAAGTAAAGGGCACCGTTATGGGCACTTCCAAAACGGGAAGCATTGTGTACATTGTTCCAGAAGCCACACTATCCTACACCCGAGAGCTCAATAATCTAGAGTTTGAGGAAAAAGAGGAGATCCAACGCATCTTGAACAAGCTCACGGACGAAATCCGACCTTATCTAGAATTGCTTCAGGAGTACCAAAAACATCTGTCAGATGTTGATATTACGGCAGCCAAGGCAAAATATGCAAACGAGATGAACGGCTTGTTGCCCGAAATCAATGAGGAGCGGGAATTGTTTCTACGTGATGCGTACCACCCTCTACTCTATTTATCGAACAAGAGAAAAAATGAGAAGACCTGGCCACAGACCATAAAACTGCATCAGGAAAACAGAATCATTGTGATTTCCGGGCCCAATGCAGGTGGAAAAAGTATCACATTGAAGACCATCGGATTGCTTCAAGTGATGCTTCAAAGCGGCATGCTGATTCCCGTACATGAGCGTAGTTCCGTTTGTTTCTTTGATAAGATTTTAACGGATATTGGAGATAACCAATCCATTGAAAATCATTTAAGTACATACAGTTATCGACTCAAAAACATGAACCACTTCCTAAGAAAGTGCAACGACAGGACGTTGTTCTTGATCGATGAGTTCGGAACGGGAAGTGATCCCGAATTGGGAGGTGCCTTGGCCGAAGCTTTCCTGGAAGTCTTCTACGAACGGGAAGCTTACGGAGTCATTACAACACACTATGCCAATTTAAAGGCTTTGGCCAACGAATTGCCACATGCCACCAACGCCAATATGCTATTCAATTCCAAAACACTGGAACCCACCTTTCAGTTGGTTTTGGGCGAAGCGGGAAGCTCCTTTACGTTTGAGGTGGCCCAAAAGAACGGCATCCCCTACTCCTTGATCAACAAGGCCAAGAAGAAGATAGAACGCGGAAAGGTCCGTTTTGATGCCACGATAGCCAAACTGCAAAAAGAGCGCAGTAAAATGGTGGAGACGGGCTCCAAGCTCAAAGAAGAGGAAAGCAAAGCGCGCGAGGAAAATGAACGTTTGGAACAGCTCAACACCAAGATTAAATCCAAGTTGGAGAGCTACCAAGAAATGTACGACCACAACCAGCGCATGATTCAGTTGGGCAATAAATTGAATACCGCTGCCGAGAAATACTTCATTGACAAAAAGAAGCGCCCGTTGATTTCGGAAATGCTCCGCATTGTGGAAACCGAGAACAGCAAGCGTAAAAAAACCACAGCAAAGAAGGCCAAGGCCAAACAGCAGGAGAAAAAACAAGTGGCCCAAGAACTCGAACAAAAAATAAAAAAGGTTCGGGTCGAGAAAAAAATAAAAAAGAAGAAAGAAATCCAGGCCGAAAAGAACAAACCCCGCCCCGTTTTTAAAATCGGTGACCGTGTTCGCTTAATGGATGGTAAGGCCGTAGGCACTATCGACACTTTGGAAAAAGGCAAGGCCGTGGTCAACTATGGCATGTTTACCACCAACGTGAGCGTGGACCAATTGGATTTGGTGGAGGCTAAGAAATAACCTGATTGTCATTTCGAAATGAGGAGGGCACCGACGATTGAGAAATCTCTTTGGTATGCTCAGATTTCTCACATCCGTTCGAAATGACACGCTGCCATGATTTTAGTGTTGACAACTCCTCATAAGTCAACTACTTAGCCTATTGTATGCAAAGTTTTTTTCTACGAATTTCGTTACTTGTGCTGAACTTGATTCAGTGTGTGTTGCTAAAAAGCATTGAAACATTGTTTATTGTTGTAGTTACCTGCATGCCAAAAACCTGTAACAATCTTCCAACGATTGCATCTTTACTATGAACACTAATTCAGAAATAATGCGATTATTAATAGGCATAACCTGTATCGTTCTAGTCACAACATCTTATGGACAGACATCATTAAAAGGAATAAATCTAAAAGCAGGAGAACATAAAGTAGGCTTCAGGCATTATACAATAGATGATAGCACGAGAACCTACCGAATTCATAATGAGTTTAACAACCGGTATATCGAGAGGCCAATTCCTATTAGTATTTGGTATCCCGCAAAAATAGAAGATGAGAATTCCCAGCAGTTGACCGTTTTAAATTATTTGGAGGTTTTGAAGGAAGAGGAAGAATGGAAAAATCTACCAAACTACTTTCTGTTGGATTGGTTTCCATATTTATGGAATACCCCACAAAACAAATCACATCTTTCTGAAAAAGTAAATGCCTTTTCCAATCCTGCATATTTAGGCGAAAATTTTCCAGTGGTAGTTTATGCACCAAGTTATCAAGCCTCTTCAATTGAGAACTTTGCATTGTTCGAATACTTAGCCAGCAATGGTTTTGTTGTGATATCAAGCCCTTCAAGGGGAACAAATACGCGCTGGTTGGAAGGCGGAACTACAAAAGATATGGAAACACAATCCAGGGATGTGGAATTTCTATTGAAGGAAATTCGAAATCACAAAAATATAGATTCAGAAAAAATTGCGCTAATGGGGTTTAGCTTTGGCGGGTTGTCCAACGCTATAACAATTATGAAAAATAAAAATATAAGTGCAATCGTAAGCTTGGACGGAACCGAAAGGTACAATTACCCTGTCTTGGAAAATTCATCATACTTTAATTTGGATAGGTTTACCATTCCTTATATCCATTTTGCTCAAAAAAAGATTCCAAAAGAAGTTATCACTAGTGATAAAATTCCCGAAGAATTGAACTATAAATTCCAATTATATGATTCTTTAAAATACAGTACTATTTATAGATATAGATTTCACGATCTAACACATTCATATTTTAGTTCTTTTGGTGTCTTGTTCACGAACAGAGATAAAAGACAAGATAAAAGCGATGATGAAATAATGACTTCCTATAATTTGCTTTGTCATCATACTTTACAGTTTTTAAATGCGACACTGAAGAATGATAAAAAGGCGAGGGATTTTATTGAAAACAAACCTGTTGAAAATGGCTTTTCCGAATCTTTGGTTTCCAAACAAACCAAACGGGCTATTGAGAAAGATTTCACCTATAAAGATTTCAACGATTTGGCACTTAAACAAGACTATCAAAATTTAATCCCTCTATATGAAAAAACCGTTACCAAACACCCAAACCTTCAACTACAAGAAGGGATGTTAAACATGTTAGGCCTTCGATTATCCTTTGATTCCAAAAAGGCAAAACAAGGAGTTAATGTCTTTTTGTTGGCTTTACATCTTTATCCAAAATCAGCAAATCTTTACGATAGCTTGGCTGAAGGATATTTATTTATGGGGAAGAAGGAAAAGGCTATTGAGAGTTTTGAAAAGTCGTTGGAATTAAACCCGCAAAATCAAAGTGCTATCGACCGATTGGAGCAATTGAGGGAATAGGTTCTGCGACTAAAATTTATTTTCACTAGATACCTTCCATCATATTTTACACATATCACAAAATCCCAACGAGGCTCCGTTCATTTTTCCTTATCTTGTTTGGCAAATAGAAACTAAACATCGTAAACAAAAAATGAAGAAAACAACCAACCCCCAAAGCAGAAGAAACTTTGTTAAAAACGCCGCTTTGGCATCCAGTATTTTCATTGTTCCCCGGCATGTGCTGGGCGGCCCTGGCTTCCTGGCTCCCAGCGACCGTTTGAACATTGCCGCCATTGGTGCAGGTGGAAAAGGCTCTAGCGATATTGCCAATGCCTCCGTTAATGGACGCGAAAATGTGGTTGCCCTTTGTGACGTGGACTTTTCGGGCTCTGCCAAACGCTCTGTGGAGCGCTTTCCCAAGGCAAAGCTTTTTAACGATTACCGCGAAATGCTCGATACCGTTAAGGATATCGATGCCGTGACCATCAGTACCCCAGACCACGTACACGGACCCGCTGCGGCCTACGCCATGCAACGCGGCAAGCATGTGTACGTACAAAAACCCATGACCCACAACATCAGCGAAGCCCGTATGCTGACCCAAATGGCGCGAGACAAAAAGGTAGTGACCCAGATGGGAAACCAAGGCGGTTCCAATCCCTTATTGGGCATGGTCCAAAAATGGGTGGATTCAGGCAAATTGGGAAACATCAGTAAAGTGGAAATATGGACCAACCGTCCCGTATGGCCGCAAGGCTATTCCATGCCCAGCCCAGAACCCGGCAAAAAGCCAGAAGATTTGTATTGGGACCTATGGTTAGGCCCTGCCCCTATGCGTCCGTACACACCCAACCTACATCCATTTAACTGGAGAGGCTGGTGGGATTACGGTACCGGAGCTCTTGGCGACGTAGGTTGTCACTTAATCGATATTCCATACAGAACCTTGAAACTCAAATACCCAACTGCTGCGGAATGCAGCGTGGGAACCGTATTCTCCCAAATGTGGAACCCCGATTATAATCCTGAGGGATGTCCCGCAACCTCGTTCATTACCTTGAATTATGAGGCCACCGAAAAAACAGGTTCTCCGTTGACCATGACCTGGAGTGATGGAGGGATACGTCCTTCGCACCCGGAAATCATTCCTGCCGACAGTGATATTGGAGGCCCAGGAAGCTATAATGGTGTGTTGATTCATGGGGAAAACGGTGTGATTTCCACCAATATCAACGATAGTTCGCCATTGACGCCTAAACTATACCTGAACGACGGTACTACGGAGTTTGGCCCAGAGGTTGAAGAAATGGAGGAACCAGAATACGGACACCAACGCAAATGGGTGGATGCCTGTAAAGCTGGCTTTGGCAGTGAAGAACACCAAGGTCTGACTTCTTCGTTTGACTACGCAGGCCCCATGACCGAAACCGTACTGATGGGTAACTTGGCCATACGAAGCTACATGTTGCGCAGACAAAATGAAGAAGGCAATATGGAGTTCTACGGTCGCAAAAAACTCCTTTGGGATGGCGATAATATGGAAGTTACCAATTTTGAAGATGCCAATCAGTTTGTTACCCGCACCTACCGCGAAGGTTGGGAAATGCAGGATGTATAAGCTGAACACAGATACATTAAAAAGGCCGCAAATTGCGGTCTTTTTTGTTTTATGGACGGATTGCTTTGAATTGGACGAAAAAACCCTGAACTTATAAAAACCTACTTTTTTTGATAGGCATAATTTAGAACATATCACATGAATCAATTTTTGGAAGACTGGGGAGAAGCTGCATACACCAGCCTGGGATTTTTCTGGATGGCATTGTGGGCCTTTGCATTGGGCTACCTCATAAGTTCCATGATACAGGTTTTTGTTACCGAAAAGCGAATGCAGAAGACCATGGGCGATAAAGGTGGGAAGAGTGTGTTGCTGGGCACCTTTTTTGGTTTTATCAGCAGCTCTTGCAGTTTTTCGGCACTGGCCACCTCCAAATCACTGTTTAAAAAAGGGGCAAGCTTTGTCTCCTCCATAGCCTTTTTATTGGCATCCACCAATCTGGTCATTGAGTTGGGGATTATCATATCCATCTTTTTGGGTTGGCAGTTTGTGGTCGGGGAATATGTGGGTGGTGTGTTGCTTATTCTGTCCAGTTGGTTGCTTATCCGAATCATCAACCCTAAAAAATTGATTCAAAGAGCAAGAAAGCGTCTTGATGAAACCAATGAAGACCATGCTGATGAAAAATCCTTGACCGAAAAAATCACTTCACATGAAAATTGGGCGAAAGTGGGCAAGCAATACGGCATGGAGTGGAAAATGGTTTGGAAGGATGTCACGGTCGGGTTTACCATTGCAGGCATTGTTGCTGCGTTTGTCCCTGATTCCTTTTTTCAGACCCTGTTCATCAATACGGGAGAGGGACAGCAATCGTTTGGTTTTTTCACGTTGCTAGAACATGTAATTGTGGGGCCCGTTGCCGCATTTTTAACCTTTATCGGCTCCATGGGCAACATACCACTCGCTGCGCTGCTCTATGGCAAAGGCGTGAGTTTTGCGGGGGTTATGGCCTTTATTTTTAGTGATTTGGTCGTGTTTCCCGTGTTGCGCATCAATGCGAAATATTACGGTTGGAAAATTTCGCTCTTTATCCTGTTTCTATTATTTACTTCCTTAATTGCGGCATCACTACTGCTCCACTACGGATTTGACCTGTTCAGTTTGATTCCACAGGGCACCGATAAAGGCATCACGGACAAAGAACATTTTGCCATCGACTATACCTTTTTCCTGAACCTGGCCTTTGTTGCCCTATCCGGTTTGATGGCCTACTTCGGCTTTTTTAAATGGAAAAACGTAAAGCACCATAAAGAAATGGCGCCTAAAAGTCCGCTCATGGAGAACATCCTAAAATGGATAGCCATGGTCTGCTATGTGTGGTTGGCTATCGGGATTGTCTTAAAATTTATGGGGTAACCTAGGGTCCATACCTGGAAGAAGCCAAACAATACAGATGTCTCGACTGCGCTCGACATGACACATCACACCACAGGTCATTTCGATATGAGGAGCGAAGCGACGATTGAGAAATCTAAACAAGAAAGATTTCTCACACTCCTTCCGGTCGGTTCGAAATGACAGAGCTACAATAATTTGTGGGAACTCCTCAATGCTGTATAAAAACAATGGATTGTTGATAATTAAGTTAGATCATTACCGATAACCTATTGATTTTAAGCAAGAAATAACCGAATTTGGTAACTCAACCTAACCAAATGATCAAATTTTTCAGGAAAATACGTCAACGCTTGTTGAACGAAAATAGATTTTCCAAATATCTCCTCTACGCCATTGGTGAAATTGTTTTAGTAGTCATTGGGATTTTGATTGCGTTACAAGCAAATAATTGGAATGAAAAACGCAAAGAAACATTATTGGAGTTTAATTTAGTCGATAAGATGATAGATCAATCTATCGCGGACTCCATTTTATTCACTGGAAGGCTCAACAGTGTTAAAAGTGATGCCATTTTATTTGGACATTACATCTCTATCGGTCAAGGGACTGCCAATTCTTTGGAAAGCACCAATTATCCCGGCAATCTTTTACCTTATATAAAAATGAATGATGGCTCGAACTTGATTCGGAATCATGCGGAGGATTTTAAACTTATCAATGATTTGGAGTTGCGGGAAAAGCTTATGGAATATTCTTTTCAAACTACCAGAATGAATGCTGCAATTGAACTCTTGAACGTCAATTTGCAAGAATATTTAATTCCACTTCAACTTGAGTATTATGATGCTTTAAAACCCTTCGATTCCTCTTCTTCCCTAGAAGAAATGAAACACATTTTTCAGAATTCCAAAATGGAATCCCGTTTTGTCCTTTTCAGAAAATTAAATTTCGTTGTGTTAAAACACATCGAAGAAGTAAAGATCAAAAACCATGAAGTGATTGAAGCTTTAAAAAGCTACAAATATAAATTGAATCCATAATGATCAAATTCTTTAGAAATATCCGCAGAACACTCATCAACGAAGGTAAAACCGGAAAGTACCTCAAATATGCCTTCGGAGAGATTATTTTGGTCGTCCTTGGGATTTTGATTGCTCTTCAAATCAACAATTGGAACGAAAATAGAAAAGGTTTGCACAAAAGAAGTGCCTATACCAAGTCTCTTTTAAAAGAGCTGCAACAAGATACCACAGACTTTAGAAAAAACACAGAAATCATTGAGAAAGAGCTTGAGATTCTAAAAGACTTTCATGAAAGATTAAAATTAGAAAGTGCAACTATAGATACCATGAAACAGATTGCAAGATTTGAATTTCGCATACATATAGACAACAAAAAAAACTACAACGACAAGACCTTAAAAGCTTTACAGTCTTCGGGAGACATACAATTATACCCTAAACACATACAAGATCTAATGCTGGAACTTACGGCAACTCAAGAGGAATACAACGATATCATAGAACTGTACTTAGCAGATTATTTACATGCGACACAAGCACAGAACCTACTGGCCACAAAACCTGAACAGTATAATTATTTTGGAATAAACGACAACTTCAAATCAAAAACTTGGGATGCTATGGACGATGTTGAGTTTATCACGGTTTTTGACAATTTGCTAAATTCCAAGGTAGACTTTTCTACCTCAAGAATCAGGATTTATGAGCTGGTTTCCGAAAAAACAGAAGAAGTCATCAATGCGCTTCAAACTATAGATGAAAAATGATCAAATTCTTTAGAAAAATTAGACAACGATTGTTAATAGAAAATAGATTCACCAAATACCTGTTGTATGCACTGGGCGAGATTATACTGGTGGTCCTTGGGATTTTGATCGCTCTACAGATCAACAACTGGAACGAACATAGAAAAGAGCTTCAAAAAGAATTGGTAATTGCGAAAGAACTATATAATGAATTACAACAAAACTTAATAGTAACCACAAAACACCAACAGCATATTGAAAAAATAAACCAAGAAGTAATTTTCCTGCTTAATATAAGCAATGATTCCCTAAAGTCATTGACCAACAAAGAGCTAAACGAACATATTTTTGAATCATCAAAAATCACCAGTTTTACACCAATTAACCAAAAGTTGAAAAGGATACTAGGTATAGAAAGTTTTGGGTTCAGCCATTCCAGAACGCTTTTAAATGAACTCCAGGACTACAATAACTCCATTGATGATATTACTGCATTGAATGTATCAGCAGTTGATGTATTTAGAAATAGGATGGTTCCCTTTCTAGGCGAAAATTTGAGTTTAAAAAATTTGATGCATGAAATGTACCCAAACAAAATAACCAAAAGTGACAATTACGTTGATGTTGGCCCCATTATTAAATCTATGGCTTTTGAAAATCTCTATGCAGATTTGTTTGCCTCTTACACTTCATACATTTTCTCTTTAGAGCGTACTAATGAATTAACAAAAAACCTAATAACGCATATCGAAAAAGCCTACCCGTCAGTTATCCCAACCAAATAAACTCCTTCATGATTAAATTCTTCAGAAAAATTAGGCAACGTATGTTGACAGAAAATCGATTTACCAAATACTTAATGTACGCTTTGGGGGAAATCATTTTGGTCGTTGTTGGGATTTTGATTGCTCTACAGATCAATAATTGGAATGAACAAAGGAAAGAGCAGATCAGGGAAAAAAAGCTTTTATATTCACTAAAAGAGGATTTTCAAGCCACCAAATCCAATCTTCTGAAATCTTTGGATTATTATCCCGAATTAATGGAAAGGCTAGAAAAACAGCTGTCTTATTTGGGGTACAACAATGCTCAAATTACCGAAACCATAAAAACTCAATTAACTGGTACCTTTTTCCCTAACACAAAAATTTTTGATGGAAGTTTAAATGTTGTTCTGAGTTCAGAAAACCTACAATTGATTTCCAACGATAGCCTTAAAAAATACCTTACTGCCTACCCGTCTTACCTATCCAGTTTTAAAGAACAAGAAACCGATGCTAAAAAACTAGTCTTAAATGAACATCGGCCTATTTTGGAGCATTATTTTTCATTGACTGATTGGTATACTAGAGATGGAAGAGATCCAGACTTGGCCTCTAGGACAGTACCTTCCGATTTTGTAGGGCTTGTCAATGACCGTGCTTTTCAAAATGTACTGGTAAAAGAAATTTACCACATTAACTACACATTCGATGAAGCTGAAACACTTCTGAACAGGACGAATCAATTTCTAGAGGAGATAGATAAGGAATTAAACAGTGGCAACCCATGATCAAGTTCTTCAGAAACATCCGCAAAAAACTCCTCAACGAAGGTAAAACCAGCAAATACCTTAAATATGCCTTAGGTGAGATTGTTCTCGTAGTAATAGGTATTCTTCTAGCACTTCAAATCAATAATTGGAACGAACACCGAAAGGAAGAAGCCAGCAAGAAAAAATTGATGCTCAACATCAAAGCAGAACTAATGGAAAATAAATTGAGAATGGAACACCATATCCTAGGTTTGCATAACAGCAATGCAATTTTGAACAAAGTGCTCCAATTCTCCACCGGATCACTACATATTCCCATGGATAGCCTTAAGCAGTATTTAAAGGAAATGCAGTACTATGGTGAATTGGGCATTCTAACCTCTGTTCAGGAAGAAGCTATCGCATCAGGGAAATTTGTCATGTTGAGTGACACGCTCAAACAACACCTCTCCATTTTAAAGGATAATATAGAATCCAGAAATTTAATCCGAGATCAAGGGAGTCAACTATACACCAATGACATTGATAATAAATTTGACAAGCTTTGGGCCAAGTTAGGTTTGGTGTATGAACCTCCTGAAGCTTTAAAGATACATCCGACAATTCCCATGCATCCAGATTTTAGGTTACCCGATGATGAAATTGCAACTTTGGTTAAAGATGGTGAAACCTTCCTAGATCTATACAGGGTTTATCAAAATCAGTACAGCGATGAGATTTGGGTAAAGTTTAGTCTTGAAACTATCACAAACAGAACCATTGATTTGATAGAAAAGGAATTAGCAGAAAATTAAACCTTTGAAAAACTTGACTCGCAAAGTAGAAAACTAGAACTTTCTAAAAACTATATCAACCCAATATGATCAACCAAACCAAATTAATACTAGCTGTCATTTTTTGCTACTGCATAACGGCCTGTCAACCCAAACCAACCCCAAAAGAAGCGTTGGAAACCAAAGTCCAAACTCAAATCGATTCCATTGAAGGCGATGTTGCTGTGGCATTTTTGAATCTTTCTGACCCTACGGACACCCTTTTTATAAATCAAAACGAAGAGTTCCATGCCGCCAGCACCATGAAAGTTCCCGTGATGATCGAGCTCTTCAAACAACAGGCTTCAGGGAAAATCAATCTGAACGATTCCATCCTTTTGGTCAATGAGTTTAAAAGCATTGTTGACGGCAGTCCGTACCGTATGGACATCGCGGATGACAGTGATGATGTGATCTATGATAAAATAGACACCAAAGTGGCCATCAATGATCTTATGTACAGTATGATTACCGTGAGCAGTAATTTGGCCACCAATGTGTTGATTGAACTCGTGGATGCCAAAAAAGTGACGGCGACCATGCGGGATCTCGGTGCCGATAAAATCGAAGTCCTACGCGGTGTTGAAGATATCAAGGCTTATGAATTGGGGCTTAGCAATTCCACAACAGCAAAAGACCTACTGGTCATTATGGAGTCCATTGCCACGAACAAAGCAGGAACCGAAACGGACTGCAAGGCTATGGTTGACATTTTAAAAGACCAACAGTTCAATGATATGATACCCGCCAAGCTCCCCAAAGCTGTTGAAGTGGCCCATAAAACAGGTTCCATAACGGGGGTCCACCACGATGCCGGTATTGTGTATTTACCAGATGGGCGTAGCTATGTAGTGGTATTGCTCTCCAAAAATTTAAAAGACTTTGACAAGGGCACAGAACAATTGGCGGACATATCAAAAACCATTTATGATTATTTGATGGAACAAAACCGCTGATTTTCCTTTTTTAGATGTAACATTTTTGATGATTCCTAGTCATATGGGCTCATCATCAAAAAACAATCAGAATGACATTCTCCAACATGGCAAGTTCATGCCTTGCCTTTATTTTTATTTCCGCCCTTTTTCTAATGGGCTCCTGCTCCGAAGACAATGGCAATGATAATTTGCCAAACAACCAATACCTATTGATTCCGGACAACCATTTTGAACAAATGCTCATTGAACAAGGCATCGATACCGATGGCACCATTAATAGGCAAATGTTACGGGAAGATGCGGAACAAGTCAATCGATTGGATTTAAACCTTGAGAACCACTTTGGCGAAATTGAGGATTTGAAAGGCATCGAAGGATTCACAAATATCACTTTTTTATCAGCAGCCGGACAAAATATTGAAGACATCGATTTAAGTTCCAACACCAAATTGGATACTCTATTTCTTCAAAACAATTACCTGACCACTATCGATATAAGCCACAATGTAAATTTGAAGGTAATCGATGTTCTGGTAAACGAACTGCATACCATTACGGGACTGGAACATGCTGGTCAACTTAAGAAGTTGAACCTATCCTATAATTACTTTGAGGATTTTAGCATTTCCAATGCATCCATCGAACATCTTCTTATCAGCGATAACCAATTAACAACCTTCGATTCGTCCGGAGCGCCCCATCTAAAAAGTGTTTTGTTGACCACCAACCAACTGAGCTCGGTAGATTTTAGTGCCAATCCATCTCTGGAGACCGTATTGATTTCAAATAACAAGCTGCAACACATCAACCTTGATGACAATCCGAACCTGATGTATTTTTATGCATCATCCAACCAAATGACCCGTTTGGATGTGAGCCAAAATACAGCGCTCATAGATTTACGAGTGGATAGAAACCCGGATTTAAGCTGTATCAAAATCCATAGCGGACAGGAAATACCTACGGTATCCATATCCGAATACCAAGAATTGAACGAAGTTTGCGAATAAGGGTTAGGATAGTACAAACAGCACAAACGATGTACTGGAACTCTTGTTTTTAAAGGATATTTCGCCGAAATTGAAACCCATAAAAACATCAACCTTTGAAAACAACCAACTTTATCCTTCCTTTGTTATTCGTGCTCTTGCTGAGCTGTAAAACCGATACCAAAGAAAGTGCTACAGCAACCCCGACCTCAACCGAAAATTTTACTTCCAACGATTATCAAGACTTAGTGGCCTTGTTCAAAGAATGGAGAACGTTCGAGAATCCTCCACTTTTGGATGGAGCTCCCGATTACACCGCGGAAACCTTCGAAAAACGTTGGCCAGCTTTCAAGGAATTGCAGTCAAAACTACAGAGCATCGACACCACCAACTGGTCCGTGGAAAATAAAGTGGATTGGATGATCGTATGGGCCGAAATGAACGGCTACGACTTCAACCAGCGCGTTTTACAACCGTGGGTGCGCGATCCCGCCTATTACAAAGTGGTCTGGACCGCTAAAAGCGATGTGCCCGCCCACGAGGGACCCACCAATCATGGTACTACGGAACTGTGGACCTATAATTTTCCTTTATCCACCGAGGAACGTTCCAGGTTATTGTCCGACCTAAAAGTAATTGCACCCTTTTACACCCAAGCCAAGAAAAACTTAACAGGCAACGCTCGGGAGTTATGGATCACAGGTATCCGGGACATCAAAAACCAGAGCGTTGTGCTCACCGACTTAAAAAAGAACGATGCGCTCCAAGACGATGCCGAACTACTTGCCGTTATCGATGAGGCCATAGCGTCCACCAACGACCTTGTTACGTGGTTGGAGACTGAATCCGGATCCAAAACCGGCCCTTCGGGCATTGGCAAGGACAATTACACCTGGTATATGCAAAATGTACACTTGGTGCCGTTGACATGGGAAGATGAGGTCATGATCTTAAAACGGGAACTCGCCCGCGCATGGACCTCCTTAAAATTGGTGGAGCACAACAACAGGAACCTGCCGGAACTGGAGGATGCGGACTCCCCAGAGGCCTATGATAAAATGGCCGATGCATCCGCAAAAAGCTTGATGGACTTTTTGGAGCAACAGGACATCGTTACCGTAAAACCGTATTTCGACCCTGCCCTACGCGAGCATTTGGGGGAATTTATCCCCAAGGAAAAACGTAATTTCTTCGCTATTGGAGAACACTACGATGCCAGACCCCTTTACTCCCATTTTTACCATTGGTTTGAACTGGCACGTATGGATTTGGAGCCCCACAAAAGCGAAATCAGGAAAGGCCCGTTGTTGTACAACATTTGGGATTCCCGGAACGAAGGAACCGCCACGGCCGTGGAAGAAATGTTTATGCAGGCCGGACTGTACAACGACAGCCCACGAACCAAAGAGATCGTATACATTATGATTGCGCAGCGTGCCGCCAGAGGTTTGGGCTCGTTATATGCCCATGCCAATGAAATGACCATGGAAGAGGCCGGAGGCATCCACAGCGAGTACACCCCGCGTGGTTGGATGAAGACCGAAAAAGAACTGCTCATTTTTGAGCAACACCTCTATCTGCGCCAACCCGGGTATGGATCTAGCTATATTACCGGTAAATATTTATTGGAGGCTGCCTTGGCCGATTATGCCCGACTACAGGAACTGGAGGGCGAACCCTTTGCCCCAAAGGACTTTTTTGACACCTTGAACAGCATCGGAAACATCCCTATTTCCTTGGGACATTGGCAAATGACGGGCTCGGATGAGCATTTAAAAATCATTACGGAATAAAGCGCTCGGAACACAACTCGCCATATTCTATTGGCGTTGTAGCCATTACCATCAAAATATTTTCATATGAACAAAATTGAAAGATTCAAAAAAATTGGATTACTGTTAATAGGGATGCTGACGTTTCAGTTAGCACTTTCTCATGGGAATTATTTGCCTGGATATGTAATTAAAAAAAGTACCGATACATTATATGGATACATAGACTATAGAAACTGGGATCAAAATCCTGACAAAATTAATTTTAAAACGAATACTGAAAGCAATCCGATTTCCTTCAATCCGATTGATATAATTGAGTTCAAGGTTGATGGAGAACTTTATGTGAGCGGAATTATAAAAACTGAGGTTTCTCCAACACAAACTAACAGGCTGAATTATAATCCCCGAATAAACACAAAGGTCGTGACCTCCTCCCGTTAAACCGGACAATTTAAAACTAGAGTTTCCGGGCGAATAAATGTTTAACTTTAAACAAGTATTTGCATATGAGACGATCAAAGTATTCAGAATCGCAGATCGTATTTGCGATTAAACAGGTGGAGACGGGGACCCGTATCCAAGAGGTATGTCGCAAGATGGGCATCAGTGAGGCCACATTTTACAATTGGAAGAAGAAATATGGTGGGCTGGGTGTTTCCGAACTCCGGAGGCTGAAGAACCTGGAGGAGGAGAACGCACAGTTGAAGAAACTGGTCGCCGACCTGAGTCTGGACAAACAGATCCTACAGGACGTGCTGAAAAAAAAGTTCTGAG
Source organism: Flagellimonas oceanensis (assembly GCF_003992595.1). GTDB lineage: Bacteria > Bacteroidota > Bacteroidia > Flavobacteriales > Flavobacteriaceae > Flagellimonas > Flagellimonas oceanensis. Next base: position 38,671 of record NZ_RZNA01000016.1, read on the forward strand.
GCCGTCCCGAAAGCGCGGGATGGTCGATAATATAAGGATGGAGTACAATATTTCCATCCAGCGTTGCTGCAAGCTCGTATTGCTGCACAAGAGTGTTTTCTATTACAGGGCCAAGGGCCGTAGCGATGAACTGTTGCGCATGAGAATGAACGAGATTGCCGCTGTCAGGGTACGCTACGGGTTCTGGCGTATCCATATTCTTTTGAGACGGGAGGGTTTCATGGACAACCACAAACGCATGTACAGGGTCTATTGTGAGGAAGGGCTGAACCTGAGGAGCAAGCGGCCCAAACGGAACCGTTCCGCCGCACACAGACAGCCCGCAGAGGGGAACGCCTCCAGTTTGAACGAATGTTGGAGCATGGATTTTGTCTCGGACCAGTTGTACAACGGGAGCCGTTTCAGGGC
>NZ_RZNA01000017.1 GCF_003992595.1 Flagellimonas oceanensis
TGGATACTTCGGTTCGTTTTGTGCCACCCATTTCGGAGTTATAGTGCCAGGCATTTCGGTTTGATCTGTGCCACTTTTGGCGGGCGGCCCGATCCGTTTCGGTTCGTTTTGTGCCAGTGATATCGGTTCGATCCGTGCCACTTTGAAAGATCAAGTAACAATTACCTTGTCGCTCAAAAACAAGCGATATGGCCAATACACTTGATCCGATGGACCTAAAACAGATTATTTCCCTTCACCTCGATGGGCTGAGCAACCGCAAGATAGGTGCCACCCTAGGGATATCCCGTAACACGGTGAACAGCTATATGCGCCTGTTCGGGGCCTGCGACCGCTCCCTTAAGGAATTGCTCGCCCTTGACAATGGGGCCCTGGAGGCACTCTTCCCATCCCATACGACCATAGACAATGTTCGCTACGACGAGCTCATGCGCTGTTTCGAGGGGATCAACAGGGCCAGGAACCACCCCGGCTTCACCTTCCTCCACCATTACCAGGATTATGTCGGAACGGCCAAGGATCCCTATGGCTATACCCAGTTCCTGGAACATTACCACCGTAAATATGCAAAGATAAAAGGCTCGATGAAGCTCGAGCACGACCCCGGCAAGGAACTGTTCATCGACTTCGCGGGCAAGAAACTGCATATGGTCGAGAGGGACACAGGGGAAGTGGTCCCGGTGGAAGTGTTCGTGGCCATCCTTCCCAATAGCCAGTATACCTACGTGGAGGCCTGCAGGAGCCAAAAACGGGAGGACCTGATCGCTTGTTGCACCAATGCCCTGAACTATTACGGTGGCGTGCCCAAGGCCATTGTATCGGACAACCTGAAATCCGCGGTGACAAGGGCGAGCAGATATGAGGCGGACATCAACCGGAGCTTCAAGGATTTTGCCCGGCACTACAACTGCGCCATAAACCCCGCCCGGGGGTATTCCCCGCAGGACAAGGCCCTGGTGGAGAACGCCGTGCACCTTGCCTATCAGCGCATCTATTACCCGATGCGGGAAATGGTGTTCTTCTCCCTGGCCGACCTGAACCGGGAGATAAAGCGCCTGTTGGTGGCCTATAACGGTCTATTGTTCAAACGCAAGGAGGCCAGTCGCAGGGAACTGTTCCAATCCGTGGAACGGGAATACCTCAAGCCCCTGCCCGGGAGTGCTTACCAGCTAAAGGACTATCGCAGGGCAAAGGTCCAGAAGATGGGCTATGTGTACTTCTCCCCGGACAAGAGCTATTACAGCGTCCCCTACCGTTATATCGGGAAGGAGACCACAATCCACTATACGGGTTCCACGGTGGAGGTCCATTACCACCAGCGGCGGATCGCGCTGCACGGGCGCCACCCGGAAAAGGGCAGCTATAATACCAAAAAAGAGCACCTGGGCAGTACCCATAAATATTATAGCGACTGGAGCCCGGAGTTCTTTAAAAGGAAAGCGGCCCGCCATGGCGACCATGTGCTGGGCTGTGTGGAGACGATACTGTCAAAGGGGGACTACCCGGAGATAGGATATAAACGGGCGATGGGGGTCATACAGCTCCATAGGGCCTACGGTTCGCAACGCCTGGACAATGCCTGTAAAAGGGCCCTTCAGGCGGATGCCGCCACCTATATGCGCATCAGGAACATCCTGAAGAACAACCTGGACAAAAGCTCCCTGTTCTACAGGGACCTGGAAGAGGACAAGAGCCACATCCCGGACCACGGGAACATACGTGGCGCCTCCGCTTATCAATGATCATTAACTTAAATCCGATATATTATGAACAATGAACAGACGATCGAAAAACTCAAACAGATGCGCCTTACCGCCATGGCCCAATTGCACCAACAGCACGTAAGGGACAACGGTTCGCCCGACATTACCGCGGACGAATACCTGGCCCTGCTCACGGACCACCAATGGGAGGACCGCCAGAACAGGAAGATCCAGCGGCTGCTCAAACAGGCGGGGTTCGCACAGTCCGCCAACCTGGCCGAGGTGAAACATGACCAACAGCGCAACCTGGACAGGAACATGTTCGCCCGCCTGGGGACCCTGGATTTTATGGCCCGCAAGGAAAACATCATCCTCACAGGGGCCTCGGGAACGGGCAAGAGCTATCTGGCACAGGCACTGGGCCACCAGGCATGTATGATGGAACACAGGGCCATATATGCCAATACGGCAAGATTACTTAAAAAACTGAAACTCTGCAAAGTGGACGGCACCTATCTAAAGGAACTGGACAAGCTCCTGAAAACCGACCTGTTGATCCTGGACGACTTTGGCCTGCAGAGCTTTGACAACCATGCCCGGGAGGCCATGATGGATATCATAGACGACCGTTACAACAAGGCTTCCACCATTATAGCTTCCCAGATACCCGTATCGGCTTGGTACGATATTATCGGGGAAAGCACAATTGCCGACGCCATATTGGACAGGATAGTGAACTCCTCCCACAGGTTGGACCTAAAAGGGGAAAGCTTAAGAAAAGGAATTTTAAAAAACGATTGACACATTTTTTTGTATTATTGAAGGATCTTTCAAAGTGGCACTGTTTGACCGAAACAGGTGGCACCATCACTCCGAAATAGCCAAAGGGTTGCCATTATTGGCAATAATCAAACTTTCTTCTTCTAATTTGATCAATACTTTTTTTGGCTTCTGTGTATCACACTCATCATTGGCGTTTTGAATCATTTCCAGTAATTGCCTACCATTGTACTCGTCTATGTTTTTGTTTTCGTTGTTATAATCCTCAACTATACGTAAGGGTGACTGCAAGTACTCCCTTCTCCGTCCTTTAATAAGCTCTTTTATGGCTTTGTTGTCAATATGCCTGTCTTGGTTGGTTAGTGTTTTGTGCATATTCCACCAATTTTATTTGAGCTCTGCCACTTTAGCCAGTTCCACTTCTTTTAATTTTAGGTGTTCCACGGATAGTTTGCCGCTGATTAATCGAGGCAATAAAAGGTCGCGAGTTTCCTTAAGGGCTTGGTTTTTATTTTTCAATAATTTGATTTCCTCAAAAAATGGAATGATAAGACCTTCAAAATATTTAAGTAATTTCTCAGATGGATAAATTAATTTTAGCTTGTGTATGTCTTTAGAATAAACATGTGGTTGTGCCGCACCTCGTTGTAAATGAAAAACTTCAGCTTGTCTAGTTTTGAAAGTGCAGTAAAAGAAATAAAACCATTTGGACATTTTCGAATCCAAATATGAACAATCCGATACCCAAATATCTTCAAAATACAGGTTTACAAAACCAGCATTGGCACCTGAAGAACTAATTGTTATTGTTGGAGAACATGTGTTTGCTCGGTTATGATAGTATGCAGGGTTTAAACCTCCAGCCACGACAGGAATATTACCTTCTGTAACCGTTGACTTAGTAATGATTTTCCCCTTTTTTAATTCTACTAAATCTTGAATCTTTCCTTCCTTCCACCCCTCAGGAATAGCTCCTTTGGTGCCGTGCGGAACTTCATTACCCTTTTCATCAAAAAATTTGGTGTTTTGATACCCCGGAAAACGAAAACGTACGAACCACTCCTTGTAGATTTCCTCGGCCATTTCCTCCGACAACGAGATACGTTGGTTGTTGTTTTCTATTAAATCATCAAAAGCTGAAAGAATGGAGGCTATTTTTTTTTGAGTTTGAAGGTTGGGAACATTTATCTTTATAGAATTGAATGCTCCATGAGGTAAGTCTGGCTGTGCTGCGCCAGCTGCCAGTTGCTGAACCCATTTATATGTTTTTGGGGATTTCAAAAACCAAAAGAGATAATCTGGGTTAAGAACATCTTCATCTGGCTTAACTTTAAAACAGTTGTTGTGTACTACTCCATTTTGATTTCTAAAAACCAATCCCACCTGTCCCGTTCTTGAAAATATTATATCTTTTTTGTGTGCAATATTTTTTTTGGGAACCTTTTCTTTGTCAATGTAAATTTCTTGCCTATTATTAATCATATCTCCTATCCTTAATAAAGGCAATCCCTTTGCTGTAACCAAGTGACTAGTTTTTGAATTGATTACTTGACCTTGACTTAATGTTACTATGTCTCCAATTTTGTGTTCCTTAGTCATCAAAGAGATTGTTTAAATTGTTTAAAACCAATTTCTCCAATTCAACTCCATTTGATATTAAAGTCTCCAATAACTGTTTTCTTTTGTCAATGCATGAAATGAACTCTTCATTTGTCATTTTATCATCTTCAATCTCTACACCTACATATCTACCCGCATTTAAGGAGTAATCTTGCTCTTCGATATATTCGGTTCTGTTCGCCATTTTGCACAAGCCCACGACATCTTCATATTTGGCTTCTGGGAAACGGGTTTGCAACCAGTCTATTTGCTTATTCCAATACCCCAATTGTTCTGTGGCTTCTTGGTGCACTTGCAGAGCTTCTTCCAAGAACCTATCCGCTTTTGCCAAATTGTGACTACTCCAAGCCTGGTCGCTTTTTAACTTTAAGTATTTGTCTGCTATTTTATGGAGTTCTACCAACTTGTTTACATCCGCTTTTAAAACAGTTAGGCGTTCTACATTGTTTTCTACCTCTGTTTTTAGGGCAGCTGCCCATTGTTTTTGGGCGTTGTTGTCCAAGGGCAGTTTCTGTGGTGTTTCCACTGTATCAACTCTAGTAAAACTGGAGAGCTCAAAATTTTCCAGTTCTTCAATAAAGCTGGCCTCCTTTAGTGCTTTGGTTTTTGCAGGGGTGCGCTTTTCGTTCTTGGTGACCGCTGTATATGCATTTAAATTGCGTATTAGCTTGTTCAACTGTTCTTGTATCCCCGCCAAGGTTGGCTCGATATTTTTTTGGGCATTAAAAGCATTTGCCATATAGCTAGCGATTAATTCCAAATACCGCGCAGTTTCACCTCGGTACAAACGCACAATGGCCGCAAGGTTTTGTTGTTGCTCCGGGGTCCACTCCCTATGCGCCCTGTCTATTTGGTTAAAGACATTGCGGGCATCCAAAAATAAAATCTTATCCTTTCGGTCCGAATGCACCTTTGTCTTGTCAAAAAACCACAAAGTGGCGGGTAGGGTTACGGTTAAAAACATATTGGAGGGCATGCTCACCATACAATCCACAATACCACTGTCCACAATTTTTTTTCGGATTTCATATTCCGCATTGCGGGCATCGGAAGCAGAATTGGGCATTACAAATCCTGCTCGTCCATTGTTGTTCAACGATGTGGCAAAAAGGGAAATCCACAAATAGTTGGCATCCGAAATTTTATCGTTCTTTTTGCCTTTGTTCTTGGGAAGGCCGTATTGGTAAAACCGTTTATCATTCTTAACCGTGCTCTCCTTTACCGATTTTACATTGAACGGCGGATTGGCCATTACAAAGTCGAACTTACCATAGCTCTCATAAGGGTCGCTATCGTAAGAGTTGGCTTCGGTAATCTCGCCACGAAGGTTGTGTACCAATAGGTTCATTTTGGCTAAGCGAACAGTTTCGCCCATATACTCCTGTCCGCATACATAAATATCCTTTAGGTTGTGCCCTTCATGGGCTATAAAATCCGCTGATTGCACAAACATACCCCCAGAACCACAAGCGGGATCGTAAATTTTGCCTTTGTAGGGTTCTATCACTTCCACAATAAAGCGAACCACGGAGGTCGGGGTAAAGAACTCTCCCCCTTTTTGGCCTTCGCTCATGGCAAACTTGCCTAGAAAATACTCATAGATCTTCCCAAAAATATCACCCGAAGCATCTTTGGGAATATCCGAAAAGGCCTTTAACAGCCCTGGAAGGATGTCGTCTTTTTTCTTTTCAATATCAAAATAGGCATCGGTGGGCAACACATCTTGAAACTTGGCATCTTGGTATTGTTCTATACCTTTCATGGCATCGCGCAGGGCTTCCGCTCTTTTATTGCCCTTCAGTTTTAGAAGATGGTCGTACCGCGCATTATCTGGCAAGTAAAAACCGCATTTGGCCAAGGCTATTTTTTGAATGGTCTGTTCCATTCTTGTGCCTTTGTTCTTTTGGTATTCCTCAAGAATAGCCGGTTCGTGTTGGCTATATTTGTTTTCTGCGAATTTGAGAAAAATCAATCCGAGTACCGGAACCGCATAGTCGGACGCCTTTAAGCCACCGTGTGCTCTTAAAGCATTTGCGGAATCCCACAGTTTGTTTTCTAAATCTTTTAATTCTTCGTTCGTCATGTATCTATCAGTTCTACTTATATGTAATTAGGGTAATTTGTTTGGACAAAAGCAGGAAGCCATCCTAAAAGCTCTAAAAGTGCGTGCATATTAGAGTTAAAAGGCACTTTCGCGATTTCATTTTCATTGTCATGAGAGTATTTGTTCACAGAAACCATGATTTTTCTAAAAACAGGCTTTATTTCCTGATCAATTGTAACCGGACAAGTAAAGGTGTTTCGACTTATAGGGTCACGGACATTTCTATTCTCCATGTATATACAACACCATTCCAAATTTGGCCTGTTATCTTGTAAAGGGTTAAAAAATTCATCTGGAATACAAGGAATAGGGTCGTTCAAAGACTTAAATATCAACTCCAACAAACCTCTTTGATTATTGATGTTTTTCTTGCGAAAATCATTTGCCTTATGGCATTTGATAATATCCATTAACAAAGTTGCACTTCTACTGGGCAAAATACCTAGATTTATTGCCTCAAAGGCTTCTTCATACTCATGTCTGATTTGCGTTTCCACTTGCCCTAGAGCAAAGTCTTTAAGGTCTCTAAAAAGCCTTTCATTATCTTCAGCAACTCCTTTCTTATAATATTCTGGAACAAAGGCATCAAAAACTTCATCATTAAAAAATTTGGCTTGACCTGTCAAGACAAATGGCTTGAATATCTTTGGTATTTTTGATAAACGATCAATTGCTACAGGTAAATTCGATAGGCTTTCACTTCCGGCAACATCCGTTTCATTTTTGAAGAATTTTGCATCAAAAAGAACAGCGTCGTAAAGGTTGTAATTAGCCTCTAACTCAGTTAATCCATCAGTTGATTTATAGCCAACAAGTTCTATTCCTTTAGCCTTGGCTAGAACCTTAAATGGGTTGAGTTTATCATGTTCATCATCCAACCAGAAAACTTTAAGTAACGGCATAGGTTAGTCATTTATAATTATTGGAAATTCAAATTTGAATCTTACAGGGTATATTGTGTCCTCATTCAATAAAAGCTCCCACTTATCATTCTTAAAATAACGAGCTATCCTGTCTATATCATATCCGCCTATTCCCGTACCTCCATTCTCGAAATTTGAAGTTGAATATTTTGCTGTAAAATTCGATTTAGAAAAATTTTCGGGAAAGGGTAGTCCATTATTACGAATATCAACAACAAGTCGATTGCCTAAAGTTTCGTCAACGACTACAGTTAGATCCACTACAACTAAATTTTCTTTCCTTTTATTACTAAATCCATATTTGTGAGCATTATTGAATATCTCCTCAATCAAGACTTGAAATAATGTTCGATTACATAAAATACCTAATTTCCGTTTATTCTCAGATGTAATTCCTTCGAGTTTTAGCTTAAAATTAAAAAGACCTGTATCGACCTGTTCAATTATTTTTTGAATTTCAATAATGGGAACATTCTCCAAGGGATAATTCTCCAAAATGAGTCCATTTTCTCCTTTTTCCAAAAGTTCACTCATATAATTGACATTGCTTTTCAAAGCTCGCAAAGTTTCCTCGATATTCTGACCACTTAAGTCCCTATACTTAGTGTTGATTTCTTTGAAATCTTCTTTATTGTTTTCTAAAAACAACAGCAGTATTTCTGCGGAAGACAATATATTCTGTCTTGGTGTACCCAAAGAATGCTTCAAGGAGGCAAACTCATCAAAGTCTTTTACCGTTATTCCATGTTCAAGGGCATTTCTCTCCTCTTGTAGTCTTTTAAGTTTGTTCGATAATTCGACAATTCCTTCAACCTTTGCCTTCTGAACCTCAATTGACTCTACAAATCTGTTTTGAAAATGTAAATCTGGGATACGTATAACTATATCCATTAAGTCTTTTCTCCTAATAAATTGCATAACTGCACCTACTCGGTAAGCTCTTAATTGATCTTGAATATACTCCGAGGAAAGTTCGTTAATGAGGTAGGTTATGTCTATGATTGACTCGTCAATTCTAAGAGAAACAATATCAGGACTGATTAAGATTGGTTTTCCTTCATATTTGAAATATGTTGGTTTTAAGGTTTTCCATTTTAAGCTTAACAATAAACAAGATTCCTCTATTAGCTTTCCAGACCGCGTTACATTTGCCTGATCAACATCTTCAGCTTTAAGGATAAAGTCCAAATTATCATCCTTAAGGTCTTTAACGCGAACTAGCGGAAATTCACTTTCACCATAGCTTTCTAATTGATTATTATTTAATCCATCAAATGGTCTTGCCTTAATGAAATTGGAAAAATCAGAAAACTTAACCCCTTCAATTTCTGGTAGAAAATATCTAAACACATTAAGGTTAAAATTCTCAGCTGCGATCTTTTGATTAGATACTTTCCTAGATGCATGTCCATCAGATACTGATTCAAGCTCTTTAATTAACTTATCATAGTTCAGTTGATTTTGCTTTAAAACTCCTTCTTCTTGAAATTTGGTTGCATCTATCAGATGAACCGAATTAAAAGTTGCTTTGTCTTTATTAATAATTACAATAGCAAAGGGAACCCCTGTATTTGAAAGAAGCCCTCCTGGAAATGATATTACAGTTTCCAGAATATCATTCTCCACTAACATCTGTCTTAGCTGTAAACTTGGACGCGAAGACCTATGCAAAAAACTTGTTGGAACGATGCTTATAAGACGCCCAGATTCTGTTAAATCCTTAATTCCATTACTAATCAAGAACTCCTCAACAAAGGGTTTTCTGGAACTAATATTGATATCAGGATTTCTTAATTTCAAATTAAATGGAGGATGAGCAATTATTAAATCATAATTTCTATTGTCTGGATTCCATTGGTTAACAGAGTCTTCACGTTTTAATTGAAAATTGAACTTGCCATGCGCAATCATCCTTAGAATACCAATAGCCCATGTTTTTTTATCAATTTCCTGCCCATAATATTCCTGTCGTGCATCCAATACTATTCCAAAAGAACCCATGCCAGAAAACGGATTATAAATGGTTCTTACCGGCTTTAAATCCACAAGTCTTTTAAAGAATTGTGTTAATTCCTTTGGCTGTATTGATTCCCCTGCCTTTCGCCCTTCGGAACTGGAAATTCTGTACAATAAATCATCAAAGATTTGAGAGTAGTTCATTAAGAATATTGGTCTCTCAATTCCTCTCAAAATCCAGAGAATTTCATTAAGCGCCCTATCCGATAATGTTTCAATTGTTGAATGGAAAACATCATGAATCTGGTAATATATCTCGTCGTTATAAGAACCTTTAAAAATAGAATTAGAAACTCGGTATTTTAGTTCCTTCTTGAATAGGTTGGCGTCAAGAAAAACATTTTCTACAAGCTTATCTTCACTTATTAAAGAAATAAAATAGAAAACAACATAATAACTACCTGAATCAATTGGCTCGTATCTTAGAATATCAATAATATGCGAGAGCTGTCTTTGTATCTGATTTATTTGTATGTCCCTGTCAATGCTCATTCAATATCTCTATGTGATTTTTTACTTTACAATAATATTAATTAAGTGTGCACTCTTTCTGCTCTTTTGATAACATTTGAAACTTATAATAATTCTTTACTTTGCTTTTAATCCAGAATTAAAACTTGGTAATTAAATTGGAGTTACATCTGCTGAAGTTGATAAAACGGTTAAATACAAAAAGGTCAACCTTCTCCCCTGACCTTACGCCTAAAAACGATCTCGGTGGTGAACCGAGCGACCAGATGCCGAAAAGTCAACCTTTAACAAAGATGTCCGGTTGGGTGAATGCAATCTACAAAAAATGGTCCTATTACCTTAAGTCCGAAACGCCTCCCAGCATCTTCCAAGACATAAAGTTAGAACTATTTTACTTTTTTTAACCTTAAGTCAGTATTGGTAATATATCGCTTAAGCAAAGTAGTGTATTTCACACCCTCCGTTGGGACCTCTATGAAGTAGTAATTAAATAAATATGAGTCTCTTTTCTCTTTGGGCTTCCTCATCCATAGGTCTTGATTCACATACTTCGGGAAGAACTCTAATACAAACTTTTTAGTAAAGGTTTTTCTCTCGGAGAATACCGTATCATACTCCAATCGTTTGGTGTGATGAACATATGGTCTGAACCCATGGAAGAGAATTTTAGCAATGTCAGCGATAGTATACATAAAAAACTAGAAGATTCTTAATTAGGCTCTAAAGCTAAGATAGTGTGTGATACAATAATTTGGTATTACTTTTAGTGAAAACTTGGTTCAATCAACGTGCATGATTACGTTTTTGGAAGTACAGATAGTTTTTTAATCAAGTCTGAAAGAACATCGTCTTTAGATTGTTGCTTTTCATTTCTAATGTTATTCCATTTTTGTTTCATTCGATTCCTATTCAACTCACTTAACTTTTCAAGGTCGGACATTTGGTTACCTTCCTTAAAACGATTGTTATTTCCCCCTATAATCAAATTACCCATTATGACCTTGTTGTAGTTTTTTAAAGCATTTGACCGCATTTGAGCGTGCAATTTTTGACTAACTATCCCTTTCCGGGGATGGTATCCAAAACGCTCTTTGTATTCATTGGCACTAATACTATGGCGGCTATTTACGTGCTTCAAGAGTTTGTCATAACCAACATGGCAAATTTCACAAACAGGTTGGCCTTTTATATTATAAAGAGGTTCTTTATAAGCTTTCATGGTACGGAGGATAAAAAATTCTTTAAAATTTAAAACTTTAGACTTACCTACAGTAAAGATACACGTCTAAATTTTTCGGTGGACAAGCATTTCAAAATGTTGTTATACAACATATTAACAATAAAAAAAGTCTATTCAATTTACTATGATTTCATCATAGTTCATTCGCCTTTTTTGGTCTTAAAGATATTACTCCACCGTATCTGAAAGCTTATGCAAACTGTCAAAGTAAGGGTAACTAGAACACGTACACACATAACGGCGTATCAGCTGAGTCTCTGTCCATAGTAATATTGTAAAGAGGGATAAATCGAGTTTTTTATAGCAAAATTTATGTAAGCAAGAAAAAAGGGCTATGAATTGATTTCATAACCCTTTGATTGTTAAGTGATCGCGGAAGGATTTGAACTCCATCCGCTACCCCTTATTTTTACTGACTTTTACCTTGCTAATGTTTTGTGACTAACCGAATTACAGACCGTTTATGGTATTCTGTCTTCGTAGACTACAAAATTAACCATAAAATATTAAACCACCATAAATGAATTATAGTATAATCAAACAGAGAATTATTTGCTCACTTTCATCCGCCGCAGGTTGTATGCATTGACCACCCTATCCACTATCAAATGGGTAATTCTTTTCAAATAAAAATTAATTGATGTCTACAATTGGTCTTTCTGTATGAATATTTTGCTTTTCTTTTTAAGAAATTCTAATATCCCCAAATAATCATTAACCTCAACTAGTTCAACAAAATTGGAATCAGTTTGACAGTAAACAAAAAATTGCTCTTTTTTTGAAAAAGGTATTTTCAATTCTTTTAATCGAAGTGAATCGTTGAACAAATACCTAAACTTCTCAAATTTAGTGGCCTGTTCACCTTTTTTGACTAAATTTCTGAGTTTTTTCGTTCTTCCCGATGCTCTATTTAGAATTTTATGCAAATTGATACTGATTCCCAATCCAAAGTAGTGTCCGTACAAATTGATGAACTTTCCATTATCAGCTTCAAACAATTTTCGCTCGTTTTGGGAAAGAACCCTTACATCGGCATTGGGGAGCCCCAAAGAGGAAGCGTTAATGTCTTGTTGCAACTCTAATCCGGATATGTCCTTGTCCAAGATTCCGGTAAGATTATATGGTTTAACAACAACTTCATCCAGTTCGTTGACAAGTTCCTCCAAATTTATCCTCAAACTGTCAGAGTATAAAATGTCCTTTGTCACAACCAAATATTTAGGCTTTAGTTGAACAGATGAGAATAACAGTGTGTCGCTCAATACAACATTAATAGAAAAATCTCCTTGTGAATCGGTTATGGTTCCCCTGCCGCTAGTAAGGTTTAGTACGTGTACTCCTTCAACCTCGTTATTGAGACTTATTATTGTGCCGGACAGCAAAGGACGGGACTCTTGACCAAATCCAAGAAAGACGGTGAAGAACAATGCTGAAAAAACGATATATCTCCTAAGAGTGCCCAATTTTTCTTTTTCGATTTTTTACATATGAAAATACAAAACTAATAACGGTAAAATAAAATATAGCAGGTAATATGAACCTATACAAATCCGAGAATTTTGGTTTTGAGCGTCCCGCAAATATCTCGGATAAATAAACGAATATATTTCTGGGCAAATCTATTATACCATTGGGGTCATAAAGCACTATTCCGCCAAGTACAATTAAAATAAGTACTTGGCTGGTCAATGCATAAAACAGTAAAAACAAATCTTTGCCGCACAAGCGACGAATAGGTGCTTTATTTCGAAAAAAAGTTTTCAATATCCTATTTGATGTCATCCTTAGGTTTGGTACGCCGATCATATCCGACAACACCCAATATCCATCGTAGCGGAGAAAGGGGTTCAAATTGGTCAGCAACGACAATGATATGGCCGAACTAAACACTAAATAATCATTAGTTTGAGTTATATAGAAAATCAAAACCAATATAGTGGCTATTAGTAATTCTATGTAGATTCCTGATAGATTTACGATTACTCTTTTATACGGTTTTAATTTCCAGATATCTGAAACATCGGCATACATCACGGGTGAAAGTAGATAAAACCCGAATCCAATATCGCCGAATTTTGCCCCAAATCGATGACAGGCCGCTGCATGCCCCATCTCATGGAAAAACAGTACAGTTCCAGCAAATAAAAAATATAATACCCATTGACTAAAGCTGAGATTTTCAAGACCTATTTTGACCGAATCAAAATGGACAATTAGTGTTCCAAAAACAATCAAAGAAAAGACCGCTAATAAAAAATAAAATAATTTATCCGAGAACAAAGGGGATATAAGCCTTACAGCTGGCAAGATGGTCTTACTCTTTATTAATGTAAAACTCAGTTTTAAATATGAGGGTTTTCCTATTCTCTTAATTTCAACGTTGGCCGACTCTATAATTCCATATGGGGCCAAAGTGCCAAACAATAAATTGTCAAGAAGATTTGCAGATACTCCTTTGTTTATCCCATAAAGCTTATTGATTTTCTCAAGATTACGTTTGCCATCTACTAATTTAATTATGTCCAAAGTATCCTTGTTAACATTTATACGATGTCCATATTCTTTTTGCTTTATGATAAACTCATCTTTATCAAAAGGGAGGATTTCAATATTTGTTGATAAAACTGGTATTTTATTTTTAACGTCCATTTAGGCTCGCCTTGTAGTTTTCCAATGCAACAAAAGATACAACAGAAGTGAACACTCCATTAAAGTCTTTAAGGACAATGTTTGTCCCTTTATTACCCTCTTTCCATTCATGGACTTGCCTTTCAGGATATAATACATCTGGTGAAGGTATTTTCATAGAATAGTTCCCACCCCAGGAGCCATTCTCAAGTTGAGCGTTTAATAAAATTTCCGACAATAGTTTATCGGGCGAATTGTCATATTTAAAAATATCCTTGGACTTAATTGTACTCAAAAGACGCAACGCCACATAAAATATATTACTTGCCCTCTCACTAGTGGCGTTAGAAACTTTATTCAATTCATTGCAGCAAAAATTGAATATCTTTTCATTCATATTGATACAACATGCCAAAACCAAGAATGAAATCGCATAATCCCTGCTAGTCCACCAGTATGGTATTTCGTGAGAATCCTTAAGCTTATCAATTAGAAATAATTCCAATTTTCGTTTTTTATCGTTATTGATACCTAATTGACAAAAAACTAAATATGCAACTGCACTGACACAAAAGTGTGAACTTAACCAGCCTTCAACATTCTGAATGTGCTTGCTATTTAGGGATGCTAATAGCTCTCTTTCATTTCTATAGGTGCAAAACCCCCCATCTTTATTTTGAAAACTGAACCATTCTTCTAGCTCGCTTTCACGGAAATCAATTCCCATAGAATGTAAGGCAAGTATTGTAAAGGAAGTAGAGTCTGCATCTGGTATCCAGTTTGAATTATATCCCCATAAATTCTTTCCTTCATAGCGATTGGAAATTAAAAATTCCGTTGATTTAATCAGATCAAGCTGGGGCTTATACCAAAAAGATAAAAAATAACACACAAAAGAAGTAGTCCATACATTGCTGTTTCCTGCATCATTAAAATAATCTATCCAACTCCCGTCTTTTCCCTGAATCCCTAATAAATATTGTAAGCCCTCAGTATCATCTTTCTTTCTTGACTCTTTATCCAATAGATCTATGTGTTCAGTGGCCAAGGACTTGTTAAACGTTATATAACCATTTATATTTAGCTCATTAATTGTAATTGTGTTTTGCATCCGCTGTAATTCATCTTGCCATCTGGGTATTTTATAATCCCCCACCATGGCAAACGCTCTCAAAATATGTTCATGAGCCTTGGAATACAGATTACCAGCCACACCTTCCAAATACAGTAGTTTTTTTTGGTCTCCTAAACTATATGATTCTATGTTGTCAACTTTCTTTCCTAAGTAGTTTTTTGAAATATTGAACTGCCCATTAATATGGTCTTCCTCATAATCTGAAATATCATCCAATATTTGAAAGGCAACATAAAAATCTTTGTGTGATTTGAGAACGCTTTGGTATTCATTTCGATAATGTTTTCCCGTAAGGACAAACAGGGCGTCTATCGCTATTTTTCCAAAAGAAGACTTATAATCACATAAAACCTCATATTCGCCAAACGAGAAAATATTGTGGCTTTGCTTGTCCAACCTGTAAGCTTTAAGGTATTCAAGCTTTCTTTTGCCCCATATATGCCAAAATAGAGAATCTTTTTCAAAGAAAGTGCATAGTATCTTGATGGTTTCTTCCTGACAAATATTAATTGTTAGAAAGTCATTAAAATTTGATGTTTCTTCTTTATTGTCAAAAATATCGTCCATCAAAATAATAGACCGATAGTAAAGAAACCCCGCTATAGATAGCATTTCCAGTACCTTTTTATCGGAGAAATCAAAAGCTGAATCAAAAAGATATGGATAATATAAGTAGTAATCAGGATTGTTCTGGATAAACTTTTGAAAGCAAATATTCTCTATTACTTCCTTGGGATATCCGAGCCCGTCCAAGTATCGTTGAATATTTTCAAGCGATTCTTTGAAAAGATTGTCATTTCTGTAATCAAAAAAATATTTTGTGCTTATCAACTAACCGCCGTTTACGTAATTTCTTTTTTTGAGTTCTTTTTCTATTAAAAACCCTACCCTGGTTTTTCATACAATGTCTTATCACCTTAAAAATCAATTGTGTGAACCCCTAATATCTTTCAATATCTTTTTTTCCTCTTCACTGAAGAACATTGTGTTGTTCTCACTCCAATCTTCCAGCTTTGGTATTTCAATCACCTGTTTGTTGAATCCCTCTTCAATTTTGTAGTTAGTGGATAATTTTCTTGGGGATATATTATCTACCCGGGTCAAGATATATTTGGCGTTTGAATTGTATCTGTAGCTTTCTTGGCCTAATAGTCCATTCCTAACATTGTCCACTTCTACAAAAGAAAGAAAATATTTATCTTGAATTTTGCGATATTTAATTGTGGCTTTTGCCTCTATTAATATAAAAAAAGGTTTTTTGGATTTTCTTCCCCCTCCAAGGGATTCTACAATTGCTTTAATCTTTTTTGGATCCTTTTGCGTTTCTATCTGAACAATTGCCATGGTTTCTCTTTCAATATAGATTTTGCCCATATTGTTGTTATAGATATTGTCGTTTGACGGTGAAAACCCTATAATAATAATAGGGTTCTCGACTGATTCGATTTCCCCAACATATTCGAAAGTATAATCTGAAAGCTTATCCATATCGAACATTCTGCTTTTTGAACGTACCATATCAGCGTTCTGAACAATCGTGGCTATGCCCCCAACAGCATCCAAATTTAAAGTTGTATGGTTATCTGTTCGGCGGCCCTGGATTATTTCAGCTTGATAGCCTTGGGAACTATTGTCACCTTCATTATAGGCAATAAAGGAAACTTCGGTCAACATTGCGCCTTTACCATCCTCCTCTACGCTTTCACGATAGAAACCGAAAAGATTGAACGGACTCGATGTTATATTGTTTGGGATGTTATTAATGGCTTTTATCAATATATCCCTTGCGGAAAATCCCTTGACAATGACTTCCTCCAAACTGACAGTATAGGGCCTTAATAATATTGTATCCCTTATGCTCAATTTGTTCTTTGGAAGATTTTTTTTTCGATAGGCCAAATGAGAAAACTCTAAATAATTTGAACCAGCGAAATATTCAATTGAAAACTTCCCTGATTCGTTTGTGGTGGTTCCCTGTCCCTCTTCATTTGTGATATGAACAAACTGTATGGATTCTCCGGTTATAGAATCTAAAACAATTTGTGAGTGCAGATGAATACTCCCAAGAAAAAAGATGAAAACGGAAATTTTCTTCATAAATCAACCATTTTTGATGAATATCAACATTATTGTGAAAAGAACAATGTACATTTCCTTTTGTTGTTTAATTGAATCATAGTATAATTGGGAAAATCATACAAACCTAAGACATAAGAAATCCGGACTCATCATAAATGAATCCGGAAAAATCAATTTTAAGAACCTAGAACGTGTAACTAGCCCCAATGTAGCCCCTACAATCTCCACTTGTACAGGCATAATTACTCTCATTTTTCCACTTTCCCATCTCTAATCGTTGCTCAAGTTCCTCTACTTTAAAGTTTTTTAAATCTTCGCTTTTGTTCATAATTATAGTTTTTAGGTTAATGAAATAAAATACTTTTTTAAATGTAGTCTTAAACTTATAAATAATTTTTTAAATTATACAACTTTAGATTAGGATTATTTGAAAATCTCATGATACCTGATTACTCTTTATTAAAAAGAAGCTTGTGCCAATGGCATTCTCAACAAACTTTCCGATTAAGGTAATTTGAATTATTTGGCAATTGTTGAAGTAAAAAAAAACAGATTACAAGAAACAGTACCTATGAATCCTTTTTTGAATTTGAGAATTCTGTAGTTGATGATTTAAAAGTTGCACATAGGTATGGACCGGCCAGACATAATAAAGGTTTTATATCAGTCTTTAAGACATTCAACAAGGGCAAGGACCTTAAGATGAAGTGAATTACTCCTTCATCAACGCTTTGAAAAATATCATTTAGCCAAAAGAAATAGTTGCAATGGATTATCTACTTATTTACGCGGCTTACGAGAACTCTTTAATAAAGGTATAAAAGCGGGATTAATTGAAAAGGAATGTAAGCTCCCCTGAAAACCGAATTCTTTGACAAAAAAGGACTCATTATTGAAATTATCTAGTCATCCCTTAAACAGGCTTGTTATGAAATATAAATCGATTTAAGGGCGAACGCAACGCAGTGGAGTGCTGCAAGCCCCAGATCTTACCCTTAACTAATACTACTGAGCGAGGCAATTTTATCTATTAACGATATAGTCTCCTCATCATTTGAGGAAATCTAATGGTCTATTGGCCTCTTTTTTATATCGTTCCAATCTCCATTCCATTACTCCTAGATTCAGATAATTCTTTCCAAAACAGTTCTTGACCACCGGTTCCTTTCTTTATTCTGTCATTTGTTGATTGCTCTTCCATAGGCCGAATTTTGTTTTTTAGTGAAATTGCATCATTTTTTTCGTCAAAAATTTCCAGTGTTTATTGGGCCTCCCAAAGGGTTTACTGTAGATTTCGGAAAAGTCTACTGTAGCCCCATATTTTGCACAGTATTCCAAAATCCATTCAATTAACTGGTTTTCAACTTGTTGAAGACCCGAAAACAACCGTGATGGCGCAAACTGCGCATCACCCTCTTGCTATTCAATTTTTCACGCTCGCGTGAAAACCCAAATACATTTCTTTAGTGTATAGAGTATCAATGAACTAAGTGGTTGTTGTTTCCTTGGAGCTGTTAATTGAACTTTTATTCCCAAACACTACAAAAACCGAGATGTACATTTATGAATGGCTTTTCTTAATTCTAAATCAAAAGTCAATATTTCCAAACTTTTCCTTGTTGTCATTTGAATCTGAAAACTTCGAATCAAGAATTGTTTCCAGACCACTCATGTCTTCACTGATTTTTTTATCCAAGACCCGCGCGTAAATTTGGGTAGTGGCCAATTTTGTATGACCTAAAATTTTGGAAACAGTTTCAATAGGAACCCCATTGCTTAAAGTAATAGTAGTAGCGAAAGTATGTCTGGCCACATGGAAGGTTACATTTTTTGTGATGTCACAGGCATCTGCGATTTCCTTTAAATAACTATTCAACTTTTGGTTGGAAATTCTGGGAAATAATTTTTCCGGTTGTCTTTTTGGGTGATATTGGTATCGTTTTATTATTGACAATGCTGGTCCCATTAAAGGCAGCTTGAAGCTGTTCTTAGTCTTTTGTCTTTTAGTACTTATCCAATGCTTTCCATCGATACCCAATACGAGATTGTCCTCATTAAGGTTCATTATATCACAATAGGCAATGCCTGTGTAGCAACTAAAAACAAATAAATCTTTTACAATACGCAATCGTTCAATCCCTGTATGATAGGTTTGAATTTTTTGAAGCTCATTTAAGTTCAAAAATTCCCTTTCCTTTCTTTCCATTCTAATCTTAAACTTTTGAAATGGATCCCTATCAATCCATTCGTTGTCAACCGCCATTCTAATCATTTTGCGTAAGCGTTGAATATGCTTCATTGCACTATTGTTTGAAAGATTATTATGATGATTTATTGGATATAGTTTACGTAAATAGGTTTCAAACCCAACAATAAATTGATGATTAAGCTGCGATAATCTGTAATCATCACATTTGTATTGCTTCTTGATATACTTTAGTAGGTACTTCTGACAGGTCTTGTAGTGACTAAGAGTAGCCTTACAAAGACTATGCGCATTGTGCGTATTGTGATACTCAAATAAATTCTTCAAAGTAAATTCATTTACGTCCTCTCCAAAATAATGGGCCTTAACCATCTGTGGAGTTATATGTGACGTTCGAGATCGAAGCTCCCGATAGCACTGAAAAAGTTCGGTTTCGACCTCCATCAAATAGGTGTTGATTTCCTGCGCTTCTTTTGTTCGACCCAGAACCCTCGACCCCTTTCGGTCCCATATTTCTATTGGAATCGTATATTTAAGGCTCATGTTAACTCGTTGTGAATCAACGGTTATACGGGCATAAATCTTAGCGGTACCGTCATTCCGCCGGGCAGTGCTTATCCAGAAACTAATTGAAAATGTAGACCGAGTTCTCATAGGTTTTGTGTTAAATTGAACGAAAATCACCTACGAAAGTCAAATACTAAGTTTCTGTAATATAGTTAATTACAAGCTTATTCGGTTAACACTTTGAAGAAAAAAATTTACTAACCGAATTGCAAACCAAAACATACCAAATCAAACCAATTCAAATAAAGGTCCTAAAAAATTAAATCCTTGCAAATCAATAAGATATGCAAGGATTTGTTTTTGTTTGAACTCTATAAGTGATCGCGGAAGGATTCGAACCTTCGACCGTCTGCTTAGAAGGCAGATGCTCTATCCAGCTGAGCTACGCGACCAAACTTTGCGGGTGCAAAGATACTAATGTAACCGATTGTAAAAAATATTTTTTCGATTTCTTGTCTTTTTTATCACAAGGCCGCTACAATCGGTTACACTGGATTTTATTTAAACCCTATCTCCTTCAATCCTTTATGGCTGATTTTAATGACCTCCAAAGGTTTCTTGTCCCAGGTCATATCCTGTTCAACAAAATACTTTTTCATGCCAGAGGTCTTCTTTTCCTTCAAAATTCTTCCAAAATCTATGGTTCCTTCCCCTACTGGCGCAAATTTTCCCTCTTCGTCCATGTCCTTTACATGCCATAACTTGAATCTTCCCGGATATTTTTCAAAATAAGTGACCGGGTCGGCCCCTGCTCTCGTTACCCAATATAGGTCCATTTGGAAATTCACATATTTTGGGTCCGTGTTCTCCAACAAATACACGATTGGTTTTATCCCGTCCTCATTGTCCTTGTACTCAAAATCGTGGTTGTGGTACAACAGTTTCAATCCTGCCGCTTTACATTTCTTCCCCAATGTGGTAAGAACGTCAGCAAACTCCTTCATGGTGCCTTTCATTCCCATGGTCCTGTTCTCTCGATCAAAAGTGAACATCCCCATGGGAGGAACGGGAATGGTAAAATATTCGAATCCAGCAGCCTTGGTATCCGCTATTTGTTGGTCTGCATTTTCCAAGGTCACACCACCCATGTGGGTACTTACCGGTTTCAGCCCAATACTCTTCAAATAGGATTTGAACTCCTTGGGCTCCATACCATAAAATTTTCCGTCTTGGTACCCTGCCGCCTCAACGTATGAGTAGCCGGCATCAGCCACTTTTTGCAAAGTGGCCTTGGCATCCTCGCCCATATTTTCCCTTACCGTATAGAGTGCAAGTCCCCCAAAATTGTCCTGGGCATAAATCGAAAGTGTACATAATGTAATTGCAAGGGTTAGAATACCCTTTGTGGATAAAAATCTGTTCATCATTATTGTTTGTAGTTAATTTCAGTTTCCTATGTGATTCACAAGATACTGATTATTGGCTTTATGAAATATGTGAAAAAATAAAAAATCCGTTAGAAAAATGGATTCCAACGGATTTTTCATACAGACACGAATCTAAAGATCAGATTTCGCTCATCTGCAATGTCAAATGGACCTTAATTTCATCATCCACCTTGATCATGCCCAACATTTTCTTGGGGGCTTCCAGTTCAAAGTCACTGAGTCGTAACGTAAGGGTACCATTGACACAAATGTTTTTTGACTGATCACAATGAAGTTCGGTTTTATATGTACGGGAAACACCCGCTATTTTTATTTCGACACCAACATCAACCATACTTTGGTCTGCTGATGGTGGTTCCACATAAAGTAGTTTAAGACCTACTTGGGGATGTTTTTCGGTTTTCAACAGCTCTTGGAAATCCTTGTTGATGGCCCTTCCTCCACAATCAAAACAGTCGTTGACCAATTTAAGTTCCGCATTTCTGAAAAGAATTTGATCGGACTTTTCGTCATATTCCAATCTTATCGGCATTTCCTGTTCCTGTAAATTATAGGTGCAGGTAAACTCATTGACATTGGTGGTACCTGCAATAATCACTTCGCTATCTGGAGCGACCCTGACCTTGGTTTCCCGTTCAGGATCGTTAAAGGTAAATCCGTAAACAAAAATCAGTCCCAATAATAGGGTTTTAGTGATATGTGGCATTGAGGTCAACATGATACCTAATATACTATTTTTAAGATTAAAGACCTAGGGCATTGCTACCCTAGGTCATTTTCAAAAACAAATTCAATCTAGAAACTAATTACAGCTTCCAATAAAAGTCCTTTGAACTCACCATCATGGAAGATACTAGTGGTATCGTATCCATCATATTGCTGGTTCACATATTCTATTTTGGCTAGGATGTTCTTGGTCAAGAATACACCACCTCCCAATTGGAATCTATCAATGGTTACTTCAGATCCGGATGGGTCATCAGAGGTTACTGTATTGTAACGAGTTGCCAAGTAGAAGTTTTCACTGCCTCCGAACCTGTAGATCAACTCACCGGCCAATTGGGTTGCATTCCTGTCACTGGTTTCAGAATCGCTTTTACCAGATGCTGTTTCAAATGTTCCAAAGAACTCCAATCCTTTATACTTTACAAACGGATTGATCATAAAGGCTGTGATCTCATTATTGAATCCAGGGTTATATCTACCTGATCTAAAGTTGCTGGATGTTGAAGCCTCTGTATTCTCCATTACCAAGTAATATCTAGATCCTGAACGGTCTGCACTATAAAGATATACGTGACCTGATTTTCCAGTACTGTACATGGAACCTGTGATTCTAAGTCTCAAATCCTCGGTAACTTGTCCATCGTATCCCAATTTGGCCAAGATGGATGCGCCAGTAGTCTCTGGATTGTTGACCGCTTGGTTCAATTTACCATTGGATAGACCGAACATACCGATGAATCCATTTTTCCTGAAGTAAACCTCACCGCCAACCTCTGTGGTAAACCCATCCATGATCAAGTTTCCAACAAACGGGTTGTGCATGGCCTGAGCGTTGTCTGTTCTTCTAAAGTGGGCATCACCGTAATTGTTTTCCATGTGTCCCACTTTAATGGTAAGGTACTGCATGGCATCTTCCAAAAACCCAGGGCTGATGAAATCCAAGTTGTCCACTTGAAAATATCCACCTTTCACATAAGGTTCTGGGTGGTGGCGAGAAGACAGGTAAGTTCTCAAGTGCATTCTCACACCTTTGGCCAATGCCACATCCAAATCCAAGTTTGCGGTTGCCAAGTTAAAGTTATCTCCAATCGGGATAAGCTCTACAGCTCCTGAGTTTTCATGATCTATGGCTTGAAACTGTAATGTGGATGACCCACCTACCCTTACTTTCACACCATCAAAGGTGGAAACGGTATCTTTTGGAGCTTCAAAAACATTCACTCCATTTTTGTCCGGCGAACGGAAATTGTCAAGTTGACGATTTTGGGAATACCCCGATAGGCCTACCAAGAAAGCGGCAGCCAATAGTCCGAATTTTGTGTATTTCTTCATTGTTGTAGATTTATTAGTTGAGTATTAAGATTAATTATTTCCAAACGGTGTTATAGTGGACTTCAATGTCATCTCCCGTAGTAATGGTCCCCAAAAGCGCTTTGGGCGGGTCAACGTTGAAATCGGTCATTTTCAAAGCTTTTTTACCTTCCAACAATACTGTTCCATTATTCAGTGTCATGTTAAATGGAAGATCGATGGTATTGGTGCTTCCGGCTATAGTAAGGTTACCTGTGGCAACTACCTTGTATTTATTGGAAGCAGAGGTTACGGGCGAAATACTTTTCACACTTTTCAACTCGAACACGATTTGTTTGTGTTTCTTGGTTTCGAGGGCTTTGTAAGTATTCTTATCCATGGCCCCTTTTCCACTCTTTAGGCTTTCGGCTTCCACCGTAAACTTTAAAGTGCTGATCTTTGGAAGATCACCTGTATTGTCCAAAGTGATCGTACCTGATTTTTGCTCTGCAACCTCTTCCCAGTCATGTAGGGTCGAAGTTCCTGTTACCATTACTTCCCCGGCTCCATTATTGAGCTTATAGTTCTGCGCGGAAAGTGCGAAGGGCACGAGGGCAAATGTTATCCAAAGGATTGCTGCTTTTAAGAGCGACTGTCGATGTGATGTATGATACTGCATTGCTAATTGTTTTTTGGTTTTTGTTGGGTCAAAGATCCTGTATGAAAATTTTCTAAAAGATGATATATGTCAGTTTTTTCCTAAAAACTTGATTTTTAGCTATTAAGACTCAATAAAATTTAATAGTTGCTGATATTCAATGGTTTATATCATAGACATTCATGGCCATCCACAGAAACATCAAGAGACCCTGCGCTTTACCTCCTTTTCGTAGGACCCAGTGAAGGTTTGAATCAGCTTAGGGCATCGCTTCATCCCAAAATGCTGATTTTTATCATGTTCTGAAGATTATATAGCTGCTACTTTTACGTATCGATTTTAACATATATCAATCTCTAAATAGATGTTCCTATGGAAACAGTAATAGAAAAGCAGCTCAACGTTTATTCCTTCGGTAATAAAAAAGCCGATGGTGGACGCGATATGAAGAATCTGCTTGGTGGCAAAGGAGCCAACTTGGCCGAAATGAGCCGTATTGGTATCCCAGTGCCCCCAGGTTTTACGATAACCACTGAAGTTTGTACCCAATACAACGAAGAAGGTAGAGAGTCCGTAATAAATCGAATTGAGCCGGAAGTACGGGCGGCCATAACCCAAATCGAGGAAACCATGGGAGCCATTTTCGGAGATGACGAAAATCCCTTGTTGATTTCGGTCCGTTCCGGTGCACGGGTTTCCATGCCCGGTATGATGGATACCGTCCTTAACCTTGGTTTAAACGATGAATCCATCAAAGGTGTCATTAAAATGACGGGCAACGAACGTTTTGCCTGGGATTCCTACCGTCGATTCATTCAAATGTACAGTAGCGTTGTCATGGGACTCAAACCCGAGTCCAAAGATGATTTAGATCCCTTTGAAGAGATCATCGATCATTTAAAGGACAAAAGAAGGATTGAACAGGATACCCAATTTACTGTCCAGGACTTTCAGGATTTGGTATACGATTTTAAGGACATCGTTAAAAAAAGAACGGGAAAACCTTTCCCAAACAATCCATGGGACCAACTTTGGGGAGCCATTGCCGCTGTATTCGATAGCTGGAACGGCGACCGTGCCATTTATTACCGAAAAATGCATGGTTACCCAGAAGATTGGGGAACCGCAGTGAACGTGCAGGCCATGGTATTCGGTAATATGGGAGAAGATTCAGGCACCGGGGTATGCTTTACCAGGGATGCAGGGACCGGGGAAAATATGTTCAACGGCGAATACCTCATCAATGCACAGGGTGAAGATGTGGTTGCCGGTGTCCGTACCCCACAACAAATTACCTTGTTGGGTTCACAACGTTGGGCCAAACTCGCCCAAGTGGATGAGGAAGAACGTAAAGAAAGCTACCCATCCCTCGAAGAATTAATGCCCGACATTTATAAGGAATTGTTCGAATACCAAAATAAACTGGAGACACATTATCAGGACATGCAGGATATGGAGTTTACCATTCAACAAGGAAAACTTTGGATTCTACAGACCCGTAATGGTAAACGTACCGGTGCTGCCATGGTGAAAATTGCCATGGATTTGCTCAAAGAAGGATTGATTGACGAAAAAAAGGCCCTAATGCGCATAGAGCCCAACAAACTGAACGAACTTTTGCACCCCGTCTTTGATCCTGAAGCATTGCAAGAAGCAGATGTGATCGCACAAGGATTGCCTGCATCGCCTGGAGCGGCCACTGGCCAGATTGTTTTCTTTGCCGATGAAGCTGATAAGTTCAAGAACAGTATTTTGGTCCGTGTGGAAACCTCTCCCGAAGATGTGGAAGGTATGAACGTGGCCAAAGGGATCGTGACCGCCCGTGGGGGTATGACCTCTCACGCGGCTGTTGTTGCACGTGGAATTGGTAAGTGCTGTGTTTCCGGGGCAGGTGCCTTGAAAATCAATTATAAAACAAGGACTCTCAAAGTGGGCGACCACGAATACCACGAAGGCGATTGGATTTCCATCAATGGCTCCACAGGTAATATCCTAGAAGGAAAAGTAGGTACAAAAGAACCGGAATTGAGCGGGGAATTCGCCGAGTTGATGGAACTGTCCGATAACTACGCCACTATGGAGATACGAACAAACGCCGATACACCGAAAGATGCCTTGATCGCTAGGAATTTCGGGGCAAAAGGCATTGGCTTGACCCGTACCGAGCATATGTTCTTCGAAGTGGACCGTATCAAAGCCATGCGAGAAATGATTCTGGCCGATACCATAAAAGGTCGCAAGCAAGCACTGAAAGAACTGCTTCCCATGCAACGCAACGACTTTGAGGGAATCTTTAGGGCCATGGAAGGCTATCCTGTTACCGTAAGGTTATTGGACCCACCCCTACATGAATTTGTGCCCCATCAATTGGCTACCCAAAAAGAGTTGGCCGAAGAATTGCACATTTCCTTGGCAGCTGTTAAAAGCAAAGTGGCCGAACTGGAAGAGTTCAACCCCATGATGGGACACCGAGGCTGTAGGTTGGGAAATACCTATCCAGAAATCACAGAGATGCAGACTCAGGCCATTTTAGAGGCTGCCCTTAAAGTGAAAAAGGACGGTATCATCATAAAACCCGAAATCATGGTTCCATTGGTGGGTACGGTCGAGGAGTTTGTGCAACAAAAAGCCATTATCGATGCAACCGCCCAAGAGGTTTTCAAAAAACGCAAGGATACGGTGGAATATTCCGTGGGCACCATGATAGAAACCCCAAGGGCCACATTGATCGCGGATAAAATTGCCGAAAAAGCGGATTTCTTCTCTTTCGGAACCAACGACCTTACCCAGATGACCTTTGGATACTCCAGGGACGATTCCGGAAAGTTCTTGCCTACCTATATTGAAAAAGGTATCCTAAAAGCTGATCCTTTTGAAATCTTGGATCAAGAGGGTGTTGGCCAATTGGTAACATTGGGAACCCAACGGGGCCGTGAAGCACATCCAGGCCTTAAAGTGGGAATCTGTGGAGAACACGGTGGCGAACCAAGTTCTGTGGGATTCTGCCAAAAAGTAGGAATGAACTACGTAAGCTGCTCCCCATTTAGGGTACCCATTGCACGTGTAGCGGCAGCCCAAGCAGTACTGTCTTAGTGATATAGAAATAACCATTCTGTTTTTTTAATCCCCGGTCTTTGAGTTTATCAAACGCCGGGGATTTTTTGATGGCATTTTCAATCAGTAATCACGATCTTAGCAAAACAATCAAACACCATGACCAACGAGAAAACGGCCATACGAACTACCTACTTCAGCATACTTGGAAATATGGGGCTGGCCCTGATCAAGGGATCGGCAGGATTTTTTGGAAACTCCTATGCACTCATCGCAGATGCCATAGAATCCACTACCGATATTTTTTCTTCCTTTTTGGTACTGTTGGGCTTCAAATATGCTGAGAAACCGCCTGATGAGAACCATCCCTACGGACATGGAAAAATAGAGCCCTTGGTCACATTCATTGTTGTGGCCTTTTTGGTTACATCGGCCACGATCATTGCCTATGAGAGCATCCAACATATCAAAACGCCTCACAAAGTTCCAGAGCCCTGGACATTGTTCGTCTTGGGCGGCATCATTCTTTGGAAGGAAATTTCGTTTCAAATAGTCATCAGAAAAAGTAAACAGACCCATAGTTCCTCTTTGCGGGCAGATGCCTGGCACCACAGGAGCGACGCCATAACCTCCGTGATGGCATTTTTGGGGATTTCCGTCGCCCTCCTATTTGGAGAGGGCTATGAAACCGCTGATGATTGGGCTGCGCTTCTGGCATCGGCCTTTATCCTTTACAATGCCTATTTGATATTTCGTCCCGCCCTTGGCGAGATCATGGACGAGCACCAATACGATGAGCTTATTTTGGAAATACGGAAGAAATCTTCCCAGGTTGAGGGAATACTGGGTACAGAAAAATGTTTTGTCCGAAAATCGGGCATGAAATACCATGTGGACCTACATGCGATCGTGGATGGTAAGATTTCAGTGGAAAAGGGACATTGGGTCGCCCATGAACTCAAGGATTATCTTCGAAAGGAAATTCCCAACTTAGGGCACGTACTGATCCATATCGAACCTAACGAATACACTTATAAATAGGGTTTTGCACTTTGGTCAGTGGGTAAAATGAACTATCTTATTCATCCAAAACCCAACCGATATGACCAAACTCTCTTTATTTTTTTGTTGCTTCTTGTTGCTTTTATCCTGCAACCAGACCGAAAAATCAAAATTCAACATAGAAGTAAGCTTCAATGAAACCGCAAGTGCCGAAAACAAAGATGGTCGATTGTTACTGATGCTTTCTTCAGACGATAGCAAGGAACCCCGTTTTCAAATAGGCGAAGGCCTGAGCACCCAACTCATTTTTGGAATGAATGTGGATGACATGTCAGCAGGGGAATCCATCCAGTTCGATGAATCCATATTTGGATATCCATATCCCAGCCTTGAAGATGTGCCTCCTGGAGAATATAATGTCCAAGCCCTTTTACATGTGTATGAAACCTTCGATTTGTCCACCGGCCACACCGTGAAGCTTCCAATGGACAATGGTGAAGGCCAGCATTGGAACACCTCTCCCGGAAATCTGTACAGCAAACCTTTTAAAATAACCGTAGGGGAGAATGGGATTGAGAACATTTCCGTGGTCATGGGTCAAAAAATCCCACCCATACCCGAACCCGAGGACACGGAATGGATCAAGCATATCAAAATCAAATCAGAGAAATTATCGGAGTTCTATGGACGGGACATGTACTTGGGCGCCCATATATTATTGCCCAAAGGTTTTGATGAACATCCTGAGGCAAAGTACCCCTTGATGGTTTTCCATGGGCATTTTCCGCGTGACTTTGGAGGTTTCCGTACCACTCCGCCCGACCCCAACTTGGAACCTACGTACTCGGCGAGATTCGATTTGGAAGGTTATAATATTATTCAGCAACAAGAAGCCTACGATTTTTACAAACGATGGAACGAACCGGACTTTCCCCGTTTCCTCATTATAGAAATTCAACACCCTACCCCTTACTACGATGATTCCTATGCGGTAAACTCCGCAAGCCAAGGACCCTACGGAGATGCCATTACCTATGAACTGATTCCTGCCATTGAGGAACAGTTCCGTGGGATGGGCGAAGGCTGGTCACGATTTTTATACGGTGGCTCCACAGGTGGTTGGGAAGCCTTGGCGGTACAGGTAAAATATCCGGATGAATACAACGGTTGTTTTGCCGCCTGTCCGGACCCTATCGACTTTAGGGCCTATTGCCTTACCAATATTTACGAGGATGACAATGCCTACTATTACGATTCTCCCCATAAGCAATTGGAGGTTCCATCCCATAGAAATTATTTAGGGAACATTGAATCCACCTTACGGCAAGGCAACCATTTGGAACTGGTATTGGGCGATAAATCCAGATCGGGGCAACAATGGGATATTTGGGAAGCGACCTATTCGCCCCAAGGGGACGATGGCTATCCTGCACGCATCTGGGACAAAATGACCGGGGACATTGACCATGAAGTGGCCGAGTATTGGAAGGAAAACTACGATCTACGACATATTCTTGAACGTGACTGGGGCAAACTGGGGCCCAAGTTAAAAGGTAAAATCCATATTTACTGTGGCGATATGGACAACTACTATTTGAACAATGCCGTCTATTTGATGGAGGATTTTCTGGAAAGTACCAGCGAACCCTATTATGACGGCGAAGTATTGTACGGGGACCGAGCCGAACACTGTTGGAACGGGGACCCGGAACAACCCAATGCCATAAGTCGTTTGCGTTATAATTCGATGTACGTGCCCAAAATCATGAAACGGATTGCCGAAAGCGCACCATCAGGAGCGGATTTGACCAGTTGGAGGTACCAATAAAAAAAAGGACGCTTAAAAACGTCCTTTTTGTTTTAATGCGTCAATCCTTTTTTATCTATAAAGTGTAAAATGCCCTACAAATTCTCGGGTATCCTCATCTCCATTCAGTTTGATGATGTACCAATAATCACCTGTTGGCAGATCGGCTTGATTGTAGAAGCCGTCCCAACCATCGGTATCCTGAAGCATTCTGTATATGGTTCGACCATACCTATCGAAAATGGTCATGGTAATATTTGGGAATGCTTCAATGTTTTTTGGTTTCCATGTATCGTTCAACCCATCTCCATCCGGAGTGAAGAAATTGGGGATTTCAATATCTATGAATTCCATATCGATTTCCTGTGAAACACTACACCCATTTTCATCCGTCACTGTTACCATATAGGTTCTGGTTTCACGAATCATGAATGTATTGTCATTCCCGTAGGATACGCCATCCACTTCAAAAGTGTAATCCGGATTCCCTCCTGAAGCTGATGCGACAATCTCGTTGATATTATCATTGCTCAGTTCCAAAGTGAGCGGTTCAAAATCTTTCACTTCAAAAGTGAAGGTTCGGTCGCATCCATTCGCATGTGCTACAGTAAGGGTATGTTCCCCGGGCATCAGATTGGTAAAGTCAGGGCTCAATACCATATCGTTGGGATCATTGGAATCCAACCCATATAATAAGTCTGGGACAACACTCTGATCTTCGAACTCAATAGCCAGGTAATTCGTGGGCGAATCCCCATCACATTGATAAACAACCTCAACAGTACCTTCCAAATTAACCCCTGGTGCTATGGTAACTACCTGATTGGTGGTACAGCCATTGGCATCCCTGACAAAAACAACGTAGTCTCCACTTGCCAAGTTTCCGTAGCTCATCAATCCCTCAACAAAGTTTTCCTCCTGACTGGAATTCAAACTAGTTCTGTAGGGCGCAGTCCCTCCTTGGATATCCAAGGTAATCATACCATCTTCACTGCCGAAGCAGATTTCATCTTCAGCAGTGGTGTTCAAAGTCAAGGCATCGGGCTGTGTAATGGTAAAGTCCAAGACTTCAAAACATCCATTGGCATCCTGTACGATTACAGTGTAATCACCTGCGGCCAAATCCGTAAAAGTGTTTTCCGTGTCAAATTGGTTCAGGTTCGGCGAAATTGCATATTGATAATCAGCTGTGCCTCCTGATACGTTGAGCACAATACTACCATCGTCAGCACCCATACAGCTCACATCAGTTATATCACTCGCAACCATAAGAGGTTCGGGTTCTTCGATTATGATGGCCGTTGATACCCATTCACAATCACCACTTGTAACTCCTGCATAATAGGTTCCTTGGGTAAGTCCATCAAAATAGCCATTGATGTTGGTCGGTGCCACAGCAATGGTCATCGCACTATCCTCATATAATCCATATATATAGTTTCCTAGTCCTCCATCGGCATCCACGGTAATGGATGCTGTGCTGTCTCCATTACAGTTGATATAAGATGCACTTTCATCCACAATAGCTGTCAATGGGGTCACAGGGTTTATGGTAATGGCATTGGTAAGCGCCGGTTCACAACCATTGGCATCCAATATGTAGAATTGATATGGGTCGGTATCCGGACTCACATCAAAAGTATGGGTGTTTCCTCCTGACATATTGGTAAAGGGTCCTGTTTCCGATGTACTGAACTGATACACATTACCAGCAAATGGTGTACCTCCTTCGACGGTAAGTGTAAGTTGGGCATCCGTTTCACAGCTAAGCTCCCTAGACACCACAAGATCTCCTCGCACAGGCACGGGGTCTTCTATTACAACTTCGGTGGTGGTCAAGGTACAACCTGCATCATCTGTTATGGTAATGGAATAGGTACCCGCATTCAGGTTATCAAACGTGCTTGATGTTTGGGAGGGAGAGGTCGTTATGATATTCCCGCCCTCAAGTCTGTTCAAACGATATAAAACGGTCCCTATACCACCTGAAGTTAGCGTAGCAGTAATGCTTCCATCGGTATCCCCGACACAATCCAATGTTTGTGTGGCAGGTGTAATGTCTGCCAATAAAGGGTCTACCGTTTGAATGGTTCCGCTAAGTGCAGCGTTGGTACAACCCGCCGCATCAGTTACTTCGATCGTATGGTTTCCATCATCCAAATCCGTAAAGACATAGCTATACACATTGTTCTGAGTCAATCCTAGGGAAGGTATCGAAATCGTGTATGGTGCCACGCCTCCAGTTGGTGTTACGGACAACCTTCCTTGATCATTGGAACAGGATGCATTTCCTATTTCCGTTATCGTAGCATCCAAAATAGTATCAGCTCCTCCCACGGTGACAGTGGTTTGTTCGGTACAGCGCGGTAAATCGGTCTGAACCACCTCAACGCGATAGGTACCCTTGGGCAGGTCAATGTTTCCACTGGTTGTTCCATTTCCGGTTCCAGTAGGACCAAACTGGAAATCATCACTGGTATCGCTCAATGTGCCATTGGTATCGTAGACCGTCCAAGTGAATCCTCCGGAATAACCACCTGCCAACTCAAAATGATATTCGGCATTATCACCAGCACATACCACTGGGGCGTCCTCGATCATATTGATCTGGAACGGTTCGATTTCTTCCACATTATGGGAGACCACAATGGAACATCCGGTATCTGTATTGGTCACTCTAAATGAGTGTAAACCAACTTGCAAAGCTGTGAATGTCCCTACAGCATTGGTATTTCCTGAGGCAATTTCTTCAAATATATAGTCGTGAGGCCCCGTATTGGAATCCGACAACAAGCCTTGTGCGGTTATGGTGATGGTTTCTCCTCCGTTGGCACAAGAAATATCGTCATCTACATTGATGGTCGCATCCTGTAGTTCATCAAACTGATCGATCGTGGCCGTACAGGTTCCCACACAGCCTGAATCGTCATACACGCTGATGGTGTATGTTCCCCCTGCAAGATCGGTAACGATCAATTGGTTGTTGTTCCCGTCTTGAACCACATTGTTTGATGGGTCCAAAAATTCATATCTAACATAAGTTCCCGTTCCTCCGGAAATCGATGTGGAGTTTACCGTAATGCTTGCATTGTCAGGGTTATTTCCTGCCGCACATCCAAATTGGATCACATCTGCTGCTGGAATGGTCACTGCAATTGGGGTTGGTTCATTGATGGTAGGAACAATGATATCTGTTTCACAGTCATTGGTTCCTGTGGCCCTTACCACATAATCACCAGGGGCGAGATCCTGGAAAGTACGGGTAGCCGAATCATAGGTAAAATCAGTTGAAGGGATTGGATTCAATCCACTGTCCAACAATTCATAGGTCAATGGGGTAATTCCATTATCAGTCTGCCTTACGGCTATACTTCCATCGTTTGCTCCGTGGCAACTAACATCCGTTGGTGTGGCGGAAAAATCTGGTTGTATTGGGTCTGGAACCACAATCGTAAATGTACGCTCACAGGCTTCATGATCTGCCGTGACATCCACATATACTTTGATTTCATAGGTTCCTGCTACTGTTGGGTGAAATTCAACAGAACCACCACCCATTGAGGTTTTTGGTTGTACCATTGAAGAAGCGGTCAGGTTTTCCACGGAATATTGATAGGTTCCAGAACCTTGCAATGCTTCTATTTCAATCGTCCCATCCGGTGTACCTGTACAATCAATAAGTTTGGTCAATTGGGCATTGGCTTGAAGCGGAGGATGAACGGTAAATGTAGTCTGTGCCATGGAACATCCATTACCATCGATTATGTAGAAATCATAGTCCCCAGCAGCGACATTGGTAAATACCCCACCATTGTTCAAAAAGCTCGTCGGAGCACTTGCCCCTGAAGGTACCATGGCGTAGCGGATACCTCCTACCAAGGAATTTCCCGTTACGGTTACGTCTGCACTACCATCGCAATTGGCAACTTGAATGTCGTCAATAGTTGGATTGGGGGTCAATGTCATTGCAACAGTGTATGGAACGCTTGTAGTACATCCATACACATCGGTTACGGTAACATCATAATCACCTGCAGGTGAGTTAGCGGGTATTTCGATAGGGTTTTGTGAAGTCGCAGTAATCGCGGCAAATCCACTTGGACCAGTTACATCAAAGGTGTATGGTGCAGTACCTCCATTGATATTTGTAACGGAAATCAATCCAGGTTGATTACATCCAATTTCACGTGTTTCGGAAACAGTAGCTGTAATCGGAAGTTGTTCTTCGATCAGTACGTTTTCACTTCCTCCATGGCAGGTATCCACTCCACTACCATTGACCTGTGTGACTTCAATATAATACTCCCCAACAGGCAACCCCGTAAAATCAAGCGTATTGGCATAGGTTACATTGATTGCGGAACCTCCACCGCCACTTACTTCAACAGGAGTTGAATTACCAACTTCGAAAAGCTCCCATCGCATTTCCGGTTCGGCAACATCTGGATTCAAGGTAAAGGTGATTCCCCCACTATCTGCACCATGGCAACTGGGTGTCACTGAATCTGTAATCTCTATGGGTAAATCCACGGTAGACAGATCATTCACATTCACTGTACTTTGTCGAATACAACCACTATCATCTTTAACGAAGAAAACATAGGTCCTTCCAGGGGTCAGTCCAGTAAACCAGTAAGGGTCGTTCAATCCTTGCGGAGGGGAGGTCCATGATGTAGAAGCATCATAGGGGTCAAAATTGATTGGGTCCTCTGTGTAGGTATATACATAAGGAGCATCTCCCTTCGAACCTTGGACGCTAACAAGTAACTCATTACACAAGTCCACCGTTGCATTGATAGTAATGTCCAAATCGTCCAAGGGATAGGTCAGTGTGTATTGTGGCAAATCATACCGGCAAAGGGTATTTCCACTTCCATCCACTGTACGAATGGAAGGTTTTACCTCTTCGCCCGATGTAAATCCAGTAAAGGTTTCACTTGTCTGCCATGTATTTCCATAATCTGCACTAAACTGCAAAGTACCGCTCAGCCCGGAAGTGGGATAGTTTTCAAAAGTAAAACCTATCGCGGGGGCACAAACACCAGTGGTTGGAAAATCCGTATCAACATCAGCAGTCAACACCGGCGGGTCTATGACGTCAATGCTACCCAATGACAAAGGGCATCCCGAGCCATCCGTGATTTGAACCTCATAAGTACCTGCAACCACATTGTTGAAGGTATATGTGGTAGCGGCCAAATTGGAAACGGAGGCTATCTCGGTCGCACCTTGGTATAGGGAATAGTTAAACGGACCTGCCTGTGTGATTTGTGCTGGTGTAAGACTACCTCCCCCGTTCAATTGAACATGGGCGACAATACTTCCGTTGCCGCCATTACAATTGGGGTCTTCGGGCACAGCTGCGACTTCCCAGTCCACAGCTGGATTGACAATAATATCTTCTTCAATTACTTCACAGTAGGATGAGGCTCCATTGTTATCACGAACATAGAGGTCAAATCCAGTGGGGTTTGCTGTGGCCAAAGCATTATCAATCGGGAAACTAGTGGTTGCCACAAAGTCTGTGGGAGCCGGTGTGGCCCCATTCGGAACCAGGGCATAGAGCAAGGTGCCGTTACCTCCAGAAGCCGTAACGTCGACAGATCCATCAGCACAGCTGCTCACATCTGTTGAGGTTGCATTGACCAATAATTGCGAATCAATGGTTACTTGGGTAATGGTATCATCACACCCCAAAGCATCCTTGACATTAATATCGTAGGTGCCATTGGCCAATCCTGAAAAAGTATAGGTATTGGACGTGCTAGGGTTGGGTGTTTGCCAAGGGCCACCATCAATTTGGAAAAGGTATCCACCATTACCTGATGTCACTGTTATATCGATAGAAGCATTGTTTCCTCCGTTGTAACAGCTTGTGTAATCAACATTATATACCAATGGATCTGGATCGCTCAATGTAACTATAGCACTACTGATGGTACATCCGTTGATATCCCGTGCCAAAACTATGTAATCGCCGGCTGATAATCCGTTAAAGGTATCTCCATTGGCGGCCGCAAAAGTTACCAAGTCGGTTCCTGAACCATCTTGAAGTGCATATTCATAGGTCGGTGTCCCACCTGTCACTGTTGCTTCGATGGCTCCGACCGGGTCAATACAGCTAGGGTTTTGAAGAATGTTCGTGTTAATGGAAAGTGCTGCCGGCTCATCAATAGTTTGGTTCAAGGTAATGGAACAGGTCGTTTCATCGGCTTTTCGAACCATCACACTTTGAGAACCTGACGATAAAGCAGTGGACGTGGTCACTGGGGATGATGTGGATGCAATCCAATTGGTGCCCCCATCAATCGAGTACTCAAAGCCTGCTGTAGCATCAAAATTTTCCACTTCGAAAGTAATGGAACCATCGTTAGCTCCATTACACGTGATATCGGTATGCCCGATTACACTTGCCTCAAAACCGTAACCGGCTTCAATGACCACGGGAATATCCATGGTCCTTGGACAGGATTGAGGTACCTGTTTTACCAAAATATCATCGATGGCCACATCATTTCCGTTGTTTCCGCTCTTTTTGGATATGAGCACAAAATCCAGCTCTGTATGAATCCCAGGGTTCATGGTAAACTCGAAAATTTCCCAAACCTGGCTTTTTGGTATATCGTTGGTTTGAACCTCACCTACAACAGTAGTTGTTCCCGGAATCCTCATTTGCACCCAAAGGTCGGGATCCAATTTAGTCCCTCCTCCCAAAAGGTTTATCGCTGCAAAGGATACTTCCATATCCTGATTGGGAATAATATCCCTTATCGGTTTTTGATAGATCACTTGATCGGGCGAGGGGGTTCCAACATTGATCACAAAATATCGCCCGTTTGAATCGGTACCTCCGGATGTATGATCGCTAGGATTCAACCAAGCACTGAATGGAGATACAATACTGCTGGTCACGGAATATTCAAAATCATTGATCTGGGTATTGCTTCCCACTTGGTCTTCATAACCATAGCCCTGTGTAAATTGGCTGTCCACTGTTGGACCACTTCCAAAATCCTCCAATAACAAAACACTGGGATTTGGCGGGTCGCTCTCAGTATATTCAGCGGTTATGGTGTAAGTTCCCGGGCCAATGCCAGAGAAGGTTCCATCGGTTGATATCACAATTGGCGAAGTATTTATGGTATAACTGTAGTCATAAACGGTCTGGTCTGGACCAATCACCACATCGCCATTGCCATCACAGTCATATGCCAGGTCCATATCAAAATTAGGAACAGGCAACGGTGGGTCAATGGTAATGGGCAGTGTAATGTTACAACCACGAGCATCCCTTGCAACCAAAATATGGTTTCCCGGTGGTAAAAGATTTGTTCTCACACTTGGATCCATGGGATCATCGACAACAAACGAGCTTCCCCCATCAAAGCTGAACTCGTAAGGGGCTGTCCCGCCTTCCACATTGGTAAACCTCACTTCGGAATATCCATTAATGTCACAGGTTCCGGTACTGGAGATACCAGCATTGGCCTTAAAGGTTTCAGGGTCATCCAGGGTAAAATTTGTTTCTTCCTCGCAGCCATCGGCACTACGCACTTTTATGGTGAACGACCCAGGGGAAAGGTTCACGAAGGTCGGGTCATTTTGTTGGGTGGCCCAATTATCGATACTATAGGAATATGGAGTTTGGGCACCTGACACATTCATGGTCACCTGACCGGTATTCGATCCTTCGCAAGTAATCTCCGAGTCAATGGTAGGTGCCGCCACGGACAGTCCCCCCAAATCATCAATGGTAACTTCGTTGGAAATGGACGAACAGTTGTTCTGATCCACCACCACAAAACGATAGCGTCCTTCTTCTCCCGATGAAAAACTGAATACACCCGGCGTTGCGATGTCCTTTTGAAATTCAGTTACAGGAATATCACTGATGTCCGTGTACAATTCAACCCCGTCCTTTTCCCAAATGGCAAAGGAATAGCCTGGCACCCCCTGGGAGGCAGTCAATGTTATGGTTCCATCGATGCAACTAATTTGTTGGGTGGTAACGGCCGTTACGACCGGATCAGGTATTTCATCAATGGTAAATGTTTCAACTTCTTCACAGCCATCATCCGTTCGCACCTCCACCACATAGTTTCCTGAATTGAGCCCTTCGAATGTAAGATCACTGCTGGCTTGGGTAAGTTCACTATCAATCAATGCACCTGGGTTTCCACTTCCATCATCCTCATACAGTCTGTAGTGGTAATTGGCCCTTGCCTGGGTGGCTTGGATTCTCACGCTGCCCTGTCCCAAACAAGTTACTGGTTCTGTACTAAGACCGATATTGAGTTCCCTTCTTTGTATTCCGATCTCTTCGGTACTGAAAACACAACTGCCTTCCAAAGGATCTCCTGTAGAAGGGTCCAATTGGGTAAAATCAACCCTGTATGTACCTGAAGTACTTATATCAAAATTTGGTCCATTGTTATCGGCATAGGATACCAACACAGTTTCCGTAGATGTGTCCACCAATTGATACCCATAACCGGAACCTACATTTTGGATTCTGATAAATCCATCCGAGGAACAGTATATGTGTTGTGTGTCATAGTCAAAGTCAAGATTGTTCTGGAATACATCAAAATAAAAGATACTATTGCACCCCCCGGAATAGGACAGCACCAATCGATAGCGCCCTTCGGCATCTGCCGTGAACGAATTTCCGGTATCCACTTGGTTCCATGTACATCCCATCTGTGTATTGGGACAATCCACACTGGTGGACGAACAACTGGTTTCATCCAATTTTTCCCATCTTATGGATTGGGCATCGGTAATGTTGAGTGTGATGTCTTGTGAATCATTGATACCACAAAGAAATATTTGTGGCAATTGGGAGCCGTCATTCGTACAGGATACGATTTCCCCTTGTATATCATTGGTGCTATCAGCATCATTGTTCAAGTTGTTGAAATAAGTGATTATGGGATTTACCTGAGTGGTACCGAAACGGGTTACCTCCATGGATTCTATATTGGTGCCACAGCTTGCGGATTCCTTTCTTACCAAATAATGCCCACTTTCCTGTACGGTGACCGTGGTCGGGTCGCCATCAGGGTCGCTATCATCATAAACGGTATCCGTGACATCGATTTCTCCATTACCGTTCAGGTCACGATACCAGGTATAGGTGTCATATCCCTGACCTGCCGTGATATCGGCATTATCCCCACAGATCTGGATCTCACTCTCGAAAATACAATTCGTGAGGTCATCCAAAAGAAAATTAGTGGCCCCGGTGGTCACAAAACCACAGCTATTGACACTGGACACACTAGGGTCGTCGGATATGGTCTGTCCACTGGTCTCCCCCTCATAGGTGGCATAGGCGATATTGTCGATCGTGGAACTACATGCCGCAACAAAATCATGGCAATCATCCGATACATCCACTCGAATCCTGATCTCATAGGTGCTACCGCCTTCGGTAACCAAAGTATCAGGTATTTGAAATGTCACCTCTTTTGGGTCTGTGGCACTGGTGGACATCGTGGTACCGGGCGCTCCGGTTAAATCAATGTTATCCAAATCAACGTTATCGGGGAGTACGTCACGGATGGTAAAATTTTCAGCATCATCATTCCCTCGGTTCCAAAAACGCAGTACATATTCCAAGGACTGGCCCAAATGGACCCCTGCCCCTGTAATATCATTTGCCGCCAGATCCTCTACCCTTTTCTCCACAATGATTTCCGGATTGATGATTTCCACTGCCACTGTGGTCAAGAACAGTATGACCCCTTCACTGGAGGTATGAATCAGAATCTCACCACTATCGTGGTCATTGGGCAATACATTGTTGCCCTGGTTGGGCAGGTCCAAGATATCGGCATCCCACCCCAGGGTATTATGACTCTTTGGGGTTCTGGTATCCACCCAACTCCCCAAATGACTGATGGTACTGTTGAAAACATTGTTGCTCGGGTTGATGGCATCGCTCAAATAGGTCCAACTATCACTTGTATTGGCCCTGAATCTCATGCTCGGACCGGTAACCCTGTCCCCATCCATGGTACCTGCTCCGATTACGGCATTGACTGGCAAAGGAGCCGGTACTGTCTTGAACCCACTGAAGGGCACGTTGGTTTCACGGTAGGTACTTCCCATGGCAGCATAGCCATCAAAAGTCGAAATATATTTACTGGTGGAATTTTGGTTCTCATAAATAACGACCATGGTCCATCCTGCACTTACATTGGTCTGAGCGGTAGAAGCCACTACGTTGGCCACTGTATATTCCCCATTGGGATCACTCAAACCTGAGAGCAAATGGGTCACATTGGCATAATTGAGATAAGAGGTCATATTGACCCCACTCAAATAGTCCACATCCACAATTCCAGGATCGGTAACACCATCTCCATCCCGATCACCATCCTTATCATAGATCTGTTCAAACTCGAACATGGGGTCGCTATCCGGACCTATATCCACATAGGAGCCTCCAGGGATTTTGAACTTCACTTGTTTATAGGGATCGTCCCTATTGGTATCCCTATATATCCCACCCCAATACAGACCGGCATAAACCACTGCAGAACAACTCGGAGCATTCAACTCCGCACTACTGGAACTGAATGTGGAGGGATCACCATCGATATCGATATAGTCCATGTTCACATTTTGGTTACTGGAACCCCCGTTATAATCTGAATTGGGATCACTTGCTATGCTCACTATATTGTTCGCCACATAGACAAGGTCTCCCTTTACCTTGATGTTTTCCCCGGGCAACCTCGGTTCAAAAGGAACAGAAAGCTGTGCTTGTGTCAAGGATACGAAAGCAATGAAAAACAACAGAAATAGGAACCTATTGAGATCAACTGCTAAAGGTTTGGATTTCATATTTGAGGTTTTGGATAGTGATGGGTTATTTAACTGTGGTATCAAATCTATCCAATGAACAAGAAGTGGAAAATCAATTGTTGTGGAACAAGGTGGTTTTGTTGCAAATCCCCGATATACTGGTGTTTAGAATCAATCTAATTCGCAAAAAACCCTAGTAAAACCAATACTTTTCCATGCAACCCAATCAAAACTAGAGGTGAAATCACGGTGCTAATTTAGGCTCCAACCACAACCATCCAAAACCAAACAACAACAAGAAATAAAACCACAATGGAGAGATTGGCTCCCACCCATTTTTGGTCTCGGAAACCGAAGGGGTAAATGTGTTTTCAGAGCCGAACTCACGCTGATTGGTTTCTAAGGTTTTGGACTCCGAAATCGATTCAAGTTGATCATCATCAAAAACAAAATACGAAAATGGAGCAATGGAGTCTTGAGAAGTACGTAGTTGGTTCCATCCCGTTTTTCTAGGGTATTGTTTTCCCGTCCATTTCGTCGGCATTACACTATTTTGAATCAAAGGGATGTTGGCCCCATCTGCTGAAATGATGTCCATATCGCCCAACATTGTGCGTAGTTCAAATTCAAAAGGCTGATTTGGTCTTGGGATTGCGGTAATGCCCTCCCACTCCACTTCTTTATCCTTTTCCTTGGCAATGCTGTTGAGCACCTGCGTCCAGATGCGGGCATAAAGTGCCTCGTCGCCATCCAAAACCAATTGATAGGTGTTTTGAAGCAATGTGGTTCCGGTTTTACCATACTGTATGGGTATATAAGCAGCTAAAGCAACAGAATCCACCAAAACCTCCTGTGTTCGAAGATCTTCTTGAAAGGTATAAGGGTATTTCTGCAAGGGTTGTTTTGATTTACCCAAAGTGATTTCAGTACTGAAATCCCGATTAAAGTTAAATGGGGTACGTCCTTTTCCCTGAGTAAAGAAACTTTCACTGGGTTGTATAAAAACACCCATTCCGTTTGATCCAATCGCTTCTTCCATGGCCAACTTTGAAGCACTTCCAAGACCCAAATAAGAATCCGTATCAATGATCAAAAGATCATAATCCTGTAAGTTATCTGTAGAGAGACCATAAATGGGGTTCGATGCTCCATTGAAATACTCGAACTTGTATTTGCCCTTGGTAAGTTGTGTGCGTGCCAAGACTTCGTGTCCCCTTTCGGCAAGGAAGTTCTTAAGGTACTTGGTTTCAAAAGTCGGAAAGGTGTTGACCATCAAAATTTTCAAGGAATTCCCTTCCACCACATGAATGGGCAGCGGCTCATCCGATAGGATTTCCCCCTCACTTTTTTCAAGAATATGGAACACCAATTGTCCGCTTGTTTTTGGGTTGGCACGGAGTATAATGTTTTGCTCCGCCTGTTCCTCAAACGGCACCGAATCCAAGGGATTCCCACCATTATCGGTCAAAACGGCCCAATGACCTGCTTGAGGGTTAATATATTTGGCTTTTAGTTCAAATGGTTCCCCAAGAACCAATTCATCATTTTTGGAGAGTTGGGTCCATCCTTCCACGTCCTTTCCTCCGAGATAAGCAACGGATTTCTCCGCCACTTGCCATAAATCAAAAGAAGCGAGCCCATGCCCCAAAAGAAATAAGGAATCTGCTTCGTCCAAAAGGGTCAGGTTCCTTCCCGTTACGTATTCCTCCTGTGGAATGCGCTTATAAATGGCCCTTAAACTGTCCAATTGGGCAGGACGGTACCCTTCGGTCAATATAATCCCCTTACCGTTACTGGATTTTTCCCATACACCTGGTTTCAAAACAATCATAGCGAGTGAGGTAATGGCCAAAAATGCAATAATCAACTTAATCCAAAACCTTAGCTCCGTTCGTTGGGGCCATTCCTTCCAAATATAAACGCCCCATAGCAATAGCCCAATCAACAACACGGGCCAAAATAACCCCTGATTCACAAATACCTCCCCATCACTCATACAAGCCCAGTTCTTTTAAATACAATAGATTGATTTCATCTTGGTACTTCGCCTTCTGCTTTGGATTGTCGGCTACCTCTGGTAGAACGGACAGCAGGTTTTTCTGGACCATGATGTAATTATCCGTGGTTCTGTTGACCGCTTTTTCCAAGTCACGCAAGCCTTGTAAGACATCTAGATATTTTAAAGGCTCTGAGATGGCCTTTTGCGCCAATTCGTTACCCGCATCCATAAAAAGAGCACTATCACTATCTGAAAATGATGTTTCCCCTTGAATCAATTCTTCTAAACGGGAAATCGCTGCTCTCGTAGATGCAAAAGATATTTGATAGGTGTATGCTTCTTGTTTGTCAAAATTTTCAATATTCTCGATATCTCCACTCAATCTATTCTCCTCTTTAATGGGGGGCGGATCAAAACCGATACGGTGCACGTAGATTCGAGCACTATTCTTTATTTCCTGAATTATTTCCAGGGCTTCATATTGATAGGGCAAGGATTTCTTGGGCTCGTATAGTCGAAGATAAAGCTCGGCATCCCACATGATATTCAGGGCATCACGAAGCTTTGCTTTCAACGATTTTTCGAACAAGGTCGACTCCTCTGGATCAGAATGATTATGCAAATAATCGTGCAATGGGTCCTCTTCTTCTTCCTGGCCCTGGTCCTCATTCCCATGGTCGTGCTCTTCGACCAAATTGTGTTCGTTATCGCTATCGTGTTTGTGGCTGTACTCATCCAATACATCCTCCCCACCTTCTTCACTGCCCGGTTCAGCTTCGCCTTCCTCATGGGAAACTGCTCCGGCCGCTGCTTGCATTTCGGTCTCATCGCCCATAAACTGTCCGTACTTTAGGCGTAACTGTTTTTGATCAAAACCCAATTCGTTGCTTCTGAACTTAAAGTCCTTTTCAGAAATGTTGGGTCGATCAGCAATCAGTTTCTCCGTATCTATGATCAATTGACGTTGGCTCCTGAAATAGTCCGGCATCAGGTCTACGCCCAAGCCTCCCTCTACCGCAAATTCATCGGTAATGGTATCACGAATCACGGCAAAATAGGTCTCGCTACGTGCTACGTTCGGCGAAGGTGTTTTTTGGTCCAGTGCTTCTACATAAAAATAAAGTTCGTCGCCTGGATCCATTTGCAATGCATCTAAATCCAAAGGTTGCTGTAACTGCAATGATTTTCTACCCTTCGGGATAGCACTATCAAAACGTACTTTTTCTTCCCTAAACTTTACCGATTCACCCGACCCCTTGCTCACCGTGGCAATGATATAGGCATCAGTAATGCCGAAATCATCGGAAATATTGGCGTTGAACCGCAAACTTTTATCTTCATCGAATTCAAAGTAGCTGTAATTATCCAACCCCTCTATTTGGACCATGGGAGGTTCATCCGTGACCATTTCCAAGGAATATAGGTCGCTCACATAATCATTTCCGCTGTTATCCTTAAAAGTAAAACTGTAAAATCCTGATGCTTCAAGGTTTTGGGACAGTCTGTATTTCCCTTC
Source organism: Flagellimonas oceanensis (assembly GCF_003992595.1). Classification (GTDB taxonomy): domain Bacteria; phylum Bacteroidota; class Bacteroidia; order Flavobacteriales; family Flavobacteriaceae; genus Flagellimonas; species Flagellimonas oceanensis. The sequence continues at coordinate 43,725 of NZ_RZNA01000017.1, forward strand.
TGTTTTCGTGAAATCAAAGGTACTTCCCATCAAATCCATTTGAACAGTGCGCACATCGCCTTCAAACTCAAGATTCCAAACCACCCTGGAACCCTGTACTGCTTTTATATTGGGATTAGTAGTGTATTGGGTTGCTTTTCCAGTATAGACAGGGTATTGAATGCTGATTTTGGTTCCCGTCAATTCTGGAACCTTCGTGGTGGTCGGCAGGCTATCTTTTGGGGCAAAAGTGATTTGTTCCTTATTAGAGGGGGACTCTCCCGATCGGCTACCAAGCTTTGTCAGTACAAAACTACCTGCAAGCCCCAACACGATCAACCCAAACATCACCAAGGCACCCCTGAACAATCTATGTGGAGGGGTTAACTTGGGCAGTACCGGTTGTAGTTGTTGGGCTATTCGATATTGCTGTAATTTGGAAAGGTTCGAGAGCTCATGGGTTGGCGATAACAAAAGTCCGCTGCTATATCCCGCTTGAGGCAGGTGGGCATCGATATAAGCCACGGCTTTTTCCTGACTGACTTGCCAAGGTCGTAAAATAAAGATGGTTATTGCACCAGATACGACGAGAGCAATAATTCCGAATATCACATTATGGGTCAATACATAGATACCACCCGCAAATCCAACGGCATAGAGGATGGCCTCCACATATATGGATTGCTGCCATCGTCGTTGAAATTGCTTTATGTCCCCTGCTCCCATCATTGCTTTTTATAGTTTGCCATGAATCGTTCCACGATCATCAATCCAGCAAGTAGACCGAATACCCAAAAAGAGACATCGATCATCGTAGCGCTTTCACGTTTCCGTTTAGACTCGACATAATTGGGTTTGAGCTCCATTTCATCCAATTGTCTTGCATCAGCTTCATGTATCAAATCCTTTACATCAATATCCAAAGCCAATATGTTGAGCAATTGTTCCGGTAAATGTTTTTCAACGGTGTTTTTTGGATTCAACCTTGAAGTGAGATGATATGTATTTTTCACATTTGACGGTTCGATCAATTGATGGGCCAAAGGGTTTGCTTGATAGACCAACCATTTACCCACCGTGTCATTGTTTAGCTCATGCTGCAACCGAATATTCAGATGTGTTTCATCATTGGACCACTTATCCGTTTTATGAATGATGATTTCCTGTTCTAAAAATGCTGATAAGGCTTTAAAGGATGCCTCCAAATAATTTCCTTCCCGCTCAAAATCTTCTTCCACATACATATTGACATGAAGCGTATCCAAGCTTTTCAACGGAACTGATTTTGTTTCCCCATTTAGTAAACGAAGGCTATCATTACCAAGCTCAAAGTCATCCTCCACCATTTTTTTATTGATTTTGGTTGCTCTACCACTGCTTGAAGCTGAAACCAATTCAATCCCCGTTTCACGATTAAAAGCAATTAAGGGAACATCCCGGGTTTCGTCAGGTTCCATGACCACCCAATGGATTTTCTTTTGGGTAGTGGGTCGCATGGACCGAAAACCTTTGGCCAGAGCCTTAGTGAACACCACAATACTATCGGAACGCAGGGAATCCATTTTCCGTGTCAATTGCCAATAGTTTGGCTGTTTGCCATCCACCTGATAATCGTTATCGGCCTCCCAATCAGGAAAGCCATTTTCCAATAAAAATACCGATGAATTGTCCTGTACACTATCCAATATCGCACTGATGGACGGGTCGTTGGCAAGGGAAGCTTCAACAAGATAGGTTACCTGCTTTTTATCGCCTTTGGTTCGCCATCGTGGACCTGCCATCAACAATACGACAAGGGCGACGATCAACATCCGAAGCAACAGCAATAACCATTCGTTCAATTGGATGCTACTTGACTGCCGGGAATTGGATTCGTCCAGTAATTGAATGCTTCCGATTTTTATGGTCTTTGCTTCCTTTTTGCTCCATAAATGGATGGCCAAGGGAACCAGAAGTCCCAAAAGTGCCCAGAGATATGACGGATTCGCAAAAACCATTTACAACAATCGTATTCGTTCCTTTAAAAAGAGCTGTAGTGCATCGCCAAGGTCATTGTCCATTCGAAACAAATGGTAATGTACCCCTTGTGAAAGCAGTTGCTCCTTGGTCTGTTCTATTTTTTCATTCAAGGCATTTAAATAGGTGCTTTTGGCCTTGTTGACGTCAACTTTTACTTTGGTCCCCGTTTCCAAATCTTCAAAAGTGACCGATTTTTTATAATCAAAATCCATTTCCTTTCCTGCCATAATTTGAAGCACCACCACTTCATTATGGGCAGTTTTCAGGTTCTTTACAAAGTCGGATAGCTCTGAAACGTCCTCGTACATATCGGTCAGGAAAAATACCAACTCCTTTTCTCCCCTGTTGTGAATCCGCCGCGAGGCAATGGAAAGTTCGGGCCATTTGCCCTTGGTGGATATCTTCAACAATTCCAATAACAAACGATTGAAATGCTTTTGGTCCGCTTTGGGATAAATGCTCACAAAATCAACTTCATTGAGCGCAAAAAGCCCTACGGAATCTCCCTGTTTTTGAGCCATGTGGGAAAGACAGGCCACCATGACACGGGCAAATTCCAATTTGGATATACCGTTCTCCTTGTGTTCCATGGAAGCACTGGCATCAACAATGAACTTAACGGTAACATGACTTTCCACCTCGGATTGTTTGATATAGTACCGCCCAGAGCGCGCCAACATCTTCCAATCCAGCAACCGAAGGTCATCTCCAGGTTCATAGCCTCTGTATTGACTGAATTCCATGCCGGGACCCACGCTTTTACTCCGATGTAGACCAGAGGTATAGCCTTCCACCACAATACGTGAAATCAGGCTAAGGCCCGATACTGTATTGATGACTTCCGGTTTTAAAAGGTCGTGGTAGTCCCTGGAGGCCATTATTTATCCTTTAATTGAACTGCTTTCAATATTTCTTTCGTAACCGTATCCGAAGTGATTCCTTCAGCTTCTGCTCTAAAGTTAACAAGTACCCTATGCCGCAATACCGGCAAAGCCACGGTTTGTAAATCTGCCTGGGTCACTGCCAATCGGCCTTCCAAAAGTGCGTTGGCCTTTGCGGTCAAAATCATCGCTTGGCCGGCGCGGGGTCCTGCCCCCCAATCCACCCATTGTTTCACATAGTCAACCGAAGTGGTATCCGGACGAGTGGCCCGAATCACATCACTCACATATTGAATCAATCCGTCGCTAATGGATACCTCACGAACCAGCTGCTGCAATCTCACAATATCCTCTCCCGATAACACTTTGTTCAGCTGAGCTTTTTTGGTCCCCGTAGTGGCCTTTAAAATTTGGGTTTCCTCATCGTCTGTCGGATACCCTATTTTAATGTAAAGAAGAAATCTATCCTGCTGGGCTTCTGGCAAAACAAAGGTTCCTGATTGTTCAATGGGGTTTTGGGTAGCCAGGATAAAGAAAGGTTTATCCAAAGGATAGGTTTTATCACCATAGGTCACTTCAAACTCTTGCATGGCCTCCAAAAGGGCTGCTTGTGTTTTTGGTGGCGTTCTGTTGATTTCGTCCGCCAAAATGATATTGGAGAAAATTGGCCCCTTGTTGAACTTAAAGAATTTCTTTCCCGTGGTGTGGTCCTCTTCCAATATTTCGGTTCCGATGATATCAGAGGGCATGAGGTCGGGTGTAAATTGTATCCGTTTGAATTTTAAATCGATGGCATTCGACAATGTTCGAATCATCAAGGTTTTTGCCAATCCAGGAACGCCTTCGAGCAAGGCATGTCCACCAGCAAGAAATGTAATGAGCAGTTGGGACACGGTCTCTTCTTGACCGATGATCACCTTACCTATTTCCTTTTTGAGAGCAGTCAGTTTTTCTGAAAGCCCCTCTACTTCACTTGCAATTTGTTGTAGTTCTTTATCCAAATCCGTTTCATTAAGAGGTTAAAGCATATAACACGATATTTACCCCAAATCGGGTATTGTCAATTTTGTACCAGCGTTTGTTTCTAAAGTCGTAATCCCATTCGCAACCGTAGTCCTTATTGCTATAGAGCACACCTATTCTTCCATTGATCACAATGGCTTTAAGATATTCGTGTACAAGGTCGTCGCCCCAACCGTTCAATTCTTGGGAAGTGGTAGGGGGACCATCATCAAACTCAAAAAAAATGGTATAGATTTCATGGTCATTGGGTATTTTTTTTAACGCTCCGGGTCCAAATATTTCATCCATTTGGCGCTCAAAGGATTTGGCGAAGAGTCCATCAATATCGTGGTTACAATCATCGGCAAAAACAAAACCGCCATTGCGGACATATTTCTCAAAGTTTTCACGCTCTTTTTTATTGAACTGAACCAATTTATGACCAGAGATATAACAAAAGGGACTTTTAAAAATATCGTCACTGGCCAAAGTAATGATCTTTTCCTGGGTATCGACCTTTAAGGTCGTATACTCGACCAAGGAATTCAACAGATTGGAAGGCATACGCTGATCCACATCCCAATCTCCCGATTCGTACTGTAAGCGTGTAAAAAAGAATTCGTTATCCAATGCCATTTGGGTCGTAGGCTAAAATATTGCCAAAATAAAAACTGGCGGTCAGGGATAAGCCGACCACCAGTTTGTTTCAATTCTTGTTTTATACCGCGTCTGAGAGACTCGTGAACGTAAAGTCACGAACCTTCATATAGGGTATCAGGTTTCCATTGACACGTACTTGTTGTCCAAGGGACTCCAAGTTGTTCAACATGATGATCGGACTCTCGTTGAACCTGAAGTTTTTCACTGGGAACTTGATTTGCCCATTTTCAATATAGAAAGTTCCGTCCCTGGTCAAACCTGTGTACAATAAGGTCTGTGGGTCCACGCTACGGATATACCAAAAACGTGTCACCAATATACCTTTTTTGGTGCCTTTGATCATATCCTCCAAGCTTTCATCGCCACCGGCCATGATCGCATTGCTCGGGAAAGGGACCGGGTCCACACCTTTCTGCTCTGCCCAATATCGACTATAGGCCAAGTTTTTGACCACTCCGTTCTCTATCCAACTGGTTTTTTTGAGCGGTTGTCCAGCTCCATTCCAAGTGGATGTAGGGACATCTGGATGTAATGGGTCGGACCAAATGTTCACACGTTCATCCACAATCTTTTGTCCAAGCTTTGTTCCACCATCCTTTGCGGACATAAAACTCCTGCCCTCGTCCGCCGATCGGGCATTGAGGGAACCGAACATATTTCGCAAAAGTCCCACTGATGCCGCTGGCTCCAAAATAACTGTATACTTACCGGGCTCTATGGCACGGGCTTCTCTGGACATCACAGCTTTGTCTATGGCTGTTTTTGACGCTTCATCGGCATCAAACTTGTCAATATCATTATAATCCCTTGTTACCCAACCTGAACCGGTACCATCGTTGGTGCGCATGGTCACGGTAAAATCAACATCAGTGGATTGATTGTAGGCAAACAGTCCATTGGAATTGATCATGGCGGAAAACTGTGCCGAATCATCCAAAAAACCTGCTGCTGTCACATCCTGTGCTGCGGCCGGCACGATACTCTTATTGGCCACCTCTGCCCTGTACTCCGGTGTTACATTGGCGGTTGATTCCTTATAAGTTATGGATTCATCATAGGTCTGCGGTCCCAAAGGAGGCATGAACTCAGGGTTTTCAGGGGATAGTTGGGCCAATTCCTCGGCTCTTCTCACCACCTTTTCCAATGAGGCATCATCAAATTCATCGATGGTGGCAGTACCCACTTTTTTACCAAAGCTGGATTGTACCGCTAAACTCTGGGTCGATCGATACCCTGCCGTGGACACGGTGTTTCTTGCATACCGGATATTACCGCTGTTACTTCCACTCAGGTTTATCTCGCAGGCATCGGCCTTGGAAAAACTCAATGCCTTTTCCAAAATCTTTTTTGCTTCTTCTCTTGTATATATAGCCATTGTATTAGTATTAAAATTGAATAAACCTTAAATGGTCCTACCTGTATTGATTACATTGACACCGTTGAATCTTGATGTGGAACTACCATGTGAAACGGCACTTACCTGGGAGGGCTGTCCCTTTCCATCAAAGAACGAACCGAACAATCTATAATCATCCTTATCACAGATCTTGACACAGGAATTCCAGAATTCCTGGGTATTGGATTGATACGCCACATCATCGAGCATTCCCACGATTTCCCCATCCTTGATTTCGTAGAACAAGGTTCCCCCGAACTGGAAATTGTAACGTTGTTGGTCTATGGAATACGAACCGCGGCCCAGTATGTAGATTCCTTTGTCCACATCCTTGATCATATCTTGTAGGGAATATTTTTCCTTACCTGGCTCCAAGGAGACATTGGGCATACGCTGGAACTGTACATCTTCCCAACTTTGGGCATAACAGCATCCGTGCGACTCATTTTGATCGATCATATGAACTTGATCTCTGATGGCCTGATAGTTGACCAAAGTTCCGTTTCTGACCAAATCCCATTTTTTGGTTTTCACACCTTCATCATCATAACCTACGGCACCCAAAGATCCAACTTGTGTCTTATCGGCTACCAGGTTTACGATATCACTTCCATAGTTGAAATCCTTGGACTCCCATTTATCCAAAGTGGCAAAGCTGGTCCCTGCATAGTTGGCCTCGTAACCCAGTACTCGGTCGAGTTCCAAGGGGTGTCCCACGGATTCGTGGATCGTCAATCCCAGGTGGTTGGGTTCCAGTACCAGGTCATATTTTCCCGGCTCTACGGATTTTGCGGACAGTTTTTCCTTGGCCTGCTTTGCGGCCATGGCAGCATCTTCCACAATATCGTAGCTTCTGTTGTATAGTTTGATGCCTTCCGGGCCCAATAGTTTTTCGGATTCCAGACCATCCATGTACTCATAGCCCATACCCATCGGTGCGCTCAATGCCTGACGGCTCTTGAACTTACCAGCTTCCCTGTCAATGGCAGTAACATTAAAGGTAGGCCAAATACGGTGCACATCCTGATCGATATATGATCCATCGGTAGAGGCAAAATACTTTTGTTCATTGACCATGAAGAGGGCCGAGTTGACAAAATTGGCGCCATTTTCCATGGCCGCAGCATTGGCACTCAGCAACAAATCAACTTTCTCTGAAATTGGCACTTCCTTGAAATCCTTTTTCAGTGGCGTTTTCCAAGATACCTCGCCATGTCCTTGGACCGGAGCCAAGACAACGGGTTCCTTTTGAATCTTGGAATTGGCCTTGGCAATGGAAACGGCATGCTGGGTTGCCGTTTTGATTCCATCCTCGGTCACATCATTGGTGGAGGAAAATCCCCAAGTACCATTGGCGATCACCCTGATTCCCACTCCAAAGGATTCGGTATTCACTACATTTTGAACCTTATCCTCACGTGTGAACACGTATTGGTTCAAATATCTTCCTATCCTGGCATCTGCATAAGTGGCCCCCAAGGACTTAGCCGTATTTAGGGCAACATCCGCCATTTTCTTTTTAAGTACGGTATCCATACCCGGTTCGAGCAGTGCTTCCGCGGGAATATCATTCCCCATAAGAAGCGAGGGCATCATCATGGCCCCTGCACCCATACCGGCGTACTGTACAAAATCTCTTCTTTTCATATGATTAGTTATTTGATTTACGCTGAGTTAATAAAAGGTAGGTATATCTTAAAATTGATCTGTTCAAATCCATGGGTCTTAAAATTAAGTAGTGTCCCATTAGTATTATGTTAATTTTAACCTAAAAGACATCATATACAGGCCACCAAGTGAATTTCGCTGAAAAAGTACAGGTTTTTGCCTGTCCTGTCATTTTTCGGATCTTCAAAGGCCATCCCAATTCATAAAATCCCACACAGCTACTTTTTTTGTAGCACTTTTCCGTAAATTGTTACAACATCTCTTTTAATTTTTCAAAACAAATGACTGAAAACATGAAAACCTTGGGAATGATCGGGGGTACTTCCTGGCATTCGACCATAGTGTATTACCAACTCATCAATCAATTGGCATCGAAAAAAATCGGTAACGGGGCCAATCCCCCACTCATCATACACAGTATCAATATTGAATTGATGCGGGAACAGAACAAGGAGAAAATCAACGCAAAATATTTGGACACTGCAACAAAACTTCAAACTGCCGGGGCGGAAGCCATTGTCATTTGTGCAAATACGCCCCATATGGTCTACGAACATGTACAACCCAAAATCAACATTCCCATATTGCACATTGCGGATGCCACCGGGACAGAAGCCAAAAGACTAGGGCTCAAAAAACTAGGGTTGTTGGGAAACAAGCCGACCATGACAGGAGACTTCATCCCCAAGATATTAAAGAAGAATTACGACATAGCCACCATAATTCCCAAAGCGAATGCCATCCCCAAGGCACACGGATATGTTTCCAATGAACTGACCCAAGGTGTTTTTTCAGAAGAAGCGAAAAATTTTTTCATAGAACAGATTCAATTCCTTTATGGACAAGGTGCTGATGGGGTCATCCTTGGATGTACGGAACTCCCGTTACTCATCAAACAACAGGATGTGGATATTCCCACCTTGGCCACCACGGATCTACATGCCCAAATGGCGGTTGACTTTATCTTCAGTTAATGGTAACTTGATGCAATTCCAGTTGATTGGTTAAACAATCGTTAAACACCTACTGTGTAACCTACGTTACTGCGAACACAATTATTATAAGTTAATTTTATATCGTAATTAAAATCAATAAATATAACTTATAGTGTTATGGAAAATTCTTATTCAGAAAAAGTAAATCAAATGCCACGCATTGGGGACATGGCCCCTGATTTTGAGGCCGTGACCACCAAAGGAAAGATAAAATTCTCCGAATTTGCGAAGGACAAATGGACCGTAATGTTCTCCCATCCTGCTGACTTTACCCCGGTATGTACTACGGAAATGAGTGGGTTTGCCCAAAGAAAAGCCGAGTTCGATGCGCTCAACACGGAACTTATCGGTTTGAGCATCGACAGCATCCATGCCCATCTGGGTTGGGTACAGAACGTAAGGGAAAACACAGGCGTCTACTTCGATTTTCCGATAATCGCAGATCTGGACATGAAAGTATCCAAATTGTACGGAATGCTTCAGCCCAACGAAAGTGAAACCGCTGCCGTTAGGGCCGTATTCTTTATCGATCCGTCCAAAAAGATCAGATTGATCATGTACTACCCCTTGAATGTCGGTAGGAACATGGATGAGATCCTAAGGGCTTTGGAAGCACTGCAAACTTCGGACAGGCACAAAGTGGCCATGCCGTTGGATTGGAAAAAAGGGGACAAAGTAATTGTTTCCCCTCCAAAAACCTTGGACGAATTAAACGAAAGGATTGAAGATGAATCCTTGGAAAAGGTCGATTGGTACCTTGCCAAGAAAGAAATCTAAAAACAATGTTGAACATGGGGGCATCCTCATCACGGGATGCCCTCTCCAAACCCTATTTTATGGAAATAAAACAGTTTGAATACAAACCCTTGGCCCACTACTCCTATGCCATTGTGGACAACGGTGAAATGGCCGTTATAGATCCAGAAAGGGATCCCATGCAGTACTATGCGTATGCACAGGAGCACGAAGCTAGGATAACGGCGGTCATTGAAACGCATCCACATGCCGATTTTGTGAGTTCCCACCTGCAGATTCACAAAGAAACCGGAGCTGAAATCTATCACAGTAAGGATTTAGGTGCCGATTACAGGTACCAACCTTTTGATGAAGGACAGCATATCATCATCGGGGACATAAAGGTCTCCGCCCTGAATACCCCAGGACACTCCCCTGACAGCATAACCATCGTGGCCGAGAAAGATGGTAAAACAGCACTCTTCACTGGAGACACCCTTTTTATCGGTGATGTAGGGCGACCCGATCTACGCGAAAAAGCGGGCAATATGACCGCCAAACGCCAAGAATTGGCCGAGATGTTGTATGACACCATCCAAAACAAATTCGATAAGCTACCCGATGGGGCCTTGGTTTATCCGGCACATGGAGCTGGTTCGCTATGTGGAAAAAACCTGAGTTCCGACAACAGCAGTACTTTGGGCAACGAAAGGATGGGCAACTGGGCCTTTAAACCACAATCCAAAGAAGAGTTTGTCCAGACCCTTTTGGACAGTCAACCCTTTATCCCATCCTATTTTGGGTTTGACGTGGACACCAACAGAATAGGTCCGGAAAACCTGAGACCAGCCATAGCCAAAGTGCCCTTGAGGTTGAATGCGACCACAGATGGCTTGATCGTGGATGTCAGGGACCAAATCGAGTTCAAGAAAGGGCACTTGCCCGGAAGCATCAATATCATGGCAGTGTCCGAAGATTCAAAATTTGAGACTTGGTTGGGGGCCATTGTCCAACCCGAAGAACCTTTTGTCCTTGTGGTGGACAAACCATGGGATGCGGAAAAAATATTGGGCCGCGTGGCCAAAATAGGGTATGAACAGCAACTCAAGTCCGTTTTGACCTTGGACAAGACCGCCTTGGTCCAAAGCAATAAATTGGACCTCAGCGATTTCAAGAACAACCCAAATAATTATACCGTTGTGGATATACGGAACCAAAGTGAGGTGGCCGAGGCCAAGTTCTTTGAAAATGCGCTGACCATCCCCTTAAACGACCTTAGGTCCTCCCTATCACAAATACCGCACAACAAGCCCATTATCGTACACTGCGCGGGCGGTTACCGCAGTGCCGCTGGCAGTAGCATCATTGAAAGTGCCAGTGAAAATGCACAGGTCTACGACCTTGGGGAAAATATCAACGACTTTATCTAAGGAACAGCCCTTCTTTCAAAGAGGGGCTTTTTTGGTTCAGAACCTTCGAAATCCCATTGGGCACCGATTACTTTCCTTAACTTGTAGATCGATTTCAATCGGTATCAAAAAAGAAGCATGCTAATACCTATTCTGATAACGCTTTATATTTTGATTGCCCTGGGCATGGTCATAAGCCTTTTATTGAACGGGGTTAGGCCCAGTAAGACCTTGGCATGGCTATTGGCCATCTTTACCATTCCCGTGGCAGGGGTTCTTCTGTACATCCTGTTCGGGCGAAACCGAAGGAAAAGCAAGATGTTCTCCTTAAAGAATCAGTTTGGGCCCCTCAACAAACTTGAGAGCGTGGCCTGCTCCCCGGATATTTCGGTAAACAAACAAAAAATAACCGCCCTTATCCAAAAAACCTCTACTTGCCCAGTTACCTGCCATAACGATCTGGAGTTATTGAAAGATGGAAAGAACACTTTTGAAAGTATTTTTGAGGCCCTGGAAGAGGCCAAAGAGCACATCCATCTCCAATACTACATTTTTGAAGATGGTCTCTTGGCCGATAAGTTGTTGGAGGTTTTTGAACGTAAAATAGCCGAAAAAGTGACCGTCCGACTTTTATACGATGGTATCGGAAGTTATTCATTGAGCAAAAAGTACCTAAGGAAACTTAAAAACATGGGAGTGGAAACCGCCCAGTTCCTTCCCTTTAGGTTCGGTAGGTTCCTTACCGCCCTCAACTACCGTAACCATAGGAAGATCATTGTCATCGACAATAAAATAGGGTTTACGGGAGGCATTAACATTTCCGATAAGTACTTAAAGGGCGACCCTGCACTGGGCAAGTGGCACGACACCCATTTGAAGATCGAGGGCGAAGCAGTTGATTTTTTGAACCGAATATTTGTGACCGACTGGTTTCTGGCCAGTGGGAACAAGGTGGATATTTCGGCTTTCAAGATATATGGCACGCCTCAAAAAGACACCTCGCTCCAAATAGTGCCCAGCGGTCCGGACGATGATTTCGACGTGATGGAACAGGTCTATTTCTCCATCATCAACAGTGCTGAAAAATACCTCTATATCGTAAACCCCTACATCATTCCGAACCACGCTATCTTACAGGCTTTGATGACGGCCGCCTTGAGCGGAGTGGATGTCAGAATCCTGATGTCCTCCAGTACCGATATCAAACTGGTGGATTGGTGTGTACGGGCTTATTTTGAATCATATTTGAAAGCCGGAATCAAGATATACCTCTACCATGATGGTTTTTTGCACAGTAAGGTAATGCTGTGCGATGATGAGATCGCCAGTATCGGAACCGCAAATCTCGACAACAGAAGTCTGCAACAGAACTATGAGGCCCAAGCTTTTGTCTATGACAGTGAGCTCTGCCAGCAAATGAAATCTGATTTTTTAAAGGATTGTCAAAAATCCATTGTACTGGGCGATTATAAAAAATACAAGGAACGGCCTTGGGTCAAAAAATTGATCGAGGGCTTTGCTAAATTGTTGAGTCCGCTATTATAGTGTCACGGTCTCAAAGCCCAATTCGTTCTTACATGTTTTATCCTCCTCCCAACAATCCAAATTGTAAATGGTGGTCTCCGCGATCCGTTCAAGGGCTTCCTTGGTGGCAAAGGCCTGATGGGGGGTCAAGAGCACATTGGGCAATTCGATGAGTTCCTTTAAGAGTTCATCCTTCAGCCCTGTCCTGCTGTTGTCCATGAAGAACACACCTCTTTCATACTCGTACACATCCGTGGCATAGCCACCAAGCTGTCCGCTTTTCAATGCACTGATGATATCTTCCGTTTTCACGATTCCCCCTCTTGCCGTATTGATCAACAGGGCACCCTGCTTCATGGCCATCAACAAGGGTTCATGGAACAAGTGATGGGTTTCATAATTAAGGGGAGTGTTTATGCTGACGACATCGGACTTTCTGCAAAGTTCTTCCAAGGGAAGATATTCCAAATCGTAATGATTCTCCAAATAGGGGTTTCGTTTCACATCATTGGCCACGACCTTGCAACCGAAAGCATGGAATATCCTTACCAAAATGGAACCGATTCTACCCGTTCCCACGATACCAACGGTCTTTCCGTTCAAATCAAAGCCCACCAATTCATCCAACAAAAAATTATGCTCTTGGACTTGGGCATGGGCCTTGATCAATTTCCGGTTCAGGGCCAACAATAACCCCACAGCATGCTCAGCTATGGCATGGGGGGAATATTCAGGGGCATACCCGACCTTTAGTCCAATTCGTTTGGCGGACTTGACACTTACATTGTTGTATCCCGTTGCCCTTAGGGTAATGTATTTTACCCCGAGTTCCTGAAGTATTTCGAGGACCACCAAAGAGGCATCGTCATTTGAAAAAATGGATATGGCATCGTACCCGGCCGCCATGACCGCAGTTGTTGCGTTGAGGGCTTCGGGCACGAATTTCATTTTATGTTTGCCACCGTTGGATTTTTCCAGATTCTTAATCTCAAAATCCTTGGCGCTGTACACCAGTACTTTCATATATCTTGTTTCTAAATAATTTTAGTTCAACAATCGCTTTTGTTTTTTACGCTTGATCACATTCGATATCATACCGAACATCTTGGTCTTGGCATCCCTGTACTTCACAAAGTAATCTTCCACCTCCTTACCCAAATCACTATGGGTGTCCAAGTAAGCCTCCTCCATTTTCTCTTGATCGATCTCATCCACCATGATCTGTAGTTGGTTCTCGTGCAATTGCACTTTTTTAAAGAGGTCCACCAAATCCTTTTCCAATGTGTTCAGTGCATCCACAACGGGCTGTACATCCTTGAACATATCGGAGTCGATAATATCCAATGTGTAGTCCTTTACCATATGGTTCAGGAATTTTTGCTCGTCCCTGGCAAATTTCAATTCCGAGGACCATTTTTTGGATTCTTCGTGCAACTCATCGGCACTGAACCACTCCCTGAACTTTCTTTTGCTTGATTTTGTTTCCATGACTCTGTTGTTTTATGCGGCAGATGGAGTGCATCTGCCGCGGATTTTGTTACACGACCTCGATCACCTTTTTATGGTTTTCCTTGGCTTCTTCCATTTTCAGGACTTTGAGCTTAAGAATACCATTTTCGTAAACCGCCTTAACCTCTTTTGATCGATCAACGGAAGCCGGCAATTGCAAGGTCCTCGTGAATGCATTGTAGTTGAACTCCCTTCGTGTGAAGTTCTCGTCCTCCTCGGTCTCTTCCTTGCGTTTATGGGCAGAAACCTCCAATACATCATCTTTCATAGTGATTTCGAAATCCTTTTTTTCAAAACCTGGTGCGGCAAATTCAATTTCAAAATCATCTTTGTGTTCTTTAACGTTCATTGATGGGTGGGTTTTTTCCAAATTGAAAAAATCATCATCAACAAACGCATCTCGATTGAAAAAATCAATCAGTCTTTCATTCCATGGAAATCGCTTTCCATCCAACTTTACGAGTGACATAACTACTTAATTTACTGATTAATGAATATGTATGTGACAATCCGACAAGAACCGTGTTTGTAGTATCAAAAACAGCCCGTCAGCTCAATGGTTTCTTTTTCTTGAGCACCGCCCCTGCATAATTGTAGACCTCTTTTTTGAGTTTGATGTAGGATTTGATGTAGTCCGTTACCTTGTCCTTTAGGTTCTGGTGCTTATCGTAATAATGGGCATCGCATTCGTCTTGGACACATTCAAAAATGCCCCCAAGCCCATTTTCATGCATCTTGATGGATTCCGAGAGTGATTTCCTGTCTTGTTTGGAGCTATTGAAATGCTGTTTGAAGTTTTCCGACCGTTCGAACAGTTTTGGGGTCCTTGGCTCAAAGACATAGGAGTCGAGCAACCTTTGGATAAAGGCCATTTCATCTTCGATGAACAGCAAATAGGATTTCCAATCCTGAAGTTCATCGTGCATTACCCCTATTTTTCTCTCCCTTACCATCACTGGGTACTTTAAATCGTTAATGAATGTAAGGTTTGGTCGGTTACTGTGAAATGATCTACATCATGTTGCTCAGATCCATTAGGAGGTTTCCGGATATCGATCATCCATTCCAAAGGATTGTTTCACCAATGCTTTGAACTGGTTCTGGGTCATACTGTCCACGGTTTTGGTGGAGGTTACCTTGGCCGCCAATCGGGGATGGTTCTTTTTCAATTCCTCTACAAATTTTTCAGGGGCTTCCGCAGGCCCGAAAATGGCTATCTGCTCCGCATCTGAAATTTCTTCCGCTATTTTTCCAAAATAATTTTTCAGTTGGTGTTTTTCACGTTCCAGATATTTGCTGTCCTGAACCACATCCTGGGGGCCCCATTTGGTTTTGGACCGTGCCCCTCCCTTGGGATTGAAAAAGTCCAATTCCGAAGGAATGTTGAAAAGACGTTCCTTTCCATTGTTCAATATGACGCCCTTGGCCACTTGCTTGTCCAACCATACTCCTACTCGCTTCATAATTCCATCTTTTTTAGTTATCATTCAGTTCCAAAATGGGCACTTGTGGGTCGTACCCTATCTTTTTTACCAAAGGGTTTGAAAGGATGCTTCCGAAGAACAGGTGTTTTCGGTTCAAGAAAGCGACCATTTGGCAATTGTGCTCTTCTATGAATGTATTGATACCATCACTGATTCCATCGGCAGGCAAAAAATGCATTTCATAGTCCGTGCCCTGAAGAATTTCCTTCAACAATTCCTTGTTCGCCGTTTCTTTTCGGCTGAGTTTTCCATCTTTGTCCTTATCGATGTGCACCACATTGATCTTCGCATCATGTAGTTTGGCCATCGCTATCAAATCCCCAATTTCCTTTTTCTTGAAAGGGGTTCTATAATCGGTGGGAAAAACAATTTCCCTTGGTATTTCGAACATATAATGGCTGGGTACGGCTATCACGGGACACTCTTTAATGCGCTCCATTACCTTGACGGTATTGGTCCCGAAAATTCGAGCCCTGGACTCCGTGATTCCTTTGGTGCCCATGACAATGATATCGATGTCCTTTTTATCGACCAAAATCTTAATGGCCTCCGTCAAACTATTGAAGGTAGTAATGGTATGGAATCGGTGCTTGTCATTTTGTGGGTGCAGTTGGATCATTTGCATCAATCGCTCCATCCCTTCTTCAGATTCCTTTTTTGCAGCTTCGTAATACGGCTCCCCTGTTTCGGGTACCCGCATACTGTCCAACGTATATCCGGAAATATGGAAAACGTTGAGGATATAGAACTCGCATCGCTCATTACTGAATAGCTCCATGGCATATCTAATGGCGTTCAATGCGTTCTTGGAATAATCCGTGGGTAACAACACTCTCTTGTCCATGATGCTTTTTGTTTTAATGAAAGTTACGGTACCTCAACATCCTATGCCATGATTTTGGTCAATTTGGTGTATTGGGCAAAATCAAAAATGGCACTTTCAGTTTGGTGTTGAGTTCCTTGATGATTCCCTTACCGATAAACTCCAAGAAAAAATGATGTGGATAATAGACCATGCAAAGCATATCTATACTCCAGAGATCAACAAATTCCAGAATGGTGTTCGCTTTACCATCGAAAATGGGCAGTTTGACTTCTTTGGAAGCTTTTTTCTCCATGCTGGCCAGAAAATCGGCCTTGTTCCTTCTATTGACTTCCGCTACGTTTTCTTCCTCGATGCCCATGGGCACGATAACACTGCCCATCAGATCGCCAAAAAACCGAAGGGCCCTGATATTCTCCGCTGCAATCGGATTTGCGTAATTGGAAGTGAACGCGATTTTATCCACTCTTTTAAAATCGATCTCCAATGGAACGATCAGTACGGGACAACTTGTCAACTCCCTTACCAATTGCATGGCATTGTTCCCAAAGAGTATGTGTTTTATCTCTTCTTTTGCTTTGTTTCCGATTACCGTGAGGTCCACCTTGTGTTCCTTTGCATAACCGGCAACACCCTTGGTCATATCGGAACACAGGGATACCTTGGTGAAAGTGTGGTCATTGTTCGCCCCAACATCCCTGACCAAACGGTGCACCAAAGCCTCCAAACTTTCCAAGGAAGCCACCTTGGCCTTCTCCCTATCAGCATCGTTTTCGTTACTGCACACATTCACGATATGAAATGTGCATTCTTTCTCCTTGAACAAGCGCGCGGCATAGTGGAGTGCATTGTATGAGTTGTTCGAAAAATCGGTGGGCACTAGAATCTGTAACATGGCTTTTTTTTATGGATTATACGGAAGTACTAAAAAGGGGACTTTACTGTGGAGCCCTATGTTTTTGATGACGGGTTCCACAAAAATGCGTTCCAAGAACGTATGCTTGTTCTTTACCATGGCCAGGAGTTCGACAGGGACCGCCTTTTGGAATTGGTTGATGGCCCCTATCAGATCCTGATCGGGCAGGTCGTGAAATTCGTGGTTGTGTTCCAGCAACCTCCCCTCCAAAAATGATTTATGGTCCAATTGGTCGGAATCAAGTCCTTCGGGGGATGTTACGTGCATAATGTGCAATTTGGAATGCTCGAGTTTTGAAAACTTGAGCAAAAAGTCGAGATCGACCTTATTGTAATCCACTTCATAATCGGTAGGGAAAAGAATGTTTTCCGGTGGTCGGAATTCAAATTCCGATGGCACGGCCAAGACAGGTATTCCCGTTTTCTGAATGACATGTACCGTATTGGAACCAAATAGGATTTCCTTGGCCCCGGTCGCTCCTTGTGTACCCATGACTATAAAATCCACATTCTCCTTTTGGGCGATGGAAGCGATTTCATCCGCCAAGGAATTGAATGCCGCATGGGTAACAAAAGTGTGCTTGGATACATGAAACTGTTCCTTGATTCTTTTTCGGGTATTTTCCAATGCTTCTTCGGCCTTGTATCTTTCATCGTCCGGTAGCCCCAATTGGCCTGGGCTTCCCAGGGTATAATCCACTCTGTACACTGGAGGTGTATAGGCATGTACCAAATAGAATACACAGGTGGAGTTTTCCAATAACTTCACGGCATATGAAATGGCATGAAATGCATTTTCTGAAAAATCGGTGGGCAAAACTACTCTGATCATAGCGCTGTTATTTAAGAACCTACTACTAACAAAACTATCCACAGAATAAAAATTATACTATGATTTACATCACATATACAAAAGGACCGAAGTATTTCGGTATTTGGAGGGAGCAAGATGACCCCACATCACTCGTGAATGACGTAGAACGGGATTTTGGTATGAAAGCTGATCTGCTCCACTATGGTATCAAAAAGGATTTGTTGGATAAAGTTCAGGTTCTTGGCCACCATGATCATCATATCGATATCCCTGCTCTCCACAAAACATTGGATGGCAGCCTTGACTTTCTGATTGGTAATGGTGTGAAAACTATGGGTCTCGGGGAAGGTATCTTCCAAAAAGTCCAACAGGTGTTCCTTGTTCTTTTCCTGTTCTTCATTAAGGCTATCCCCTTCTTTTAAGGCATTCATGACCCTGAACTTGGATTTTCCCAAGCCGATCATTTCTTCCATGGGACGTAAAATCCTCAACGAATAAAAAATATTGAAATCCGTCGGAAAGGCTATTTCCCTTGGTCTGGACAGCTCAACATCAATGGGGACCACAAGCGTGTTGCATTGCACCTTGGTAATGACATCCCCGGCATTGCTCCCCAACACCTTCTCCTTGAGTCCCGAAACACCTTTGGTTCCCATGACAATGAGGTCGATGTTTTGTTCTTCGATGTGTTTTCTGATGGTGGGGATGAAAAAGCCGTATTCGTGCAGGGCGAAAAAAAAGTGATTGGCCTCAGTACTGTGCTTTCTGCTCTGCTTGACCAAATCGGTCAATTTCTTCTTTGTGTTTTCCGAAGGTTCCCCTGTGGTTTCCTGAAAGGATTCCGCATCATTCTTGGTATCCAATAAGGTACCGACGTACAGCAAGTGGAAATTGCATTCCATTGCACTGAAAAGCATCTCGGCATACTTAAGTGCCCGAATGGAATTTTCTGAAAAGTCCGTTGGGACAAGAACATTCTTCATTAGGTCATAAATTGATGGTGCAATTTTATCATTCGGTAGGTCAAACCAAATGATAAATATCACTTACGCCATTTACGACCCATATTTTCTAGTGAACATGTTGGAGTGCCTCCTTGTCAAGGACCATGATATTCCTGTTTTCGATGGCAATAAGGCCTTCGTTTTTAAAATCGGAAAGGGTTCTGATAAGACTTTCGGTCGCAATGCCCGCAACCCCGGCCAAATCGCTTCGGGCAATTTTCAAGGGCCCCTGTTTGTCCCTATTCACTGCCTTACAGAACATCAAAAGGGTCTGTGCCGTTTTTTTCCGCACCGAACTATAGGCCATTTGCAGCAATTGGTTCTTTATTTTGGCCAGATCCCCGGTTATGACATCCATCAGTTCCAAGGAAACACTTTTGTTGTCTTCCAGGATTCCCTTTACCTTTTCCTTGGAGATTCCGGCCAGTTCCACATCTTCCATCGCCAATGCATATTCTTGGTACGGCATATGGTCCGTCAAAGAGGTAAATCCCAAAAAATCATCTTCGGAATATACGGATGTTATGAGTTCTTTTCCCTCCTCATCCAATCCACAACTTTTCACAACCCCCTTTAATATCAGGTACACCATATTGGAATGGTCCCCTTTGGAATAAATGGTCTCATCCTTTTTGAAGGACAATGCCTCGCCATGGTCATCAAAAAAATTCTTGAGTTCGTTGAGCGAACGTATTTCGGGTTCTCCAGGTCCTTTTGACGGGTGTTCCGCCAATGCGGTCTCCATCTGTTCGGCCTTTTCCAAACGGCAGTGGATGGCCGACAAAAGTTCTTCCTCTTCAAATGGCTTGGTCAAGTAATCATCGGCCCCAAGGTTCATCCCCCTTCGTACATCCTGTCTTTCGGTTTTGGCCGATATAAAGATAAAAGGGATATAACGGGTAGCCTCAACGGATGAGAGCTGTTCCAATACTTCGTAACCATCCATTTCCGGCATCATGATATCACACAGGACCAAGTCCGGATGTTCTTTGATCGCTTTCTGTACCGCTATCTTTCCATTGGACGCCGCAGATACATCAAAACCGGACAATTCCAACAGTTCCGCAACATTTTCCCGTAGGGAATTATCATCCTCCACCAGTAAGATTTTCTTCATTTTCCTTGTTATTTATTGGTATATACAGTGTGAATGTGGATCCTTTCCCATGTTCACTTTTAAAGGTCACATTGGAATCGAGGTTGTGTAAATGCTGTCTTACGATATTCAGTCCAATACCCGTTCCCTGCACCGTGAGCACATTACTGGCCCTGAAATATCTGTCAAAAATAAAAGGTTGGTCCTCTGGGGGTATGCCCAACCCTTTGTCGATTATATCAATGTGGAGTCGTCCGTTCCTCTCTGATACCGAAAGTTCAATTTCCGTATCCTCTGGGGAGTATTTAATGGCATTGTGCACCAAATTGGACAGGGCCAGGCCCATGATCTTCTCATCAAACTCCACGGTTATCCCATCAATGTTCTCTGGGTATTTGATTCGCTGTCCCTCTTTGAGCAAGGTATTGGCATCGTAAACAACTTCATTGATCAATTTGCTCAAGGGAAACGAGGTAATGTTGTACTTTACCTTCCCCAGGTCCAATCGTTCTATGGACAAAAAATCAGTCAGGATATTGTCCAAGTATTTGACCTTGGACTTAATGGTCCCGATATGCTTGTCCCTTTTATCCTGTTGTTCAGATTCCGTATATTTTTTCAGCAGGGAAGTTGAAGTCAATATACTGGACAAGGGTGTCTTGAACTCATGTGATACCAAAGACAAAAACTTGGTCTTCAGCTCATTCAGTTTTTTCTCCGCTTGAAGGGCCTGCTGCAACTGCTGTGTACGTTCCTCTACCTTGTTCTCCAGTTGTTGTGTATAGTTTTTACGCTCCGTGATGTCCAGTACAATGGCAACGAACACCCTTTGTTTTCCCAAAAAGGAAAGTTGAAGGTGTACCTCCACTGGGTATGTGGTGCCATCTTTCCGTTGATGCACGGATTCAAAGACCACTTTCTCCTTTTTGCCGGACATCAAGGGGGAGACCAATCTGGTAAACACTTCCTCGCTGAGCTCTGGTTTGATGTCCAACACCAACATTTGACGCAGCTCCTCTATGGTATATCCCAAATTGTGTTGGGCACCCTTGTTCACATTGATGAAAACAAGTGATTCCGCATCGAAAACATAGATTTCATTCAAGGTTTCGTCAAAAATCCGAAACCAGTGCTCCATCGCTTCTTCTGCCTTTTTTTGCTCCGTCACATCCATGATCAGGGCCAAAACATATTTTTTCTTGCGCAATTTGAAAGGATTGAGGCTTATTTCCAAAGGGAATTCCCCTCCATCTTTACGGCGCCCTACCAGGTCCCTGCCCTTGCCCATTTGTCTGGCCTTTCCCTCATGCATGAAGTTTTGCGCCAATCCCGAATGATGGTCCCTTACCTTTTGAGGCAGTAAAATCCGCATAGGTTGGCCGATGAGTTCATCGTCTTCATAACCGAACAGGGTATTGGTAGTGGAATTACTGGCGGTAATGAGCTGCTGTTCATCGACCACAAGGATTCCTTCGGAGATGACCTCCGATAACATACTGAGCACATTACTTTTTTCAAATAGTTCCAAAACAATATATAAATTTACTGATCTTGGTCATGGGAGGAAAGTTTTTACATGACTATATTTAGGTTTTAGCACTAAAATTTAAGAAAATGTTGGATTCTAAAAAAGACCTTGGAAACGAATTTTACCAAAATCTGGGTAAATTATTCTATGCCATGGCCATGGCAGACCACAGTATACATATGAAGGAAATGGAAAAGCTCAACGAAGTGGTTCGTGACCATTGGTTGGAGATTGATGATATCGAGGACGAATACGGCACTGATGCCGCTTTTCAGATCATCACTGTTTTCGATTGGCTATTGGACTACGAGAAGGACAGTGAGGAATTCTATGAGGAATTCGAAGCTTTTTACATGGACCATAAACTTCTTTTCACCTCAAAAGTGAAACAGCTGGCCATGTCCACATCAAGGGCCATTGCCGCATCGTTTGCTGGCAGCAATAAGTCCGAATTGATTTTGTTGGGACGTCTACAGTTACTCTTCGAAAAATAATCAAAGTTTGATGGTCATCACGGGCATCTTTGCGTGATTGGATACATTTTCCGCCAAACTGCCCACAACGAAATGTGCCAAGCCTTTGCGTCCATGGGTTGGGATGACCAATAAATCGGCATCCTTCTCAAAACAATAGTTCAAGATACCACGTTCCACACTGTGGTGGTTGTAAAAATCCACTTTGACATCTTTACCGATTTCCCCTTTAAAGGATTCCATTCTTTTCTCCACATCATCATGCCCCATAAAATTGGCGCCAGCTGAATTGATGTAAACAACCTCCAAGGAAGCCGAGAACAACTCAGCATACGTTTTGGCCTTCCGATAAACCGGAATGCACTCCTTGCCAAGGTCACAGGCCATGACCATTTTGTTGATGGTAAAATCCTTGTGCGGTTTTTTGATGACGATCACGGGCAGTTCAGAGGAGCGAACCACTTTTTCCGTGTTGGAACCCACGAACAGGTCACTGAAGCCACTGGTTCCATGGGAGCCCATGACGACCAGGTCACAATTTTGTTCTTTAGCCACTTGGTTTACCTCACCGAAATCCTTGTAATTTTGAATGATAGTGGACACAGCGACATTTTGAAGATATTGCCTTTTCGTAAATTCCTTGATTTTTTCCTTGGCCAGTTTCAAAAAATATTTGGCCTCAGCTTCTTCGGCAATTTCCGAGTTCGCCAATATGGAATCGGACATACCGATCATATGCAACAAAACAATACCTGCCCCGTGTTGCTTGGCCAATATGGCAGCAACTTCCAAGGCATATTCGGAATAGGCTGAGAAATCGACGGGTACCAATATTTTTTTCATGACATCCAGTATTAAAACAAAATGGTCTTTATCCTTTTCACAGGAAATGGCTGTTTCCAAAGCTCCATTTCCAAAACCATTATGATCATTAATGTTTTCCCTAAAAATAAAACGGGGATGTCTCGATTCCTATGATCTTGGTCATGTCAAAAACGGCAATGATCATTCCAGTGCATCCAGTTTCTTTTTTAGGGATGCCACCTCTTGCTGTAAGTTTTCCACTTGCGTCAAAAGATGATGGATGGCCTGAATCCCTTCGGGATTGATATCCAATTCGTTGTGCAAACGCACCATTTTTTCCAGAAGGGGAAGGTCTTCCACATGAAGTCGCCCCTTCTCTTCCTGGTACTCCACTTGCAGAATCTCATACTCGTACATAGCGTACACAAAAGATTCCCCAACCCCATGGCGTTCACAAAAAGTCTTTACCGATATGTAGTTTTCCTGTTTCATGTCTCTTTATAGTAGGTTGGTTTTTTCCAAGGATTCAAATAACGATTGCTGCTCTGGGGTCAATTTCTTGGGTATTTTCACGGTATAGGTAAGGTACAAATCGCCGAACTGCCCTTCTTTCTTGTATTTAGGGAACCCCTTACCCTTGAGTTTCACCTTGGTGCCGTTGTCCGTACCCGGTGCCACTTTCAACTTCACTTTTCCTGTTAAGGTATCCACTTGTATTTCGCCTCCCAGCACTGCTTTTACCAATGGAATCTCGACCGTTTTATATAGGTTGGCACCGTCCCGTTTGAATGCTGTATTGTTAACTATGGAAAAGGTAATGTAGAGGTCGCCCGCGGGTCCACCCTCAATGCCAGCCCCCCCATGCCCTTTGATTTTGATGGTCTGCCCATCCTCGATACCCGCGGGAATGGTCAAGCGGATGTTCTTCCCATTTACCGTGAGTGTTTGTTTTTGGGTGGTGTACACATCCATCAGGGACAATTGAAGCTGTGCATTGTAATCCTGTCCCCTAAATCGTACCCGCTGTCCGCTGGCTCCGAACCCAGAGCCGCCTCCACCGAACATGGACTCAAAAAAGTCTGAAAAATCCTGGGCAGAGCCTCCGGAACGGCTGTAGGTATAGCCCGAATAATCGCGGGCATGCCCCTGTTGGGCCCGGGATCGTTTGGCCTTTTCAAATTCCTCAGCGTGTTGCCAGTCCTTTCCATACTCATCGTATTTTTTCCTTTTTTCCGGATCTGAAAGCACTTCGTTGGCCTCATTGACCCGCTTGAAATTTTTTTCCGCCTCCTGATCGTTGGGATTCAGGTCGGGATGGTACTTTCGTGCTAGCTTGCGATAGGCTTTTTTTATTTGGTCGGTGGATGCTTTTTTGTCCACCCCCAATACGCTGTAATAATCGATAAAATCCATAGGTCCGTACCGTAATCTTAAATTTCGTTTCCCTTAATTGACTCATTCAAATTTCGCTAAAAATCTTCTTTTATTCCAATGACCATTATCAGTGTCCAAACAAGTCTTTTGAGTCGGGATTTTCATTTTCATATGTTCCCAACAACATTTACCTTTAAGAAAAATCAATTCCCGACGCCATGATCATCCATCAGTTTGACCAGACCAATTCCATCCTCAATACTTTTATTTCAGAGATCAGGGACGTGGAAATTCAACAGGACTCCATGCGTTTCCGGCGGAACATTGAACGCATTGGCGAGGTTTTGGCCTACGAAATGAGCAAGACATTGGTGTATGGGGCAAAGACCGTTCAAACACCTTTGGGCACCAAAAAATCCTTTCTGTGTTCGGACAAATTGGTGCTGTGTTCGGTACTCAGGGCGGGACTTCCGCTCCACCATGGGATCTTGGGTTATTTTGATGGGGCCGAAAACGCCTTCATCTCGGCATACCGACACCATCCCAACAACGACGATGCCTTTGAGGTCATCGTGAAATACTTTGCCGCTCCTTCCCTTGATGGTAAGGTTTTAGTGTTGACAGACCCGATGTTGGCCACGGGAAAAACCTTGGAAAATGTACTTGATGCCCTAAAGAGCCATGGAACGCCCAAACAAATCCATATTATATCCGTCATCGGTTCCAAGTCCGGGGTAGCCAAGGTGGAACGGGATTTTCCAAAGGACACCCAACTGTGGATTGCCGCTGTTGATGATGAACTGACAAGCAAAGGATATATCGTGCCCGGACTGGGCGACGCAGGGGATTTGAGCTATGGTATCAAACTGTAACGCCCCGCTCCCCTTACAATGGAATTTCAACCACTTCGTACATTTCGGGGATATGACAGTTCCACCCGAATTTCTCATGGATTCTTTCCCTATAAACATCCATTGCAGACCTTTCCCCGTGGACCAAAAAGACTTTTTCGGGAACGTTTTTTATGGAACCCATCCATGTCAACAGTTCCGCTTGGTCCGCATGGGCGGATAAACTCTCCAAATGATGTACTTTGGCCTTGATAGATATGTACTTTCCGTAAATTTTAAGTTCCGTGGCCCCTTCGAGCAGTTTTCGGCCCCGGGTCTCTTCCGCTTGGAATCCAACGAGCAGGATGGAAGTCGATTCCAAATCCCCCAATTGCTTGATATAGGTAAGCACCCGTCCCCCTGTGACCATGCCACTGCCTGCAATCACAATTTTGGGTCGTGGGTCATCAATGGTCTCCCAAGTTTCGGCATATGAACTCACGATTGAAATATGATTGCACATATTGTGGTATTCCTCCAAAGTAAGTTTGTGCCAACTTGGAAATTCCTCGAACACTTCCAAGACATTGTTTCCCATGGGGCTGTCCACAAAAATGGGAATGTTCGGAATCCTGTTCATTCTGTACAGTTTCCACAATTGATACATTAAGGACTGCAAGCGTTCCACGGCAAATGAGGGGATGATCAAGGTTCCCTTTTTCTGCAAGGTTTCCTTCACGAGCTCCGTCAAGATGTGCTCCACATCCTCCTCTGGGTGCAACCTGTCCCCATAGGTGCTCTCCACAAACAGATAATCCGCCCATTCGGGTTGTTTCGGAGGATTGAGCAATTCGTCCTGTTGGCGTCCCACATCCCCCGAGAACACCAATCGTTTTCCATAAAGGTCCATTTCGATATAAGTGGAACCGATAATATGTCCGTTGTACAAAAATGTTGCTGAGCAATTATCGGAAAGCACAACCGCTTTACCTTCTTCTATCTGCTCAAAAAACTTCAATGCAAAAGCTGCGTCCTCTTCGGTGTACAAGGGAAGAGCGGGGTCATGTTTGCTATAATGCCCCTCATTGGCCCTCTTCGCTTCCTCTTCCTGTATCTTGGCGCTGTCCTCCAGAATGATCCTTGCGATTTCGAGCGTGGGCGCTGTTCCCAAAATTTTACCCCGAAATCCATGTCGCACCAACAGCGGTATATAGCCGCAATGGTCCAAATGACCATGGGTAAGCAGCACATAATCCATTTCAGACACATCCACGGGCAAACGTTCCCAGTTGTGCTCCCGCAAGTCCTTTAGGCCTTGGAACAAACCACAGTCCACCATGATTTTGACCTCCTCGGTCTCCAAATAATATTTTGATCCGGTCACGGTTCCCGAAGCACCAAAAAAATGGATGTTCAATTTTTTCATGAGTATCTAAGAATTGCAAAGTGATTTCATTTCCTTTAAGATTCGTTGCTTTCTGCCATTGGAGACCCCTAAATGGTCGAGCAAGAAGTTGTTTTTCATCAACTGTCTGCACAAAACAATGTCCCGTTCCAACAGG
Source organism: Flagellimonas oceanensis (assembly GCF_003992595.1). Classification (GTDB taxonomy): domain Bacteria; phylum Bacteroidota; class Bacteroidia; order Flavobacteriales; family Flavobacteriaceae; genus Flagellimonas; species Flagellimonas oceanensis. Next base: position 70,209 of record NZ_RZNA01000017.1, read on the forward strand.
AAATCCTTTTCCCTGCCGGACAAGAGCGTGGAGACCGTTATTGGGTAGAGCCGCAATCGGTCAATCCGTTCCTTGAGTCCATCCCCATGCGGATAATCCCAACTTAAAAGGTACAGTCCCGCACACTTGCCGTATTCGAGGGCATCTTGGGTAAATCGTGTATTGGTGACCACCCACCCAACTGTTCGATTAAAATTTTTATCATTTTTTGAATCCAAAGGGGGCTTGACATCCTTGTACCTTGAATTGATGTACAATGGGACTTTCACATTGCATTTGAGTCCGTCCTCCCCATGGAATTTGCATTCAATGATATTCAGGGTGCCGTTTTTTGTGGCCAATACATCAATTTCATGGGATACGCATGTACCCTCCAGTATCTCCCCCACTTTGGTCTCATATCCTGAGTAATGCAGAATCCCACTGATGAACTTTTCAAAGGGGAAGCCTGTTGGGCCCAATTCGTAGATGGCCTTTTTCAATTTGTACTTGGATGCGTAGACCGATTCCTTCTTCTTCAAAAGGGCGAAGGCCCGATTGTAGATTTCCCTAGTGGAAATGCCAGGATAAAGTTCGTCTTGGACACGTTGCACAATCTCCTCCACCATTTCTTCTGAAGCTCCACTGAACTGAAGGGAGCTTTTTAGTTTTTCCATGGAAAAATCCACTTTTTCCCCTGTTGACTTGGTAATATGGAAATGCTTGGTTGCCATACCACTAATTTACATACGAAATGTAACTTTTAGAAATATTATATCATTTTAGCGCTTGTTCGATTTACAGTCCGCAAGGTTTTGGACTGGATATCCGAAGCGGAAAAAAGATAAATTGAAAACACCTATATTTATGAATATTCATGTGCAATAACGGTAGCTGGATAGATATTCCAATACAGTTAGATAACCGCAACTCACAAGTATGATAAAAAATAAAAGTTGGTTTTACACGACCATAATGATGGTGCTCATTTTGACCTATTCCTGTAAGCAGCAAAAAGACAATGAATGGATATCCATTTTTAATGGCGAAAATCTAAAGGGATGGTCCCCAAAGTTCACAGGTCAAAAATACGGGGAAAATTACCTGAACACCTTTCAGGCCAAAGATGGCAAGTTAGTGGTCAATTATGATGCCTACGAAGAGTTTGACAACAACTTCGGTCATATTTTCTATCAGGAAAAACTTTCGAGTTACAGGTTGCGATTGGAATACCGCTTTGTCGGAGAGACGGTAGCGGGCGCATCATCTTGGGGCTATAAAAACAGTGGGGTCAAAATCCATTCGCCCCATCCTTCCGAACTGCCCCTTGACCAAACATTGCTGGTGGCTGTCGAGGCCCAACTACTCGGTGGCAATGGTAACACCGAACGGTTCACGGGCAATGTATGCACCGCTGGAACCCACGTTGTCATGAACGATAGTCTGATCATACAACATTGCACCAATTCCGACTACCCGGCCATTAACGATGCCAGTTGGGTAAAAATGGAAATTGAAGTACACGGAAGCGAAAGAATCATTCATAAAATCAATGACCGGATAGTCATGGAATACGCCAAACCACAATATGACGACACTGATGAATTTGCCCGTGAACTCATGGAAAATGGTCATTCAAGGGTAATCAGTGAAGGTTATATTGCACTTCAGGCAGAGGGTCATCCCGTTGAATTCAGGAAAATTGAGTTGATGAAACTGGATGAGTGATTGTTCAACCCATCTAAAATGAAGGGCTTGATGGATAAATCATCCGTATATGCCAACTTCGTATTTCACCATAAAGCTCCAATAAACAATGTAAACCTGTTTTGCGAATCATGAAACGGCATTCCCTGAAACATCCACTTTCTTTACGGTCCTTCCTTTTTGAATGGCCAATCTAGCATCTTCCAAAACCAAATATAGGCAGGGTACGATAACCAATATGATCGCTGTAGCGAACACAATACCGAATCCCAGTGAAATCGCCATCGGAATCAAATAGAAGGCCTGACTGGAAGTCTCCAAAATGATGGGTGCCAAACCTCCAAAGGTGGTCATGGTCGTTAAAATAATGGGACGGAACCTCCGCAACCCGGCTTCGTGGATGGATTTGTAGATGGGGTCACCCTCCTTTCGCCGTTTATTGGCATAGTCTATCATGATCAGGGAATCGTTGACCACCACACCGGATAGTGCTATGACCCCCATCAAACTTACCAAGGAAAGATCGTAGCCCAATAATATATGTCCGATTACAGCACCTACGATTCCAAATGGGATTGCCGTCATCACGATCAAGGGTTGCACATAACTGCCAAAGGCAATGGCCAAGAGCGCATAGATCAAAAGCATGGCTATGGCAAAACCTGCCCGTAGCGTACTGGTACTTTCCCGCATATCTGCCTGACTTCCTTCAAACGTCCAAGTTATCCCTGGAAAATCCGCCCTTAGTTGGGGCAATGTCTCTTCCTGCACCTTGGCGATTACCCTGTTCACGGAATTGGCAGGCTCCACGTCCATACCAACATTGACCACTCTTCGACCATCCCTACGGTTAATGCTGGTAAATGCTTCACGTTGTTGTACCTCGACCACATCCATCAGGGGAACTTCCACCCCGTCCTGGGTACGAATCAAGAAATTTTCAAGATTTTGAATGTCCTTCCGTTCTTTCATGGGGAGCTTTACACGGACTTCAATTTCATCCATACCGCGGAGCTGCCGCATGGCCAAGGCCCCAAAAAATCCGTTCCGTACTTGTCTCCCCACTTCATTGGAAGTCAGGCCAAGATTTCTTCCCTGCGGCAAGAGTTTAAAGTCGTATTGTAATTTTCCTTTGTTGTAATTATCCGTAACGTCACGCGTATTGGAAAAAGCTTCCATTCGCTCCACAAAGGCCGTACTTGCCTTTTCCAACACATTGATGTCGTTATGGCTCAAATCAATACTAATGGCCTGACGTGCACCACCAGGTCCACGTTCCGCTTCAAAAGTGATTTGGTCCACTCCTTCAATATCGCCAATATTGTCACGCCATAGCGCAATGACCTCCCCTGCGGTAATATCCCTTTGGTCCGGCGGTAACATCACAATTTCCACATCGATGAAGTTCTGCCCCCGAACATTCGTTTTAATCCCCTCCGCAACCTCGTACAGATTATGTTCTTCAAACATTCTCTGGGTAGCATCGGATATATCATGGGCCACCTTGGCGGCTTGGTCGGGCGTAGTGCCCACGGGCAAACGCACCCCAGCCTCTATTTCATCGGCAGCCACTTCGGGCATCATGATCATTCCCATGTGTCCACTGTAACCATATCCCCCCACAATCAACAACAAAGCAATCGCGCTGGACAAGGTAATATAGCGATGCTTGAGACATTTGTCCAATAGCGGACGGTAGCGTCTGTCCACAAACTCATTGAATTTATTGGCGAAGGAACTTTGCCAGCCTTCCAGTTTATGTACCCATTTATTTTTGCTCGGGTCCTTTTTTAAATGGGCCAAATGAGAAGGCAAAATAAACAATGCTTCCAAGAGCGACACAGCCAATATCACAATAACCACAGCGGGCAAAGGCTGCCAAAACTTACCTGTTTCCCCAGGCATGAAAAGTAAGGGGACAAATGCAATGATTGTTGTGGTAATACTGAAAACAACGGGCAGTGAAACATCCTTAGTGCCCGCAATAGCAGCTTTTATGGGACTTAATCCCTTTTTTCGGTATTCGTACACATTTTCCCCGACCACAATGGCATCGTCCACAACGATACCGAGCACCACCAAGAACCCGAACATGGAGATCATGTTAACGCTAATTCCGATAAGCGGTAGGAAAATGATTCCTCCAATAAAGGAAACGGTCATTCCCATCATAACCCAAAATGCAAGACGGTACTCCAAGAAAAGTGTAAGAATCAACAATACGATGATAATGGCCAAAACTCCATTTTCAGTAAGCAAGGACAATCGCTCACGATAGTCGGATGCCCTATTGCTATCCGTACGGAAATTGACTCCCGGCGGCAGTTGAAAATCTTCCAATATACCCATGGCCACATCCTCAATTTCCATAGGCGATTGATCCCCTATCCTAAAAATCTGGAGCTCCACATAGTTTTGTTGGTTGAATTGTCCATGAAAACCAGTTTCCACGAAATCATCGGTAATGGTGGCAATATCGCTAAGACTGACCTTGGCTCCGGATGGAGCTGAAACGATGGTAATGTTTCCATACTCGTCCGCCCATTGTTTTCGTTCCTTCATCCGAAGCAAAATCTCCCCGCTCTGGGTTTGTACGGCTCCTGCGGGAACATCATTACTACTTTGACGGATAATATCGGCTACCTGCCCAAGGGTCAGGTTATATTTTTGGAGATTGTTTCTCGTGATTTCGATTCTGGTCTCGTAATCTGGCACGTTATTGAGCTCTACTTGGGTTATTGCTGGATTGCTCAATAAAATGGTACGTAAACGTTCGGCAAGTATCCGAAGTGTCCAAATATCCGCTTTTCCATAAAGGCCGATTTGAAGTACATCCCGCTGTCGCGATCGTAGGCTTACCTCGGGTCGTTCGATATCATCGGGAAATGTTCGGATACGGTTGATGGCCTGATCGATATCCTGAAAAGCCTTCATACGTTCGGAACCTGCCACTAGTTCAATACTGACCTCGGCCGAACCTTCATTGGCTTGGGAAACAATCTCTTTGATCCCTTGCACACTCCGGACCGCTTCCTCCACAGGTTGAAGCACACCTTGTTCCACCTCTGCAGGCGATGCTCCCGGGTAGGCCACGGAAACGTCCACAAAATCAAGCTGGAATTCTGGGAATACCTCCTTTTGGATGGTGTACATGGTAAAAATACCTCCTCCCAAAAGTATCAGCATCAATAAATTGGTGGCAATGGAATTTCTGGCCATATAACCAATGGCCCCTTCTTTTCTCACTTTTTTATCCGAATCCTTTTCCTCCATCATAGCATTTTTTAGTCATTTTCCTCTTCTGATGCATCTTCGGAACGTGTCCGCAGTTCTATTCCGTTGGTTACCGTACTCAAATTGGTGGTCACAATTTTGTCACCATCCGAAAGACCTGATTGTATATAGGCATATTGGTTATCGGTAAGTATGATGTCCAATTCCCGTATTTCCAATAAATTGTCCTTCATGACCCACGCCGTTTGATTGGTCCTGACCAAATCCCGGTTGATCCGAACCACATCGGGAATGGAATCTGCTTGAATATTTACTTCCACAAAAGTCCCTATCATCAATTTGGGAGCTTCTTTCAATTCATCTGTGGTTGCCAACGGATCTTCCACCCGGACCAATACCCTTGCCAATCTTGTTTGATTGTCCAAGGCCCCAATTTGTCGGTCCAAATATCCGACACGTTGTGCTCCTGAAGGCCATGCAGATGAATTTTCTATATGGACTATGGAACCTTTTTCGGTGTTCGATTCAGGGAATTTCAAATGTTGTAAACGGGAAACGGGCACAGTGGCCGTTACCCAATAGCTATCTGTTCCCACGATTCTGCCCAAATTATCCCCTTGTGCCACCTGACTGCCCACGGTTACATTTTGACTGAGGATATGGGCATCGAACGGGGCCCGTATCGTGGTACGTTCCAGGTTCAACTGAGCTTGGTTCTTGGAAGCCCTTGCCGCTTCTATAGTTGCTTTTACAGCGTTTAATTGTGGCTGACGGAGCACCAATTGCGTTTCGTTATCAGAAAGTGGGTTGTCTCCGAAAAGGGAATCGTTGTTGATGAGCTGTAAATCTTGTTCGGCAATCTGTTGGCGTCCCATTTCGGTGGCCAGAGCTGTTTCGGACTGCAATAATTCGCTCTTCCGGAGCTCCAAGGTATTTCTGTAGTCAGAAGGATCTATCTGTAACAAGACTTCTCCCTTTTTCACAAAACCACCAGGGGTAAATGCCGGGTCGCGACGAATGATCTGGCCCGAAACCAAGGGACTCAGCGTAACATCCTCTACAGGCTGTACGGTACCTGTGGCCACGATGGTCGGGGCAAAAGTTCCCTTTTCCGCATCGACAACATCCACCAAAATAGCGGTCTCTATACTGGCTCCTTCGCTCTGTGCCTCAGGTTCAGTGGAAAATATCAAGGTGGTCACCAATATGCCTCCCATTAAGATGGCCAGACAGATGTATATTATTTTTTTATTGCTCATAGAGTTCGTCCAATTTACTTTTTTGATCTTCTATTGTTCTTCCCGTATCAAACCCACCGGCCAATGCCCTGTACAATGCAATTCGTATTTGTACATGCTGCAGTTGGGCGGCCACATAATCCCTACGGAGTTGTTGCTCTTGGTCCAATCCCAAGAGCACATCCAAATAGGGGCTGAATCCGTTCAAAAATTCCACCCGTAATTGTTTGTTGCTCTTTTCGGCAAGTTCCAGTTGCCTGCCAATATTCTCGAGACGTTCGGTCTGTTTTACATCTTGAACCAAAGCATCCTCCACCTCCCTAAAGGCGACCAAAGTGGCCTGTCCGTATTGATACAACCGCTGTTGTTTGATCGCAGTTGTCCTATCCACCTCGGCATTGAGCCGTCCCCCATAGAATAGAGGGGCCAAGATGTTTCCTGCCAAGGAATAGGCCCAGTTGTCAAAAAGGTTATCGAAATTATTGGAACGGAGCTGTCCCCGTCCACTTAGGGAGATCCGTGGGTATTTGCTTTGCACTGCCGAGGCCATATCACGGTCCGCGGCCAACAAAAGGGCAAAGGATTGTTTTAGGTCGGGCCTTCGCCTAACCAAGTCCAAGGGCAATCCTGTATCCGGCAATTCAGGGACTGTGGGCATTGAAGCCTCATCTAAAGCGATTCCTTCTTGCGGTTGTTTACCCAACAGGACCGCCAATTGGTTTTCCAGTAATTCTACATTCGTCTCAAAAATTATTTTTTGCTCCCTTGTACTTTCCAGTAGTTGAGCCTGTCGCAAGATATCCACTGCACGTATTTGCCCACCCACAAAACGTGAACGTATCAGTTTGATGATGGCCTCATTGGTTTTTATTTGATCTTCGGTAATCTGTAATTGTCTTTTTGCCGCCTGTAGTTGATACCAGCTCGTTGTGATTTCCGCTGAAAGTGACAATGCCAGGGTTTCATAATCAAAAAAACTGGCTTCTGACCTGAACTTTTCTGCATTCACAGCAGTACCGATTCGCCCCCATAAATCGAGTTCATAGCTTGATAAAAAACCCAATTGAGTGTTCTCACCACCCACGAAGTCAGGTTCGGGAAGGGTTCTTGCTGTTTGGGCCGAAGCTTCGATTGATGGCCATTTATTGGAAGCTTGAGACCTGATGGAAGCCCTCGAGGCCAAGAACTGTTGCCAAGTGGCAGCCAAGTTCATATTGGACTGCATGGCACTGTCGATCAAGCTGTTCAGACTTTCGTCCTGGAACACCTCCCACCATTTATCGGTAAGCATGGTATCTCCTGCTATGGTAAATTCCTGGAATTCATCAATTGGCGGAGATATATCCGAATATTTGGGGGAACAGTTGAGGAATAGCGATCCAATGGAGGATAGAAGCAATATCATCCAAAGGCTTCGCATGGGGTAAACCTTAAGATTACCTCTTACGCTGTTTTTCTTTCTCATACCTTGATTTGATGGGGTGCAGTTTTATAAATCCACACTTATATAATAACGTGAATTTCAGTGGATTTATAAAATAAAACCGTTTCAACAACCGTCCTGGACCTCTGAACAACAGGTTTTGCCCCAGCAAGCGAAATTTCCAAGATCTTCATTTCTTAGGGATTCAATAAATCCATTGGTAACGAACATATTGGAAAAAAAAGGAGCTGTAGCATAACAGAAAAGCACGGATATGCCCGTGCTTTTCCTCTTGAATCTCTATCAAATAATTAACTAAACCAGATAGATTCCTATTCCCCTCGATCCTTTAATTGATCTGGGCCTTTTACCATCTTTTCATTATGCTCCTTTACCACGGCCATGATCTCCTCAATGGCCTCGGGATGTTTGGAAGCAACATCATATTTCTCTGATGGATCCACGCTCAGGTTGTACAACAGTGGTGGATCATGTTCGGTGATCTCAGGACCATAGGCCGCCTGTGTTATAAAATGGGCCTTGTAATCCCCTACGCGCGCTGCGTAAAGTCTATCGCCCCTGTAATAGAACATATCGTTCCTATCACTTTTCATTCCTTTAAAAAGGACCGGCGACAGATCAACCCCATCCACTACCCTATCATCGGGTATGGGGACGCCCACCATTTTGCTGAAAGTGGTGAACAGGTCCATGGTGGTCCCTATATCGGTGATCAGCCCCGGTTCGATTCTCCCAGGGGACCAGAAAATACAGGGCTCCCGCATTCCACCTTCCCAAGTGGACCCTTTTCCGTCCCTGAGCAATCCGGCACTTCCCCCCTCTTCGTCCATGATCAGCCAAGGGCCATTGTCCGAAGTGAACACAACAATGGTATTCTCCGCAAGACCATTGTCCTTTAAGGACTTTATTACTTGTCCCACACTATGATCGATTTCTTCCACAACGTCGCCGTATATACCTCTAGGGCTTGTTCCTTCAAAATCTTCCGAAGCAAATAGCGGAACATGTGGTAGATTATGCGCCAGATATAAGAAGAAGGGCTCATCCTTTTTTTCTTCAATGAATTTTACCGCCTCTTCGGTATACCTTTTGGTAATGGTATGTTGATTGGCGGGACGCTCAACGATTTCCGTATCCCTCATCAAAGGCACATTGAAGGAATTGTAATCCTTTCGTTTCTCGGAATTCCAGAATTCCATATATCCGCCCATGGATGTGAATGGTACCACATTATCCATATCGTTACTGTAAGGGATGCCAAAATAAGAATCGAATCCATGACTGGTCGGAAGATATTCTTCTTTATGTCCCAAGTGCCATTTTCCTATTGCTGCCGTTGCATAGCCCGCTTCTTTCATTTGCTCCGCTATGGTGACCTCGGTTTGTGGCAAGCCATTGTGCGAATCTGGAAAAAGCACACGGACTTTACTGCTGGCCATACCACTCCTTACAGGCAATCTTCCTGTCAATAGGGCAGCACGACTCGGGGTACAAACACTGGCTCCAACATAAAAATTGGTCCACTTTTGACCTTCGCTCGCCATTTGATCCAAATGCGGAGTCCGAATAGTCGGATGTCCGTAGCTACTTAAATCTCCATACCCTAGGTCATCCGCAAAAATGATGACTACGTTTGGCTTCTCCCTTAAGGTCATCTCTTGGGCATCAGCAGATTCTCTCTGTTCTCCATTACAGGACGCAAGTATCGCAAAAGCACCAATAATGCCGAAAAGAATCTTATTGAACTGGTTAAAATTGAACATATGAATTATTTAGTTGATTATATCCTGCTGTTTTCACTGATAAGATATAAAAGTCAGCTGTAACTTGAAGGATGATATTTGTAACAACACACCCAAAACCTGTTCTAGGTTTAAGCCATACCGTTTAAAATCCATATCTTTTCCGCATCAAACAATAAAAATAAATTGGCCTATTTTCGTCATTAATTTCATGAAAGTGACGTGTGTTAACACCCATTAAACGAATCAAATGCTATAAATCCCCTATAACTTCGATATATTGAAACCTGCAATTCTTTTTTCCTTACTGATAGTGCTGATAAGCTGTAAATCCAAAACAAATCAACCAGAAGCATCCGATAAAACGTCAGGTCCGGTAGAACTTCCAACACCCAAAAAAGCCCCAAGGAAAGCCCCTGAAGGAGTGGTATGGATTCCTGGCGGTGTATTTGAACAAGGAGCTGTGCCCGACGACAAAATGGCCATGGCCCATGAAAAACCTGCCCATAAGGTATATGTGGATGGTTTTTTTATGGACATACACGAAGTCAGCAATGCCCAATTCGCCCAATTCGTGGAGGAAACTGGTTACGTGACCGTGGCCGAACGCGAAATTGATTGGGAGGAAATGAAAAAACAGTTGCCTGCCGGTACGGAAAAACCCCATGACTCCATTTTACAGCCAGGTTCGTTGATTTTCAAAAAGACAAAGTCGAGTGTCCCCAACCTATATGATTATTCCCAATGGTGGGAATGGAAAATAGGAGCCGATTGGAAACATCCAAATGGTCCCGGGAGCAACATAGAGGGCAAGGAGGACCATCCCGTGGTGCATATTGCTTATGAAGATGCCCAAGCCTATTGTAAATGGGCGGGACGACGTTTGCCCACCGAGGCGGAATGGGAATTTGCCGCACGCGCCAACAAAAGCGGAAGCACATTTTTCTGGGGAAATGACATTTCCCAATTAAGTAAATATGCGAATTCGTGGGAGGGAGAGTTTCCCGTGGAAAATACTATGGAAGACGGTTTTGAAAGAAGGGCACCTATTATGTCATACCCCAAAAATGAATTTGGCCTATATGACATGGCAGGTAACGTGTGGGAATGGACCAGTGATTGGTACAACACCAATTATTACAAAGAACTGGCTTCAAGCGGGGAGGTCGAACAAAACCCAAAAGGAGCCAAAACCCCTTTCAATTCCAGCAATCCATATGCTAAAGAAAAAGTTATCAAAGGAGGATCATTTTTGTGCAGTGCCTCTTATTGTGCCAGTTACAGGATTTCAGCACGTATGGCCACCAGTCCAGATTCTGGAATGGAGCATCTAGGATTCCGGACTGTGTCATCGCAATAAATCAATTGGTCAGCGACATAATCCAGGAACTTTTTTTACTCCTTCTCCTTTTTCAATACGGTCAATGGGGAGTTCCTAACGATTCCTATACTGTTTCCAACACCGAGTGCGAAGACCAAGAGGGTAATTGCCGGTAGAATGATAAAGAACGGTACCCATGAAGGAGTAAATGCCGTTTCAAAGAGCATATAAGCCAATAAAGTGCTTCCCAAAACCGCCAGCAAGACGCCCATAAAAGCCCCTAAAAATCCAAGAACGGCATATTCAATGGCAATCATTTTTAATATTTGAGCTCCCTGGGCCCCCAAAGTCCGAAGCAATGCACCTTGTTTTACCCGTTGGTGCTTGCTGCTGTAAATAGCGCCCATAAGTACTGCAACCCCAACAAATATGCTGAAGAAAGCCATAAAATTGATGACCCATCCGATTTTTCCCAAAATCTCTTCCAAAAGACTCAGGATTCGTTTGAGGTCCAGGATGGAAACATTTGGAAATCGGCGCACCAATTGCTGCTGAAGACGAGCCGAACCCATATCATCCGATGTTCTTGTGGTCATTACCCCAAATTGTGGTGCATTTTCCAGCACACCTGATGGAAAAACAATGGAAAAATTAGGCTGTAACCTACTCCAGTCCACCTCACGTATACTTTGCACCTCCGTATTCATAATTCTACCCTGTACATTAAAGGATACAGGGTCCCCAACAGTGACTTTGGCCATATCGGCAAAATCGCTACTTACGGAAATGGGCACATCGGAATCAGAATCCACTGTTGGTATCCATTCGCCTTCCAAAATACGTTCGGAATTGATGAGACTATCCCGATAGGTTACCCTAAACTCGTGGTTCAATATCCATCTGCCTACCTGGGAGGTGGTATCCTTTCTAATATCCTCCACATGTCTTCCTTTAAGCGTCTCCACACGCATAGTGACGATAGGAATTTTATCGATAACGGGATAGCCAGCCGTTTGAATCGTATTGGAGACACCTTCCACTTGTTGGTTCTGGATATCCATCAAAATCATATTGGCGCTGTTGGCACTGTCCTCGATAGCTGCCTTTTCCAAAAGCATATCCTTTGTAAAATACAGTGTACTGATCAAAAACGTTCCAATTCCTATGGCCAATACCAACACCAAGGTCTGATTTTGGGGACGGAACAAATTCTTCAAACTTTGGCGAGCAATAAAACTCCACGAATACGGGAAGAATTTTTTCAACAGAGCCATAAAAAATCGGGCCACTGCTGTCAATATCAAAAAAACAACCAATAATCCTCCTACGAAAAATAGGGAACGGACAATATCTCCCAACAGCCAAAATGAAAAACAGAACACAAACAAAACGACGCCCAAACCAACGGCCGTGGTGGCCCATTTGGAACGGGACTGTTTTTCTTGGACTACACGCAAGGCTTGTAAAGGGGATACGTACAATGTTTTCATCAAGGGATAAAGGGCAAACAACACTGACATGGCCAATCCCAGCGATATTCCGAGAACCACACTTTGCAGGGACAAGGTGATGTCGACATCAACGGGCAACAAATCCCCCAATAATATGGGGAACAGTTGTTGTAGGCCGTAACCGATTGCGGTTCCGAGCAGTCCCCCCGCAATGCCCATGCAGGCGATTTGGATAAAGAAAATAAGGTAACTCTGCCGTTTTGAAGCCCCCAAACATTTGAGTACGGCAATGGATTTTATCTTCATTTGGACATAGATACCCATGCCACTGGCGATACCTACACAACCCAATAACAAGGCGATAAATCCAACGAGGTTGAGAAACTTTCCAAAGTTCTCGTAACGTCGACCCAAACGGCGGGCTTCGGACAAATGTGTATCCAAATCCGCTTCCTCGGCATCAAGAACAGGGTCTACCTTCTCGTCCAAGAGAGCCATGTCATCGTTTTCCGTGGCCTTGAAGTAATATTTGTATTCGATTCGACTTCCTGTCTGGACCAGACCCGTCGATTCAATAAATCCAAAAGGAACCAGAATAGGAGGCGCAATGGCACCAAAAACCGAAGTGCTCCCAGGAACCGTTTCCAATTCGCCGGCAATGGGGAGGGTAACGGCTCCCAATTTTATACTATCCCCAACCTTAAGGTTGAGTTGGAGCATCGTAGTGGCATCAACCAAGGCTCCACCTTTTCTGAAATCTCGGGTTGCGGAAACAGGAGTTGTCTCCAATTCGCCATAGAATGGAAATCCCCCTTCCACCCCCCTGACCTCCATGAGTTTGGTGCCTTCGTTCCCCGGAAAGGCGGCCATGGACATGAAATTGATTTCCCGAGCGTCCGCTCCACCCAGCGAGTCCATAATGCCCATAACCCTATCGTTGACGGGTTTATCACTTTCAATAACATAATCCGCTCCTAAAAGTGCTTTGGACTGTGAGGCAATATTTTCCTTGAGCAATCCACTGAAGGAATGCACACTTACCACTGCGGCCACTCCCAATGTGATGGAGAATATAAATAACAAAAGTTTACCGTAGCTTGCCTTGCCATCGCGCCAGGCCATTTTTAGCAACCAAGAAAATCCAGCGTTGTTCTTCCCCATATTACCCAACAGTTTCTTCTATTTTGCCCGATCGCAGGCGAATACTCTTATCCGTTTTTCGGGCCAGTTCCAAATCGTGGGTCACGATAACCAGTGCAGTGCCCTGTTCTTTGTTCAGTTCAAAAAGCAAATCCTCTATTTTAGTTCCCGTTTCATCGTCTAAATTTCCCGTGGGTTCATCTGCAAAAAGTATGGAGGGTTTGTTGGCAAAGGCCCGTGCCAAAGCCACGCGCTGTTGTTCACCGCCCGATAATTGGGATGGGTAATGCCCTTCCCGATGCTGTAGCCCTACCTTGGCCAGGAGTTCCTTGCCATGGGCCGTTGCCTTTTTAACGCCACGAAGTTCCAAGGGAACAATCACATTTTCCAAAGCGGTCAAAGTGGGCAGTAATTGAAAGTCCTGAAATACAAATCCCACGTTTTCGTTCCTCAAGCGTGCCCTGCCATCTTCATCCAACTCGAACAAGTTTTGTCCGCAAAGCCAAATCTCACCTTCATCCGTGGTATCCAATCCCGCACAAAGTCCCAAAAGCGTGGTTTTACCACTTCCCGAAGGACCAACAATGGCAAAACTTTCACCACTTTCCACTTCAAAAGAAACATTGTTGAGAACGGTAAGGTCATGTTCACCGCTCCGATAGGTTTTAGAGAGGTGCTGAACTTTTAATATCTTTGATGACATATTGTGCATTTGGTTAAAACTCTCAAAATACTAAAATTGATCATGACCAAGAAAACCCCAAGCTTCCGATTGCCGTTAATGTTTTGTTATTTTTTGGCGCTGCTACTTCTTGGTTGTGGGGAAAAGGCCTCAAAAAAAAAGTCGGAAAAGACATCGACCATTGAAGAAACCGAAGCGACGGAGACCACTGATTCCAATAAAAAAATTCTCTTTTTCGGGGACAGTTTAACTGCCGGCTACGGACTTGAAGTAAGCCAGGCCTTTCCAGCTCTAATTCAACAAAGGATAGATTCACTAGGGCTTGATTATACCGTAATCAACGCTGGTTTGAGCGGCGAGACAACGGCAAGTGGAAAAAACAGGCTAGCGTGGGTTTTGGAAGATGGTATCGATATCATCATCATTGAACTGGGTGCCAACGATGGGCTACGGGGCGTTCCTTTGGCGGAAACAGAACAGAACCTGAAAAGTATGGTGGATACGGTCCAAAGTAAGTTGCCCGGGGCAAAGATCATTCTGGCCGGTATGAAGATTCCACCGAACATGGGACCTGAGTACACTTCAAAATTCGAAAGCATCTTTCCTGAATTGGCCGATTCAGAAGACATCAAATTAATCCCTTTTTTATTGGAAAACGTAGCTGGCATCCCAGAACTCAATCAAGGCGACGGTATTCATCCCACAGTGGAGGGACAAAAGTTGGTCGCCCAAAACGTATGGGAGGTTTTACAGCCTATTCTTTAAACACTTAGAAATCAGTACTTTTACCTATAAATAGACCCGAAGACCATTTTTTCTTCAAAAAGGCATTTATTTTATCACAATATTGTGGGGATTATTGGGTTTTGATATTTTCAGTGTTTAAAACTTCCCCTGATGACAATAAGCCACTCTATCTTTCATGATGCGGCCATTCCTTTTGCCGTTTTGGATGAGCAACAATCCTTTGTCGATTTTTCAAAACAATGGTTACAACAATTTGATCTTACCGCAGAAATAGAGGGTAAATGTTTTTTTGAAGTAATGCCTGAACTTCCCGAAGTATTAAAATCCGACATTGACCATTGCTTGCAAGGTGTTGGACATCGTTCGGACACCAAACGTTTGATTTTGACCAATGGGGATTCAAATTGGTACGATTGGAAAATAAGCAGTGTTCATAAGGATGATATGTCAGAACCAAGTATTTTAATCATTCTGGAAGACATAACAAGCAAAATGAGGGAGGAAGAACTGCTGGCAAAATCCCAAGAAGTTGCAAGGATTGGTGGCTGGGAAGTGGATTTGATAAAGAACACCATTTATTGGTCCAAAATAACAAAAGAAATCCACGAGGTGCCTGACGACTTCATCCCTAACTTGGAAAAGGGAATTTCTTTTTACAAAGAAGGACGAAGCAGGGAAACCATAACACGTTTGGTGCAGCAAGCCATTGAATCAGGAAAGCCATGGGACACCGAACTCGAAATCATTACCGATAAAGGCAACGAGCTCTGGGTACGGGCCATTGGAGAACCGGAAATGGTAAATGGCACATGTGTCCGAATCGTGGGGACCTTTCAGGATATCAACAAAAGAAAACAAATTGAGCTTGGTTTCAATAAGGTAAGCGAAAGATTGTCCGTTGCCACCAAAACTGCCGGTATTGGGATATGGGAATATAATATTCCCAATGATGAACTTTTTTGGGATAGTAACATGTACCTTCTGTATGGCGTAAAGGAAACCGATTTCAAAGGTGTATACGAAGCTTGGGAAACTTGTGTCCATGCAGATGATATTGAACATATCAACAGGGAAGTACAAGATGCCATCTCAGGTACCAAGGATTTTGATACCATTTTTAGGGTGATATGGCCAAACGGGGAAGTCCATTGGATCAAAGCTGAAGCAACAATTGTTCGGGACCATAAAGGAAATCCGATTAAAATGATCGGCATCAATGAGGATATCACGGATTTGAAGACCACACAGTTGCAATTGATCAAAAGTGAGGAATCGCTTCAAGCAACTTTGGAGAATTCTTCTGTCGGAATGGCCTTGGTAAGTGAGGATGGAAGGTTTACGGAGGTAAATCAAAGTCTCTGTAAAAGTTTGGGGTATTCCAAAGATGAACTTTTAAAGCTGACTTTCCAGGAATTAACCCACCCCGATGACCTCGAAAAAGACCTTTCGCTTTTGCAGGAACTTATCCAAGGAAAGATAGGTACTTATCAAATAGAAAAAAGATATTTCAATAAAAATGGTGGGATGGTTCATGTTCTTCTAACGGTTACGGCAGCCAGAAACATTGATGGCAACATATCCCATTTTATTTCACAGATCGTGGATATCTCACCCAGAATCAAAGCTGAAAGAAAATTGAAGGGGCTGTTGGAATTGTCCACCAACCAAAACAACAGCTTGTTGAATTTTGCACACATTGTATCCCACAACTTAAGGTCCCATGCTGCCAACCTGACCATGATCAGCAGTTTTTTAACGGACGAAACCTTGGGGGAAGAAGAGCGGAAGGATAGTTTGGGTATGTTGAGCAGGGCCTCCAATGGTCTCAATGAGACTATTAACCACTTGAACGAAGTGGTCCAGGTTAAACTGGAAACGGACAAAAAACTAAAACCGATTCATCTTTCCTACATAGCACAAAAGGTCTTGATGGATGTACAGGCCCTTATCGAAAAAAATGGTGCCCAAGTCACTGTTGATATCCCCAAACATTTTGAGGTCAAAGGTGTATTGGCCTATCTGGAAAGTATTGTCCTCAACTTGGTATCCAATGCCATAAAGTACAGAGACCCTGATAAGAAAACAGCCGAGGTTACCCTGAAGGCCCATGAAAATGATGAAAAGAACATTGTTTTACAAGTAACCGACAATGGACTGGGTATCGATTTGGAAAGACATGGCAAAAAACTCTTCGGAATGTACAAAACGTTCCATAGAAACAAAGATGCTCGGGGTATTGGCCTATTCATTACCAAAAACCAAATCGAATCCATGGGAGGAAAAATAACAGTGAAAAGTGAACCCATGCAAGGAACAACATTCGAAGTAACTCTTTTAAAAGCGTGATACCAAGGATGGGGATTGCCAACATTAACGACAAACATTGACCCAAGTCTCTTGCGATTCAAGGTATTGGGAACTTTCAACTATTTTTTGAAACGGTACACATACGGTGCCCTGTTCTGTGCTCCCGTAAACTTTTTTCCAAGGCGTTCCAGAACTTGGAGCCCAAGGATTTTCTTTTGAAAATTGTTCATGGGAAATTCCTTGTCATACACTGCTTCGTATAGTTCCTTTACTTCACGCATGGTAAATTCATCGGGAAGCAGGTTGAACCAAATCAATTTTTCATCCAGGTTTTGACGAAGTGCTTTGTGGGCCGATGTGACGATTGCATTATGGTCATGGGTCATTTTGGGGAGTTCTTCGATACTTACCCATTTCAAAAATTCTTCAAACTCCCCGATTTTTGGATCTACTTTGTTCAAATCCACCAAAGCGTAGTATCCAATACAAACGAAACGGCTGGTCACCCAATTTATGGCCTCCTCATCAAATCTTTCAGGGTCGAATTCACGTAGCCCCGACCTTACCAAATCCCTGAATTCACTACCAATGATCCTATCCGGACCACCAAAGGCCTTGAACTGTTCCAAATAGATATTATCAAGTCCTGTCCTTTCCCTCAAAATACGTGAAGCCGCATCATCTATACTTTCAGTCTGTAAAATATATCCCCCGGGAAGGCTCCATAAATTATCCCCGTAGCTCAGTTTAGAGATCAAAACCTTCAACTCTTTGTTCTTGTAACCAAAAATCACACAATCGATGGAAAGCTGTGCGATATAATCCTCTTTTTGAAACTTACCCATAATTCTTTTGTCGATGCTATCAACCAAGCACAAAGTTAACATTAGTTGTATATCATTTTGATGTTATAAAAATAACATTTCATTTCTATTATCTTTAATTTAGAAAATAAAATGTATATTTATCCTGCACACAAAACTAAACAACGCACTCATGAAGAATTTTCATCGACTTGAGGAACATGTTTTGGGTATCAAACTGTTCCAAAACACATTCCTTTTCTTATGTGGATCTATGCTAAGCATATCCGCATATTCCCAGCAAGATTCGCTTGCCATCATCAAAGTATTGGAAAAAGAGGGACTTACCTGGCGCATGGGAGACAAAAAAGCCCATGGGGAATTGTGGAAGGAACAACCGTACAGTCGTATCTTAGTTTCCACCGCGGATGGCAAAACGATTGATGTGCCCACGGAAACCATTATCAACCCACCTTCGAGCATGATCGGAAAAGGAGGGTTTGCCTTCCACTCCAACCATAAAATGCGCATCGACAATAATATTGCTTGGGTAGCGCATGATGAAGTATCGGTAGGAACCGATGGTAAAGAGACACTCTCCCATGAGGTACGTTTTTTGGAAAAATTCGATGGTAATTGGAAATTGGTGGGACAGTCCAACCATTTCTATAATCATCCGCCGGAAAATAAAATAGATACGACAAGCTACATTCAGACCGTGGATATTGAGACGGGAAGAATAGAGACCGTCCTTACCATTGACGACCATTTTGAGGCTCCCAATTGGCATCCCGACAACTACTTGATCGTAAACAGCAAAGGGAAACTGTACACGCTGGATCTGGAGACCAAGGATTTGGAGCTTTTGAATACCGATTTCGCAGACCAGAGTAATAACGACCATGGGATTTCCCCCGATAACCAATGGTTGGCCATTAGCCATAACGATGTGAACGACCCATCTCCAAAGGCTTACAAATCGGCTATTTATGTACTTCCCATTGAGGGTGGAAAGCCCAGGAGAGTCACTTCCGAGGTCATGTCCTTTTGGCACGGTTGGTCCCCAGATGGCAAACGTTTGGCTTATTGTGCCGAGCGAAACGGCAACTTCGATGTATATACCATCAGTGTAGATGGTGGGAAAGAGAAAAGATTGACCACAGCTGAAGGTTTGGACGATGGTCCCGATTATTCCCCCGATGGAAAATACATTTATTACAACTCCTACAAATCAGGGCATATGCAGATCTGGCGTATGCGCCCCAATGGAAAAAAACAAGAGCAATTGACCTTTGATGAAAACTCCAATTGGTTCCCGCATCCATCCCCAGATGGTAAATGGATTGTGTATATTGCCTACACCTCTGACCAAAAACAAAACCATTTATTCGGTAAGCAGGTAAAACTCAGGCTAATGAATGTGGAAACAAAGGAAATCAAGGATATTACCCCCGTTTTCTTTGGTGGGCAAGGTACCATTAACGTTCCTTCTTGGAGTCCGGACAGCAAAAAATTGGCCTTTGTGAGTTATTCCGTCAACTAAACCATAAAAACAAATCAACGTACATGAAAAATAACAATTCAAACAAAAGAAGAAAGTTTTTACGGCAGATAGGGGCCACCACACTGGCATCTGCAGCAACCCCTTTTGCCTCTTTTGCCGCGCAGGAAAAAGCGGAAGAGCGCATTTTGAGATATGACAGGAACTTCTCCAACAACGACAAGGTGCGCATAGGTGTAATCGGTTATGGTGTACAAGGACATTTTGACCTGAGCACTGCCCTAGAAGTTCCAGGCGTTGAGCTTGCCGGGATATGCGATCTTTACAAGGGCAGGTTGGTTCGTGCACAAGAAGAGTTCGGAAAGGACCTTTTTGTGACCCGTAGCTACAAGGACCTTTTGGACAAAGATGATATTGATGCCGTACTTATTTGCACAACAGATGTCTGGCATTCCCAAATTGCGTTGGATGCACTTGCCAAAGGCAAACACGTGTATCTGGAAAAACCGATGATGCACAAAATAGCCGAAGGCTATCCGATGATGAAAGCCGCTGAAAATTCAGGAAAGGTATTTCAAGTAGGGAGCCAAAGGGTAAGCAGCGTTGGCTATGCCAAGGCCAAGGAACTTTTGGCCGCTGGGGAAATTGGCGACCTTAACATGGTGCAAGCCGCTTGGGACCGACAAAGTTCCATCGGAGCATGGGAATATACCATACCCGATGATGCCAGCGCAGAGACCACGGACTGGGACACCTTCATTGAGGTTACTGACAAAATGGAATTCGATGCCAAAAAATTCTTTTGGTGGAGAGCTTTTAAGGAATTCGGTACGGGTGTCGCTGGCGACCTCTATATCCATCTGTTGAGCGGAACACATTTTATCACCAATTCCAAAGGGCCGGAAAATATTTATAGTACAGGCCAATTCAGTTATTGGAATGATGGTAGGAACATGCCCGATGTGATGTCCGGCGTTATGCAGTACCCAAAGAGTGAGGAGCACCCCGCATTTCAATTGAATCTTAGGGTCAACTTCATCAGCGGTACGGGCGGACAGGAAATCATTCAATTAATTGGCTCCGAAGGTACGTTGACCATAGATAGAAATGACATCATCGTTAGTTACAGTAAAATGCCAGAAGCTCCAGGGTTTGGCGGATATGACTCCGTATTTACATTTCCAAAAGAAATGCAGGAACGAATGGCTGCTGACTACAATGCCAAATGGTCGGAAGCACAACAAAAAAGACATCCAAAAGGCGATGTCATCTATAAAGCACCGGAAGGTTATAGTGATCATTTAGATCACTTTACCAACTTTTTTGATGCCATCAGAAGCGGAAAAGAAGTGGTGGAAGACGCTGAGTTTGGATTTAGGGCAGCAGCACCGGCGCTTGCTTGCAATACCAGTTATTTTGATAAAAAAATCATGAACTGGGATCCAAAAAAAATGAAATTGGTCTAATATTCCCCCATCATCTTTTGGAAAAGTAAGGAGGCATCAGGGTATTTTCAATGGTATCTCGGATTGTTTTGCCATCACTTGTCCTATGTCTCCCCAAAAGATTCTATCCTTTTTACTTCCCTTTCCCATTGTCATGACACTATTTATTGATACATTTACATGTTTCAATATAATATTGGTGCTTTGACGCTAAAACAAGTAGAAAAAATTTCCAAGGCCTTGAGCGATGTCAATCGTTTGAAAATAGTTCAGGCCATTCAATCTTGCGAAGATAAATTGGAATGCAGTACCATCACTGCTTCCCTCAATTTATCGCAGCCATCGGTCAGTCATCACATAAAAAAATTGGTGGATGCGGAATTGATAGAACCTCAAAAAGAGGGCCGTTTCTATTTTTATTCGCTCAACAAGGAAGTGATGGAAAACTACTTGGTAGCGCTCAAAAAACTGTGATTTTTTATTTCAACAATACATCGATACATCTAAATATATGGATTCAAAAACAGTTGCTTACTCCATTCTGGAACTAGCAGTACTTCCCAAAGGAAGCAGTATCAACCAGGTATATCAAAATACAGTCGCCCTCGCCCAACAAGTTGAAAAATTGGGCTATGAACGCATGTGGTTTGCGGAGCACCATAATATGCCCGCCATTACCAGTAGCGCACCGGATGTATTGATAGGACATGTGGCCCAAGCGACAACCTCATTGCGATTAGGTTCTGGTGGGGTTATGCTTCCCAACCACTCCCCTTTTATCGTGGCGGAACGGTTCGGCACTTTGGCCAATTTGTTCCCCGACCGTATTGATCTTGGACTGGGCAGGGCTCCCGGAACCGATCAGCCAACAGCGCATGCCATCAATCCGGGCTTTGTTCAGGCTACTCATTCCTTTCCAAACGATATTGAAAAAATCCAACAGTACTTCTCTAAGGACAATAGTTCTTCCAAAGTCAGGGTTCCCTTGGCCGAGGGGGTGGATGTGCCCATCTATATTCTGGGTTCCAGCACCAGTAGCGCGCGCCTTGCGGCACAAAAAGGATTGCCCTATGCCTTTGCCAGCCATTTTGCCACGGCACAGTTGTTCAATGCGCTCGAAATCTATAGGGACCAGTTTCAGCCCTCCGAAGTACAGGAGAAGCCCTATGTCATCGCGGGAATCAATGCCATCGTTGCGGACACTGATCAAGAAGCAGAACGTTTATATACTTCTGGCCTCCGTATGGTCATCAACATCCTATCGGGCACAACAAGCCAGTATATTGAACCTCCTACCGATATGGGCACGAGTTTGAAAGAAGTGCGTCAGCATCCGGCCATCATGCAAATGACACGCTATTCCTTCGTGGGAAGCAAGGATACCGTGAAAAGGCAAGTTATGGAGTTTTTGGAAGAGACCAAGGCTGATGAACTGATGGTTTCTTCAATAATGTACGATAGTAATGAACGAATCAAATCCGCAGCATTGTTCGCCGTGATAATGAAGGAAATAAATGAAGGTGCCATAGCTACTGTGGATTAGACGCTTACGAAAGTGATAACATATTCTCAAAGCAATTTGATTGTATATTTGTTGAAAAATCAACCTGTTTTTGAGAGTAGTTTTTCTTTACATATTGTTCCTTTTCAGTGCTTCCCTAGTAGCACAAGACACGACACCGGATGTTATGCAAAACGATACATCCACTGTAGATAGTCTGAATCAACTGGGTTATGATCTTTGGATTCGCAATCCCTCACAATCTGTTCAATTGGGAGAAGAAGCCTATCGCCTATCCGCTGCATTGAAATATGAAAACGGGGCAGCATTCGCTAAAAGGGTTTCTGGCGTAGGACATTGGTCGCTCGGAGAGCCAAAAAAAGCACTATTTGACCTCTATGAAAGTTTAGACCTATATGAGACTCTTGATGATCTTGAAGGGGTTTCAAACATTAAACTCAATATTGGGATGGTCTATGCGGATATTGATGAAGACTCCTTAGCGTTAAAACAATTTCATGAAGCCATAAACGGGTTTTCCAAGCTCAATTTGGATGATAGGACTGCCACGGCATATACCAAACTTGGCACTCTACAAATCAAAAATGGACGATTGGACAAGGCTCACACCAATATTACCAACGCCCTGAACATCCATACTAGAATAGATTATAAATACGGTATGTCCGAAGCACACAACAGACTTGGACGGATCTATTTGGAACAGGGCGACCTAGAACAGGCCGATTATCATTTAAGGCAATCCCTTACCATTGGCAGACGAATTGATGACAAGGACGGTATGGTCAGCAACCTTTTACAGTTTGGCAGAATGTTTTCCCTTCAAAAAGATTATGAAATGGCGGATATGCACTTCAAACTTGCATTGAGCAGAGCCGACCAAATGAATCTGAACAATTATAAACTGGACATTTTAAAAAACCTGGCAGAGTTGAAGCAAATGACCCAGCAGAACGATTCTGCCCTGATTTACTTTTCACAATATGTCAAGCTAAAGGATTCCTTGTTCAATCTAAAAAAATCCAGGCAAATTGCTGGGCTGGAGTTCCGTAATGAACTTATACAGAAAGATCGGGAATTGAACGCCCTTTCCAAAAGTCAAAAACTGAATAGAACCATTCAATGGGTTTTAATCGGAGGTATATGCATTGTGCTGTTGCTTTCCTTCTTTTTGATTAAAAACGTAAGACAGCGTACAAAAAATCAGAAGCAATTGTTGGAGCAACAAAGGATTATTGCAGAGCAAGCCTTGGAGAACCAACAACTACGAAGTATGGACCTTGAGGGAGAACTGGATGCAAAAAACAGAAAACTTACCTCCTATGCCATGAATTTTGTTCAGAAAAATCAATTGCTGGAAGATTTTAAGGATAAAATTCAAGAGGCAAAAAAATCGACTTCCCCCGAAAAGACCAAACGCATACTTACCGATATCGAGCGTACTTTAAAAATCAACCAAGGAAAAGAAAAGGATTGGGAAGATTTTAAAGAGCATTTTGAAAATGTGCATCCTGACTTTTTCAGCATTTTAAAACAAAAATATCCTGATTTAAGCGCAAACGATTTAAAAGTTGCAGCACTTACAAGACTCAATTTATCCATTAAAGAGGCCTCCAATATCCTTGGAATTTCTCCTGAAAGTACAAAAACAGCTAGATATCGCTTAAGAAAAAAGATGGCTCTACCGCAAGAAACCGACCTTTTTGATTTTTTGATACATCTCGATATCTGATTTTAATCGTTTGATTTTCAGGTATTTAAATATTTTCAAAACATTCTTGTCTACCTGTTGTCTACCTATATACTCTTCTTGTCCACTTCATATATAACTGCGGTATACCCAGTATAGGGCAATAAATTATTTGACGAAGAATTCTCCTTCTACTTTTGCGCCGTCAAAAAATATGTGGGACTCCCACAATTTCATCAATCTTAAAATCAATTATTATGAAACGACAGTTATTTGTTCAAGGTTACCACTGTAACCAAGGCTTGCCCTCCATCGGGACAAGAAGAAAAATGGAGTTTAATGTGAAGTTCAAATCTAAAATTTAAACACCATGGAAACCTTAAAAAATTTGCCGACACCTTTAGAGATTCTTTTAGATCCAATATCCTTGATTGTTTTGGGGATATACGCAGCACTAATGATTTGGGAAGCACTGTTCCCTGCACGGGAATTGCCAAAAATCAAGAACTGGAAAACCCAGGGATTATTGACCTTTGCCGTCTTCTTTTATTTATCCAGCTATTTGCCGATACTCTGGGATGGTTACATTTCCAAATATCAAATATTCGACCTTGCTTTTTTGGGAGATATTGGAGGAGCAATAGTAGGCGTATTCATTTATGAATTCGGTCTTTTTATTTGGCATTATAGTCTGCACAAAAGTGACTTCCTGTGGAAAGTATTCCACCAAATGCACCACAGTGCCGAACGTATGGATACGTATGGGGCTTTCTATTTTAGTCCTATGGACATGGCCGGATTTACACTTTTAGGGAGCCTTTGCTTGGTCGGGGTTGCTGGATTCACGCCTGGGGCATCTACCTTAATATTGTTGATCACAGTATTCTTGGGCATATTCCAGCACAGTAATATTGTTACCCCGCAATGGTTAGGGTATTTGATTCAACGTCCTGAGAGCCATACGGTACATCATGCCAAGGGCATACATGCGTACAACTATTCCGACCTGCCCATATTCGATATCATCTTTGGCACCTTCAACAATCCAAAGGGATATTCGCATGAGACCGGATTTTACGATGGGGCATCCAAACGGATAAAGGATATGCTGCTATTTAAGGATGTTAGTGAAGAAATCAACAAAAATGAAAAAGATGAAGCTTAGAAAAATAGCAATCCTGTTATGCGCAACCATTGCCATCTCTTGTTCATCGGATGATATTTCAGGTTCCGGAACATTGACTACGGAAAGTAGGGAACTGAATGCCTTCACCTCGGTTTCTGTAACGGGAATAGCCAATGTTAACATTACTCAAGGAGATAGTCAAACGTTGGAAATCACCGCAGATAGTAATGTTATGGATTACTTGAGAACAGAGGTCGATAATGGCAGCTTGAGCATATATCTGGCCTCTGGACACAACTACAAAAATATAACCGTTCAAGTGGAGGTTATGGCCAAGGGCCTAAACGGAGTTACGAACGAAGGTAGCGGAAGCATAAAAATTCTTGATGTGGAAAACCCCGATTTCTACATCAACAATAAAGGTTCCGCCGATATTTCACTTTCGGGAACATCAAATACATTGACTGTTGAAAATGAAGGGAGTGGCCGAATTTCCGGCTACTCCTTTTTTACCGATACGAGTGAAATCGATATTGTAGGTTCCGGTGATGTGGAAATCAGTTGTTCAGACCAACTCCATGTAGAGATAGATGGTAGCGGAAATGTTTTTTACAAAGGCAACCCGACCATATCCTCAAAAATTGAAGGAAGTGGAAAGGTCATAAACAGTAATTAAATAAGTAATGAAAAGTTCAATTATAAAACTCAGTTTACTATTAGCCTGCGTAGTAAACGTAAACGCACAAATCAAAATTTCCAATTTTGGCAATTACGAGCTAAAAAACGGCGAGGTTCTTCAAAACACCAGAATAGGTTATCAAACGTATGGAAAGCTGAACACAAATAGGGACAATACCATATTGTTCGCTACTTGGTACGCTGGTACCGGCGAGGACCTTAAACCATATATTGGTAGGGAATCCATGCTAGACACCACCAAATATCATGTAGTGGTAGTGGAAGCCTTGGGCAACGGAGTCTCATCATCTCCCACGAATACATCTGTGGAAAATGGAATAAAATTCCCTGAGTTCAGTATAGAGGACATGGTGGACCTTCAGCATAAATTGTTGACGGAAATATTGGACATCGACCATCTTTATGCCGTTACTGGAATTTCCATGGGGGGTATGCAGACCTATCAATGGATGGCTAGTTATCCTGATTTTTTTGATAAGGCCATTCCAATTGTTGGCATACCAGAGCTTTCTACCTATGAAAAGTTAAATTTTGAAATATTCAAATATCTGCTTGACCAGAGTGCAAAAAGCGATGCCGGTGATGCAACCTTTTTGATGATGGAATATAGTCTGGGACTGACACCTGAATACTTTCATGACTTAGACGATTCCACGGAGAAATTCTTTAAGGACGTAATAGAGGAGGCCAAAGAATTTGATCCTAACAACCTGTTGAGCCAAATGTTGGCCATTAGCAACTTTGACCCATATGAGGTTTTAAAAAGAAAGGGGGCAAAATGCTATGCCGACGTATTCAAAGGAGAAGCCTTGATCATTTATTCTGGTACCGATAATTTGCTATCACCATCAGCCAACGTAAAAACGTCTCAGGAATTAAATGCACAATCATTGGACCTCAACTCCAAATGCGGTCACTATGCATTTTCTTGTGATCTACAGGAGATAAGTGAAGCGGTTAATACATTTTTAAACTAAGCGTAGATGTCATAGGCAATCAGTCCAATAAGATGCATTTAATCGTGAAGGAAATGACCTGGCACTTATACATGGTAAATTATGTTAGTGATCAATCCGTCAGGTATACCTGTGAGACAGGAATCAATGAATTGAGCAAAGCTATAAAACATCAAATTCCACTTTAGTATGAATGGTAAAGGAAAAGATTTTCTTGGCACCTACTGAAAACAGCAAGATCTACACGGAAACCTATGCCAAGTTGGGCGGATATGATGATGTTGAATGGTTAGACAACTGTATGGAAAACATGACCGGTAGATTAACCTCGGCAAACGATAAGGGCGTACATATTGTAGCCGGTTTTTTGAACAAAGAAACAGCGCTTGGTAGTATTTCCCCTAACACCAAGGCGGATATAATTGCCGTAAAAGGGGATATAGATCCTGATTTTGTAAACACCATGGAGCGTATTGTATGTGTAATGAAAAACGGAAAAACATACATCAATAAAATTGATCAATGATTTTATACCACCTCCCCTACCACATTTTGACAATCTATTGTTGCCGAACTCTTTAGTAAACAATCTTTAAAACACATTATAATAAAAATAGGGCTGAATAGTGCTATATCAATCATCAATCAAATGAAACTCAAAATAATTATGGGATGTCTGTTCCTGGCCATTCCAATGGCCTGCTTTTGCCAAAAAAAAGGATTTCCTATTCGCATTCTTGCAGGAAATGAAGCCACAGCCATTCCTTTAAAAGAGCTATGGACAAGCCCATCACATCTTACCGTGCAACTGGGCAGCGAATTTTCGCACAACAGCCATAAGTCGCATTATCTCTATCAAACCATCAATGTGGGTTACATCCTCCACGAACAATTATTTCAGGGAGGGTACATAAATTCCGAGATAGGGTACGATTATAGGTTAGGCTTTGGACTAAATCTGAAAGGACTTATCGGACTAGGTTACCTTCACACCTTCTCAACAGAAGAGGAATACATCTTCAAGGAAGGGAAATATGAGAGTGCAACCGATTCGGGAAATTCTAGGATGATGCCCTCCCTTGCCGCAGGAATGGGTTTCCGAACGAACGCCAACAATCCCAAAAGCCCCGAAATCCTGATTTTGTACAAGGCCTGGGTCGAATTACCCTATTCGCCTGGCTTCATATCGATCATGTCGCATACCGATATAAGCCTGGGCATCAAATTCTTTATCCATTAAACTCCATTAACATTATGAAAACAACCTGTATAAGGACACTGCTAGTGCTATCAACAATACTTAATTCCTGTGCTGTCTCGGAAGATGAGATCGTGAAAGAAAGTACTTATGATTGCTTTATGTCCGACAACACTTCGAACCAAGGGCATCCAAAACATGTACAATACCAGGCTCTACTGGATGAGTTGGTCGGCAAGGGTGTACCCGGTATTATGATGACCATCTTTGATGGAAATGATAATGAAGGCCCATGGTCGGGAGCCAGTGGCATGGCCGACCTTAAAAATAGAGTGTCCATGAAAAATTGCAATATTTCAAGAGTGGGTAGTACCGTTAAAATGTTTACGGCCGTTACCGTTCTTCAATTAGCGGAAGAAGGTAAACTCAATCTCGATGATTTGGCTTCACAGTATTTATCGGATGAAACGATGGCTGGCATTGAAAATGCCCATGAAGCTACTGTGCGTCAACTTCTCGAACATAGTAGTGGTATTTACAACTATATCATCAATCCACACTTTCAAACGGCCTCATTAAATGATTTGCTCAAAGTATGGAAGCCTAATGAGCTTTTGGACTACGCTCGCGGTAAAAACGCAAATTTTGAACCAGGTACCGATTTGGACTACTCCAATACCAACTATATTTTTCTTGGAGAAATCATAGAAGATATAGAGGGAAAACCTTTTTACAAAGTATTCGAAGAAAGAATATTCAATCCTTTAGATCTAGCCTTTACGCAATTTGCAGCGGAAAGCCCGGTACCCAAAAATATTGTTCGTGGGTACATAGACCTCTACAGCAAACTAGAGGTAGTGGAATCCACGTACTACAGTGGATGGGATTATTACACCGCCGATGGTGGACTCATCTCGAACCCATATGATCTTTACGTATTTCTACGATCGATTATGGAGCATTCCATTATATCCGAAAAAAGTTTTCAGATCATGACCCAATGGAAAAGTCCATCCTATGATGATGATATACATTACGGATTGGGCATATTTAAGATGGAAACCAAGTTTGGGGATGCCTACATCCATAGCGGGGACGCCATTGGCTATGCCGCCACTATGCTGTACCTACCAAAGGATGATATTTATATCTCTTGGGCGGTCAATGGCAACTATGGTAAAATAGATGCGCTTACCCAAGAACTGGAAGCAATGGAGCATATTATAGCGAACGTAATCAAGTAGTTCTATGAGAAACCTGAAAAAGCCTTGGTTCGCGAAAGGACTTTATATCATATTGTTTTTCTTCTTGTCACCATTTGTTATGGCCCAAAGTCCGGTTACGGTAGCAGTGTTCAATGAATCGACCAGTATGCCGCTATCGCCACCTAAGATCGGACCTTTTCATCCAGGTGTCCTCACAGGAAGTGATATTACCCTCTATGAAAGTGATAGGAACAAGACCTATGTGTCCATCAACATTAGCTATACATTCCATAAGAAACTATATCAGGCTATAACCATTGGCCTTAATCTAGGTTATGATTACAAAATGGCATATGGCGGCAGCCTTAAAACGGGTATCGGTATAGGATATATGCATACTTTTCCCGTTCGGGAAATATATAGTTTTCAAAGCACGGAATACGGGTTGAAAAAAGCAAAAGGAAACTCTCGGTTCATCCCTTCGGTTTCTTTTGGCATTGGTCAGCGATTTAGTCCCAATGATTTTAAAAGCAGTGAATTGTTCGTTCAACAGCAGTATTGGTTGGAAATCCCCTATTCTCCAGGCTTTATTCCCAATATGTCCCATGCCAATACCATACTCGGTGCTAAATTTCCTTGAACCTTAAAGCTCATTTTTATATACGCCCGATATAATTATAAACATCAATATTAATGATCAAAACTATAAATACGGAACTGGACCGAGATAATGTAGATACACTTCCAATAAGCCTAGTCCTATGAAAAATACTTTTTTACCTTTTATTTTTTATTGTTTATTAGCTCTTTTCGGCTGTAGTAAAAACAAATTGGATACCATAACTGATGGCTCCATACCAAACCCAGGAACAGATATTGTTCAGCTACCCGTGGTGATTCATATGATACACGATGGTGAAGATGTAGGTGAGGGTGCAAATCTTTCAAAAGAGAGAGTACTGAGACAAATCGAAATCCTGAATGAAGACTTTAGAAGAAAAGTGGGCACTAATGGGTTCAATGATCATCCCGATGGGGCAGACACGAAAATAGAGTTTGTTCTGGCTCAATTTACCCCTGATTTTAAAAAGTTTAATGGCATTAACCGAATCGATACATCAAAAAAACCGGTGGACAATTTGGGATATAACCAAAATCACTACGCCCAATTTGCTTTCTGGCCTCCCGATGAATACATCAACATATGGGTCACCCCATTGCCTTTGTCCTCTGCCTGTTTAGCGCTTGGAGTTTCCTCTGGTCCGGATATCGAGTTGCCAGGTTCGGAACTGTTCAGTGTACCACATGATGATGACGCCGAAGGCATCTTGATCAATTGGATACATTTCGGAGAATCCAATATTGACTGCCATGCTAAACTGGGAAGGACCCTTACCCACGAAATGGGCCATTATCTGGGATTATTGCACACCTGGGGAGGAAGAGACTGTGCTCACAATGATTACTGTGACGACACACCTGCGGTAAACGAGCCTGTCTTTGGCAGCAAAGCTATCCTGGGCTGCGACGGAGAGGCCGTTATGATCGGAAATTACATGAACTACAGTGACGATGCGGTAATGAACATTTTTACAAAAGATCAGGCAGAAAGAATGTATTACGTTCTGCGGCACCATGCCGGCAGAAAAGGTTTGATGACCAGTACAGCCATTGAAAGATAACCAAGGAGAATCTCGAAAAAGTAGAACTTTCCCCTTTTTTCTGGTACCTCAATTAGACCTTCTGCCTCTGAACCTTCTTTGCGGAACACTGATCGTTCATATCCAATGAAGATCATTTGCTGACCCGCACAACATGGAACTCCACAGGGAAGGAAGGCTATGAAAAAAGGTTGCCCTAGAGGTCATCAGACCTGTACTTGTTGGATAAAAAGGTTTACAACAAAGCCTTGGTAAACATTTTTCCAGAGGATTGGCAGTGAGATGTCAATAAAGAATCGATACGGCGTTATCCCACAAACCCCTCGCTAAATTTTCTTGACAATACATCGACTTTGGTCTTTCTTTGCACTCTATAAAATGTATACCAAGAGCATTACAAAAGGAAAGAATGAAGAGATTGATCAAATTTGACAAATTTGTAGCAGGTATAATTCTTGTAATAGTCCTAGCCTACTTTTTACCTGGTTTAGCCAGTAGACAGAGCTCAGTTCCTTTGGACACCATAGCCAAAGTCGGTATATCGTTGATTTTCTTTTTTTACGGGCTCAAATTAAATCCTGACAAGATTCGCCAGGGCTTACGAAATTGGCGTTTGCATTTGTTGGCACAATCCTTTGTGTTCCTTGTTTTTCCGTTGATTGTTCTCGCTTTTTATCCCCTTTTCAAATCAGGTACCTATTTTGATATCTGGTTGGCATTCCTGTTTATGGCGGCACTTCCATCCACAGTATCCTCGTCGGTGGTAATGGTATCCATTGCGAAGGGTAACATTCCCGCTGCCATATTCAATGCAAGCATTTCCGGTTTGATAGGAATTCTGGTCACGCCACTTTGGATGGGCATATTTTTGGAGCATCAATCCACGGAATTCAGTTTTATTACCGTTTACACAGATTTAGTACTGCAAATACTTTTGCCCGTTGTCATTGGGTTGCTCTTTCATCGCTATCTCGGGAATTTCGCATCTCGCTACAGCGGCTATTTGACCTTGTTCGATAAATCAGTTATTTTATTGATCATCTATAAAAGCTTTGTGCATTCGTTCGAAGATGGCATTTTCGAAACCGTGGCCCTACCCCAGCTGGCAATGATCTATTTGGCCGTGCTAGCAATTTTTTTCTTGGTCTACGCACTTATCGGAGGAGTGGCGAAAAGCATGAAGTTTTCGATTGAGGACCGTATTACCGCACAATTTTGTGGTACTAAAAAGTCGTTGGTACATGGAACGGTCTTCGCGAACATCCTGTTTCCCGCTTCATTTTCGATTGGAATCATTTTGCTGCCATTAATGCTCTTTCATGTCACACAAATATTCATTATCAGCATCATAGCTTCCAAATACTCCAAACGTGAGATAGATATTGATACCGTAAAAACATATTCATGACGGAACCTTTGTCCCTCATGAACTTCCGTCATCACGTATATAGCACTACAGGAACTTGTTAGGTTTCCAACAGTAGGCTCATTGCTCGTTCAAACTTCTCTTTGTATTCAAATGAAATGTTTTTGGAGCCTTCTTCGTAGAATGCCTGCATTACCACTGGTACGCTATAGGGCAAAGTCCAAGCGCGCAGGGTGTTCGCCACCACCCTCATGTTATCAATTCCAGTGGAGGCGTTCCCACCATAAGCCCAACAGATCAGGGCCACTTTAATACGATCTAGGTAAGGTCCTTTCTCGCGAGCACTGATAATGAGCCAGTCCAGACAATTCTTCATGGCACCTACCATGCCGCCATGGTATAACGGACTCAACCAAATATGCCTGTCACAGCTTCGGAACAGATCCACCATTTCAAGAACAGCGGGAGGTGTATCCACTGCATCTTCAGAGAAAAAAGGAATATTATGGTCGACTAGGTTATATACGACCACCTCAACGCCCATACCTTCCAAAGTATCCTTGAAATAATCCACCATATGGTTTGCCGTGTTCAATCTTTTGGATATGGTCCCATTGAAAACAAGTACTCGCATTCTCTCTTCTTTAAAGGCTTATTTTGATGTGTAAAAATACCACGCTTTGGGCATCCTGCCCAGTATCCCGCAATCTTTTTCCTTCTCAATCATCTGCTGGGCAATCCTTTCTGATAATTGAATTGTTCCCCTAGTAAATACAATAAAAAGGGTTCCTCCACTCCCTTAAGGTTTTCAAGGGAGTTGGCTGCTCTTGGCCTTTCCTCCAATAGCTCATAGACATCCTTGGATACGATGAAACTATTGTTGAGTTTCTTGGTCAAGTCCTGGATTCTTGCGGCAACATTCACTGGGTAACCCATTACCAGCTGGTGGGGATTCCCTTGTAGTAACAGGTCTCCAGCAGCCACCTTTCCCAAATGGGCACCTACACCAATCTCAATTTCTTGTTTGAAATACTTTTTAAAATATAGTTCGTTCAATCTTTTCAACTCCTTGAACATTTCCTTTACACAGGAAACCGTTTTGTTTGCACTTTCTTTGGTGGTGTCTTCAAAACCGAATGCCGCATAGAGCCCATCACCCGCGGTTTCGACGATTTTACCTCCATGTTCCCTGATGATCTCCTCGAAATGATAGAACATTTTCCTGACCACGTGAATGACATCAAACGCCAGATTATGCTCTACAAAGGGGGTAAAGTTCCTGATATCCAGAAACAATAGGCACAGCCGCATTTCTTTACCTATGTTCTCGTCCTTGATGATCTTGTTCCTCAAATAAAGTGGATAATCGCTCTCATCATTCATGATGCGCTTAATTCTTACAGCCCCCCCCTTCACATAGGTCTGGCATGCCAAACGAACGTTTCTGGGCAACTCAAAGTATTTTTGCATGTTCTTTTCGGCCGTATTCGTTTCGGAGAGGTTTTCTTCGCCTTCAACGACCAATATCCGACATGTGGAACATCTCGCGCGTCCACCACATTCGCAACAGAAAGGAACACCTTTGTTCAACCCAGCTTTTAGAATCGAATCATCGGAACCAATTAAAAAAGATGCATCGTTGATTATGGTGATATGATGATATGTCCGAACCATATCATCGATCATTCCTTGGATTTTTCCATCCCCCGCCCAAGGCCCTGTACAGATTGATGATGCTCACCTTGCGCTCGAGCACATCCATGATTCCTTGCATCTCGGCAGACAATAAGTTCTGCTCGGAGGTCAACACATCGATGTAGTTCGTTTGGGAATTATATTCCAGTAGGCGCTTGGTGTATGAAACGGATTTGTTCAATGCTTCCAACTGCTTTGAACGCTTTTCGCACTTTATGTCCGCCTGTTGGTAGGCAAAAAGCGCATCCGAAACCTCTTGCCCCGCTGTGAGCAGGATTTGTTCAAAGGTATAGTATGCTATCTGTTGTTCGGATTTTGCCACTTCCAAGTTGGCTTTCAATGCCCCCCGATTCAGAATGGGCTGTAATAGACCACCGGCCACATTGGCGAACAGACCAACATTTTCCTTAAAAAGATCATCAAACTCAAAACTGGAAAAACCAGCTGCTCCCGTAATGGTAAATGATGGATAAAAACTGGCCCTGGCCCCGTTTGTAATCTCGAATGCCTCTCGATAGGCCAACTCGCTCTGAAGCACATCAGGTCTGTTGAGCAACAGTTGTGATGGCACACCAACTGACAATTCCATATCCTCTACTTCTTTAATCTTAGCATAAGAACTACGTGCAATGGCTCCCGGTTTTCTTGCCAATAAAACAGACAGTTCGTTTTCCAACTCCCTGATCTGCCGTTCCACATCGGGAATGCCCAATTCCGCCTGATATTGGTTAGCCTCGCTCTGAACCACGGCCGCACCGTTTACCACATTGGCCTGTTTCAACTTTTTCATGGTCGCCACGTAGGATTTTCGGTTGTCCGCGGTCTCCTTTAACACCTTCAATTGTTCGTCAAGTGCAATCAATTGATAGTATTTGGTAGCTATGGTGGCCACCAAAGCTGATTGGATGGCTTGCTTGGCTCCTTCCGCCCTTAGTAGCCCTGCCAATCTTGCCCGTTTGGCACTGTTCAATCTCCCCCAGATATCCGCTTCCCAAGAGGCACTCAGGGAAAGGTCGTACTGGGTAACATTGTCCACCAATCCGTACCCTTGGGTAAAGGAAAGTTTGGATCTGGCCACCGAGGCATTCCCTTGTAAGGTGGGAAGAAATGCCCGCTTGCTCTTTTTGAACATTGCCCCTGCTATCTGCAGGCGTTCCAAAGCAATCTTCATATCGTAATTCTCCATCAAAGCCTCATTGATGTAGCTGTTCAATAAAGAATCGGTGAAGAATGCTTCCAAAGGAATGGCTGACAATGCCTGTAAACTGTCCTTGTGTTGTTGCTCTACTCTATATAATCCTTTTGTCTCTGTTTCTGGTTTTGTATACTTCTTGGTAATCCCACAAGAGACCAAGAACAGAAAGGATAGAACCAACGATGTTTTATATAATGGGTATGTCCTCATGATTTTCATTTTATTCGTGAACTTCGTCTTTATGCAATTTTTCGCTCAGTCGTTCCTGAAGTGACTGGAACATGATGAACAAGGCAGGGATAACAAATACACCGCACAAGGTTCCCACAAGCATTCCCCCCACTGCGGCCGTACCAATGGATCGGTTACTGACAGCTCCCGCACCATTGGCGAACATCAAAGGCAGTAGACCGAATATGAAGGCAAAGGATGTCATTAAAATAGGCCGCAACCTGGCCTTGGCCGCACGGACCACTGATGATGCCAAGCTCAGCCCACTTTTTCGGTGCATCAAGGCGAACTCCACAATAAGTATCGAGTTTTTGGCTAAAAGCCCAGTCAGCATAATTAAACTGATCTGTAGAAAGATGTTGTTGTCGATCCCGAACATTTTGGCAAATAAATAGGCTCCCGCCAAGCCAATGGGCAGGGGCAAGAGTATCGAGAACGGCAGAATGTAGCTTTCATATTGGGCCGCCAATAGAAAATAGACAAACACCAAGCATAAAATGAATATATAAACGGTTTGGTTCCCACTGTTCACTTCCTCCCTGCTCAGCCCCGCAAACTCATAACCGAACTGTTTGGTCAGCTGTTCATCGGCCACTTCTTGAATCGCTTTAACGGCATCCCCGGAACTATAGCCCGGTGCGGGTACACCTGTAACGTTGGCCGAAGTGAACAGGTTGAAACGTTTGATGAACTCCGGTCCAAATACTTTTCGCAAACTCACAAATTGTGTGATAGGGGCCATTTCCCCATTCGCTGTCTTTACCAAAACGGAATGCAGATCTTCGGGTTTTGCCCTTGGACCCGGTTTGGATTGAACCATGACGCGATACTGCTTATTGAAACGGTTGAAATCCGAAGCATATATTCCACCGTAATATCCCTGCATTACCCCCAATACTTTATCCGGGGTTATGCCGGCCATCTCACATTTGGCTACATCGACCTCAAGCTCGTACTGTGGAAAACTATTGCTGAACGATGTTGTCGCATATAGGATTTCCGGTCTTTGGTTAATGGCCCCCATATAATTTTGAACCACACCGCTGAATTTCTCCATATCATTGGCAGTACGATCCTGAAGATTGAACTCAAAACCATTGGTGCTCCCAAATCCTTGAAGTGTGGGTGCGGCAAAAAAGATAATATTGGCCCCTTTGATTCCAGAGGTTTTGTAAAAAAGCTTGTTGACCACACTTTCGATATCCTGCCCCTCATCCTGTCGGTCTTCCCAAGATTTAAGACGGATAAAAAAGGCCCCATAGGAACCTCCCGCCCCACTGATGATATCCTGTCCTGCCATTCGGGTCAGGCTTTCCACCTCGGGAACCGTGCGCACAATGCTATCAACCTGATCGGCCAGTTCCGTGGTACGCTCCAGGGAAGATGATGGCGGTAAAATGATATTTCCAAAAATGGCCCTACTATCCTCCGACGGTACAAAACCAGTAGGTGTATTCTTAATCAGTCCCCAGGCCAATACCGAGAACGCCCCTATCAATCCAACAGCCAACCATTTTCTTCGCAAAAGGAATTGGACCCCTTTGATGTATTTGTAGGTTACTGCTTGAAAGGCCACGTTGAATTTGGCGTAAAAGCGTTTTAAAAAGCCCTTTGGTTTTTCACCTTCATCATCGTGATGAGCTTTTAAAAACAAAGCACATAAAGCTGGACTCAGGGTCAAGGCATTGATGGCGGAAATAACAATGGCAATGGCCAAGGTCAGACCAAATTGTTTATAGAACACTCCGGTGGACCCTCCAATAAATGATACTGGCACAAATACAGCTGCCATAACCAGCGTAATGGAAATAATGGCCTTGCTGATTTCGCTCATCGCATGTAAGGTGGCTTTTTTTGGGGATTTCGACCCTTGGTCAAATTTGGCATGGACGGCTTCCACCACCACAATGGCATCATCCACCACAATTCCGATGGCCAAGACCAGAGCGAACAAGGTCAACAGGTTAATGGTAAAACCGAACAACTGTAAAAAGAAGAAAGTACCAATGATCGCGACTGGAACGGATATGGCAGGAATCAACGTTGAGCGAAAATCCTGCAAAAAGATGAACACCACGATAAACACCAAAATAAATGCCTCTATCAAAGTATGGATCACCTTATCGATTGAGGCATTGAGAAATTCGTTGGCGTTCAAAAAGGGTACATATTCGATTCCTGATGGAAAATCCTCGGCACTCTCTTCAATAATCCTTTGGCACTCGTTGATCAGTTCATAGGCATTGGAACCTGCAGTCTGGCTAATGGCAATGGAGGTACTGGGATAGCCCAAGGTTTTTGTACTACTGTTGTAGTCCAATGCACCCAACTCCACATCGGCCACATCGGACAAGCGTAAAATCTCTCCATCTCCACTGGCCTTGAGCACAATTTGCCAGAACTCATCGGCGGTCTGTAAACGCCCTTTGTATTTTATGGTATATTGAAACGCTTGGTTTCCATTGACACCGAACTTACCTGGGGCAGCCTCAATGTTCTGCTGCCTCAACTTGGCAATTACATCTTCGGGAACCAACCCATAGGAAGCCATGGCATCGGGCTTGAGCCAGATACGCATCGCATAATCGCG
Source organism: Flagellimonas oceanensis (assembly GCF_003992595.1). GTDB lineage: Bacteria > Bacteroidota > Bacteroidia > Flavobacteriales > Flavobacteriaceae > Flagellimonas > Flagellimonas oceanensis. The sequence goes on from NZ_RZNA01000017.1 coordinate 108,084, forward strand.
TGCCCCATAGATAAAAGCATCCCCGATACCGTTTACACGCTTCAATTTGGGCAGAATGTTCAAACTCACGTAATTCTGTAGGAAATTCTGATCGTAATTGTCCTTAGTGCTATAAATACTGAAGATGTACACCAAACTGCTCTGCATCTTGCTTGTGGACACACCTGAACGAATCACTTCTTCCGGTAATAGATTACTGGCCTTGTTCACACGGTTCTGAACATTCATTACCGCCAGGTCGGGGTCGGTGCCCAATTTAAAATAGATGGTAATCGTGGCACTTCCATCATTTCCTGCCGTAGAGGTCATATACTGCATGTTCTCCACGCCATTGATCTGCTCTTCCAATGGGATGAGCACGCTTTTTCGAACCACATCGGCATTCGCACCTTGATAAGAGGCGGATACCTCGACCGTAGGAGGTGCAATATCCGGGTATTGTGATATGGGCAGTGTATATAGACCAAGTATCCCCAGAATAACAATGATTACGGAAATCACCGTGGACAGCACCGGTCTATCTATAAAGTTTTTTAACATATCCATGAAATTAATAGGCAATAAATTCCCAGGGCCATGTTCTTGGCCTTCTGAAAATCAACACACTATATTGTTTGTTATTGAATGAGTTGGGGTTGGATTTCCATGTCTTCCCGAAGGGTCCCCGCACCTTCGTAAACCACCACATCACCAGGGGACAGACCTTGTGTGACCACAAAATCCTCGTTGGTCGCCATGGACATTACCTGAATCTCGGTGCTTACCACATGGTTATCGACCACTTTGTAAACCATTCGTTTATCCTGTAATTCAAAAGTGGATTTTTGAGGGACCAAAAGTGCATCGGGCATTGTTTGCCCAAGAACAATGGTACCACTCCCCCCACTTCGTAGACTGTGGTCTTTATTGGGGAAAGTCGCTCTTATACGTGCAGTTCCCGTTTGCTGATCGAGCAAACCCGAAATGGACGTGATAACTCCCTCAGCAGCAATGCGCTGTCCATTGGATAAGTTGAAATGGACCTTGGGGAAATGCTTTAATTTCTCGTCAAGTGTACTGCCCTGGTAGGAATTGTAGAGACTCAAAAACTCGTTCTCATCCAATGAAAAGTAGATATGTACCTGAGCTATATCCGAAACAACCGTCAATGGGTTTTGGACCTGAGGACTTACCAAACTTCCCGTTCTGAAAGGAATCTTACCGACCACTCCATCAATCGGACTCTTGATCATGGTATATCCCAAATTTGTTCTCGCTTGGACCAAGTCCGCCTTCTTGGCCTTTAAATCCAGTATGGCCGCCTCCAATTCGTAAGGGTTCACGATATCATCTTCAACCAAGGGTCGGGTCTTGTCCACATGGATCTGCGCGTTCTTCACAGCCGATTCCGCGGATATTACCGACTGCTGATATTGCGGAGCATTTATCTTGAAGAGCAAATCGCCTTTTTTGACCACAGCTCCTTCATCCACATAGATTTTCTCGAGATACCCCTCTACTTTGGGCCTTATTTCAATATCTTCCCTTCCTTCAATGGTAGCTGGATATTTTTTTTCAAGTGTTGTTTGGGCTCGTTGGAGTTTTATGGCCGGATATTGTGGAATCTGGCCCATTTGACCAGTCTCTTTGCCTCCACAAGAACTGATCGATGCCACCAGTGCCACGAACAGAAAATGGTTTATATATTTCATCTTTATGATTAATTATGGTTGGAATAGCGCATGGGAATTCCTTTGCGGCGAAAAAACATGTTCGACCACAGATTTGTTTTGACAAAAATTAAGGGGTTTGGGAAAAGCTGAATCCCCGGGACGGCAACCACTGTCCCGAAGATCAGCTTACGGCACAGAAAGCGTTACGATTTAGCCGCTAAATAACGTTTCTCCACCGCTTTCCAATCAACAATGTTCCAAAAAGCATCAATATACTCTGGTCTTTTGTTCTGATAATTCAGGTAATAAGCGTGTTCCCACACATCCAATCCCAAAATCGGAGTACCTTGATCGGGTGCTGTATCCATCAATGGGTTGTCCTGGTTCGGAGTGGAGGTAACCTTCAGCTCCCCGTCAGCATCAACGATCAACCATGCCCATCCGGAACCGAACCTAGTGGCCGCTGCATTGGCAAAAGTGGTCTTCAAATCTTCCAAGGAACCAAAAGTGCTTTCGACGGACTTGGCCAGTTCCCCTTCCGGCAATTCAGAACCTCCAGGGGTTAGGATGGTCCAAAATAAGCTGTGGTTGAAATGTCCACCTCCATTGTTCCTGATTCCGCTGGACAATTTTGATATCTTCCCAAAAAGGCCTTCCAAATCCGAGTCTTCCAATTTGGCCTCTTCAAGTGCCGCATTCAATTTGTTGACATAACCTTGATGATGCTTCGTATGGTGAATTTCCATGGTAGTTGCATCAATATATGGTGCAAGGGCATCATAACTGTACGGTAATTCTGGTAATTTGTAACTCATAATATGTAGATTTGAATTAAATGACTTTTAAAAACAATACAAAGATACTACATTTGTATAATAAACCAAATATTTACTTTGTTTATTATGAATAATACTGTTCCTGAAAATGAACAAGCCATTTGGATACTTAAAAACGAAGGCGAAAAAACAATAAAAGACTTGTCAAAAGCACTTGGTGTTACCACTGAAGGAGCAAGGTTTCAACTTTTAAAGCTGTCCAAGGATGGGTATGTGAAATCCGAGAGCAGAGCAAAAGGAAGGGGGCGTCCACAACAATTCTGGTCGTTGACCCAAAAAGGTCATGCCAAATTTCCCGATTCGCATTCGGAGTTGACTTTAAGGCTCATCAATAAGATAAGGCAAAATCTAGGGGAAGACACCTTAACGGAACTCATCAGTTCCACAGGACAGGACAATCTTCAAAACTATCGAACTGCCATTCCCGAAACAGCACCTTTGGAAGAAAAAATCGAAAAATTGGCCGAGTTGCGCAATAAGGAAGGCTATATGGCCACTTATGAGCAAAACGAAGACGGTAACTATCTCTTAATAGAAAACCATTGCCCTATATGTGCTGCCGCCACCCTGTGTCAGGGGTTTTGTGCCACAGAGCTCAATACATTTCAATCGGTTTTGGGACCAAATACCAAAGTAGAGCGTATAGACCACATCCTGGCCGGTGCGAGGCGCTGTGCTTATCTGATTCAAGAAAAGTAAAAGGCCGGACAATTGCATATTGCCCAGCCTTTCAACATTAAGGTTGATATACACTATTGTTGAGCCATCTCCAAGTTTACCGTAAATTCCACATCATCTCCCAAGGTGGGTGTATCTCCTCCGACACCAAACTCCAAACGGTCCACGGTTCCCGTTAATTTCAATCCAGCTTTTAATTTCTGACTACGCTGATCGGTAATGACGCCATTTACCTTTCCTTCCAAGTTAACAGATTTGGTCACACCATGCATGCTAAGGTCTCCTGTAAGGGCAAAGGTCTTATCCCCTGTTTTTTCAAAACTTGTGCTTTTGAATGTTATGGAAGGATACTTCTCTGCATCAAAAAAGTCAGGGCTTTTCAAATGGTTGTCCCTGTTTTCGTTATCGGTATCGATACTTGCTACTTTGATTTCCACATCAAAAGAAGCATCATCAAAATTATCATCGGCGGTGGCCGTAATATCAAATTCACCAAAACTTCCTTCCACCTCAGAGATCATCAAGTGGGTTATACTGAATCCCACCTTGGAATGTGCATTGTCCGATTTCCAAGTGGATTGTGCTTGGATGGTGGTCCCTATAAGAACCATTACCAGAAAAATTGACAGTTTTCTCATACGTTGTAATTGTTTAATTGTGATTGTAAAGTTTAAATATAGATCATTTTGCTAATCAACCTGCACTGTGCCATCTGCAAGTGTAAAATTGAAGATTCCAGAGCTTAATTGATATACTCCCACCTCGATACCGTTGCGCATATCCGTTCCTTTGTAAATCACTCCCTTGGTGTTTTCAAAAGATTCGTTATCCACGACCATTGGCAAATAAAGTGTGGCATTGGTATTTGCAGGTACCGTTGCTTTGTAAGAGGTCATATTCCCCGATCCATCAGAGGTCCAACTACTCTTGATAACCCCATAATTGGATTCGTAACTACCGGAGAGGGATTCAAAATCACCTGCCACCTGAGGCTGCAGTACAAATTTTTTATATCCAGCTTGCCCAGATTCATGGTCGGTTGTAATCCCCAATTGGAACTCATACATCCACTGGCCAACGGCACCCAGTGCAAAGTGATTGAAGGAGTTCATTCGGTTTTCGTTGTTCTCCTTAAACGCCGCTTTAAATCCGTTCCAACGCTCCCAAATAGATGTCGCTCCTTTGGTAACGGGATACAACCATGACGTATAATCGGTACTTGAAAATAATTCAAAAGCTTCATCTACCTTGCCTCCCCTACTCAAAGCGGGCAAGATATTCGGTGTTCCCGAAAACCCGGTGGTAATGGTATAGGGCAAGAAATCTTCCGTGACCTGTTCGCTGTTCATTCCAAAGCCTCCTAAAGGGCCCTCTCTCATGGGGTATTCCACTCGAGAGCCATCTGCATTGGTATTACTGTTGGATGGCATCGCCACCAATTCTGCCAAATAGGCTTCAGCCTTCGGTTTATTCTCCTCGTTGAATACGTTAAAGTTCAAAGGGGTGGCGTAGGAAGTTTGGGAGTGCACAATAAAGCCTTCAAGATTCCTGGTCCTACCCGATGCTGAATCCACAAAAAATTGGTTCCACTCTTCCTTCGCCTTTTGATGTCTGTCCCTAAGTTCATTGGCATATGCAGTTTCGCCGATGGCATCGGCCATAATCGCAGTGACTTCCATCATATAAATATAAATGGCATTGTTCACCAGTTCAGGCGGTGTATTGTTGTCCATGGCCAACCAATCGGCAAGTCCGTCGGTTTTGGAGGATAAGTACGTATACTCTTCATTGAAATCGTAATGGTCCATCCCATCCAACCACAGGCGCATGGTCTCCATGTTTTCTTCAATGATTTTGGTATCCCCATATTGCACATACAACTGCCATGGCACCATACATACTGCCGCAGCCCAGGTTGTTCCATTGGCAAAGCTGGTATCATCGGTCATATTATAGGTCGGTACTGTGCTGCCGATTCCTCCTGGGGCCTCTGTTTCGCTGCCCACACCTTGATCATCGCGTAATGCGACCATCCATTGACGGAAAAAATTGTAGGTATCCGAATTATAGGTGCCTGTTCGTGTATAGGCTTGGGCATCTCCTGTCCATCCCATCCGCTCGTTACGCTGTGGACAATCGGTTGGCAGGGTAAAGAAATTCCCCAATTGACTACGCTGAATATTTTTGAAAAGTTGATTGGCCAGTTCCCCTGTCTCTCCATCCGAAGTGGTCGCAACATAAGTTCCACTTGGCAGTTCATCCGAAGATAAGGACAGCCCCACAACATTTTCGAGTGGTAGGGCTCCCGTATGATTGGGCAAGGTAATTTGAATATATTGATACCCTCGAAAGGTTGTTCTGGGTTGAATCACAGTTGGACCATCATCTTTGGCTATATAGAAATCCGTGGCCATGGCGGCCCTGTAATTCTCAGTAAGAATACGTCCTGCGACTCCCTTTCCGTTCTCATACCCATACATATCGATGTATTGAGGTTCATCGCCATCCAGACCTGGATAGACCTGCTCCGCGTATCTTAAAATAACGGTATCCCCTTTTTTGAGCCATTCTTCGGGCACAGTAATTGAAGGAACCCCTACCATATTGACGCCCATATTATAGGTGTAAGTGCTTTCATCATCACTGTGCACTTCCATGAGTTCGGTGGCTTGCAAGCGTTCCACTACGCGGACGGGACGATCGTAACGGGAAACGATTTCAAAATCAATCCATTCCCTGGGCTCGACCTCTTCAGCTTGGGCCCAACCTTCAGCTTCGTAGGCAATAGTAGTCCAACCATTAATATCGCCATCCACAATAATCTGTTCTTCCTTGAGTGCATTGTAGCGTTCTCCCTGGAAAAAACTGCCGTATTCCACAGGACCCTCGGTAAATATTTTCCATGAATCGGTATGGGTTACCACCGTTTGTTCGCTTCCATCTTCAAAGGTAATGACCAATTTGGCCAATAAAGCTTCGGTATCCCCAAAAAAGTTAAAGTTTGCAGGCGTATAGGTCATGTAGCCCGTATACCAACCCGGAAAAATCAGGGCCCCTATAGCATTCTCGCCTTGGCTGATTTTTTCCGTGACATCATAGGCATAGTAACCCAAGGTTTCACGAAATTGTGTGGCCCCTGGTGCAAACCAGTCCTCTCCTATCCGCTCCCCATTGATATAGACTTCATTGGACCCCATGGAAGTCACATATAGTTTTGCCTTCGCAATGGTTTTATCTTCCGTGCTGAATTCCGCACGCAGCATCGTTGCCGACCCATGGCTAGGGTCTGCATATTGAATCAAGGGTTGGTCTGTTTCATTATGCACTTCGATGTTGCCATCTTGATTGATGGACACACCTTCAAAATCTTCAAATATGGTATAAGTTGCTCCTCTATCCTTGCTAAAAACCGTATTGTTGTCGGGGTCGCTTTTCCCTGCATTCAGAATCTTGTAATCCCTGAAAACCATATGGCTGCCCGGTTCTGCACCAAAGCCAACGGAATTGATATGTGGATACGTCAAAAAGTTTCCTCCACCGCCACCTGTGACCGAAAACCCTACTTCCCTAAATTGAGGGGGTATGGGATTATTAGGGTCTTCGGGCTCCAAACGCAGCATTTTACCATTGATGTTAATAACAAGGTTACTGGCATTCACGCTGACACCCAGTGCATTCATTTCGTTCTTATTGCCCGGCGTGATCAATTCATTGATATTGGTCTGCGGATAATTTTCTTTGGAAATTACCATATATGGAACTGCTGCCGAGTCGTTCGGATCAAAACCAACCCGATATATGTTCAAGGCCGCCCCTTGAGCATCGCCGACACCGGAAATATCCAGTTCTAACCTAAGGTAGTTTTCCCCCTCGGCATTATTGATGTTCTGGAACTTATCGTTGAACCTATAGTCGTTGGCACCAATAATCAGTGATGCAGTGGTTCCTTCCAGAATCTGGACATCGGTTTTGATATCAAAAAGTAATGCCGATGCGGCATCCAAAGTCAAAGTATTCGTCCCTATGAATTGTGCACCATCCCATGCTGCCATGGTGGGATCCATCAAACCTGTTTCAAAGCTGGATGTTTGTGTATAGGTTTTCCCTTCCACATCCCAAACCGTCAAATTCCAAGTATATGCCGTTTCGGGTTCCAAAGCATCTCCTTCGTATGCGATATTATTCGAGATACCTCTTTCGACCTTTCCACTGTCCCAAATCTGACTCCCGTCCTCTTTGGTCACTTTTATTTGGTATGCCTGCTGTCCCTGTCCAATGACATCCGATGTCATTTGCCAACCGAAAAGAGGGTTTTCATCTTCCACGGCCAACGGTTTTTCTGCATAGGCCACCCTGAGGTTTTCGATTTGTGTAGTTGGGGAGCCACAGGAAATAACCATAAGAAGACTTCCCAACAAGAGGACAGCCATTGTTTTCGGAAATAGTTCCATTGTTTAGTTTTTAGATGTGCAATTTGCTATCTATCAGCCATCAAAGCCAAGAATTCCTTGTCATGTTGCGGTTTTACCTCGCAAGTAGTGTCGAAAAACATGGTTGCTGTATTCTCTGGGTTGTACTGAGGCCATTGTGGCAAGCTATCGTGATTGGGATTGCCCGTTTTGGCAAAATTGATCCAAGCACTGCTCATCTTATCGGCCAATACATGGGCCTCTTCCCCTCCTCCGGTCATTTGGCGAGCACGTTCTATGTTATCGAAAACAAAGGGAAGCTCCATACAGTGAAGTGCTTTGTACTTCCCATCAAAAACAGGGGACTGCCAGGTGAACATGAACATATAAACAGGTGCCCCGTTGGACAATTGCGACTTCTTGTTGGCTTGGAAAACGGCCCCTGGTCTAAAGGTGTTGTCGATATCCAAAAGATCAGATGGTCGGGTATCCTTTGGATAAGCTTTTTTCACAGCGGCTACGTAATCATCTGCCTTATCCTTATACGTTTCCTTGATATGTGCCATAACCTCTTTTTCGGATGCATTGAAAAAACGACCGTTCATAAATGGTGTAAATTCATTTTTGGTGGTGCCCAGCATCAAAGGGATGTCTTTGGAAAGTTCGAATGCTTCATCAGAAAATAAATCGTGGGGAAGCACATTGCCATCCCTACTTGGTCCCCAATTGAGATTCATTCCAACAGGAACAACTCCCGCTGCTTTCATTTGCTCGGCCACTATTGCCAAAGCGGCACTACCAGCTGCACTTAATTTGTCAAAAGGTATGGTTTGAAGACTGTCGACCTGATTTTCTGAAAGGTCAAGTTGGTTCAAGACCTCAGCTGCAATGGCCCTAGTGGTTTCTTTCATGGACAAGCTGCCCCTGAACGACCCGCTTTGATTGATGGCCTTATGAAACAATCCGTCCGCCCTTGGCATGGCCATTAAGGTGTTGACTTTGGCGCCTCCACCTGATTGACCAAAAATCGTCACATTGTTTGGGTCTCCTCCAAAGTTGGAAATATTGGTCTTTACCCAATCCAAAGCGGCAACAATGTCCAACATACTATTGTTTGGGGTATGCTTGTATTTATCACCATAGGCAGATAGGTCCAAAAAACCCAATATGTTCAATCGGTGGTTAATGGATACCACAACCACATCTCCCTTGCTACTCAAGTTCTCTCCGTGATATGATGGCAATTCTTGACTGGACCCGGCGGTAAAACCACCTCCGTGAATCCAGAAAAGGACCGGCCTTTTTTTGTTGTCGTCGATACTGGGCGTCCAAACATTCAGCCTAAGACAATCCTCACTGGTATACCCCCAATCATGATCAAAAACGAATTCGGATTCGTCTTGCACCTGTGTGGTCGGTGTCATCAAGGGGGCAACGGGCCCATACATGGTAGAGCTCCTTACACCTTCCCAAGGCTCAACTTTCTTTGCCGGCATAAAGCGGTCAGCTGTCGCATAGGGTATTCCCTTGTAGGTATAAATTCCGTTTTGGATAAACCCTCGGACTTTGCCTGATTCAGTATCTGTAACGGCAACATCGGCTCCTGTAACAACTTCAGTTTGTGCACTTAGAGTGCTTGTCCCAATGGCCATGAGGAACAGGAACAATATTTTTTTGAATTTCATATCAGTGTGTTTAGTTATTTTTTTTTCGCCAGAATTTAACTTATTTTTTCATGATTTTTAAATAATAGACCTGAAAACGCATCATATTTTACTCTGAGTATCCCAATCAATAATAAGACTAAACCTTCGGATAACTGTTCTTATCTGTTCTGCCAAAACCTTGTTGTCCTTATCCTTTTCTTTGAACCTGACCACATATTTCAAAAAAAAAGCTCCCAAGATGAATATCTCGGGAGCTTTGTAAATTAGGTTTAAGGGGGTAACTTAAGCTTTCCATTCGCCCTTAAAGGCAAAGTCCTTTTGCGGCATTCTTGTTCGTTCCGCTGTTTCGTTTTCCTGTAAATCTTCAGAAATATCTTCCATGTTCCCACCATAATAGCCCACGGCTATGGCTGTACTTATGTGATATCCTTTGGGGACGTTAAATACTTTTTGGGCTTTTTCCCAATCGATTCCGGCCATATGGTGCAGTGCAATGTCCAAATATTGGGCCTGGACGGTCATGTTGCCCAGACTCAACCCAAGGTCATGGAGTGCGTGGAAATTTTCCTTGCCCTCCTCGGTCTTTTCCTTGTATGCGGTCAAAATCAACAAAGGTGCGTTGACGGCCCATGATTTATTGAAATCGCTCAAGCAATCCACCATTTTATTATAAGCTTCCGTGCCTTTTTCCGCGTAGATAAACCGCCATGGCTGTCTATTGAATGAACTTGCGGCCCAACGGGTCGCTTCAAAAAGCTGCTTGAGGTGCCCTTGTTTTATTTTTTCTTCCTTGAATATTCTTGGACTATACCGTTGTTTGAGAAGGGCATAGATTTCATATTCAGTATCTGCGATATTTCTTAATCTGATTTGGTCTTCTTCTGTCGTTATAATCATAGTACTTTTACCTTTTTCAATAAAGGTAGTCATCAACACCCATGTCCCTTATCTCGAATCCTCAAGATATTGACTCGAATCATTTTTGAATTGCTTCTCTGCACTAATTGATGGACTTTTCCTGTTCCTCTTTTCCATATTCCCTTTTATAGATACGTACGATGACCAAAAACAAACTAATGAGCAAGGGACCGAACACCAGACCTATAAATCCAAATAAGGGGATACCCACCAAAACACCGATCAAGGTTACCAGCGGATGCACATCATCGAGCTTTTTGAGCACATATAAACGAATAAGGTTATCGGTGGACCCGACCACAATGGTTCCGTACAACAAAATTCCCCAAGCTTGAAAATTGTCCCCATTGGATAGGGACATTACAAATACGGGCAATGTACCCAACAAATTCCCAACGAATGGAATCATGGAACCAATGGTTACCATAATGGCCCAAAACAATGCATTGTCCACGCCAAATATCAAGAAACCAATCAAGGCCACAACTCCTTGTGCAAAAGCGACCAGAGGAATACCCAAGGTGTTTGCACGTACGATTTCGCGCACTTCATCTCCAATAATCTTTAGATTATGGTTGCCAATAGGTATGTACTCGTAAAGTGATTCGTATAACTTTTCGCGATTGGTCAGCATGTAATACAATAAAAAGTACATAATGGAAATGGCTATGACGGTATTAAAGGTCCCTCCTGCAAGGCCCTGCAAATTTGTGGTCAACCATTCCGTTACGGCAGAGGCATCCACCTGTGAAGTAATTTTGAAACCCACATAGTCTTCCAAGGTCTGTAGTTGGGATTTGATCATGGAGGTTATCTGCTCCGAATTATCAACGGCCTTGCTTATTTTCTTTCCCAGCATAAAAAACGCTCCAGCTATGGGAAGTAGGATGATGAAAAAGGAGATAAACATTAAAACAATGGCTGACAATGTTGGGTTACATCCCTTGTCAACCAACTTTTCCATCGGCTTTTTCAAAAGAACGAACAAGGTAATGGTACCCAGGATACCAGAAAAATAAGGGGCTATTTCCAGAAAAATGAGCCCTGCCATAAGAAGTATCAAGAGTAGAATGAAAATCTGCCGTACAATTTTAGGATGTATTCGTGTCATGTGTTATCTATCGATTAGGGAAATGGATGTCATTGATTCATATGGTTCTATGTACAGATGGGTTTCTTTCAGCTTGGTCAGAAGTGAAGTCCAATCGTACAACAATTACAATTTGTAAAAACAACAGGTTTATCCTTACTCCATTCAAGATTTTTATTGCCCTGAAAAATATTTTTGGAACGACCCGAATTATGCTTTTGCGTCAATAATAGGACCATTCAAGTCAAGCCTTTTAAGCATTATACCTTAGCTTGGATATATTATTAATCATAAAAAAATACAACCATGAATAGTGATCAATTGGAAGGTAAATGGAAACAAGTAAAAGGAAAGTTCAAACAAAAATATGGTGAGGTAACCGATGATGACCTTTCTTATTCCGAAGGTAAATTTGAAGAGATGCTAGGAAGAGTACAAGAGAAAACAGGAAAATCCAAAGAAACCTTGAAAGAGGAAATCGAGAATTTATAGTATCCCCTTTTATAAAACAAAAAAGTCCCCGAAGTTCGGGGACTTTTTTTATACTGTGCATATAAAATCGAACCGCTTAGGGGACCAAGGTATAGGTAAAAACAACATCACTACGGAAAGTTCTCCCATTCACATCGGTCACATTATAGTTTTGTGAAAAGCTGAATTCGGTTGCATCGCCATTGAATTCAATGGCAGTGGACTGAATGCTGCAAGAAGCAGTTAATTGCAAGTTTTGGGAAACGAGTTCCCATGTTCCCGTTGTTTCCACTTTATACTCACAGTCCTCAGCATATTGCCCCTGCTCGTAGACATAGGACCTGTTCTCTCCGAATGTGTACACAGCGTCTCTTTGACAATCTGAATATTGGCCAAATAGATCGGTAGAGGGGTTTTCGACATCATCATCCGTCAAATCCACCTCCTCTGTAGCAACTATCGAGGACAGTATCCATTCTCCCACCAATTGCTCCTCCACTGAGGTTAAGGCACCGGTAAAATCTTCGGGACACTCTATTCCATCATCAGAGTTACATGAGATAAGGGACACACATGCCAAAAACACCGTTCCAATACTTAAAAATCTACTTTTCATTTCCATCATTGAATTTAAAGGTTTGTTAAGTGATGGTTTAAACGGCAAATGGTTGTGTTTGAGATTTTAAAAATCCTCCATTTTCCCCAAGATTTTTCAATAGACCTCCAAATTGGAAATGACGGGACATCCCAAGGCCTCCTTTATCTCAACCTTTATTTTTGAAGTTTGGACACCATTGAGCGGTAGGATGCGCTTATACCCTATGGTTGTTTCACTGGCCACCTCTTCCCATTGGTCGTTCTTCCAAGCATATATATCAAAAGCAGCTACCCGCTGTCCAAGGGCAATGTGTTCCTGCAGCAATAGGTAATTCAGTTCGTGCACTTCTCCAAAATCGATTTCAACAGATGCACTGGTCACATCATCATCGGTTGCCCAATAAGTATTCTCATCGCCATCCGTTAAGTTTTCCGGAGAGAACCTTTTATCATTTCCCCTGAAAGTACTGGCATCCACCTTTGCCGATTTGGCCAGATTGTTCTCAAACACACTGTCCAAAATCTTTCTAAAACCTTGCAAAGCCTTCACATCGTTCTCATGGAACAATCCCCTTGTATCGGGAGGAATGTTGAGCAACCACGTAGACCCCCTTCCCACCGATGTCAAGTAACGCTGAAAAAGATTCTCCGGGGTCCTTACCAAAGAGTCTTCCGCCTTATGATAGAACCAACCCGGGCGGATGGACACATTGACCTCGGCGGGAATCCAATGCGTGCCACCGGGAGTACCGTGCTGCAATAAGTCCTCGATTCCGAACTTACCGGCATAAAGGGTATCTGGTGTAATGGTGTTCCAATGGGTCTTTCCCCCAATTCCCTTTTCATTGCCCACCCATCTTAAATCGGGGCCCGCATCACTGAAAAACAGTACTTGTGGCTGTATGGAGTCCACCATACCCAAGGTTGTTGGCCAATCGTAATAATTTTGCCTATCTATGGTCCTTTCCTCATTTGCACCTCCGTAGTAACCATCGCCTCCATTGGCTCCATCAAACCACATTTCGAACACTGGACCGTATTCAGTGAACAGTTCCTTCAATTGATTGCGATAATACTCCACGTAGGAAGGCTCTCCATAATCGGCGCGATTCCTGTCCCATGGCGACAAATAGACTCCAAATTTAAGTCCATGTTTGGCCGCCGATTCGGAAACCGATTTTACGATATCTCCTTTCCCTGATTCAAAAGGACTGTTTTTTATAGAGTGTTCGGTATATTCCGAAGGCCACAACGCAAAGCCATCATGATGCTTTGCGGTCAAAATGACCCCTTTGAAACCTGCCTCTTTTAAGGTTTGCATCCATTGATCGGCATCAAAGGCCGTGGGATTGAAAAGTTCAGGGGATTCATCCCCATATCCCCATTCCTTATCGGTAAACGTATTGATGGTAAAATGTATGAAGGCGTTCATTTCCATTTTGTACCAAGCCAATTGATCGTTGGAGGGCAGTGGGCCCAAAGGTTCCGGAGGCTTGACCTTGTTTTCCTTTTGACATGATACATGTATCAACAGAAATAGAACGGCCAATGGCCATATGCTTTTTTTCATTGTGCTTAAAATTTAGTGCTACTACTTGTTTTGATGGAACACTGCCGAAAATCAAGCATTTCGGACAACCAAAACTTACATGGCTTTAAAATACCCAAATCCAGTCAAATAATAGATATAATATGCAATTGTTTCCACCCTTTGCGAATTGATGCGCATGAATCAGCATTGATTTTATCGGCAAAGACAGGCGCGATTAATTGATCAAGGTATTATCGTATTCCCGGACATGTTCCTTTACACTTTTCTGGAACTCTTGTGGGGTCTGTCCCGAGTGTTGCTTAAAAAACCTACTGAAATAGGAACGGTCTTTAAACTCGAGATTAAAGCCTATTTCCTTTATAGTGTTTTCACTGTGGATAATCTGACGCTTTGCCTCCAACACAATACGGTCATGAATCAGCTGCATTGCCGTTTTGTTCAGTTTTTCCTTTAAGACCTGGTTGAGTCGTTTGGCGCTGATTCCCAAGTTTCCTGCATAAAATTCAGCCGTTCGTTCTTCAAGGTAGTTCATTTCCAACAGCAACATGAACTCATACACTCTTTTTTCATTGATGTCCTGCTTGGTAAAATGCTCTTCCTTGAGCTGTATCAACTTTAGCAAGAACACTTTCAACAAAGCTTTTAGCATGACCAGTTGCTCGCCTTCCCTTTCATATTCCTCCATCAACAAATCAAAAACAGAAGCAAGTCCATGTGATGCTTGCTCGTTAACCTGCAAACAGGAAAACTCTCCTTGAATGTTGAACATTCGGAAAACATCCAAAAGAAACTCTTTTAAATCCCCTTCGAGCAGTTCCCGTTTGAAGGAAATCAACACTCCTTTCTTTCCTGCCTTGTTCAGTTGATGGACCCGATAGGGAGGAATCAAGTATATCCAATCCCCTCGTAAGGTCTCAAAAGAATGTTGTGGTTCGTGCAGAGCTTCTTCATCCCTAAGCCATACGATCTCGAAGAACTCCTTTCGGGCAGGATCTTCAAGGTATGAGGATGGACAATTGGCCAGATCACGGATATATATAACCTTGTTGCTTAACATCATTGCTCCTTCCTATTTTAAATTACAAAAACAAGCTATTTCCATAATGTACCACAAAAGTGGCAAATACCACCATGACTACAATGGGTTTGGGCAAATTATACCACACAACTATCAGATTGTATACAAACCACTCCCCAAACGGCCTCTAATTTTGTCCCCTGACTATGAAAAAGAAGATTAGACTGAAAGCCTATGGATTATTTAGAAGTTTCGACCAAGGCAGGGGCAATACATGAAGCCCTGCAAATGATTCTCGAAGAGCACCAACAGGTTGCCCAACATCTTAATTACGATCAATTACCGGAAATCGTAAATGCCATTGATGCGGCCCAACATATATTTTTATTGGGCGCAGGCCGAACCGGTTTCATGATCAAAGCGGCCGCCATGCGCTTAATGCACCTTGGTTATTCCGTTTATGTCGTGGGCGAAACCATTGCTCCAGCCATTGGTAATGGGGACTTGCTCATTGCGGCATCGGGGTCGGGCACAACAGGAACTATTGTGAAAGCCGCACAGACCGCACAGGATAGCGGTGCACAAATCGCGTGCTTTACCACTGATCCAGATGCACAATTGGCAAAAATATCCAATTACACCATGATTATCCCTGCCGCTGGAAAACAGGATAAGAACAACACTGCATCCCAACAATATGCAGGTAGCCTGTTCGAACAATCCTTTTTATTGGTGTTTGACGCGATAATTCAGCATCTATGGAAACGTTCCGGTGTTTCCCACGATGAGCTTTGGAAACGCCATGCGAACATGGAGTAACTACAAAAGAAAAACAATTAGAATTTTAAATTTTATAGATTATGGCTAAACTACAAGTAGCAATCGATTTATTGACCACAGAAGACGCTATTGCCTTGGCAACCAAAGTAGCTCCTTATATTGATATCATTGAACTGGGAACCCCATTGATCAAGAGTGAAGGACTTAGTGTTATCACAGCAATGAAGGAGGCTTTTCCTGACAAAAAAGTTTTCGCTGATTTTAAAACGGCTGATGCCGGTGCTTTGGAAGCTGAAATGGCTTTTAAAGCAGGAGCAGACTACATTACCATTTTGGGGGCCGTTGATGATGCCACAATTATGGGGGCCGTGGCCAAGGCCAAAGAATACAACAGAGGTGTGGTTGTGGATACCATTGGTGTGGAAAACCGCGTTAAACGTGCCCAAGAAGTAACAAAATTAGGCGTAGAATTTGTGGAATTGCACGCTGGATTGGATGAACAGGCCAAACCTGGATATTCCATTCAAGTTTTGATCGATGAAGCAACAAGTGCCGGTGTACCTGTTTCCATTGCCGGAGGTGTCTCTCTTGATAGCATTGATGGTGTTAAAAACTCAGGAGCTGTTGTTGCTGTTGCCGGAGGGGCCATTTACGGAGCTGAAGACCCTGCGGAAGCTGCCAAGGCACTCAAAGCGGCTTTATCTGCGGAATAACATATCCATGAGAATAAACCCATTGCCAAAGGCCATACCTCTTCATTGGGTATGGTCTTTTATTTGTTCATACAACAGTGATTTTCATTCTTAAAAGGCATAAAATCAGTTGTGATATGTGATATCAAAAAAAAGCAGGCCCTTAAAGGATCTGCCACTAATTAACTAAACTAACTCAAATCAACTTTATGGTGCTCCATAAAGGTGGCTGGGTTATTCTTTGTGCATCAAGTGATAAGGTTTCCGTCCTCATCCCATTCGGCGATAACGCCACGCTTACTCTGGTCCACACACTTGGCGAGCCATTCCTCGTCGTAGGACACCCCGTGCTGTTCCAGTACATCGTCCGGTACTCCGTCCCATACATTGGGCTGGTTCCCCTTGTATCCGATCTCCTCTATCCCGATCTTGCTCGTGTAGAAGCCCGTCATGGTCAGGTTCCGCACCAAGGAGAAGAAGTTCACTTCAAAAGGGCGTTCACTGCCCGGTGTCTCCGGGTCGTAGTATGCGATCCCGTCCAGTATCCCCTTTTGTTGTTCCTCGCCCGCCTTCTTGAACTCCGTGCCGTACTCCGTGTTGCTCTTGTGGTCCAGCCACATGATCCCTCCGCGGATATCCGGCTGTAGCGTCTCCACGTCCTTGGACATGAACTCGATGAAGCCCACAACGTCCGCATCCGATGCCCCTTTGTATTCCTCTGAAGGGGGCAGGATAAGGTCGCACAGTATCGTCAGTGTCTCCACTTCGTGCGGGTTCAAGAACTGTTCGTCCTGTAGCTCGTCGATCAGTTCGATCTCCTGGGGCACCCGGCCCGGGTAGGTGATCTTCGGGGCCTCCGTCAGTTCCGTACCTTCCGTCGAAGGCTTGCAGCCATGTATGGCCAGTCCGCCCGCCACCGAGCCCAGTACTATCGACTTTAAACTCTTTCTTCTGTCCATCTCCTTAAATGTTTTGCTGTTTGAGTTGTTCCACGATATATTCCGAGGCCCTCATCGAGAGCGCCAATATGGTCCATGTACAGTTCTTGTCCGCCTGTGAGGTAAACGGCCCGGCATCCACGATGAACACATTGTCCACATCGTGCAATTGCTGGTACTTGTTCGTCACAGAGGTCTTCGGGTCGTCCCCCATTCTCGTGGTGCCCACCTCGTGGATGATGTTTCCAGGGTTGTGCAGTCCGTAGTTGGTGTCCTTGCCCGGCTTTTTGCCCAAGGGCTCACCGCCCATGTTGATCAATATTTCTTCAAAAGTATCCTGCATGTGCTTGGCCTGGTTGATCTCGAACTGGCTCCATTTGTAATGGAAACGCAATACGGGAATACCGAATTCATCCACCTTGGTCGGGTCTATCTCGCAATAATTGTCCCTTCTGGCAATGGATTCCCCACGGCCGGCCATCCCCACGACAGCTCCATAGTACTTCTTGGCATCGCTGCGCAGCATGTCACCGTAGCCGCCAACCTTGGTCCCGAAGAACTTGTTGAACTCGTTCACGTTGAAGCCGAAACCGTAACTCGGCATGCCCATGCCGCCCCACACCTCGATATGGTAGCCCCTTGGGAAGTCCAACTTTGAATTGTCGCCCCACCACGGTGAGTACACGTGCATTCCCCCTACCCCATCCTCGTTGTAGGAGACCTTTCGGTTCATCAGCCCAGGGACAAAGGCCGCTCTATCGGCCCCCGTGGAATCGTGCAGGTACCTGCCCACCACATCGCTGCTGTTCCCAAGTCCGTTCGGGTGCTGCTTGCTTTTCGAGTTCAAAAGGATACGGGCCGAGCTACAGGCCGAGGCACCGAGCACCACCACTTTCCCTTTCAGTTTATATTCTTTTCTGTCTTCTTTGTTGATATAGGACACCCCCGTGGCCCTGCCCTCCTGATCGGTGGTCACTTCGCGGACCATGCAGTTCACGAAGAGGTCGATCTGTCCCCCGTTCTTCTGTGCCGGGAAGATCAGACAGGTCCCCGCCGAGAAATCGGCGTACACCTGACAGGCGCGGTTACATTGCCCGCAGTAGAAACAAACCCCACGGTCGTTGTTGATCTTCTTGGTCAACATCGACAGACGCGATGGGTACACCGGGACATTGCTCTTCCGGGCCCCCTTGATGTAGAAGAGTTCGTGCAAACGTGGTTTTGGCGGTGGCAGAAAGAAACCGTCGGGATCGTTGGGCAGCCCCTCATTGGTGCCGAACACCCCGATCATCTTGTCCACCTTGTCGTAATAGGGCTTTACATCGTCATAGCTTATCGGCCAGTTGTCCCCGTGGCCGTCCTCGTCCTTGTGCTTGAAGTCCTTCGGGCCGAAGCGCAGGGAGATCCTCCCCCAGTGGTTCGTGCGTCCCCCCAGCATCCGAGAGCGGAACCATTCAAATTGCGTCCCGTCCTTTTGGGTGTAGGGCTCCCCCTCGATGTCCCAGCCACCGTAGGCGGCATCGAAATCGCCAAAAGGGCGGAAACGGGTGCTCTTGCCCCTTCTTGGACTTTCATAGGGCCACTTCAACTGGGTCTGGTGCTCCGGTTTGGCCGGATCGAAAAATGGGCCCGCCTCGACGACCGCGACCTTCAGGCCCGCCTCCGAGAGCACCTTGGCCGACATCCCGCCACCAGCTCCCGATCCCACGATGATCGCATCGTAGACCGTGCCGTTCTCTATTATCTGCATTGTCTGTGTTTGGTTTA
>NZ_RZNA01000018.1:0-2500 GCF_003992595.1 Flagellimonas oceanensis
AAGAAGTTCATATACATATTGTAACGACAGCGTAGAATTAAGAACAAACCATTTTGATGCAGGGACTCAGGGATTTCCGGGTGTCGGACAGACATTCAAGGAAATACAATGAAGAGTTTGATCCTGGCTCAGGATGAACGCTAGCGGCAGGCCTAACACATGCAAGTCGAGGGGTAACATGGAAAAGCTTGCTTTTCTGATGACGACCGGCGCACGGGTGCGGAACGCGTATGGAACCTGCCCCTGTCAGGGGAATAGCCCAGGGAAACTTGGATTAATGCCCCATGGTATCACGGGATCGCATGATTTTGTGATTAAAGATTTATCGGACAGGGATGGCCATGCGTACCATTAGTTAGTTGGTGAGGTAACGGCTTACCAAGGCAGCGATGGTTAGGGGCCCTGAGAGGGGGATCCCCCACACTGGTACTGAGACACGGACCAGACTCCTACGGGAGGCAGCAGTGAGGAATATTGGACAATGGGCGGGAGCCTGATCCAGCCATGCCGCGTGCAGGATGACGGCCCTATGGGTTGTAAACTGCTTTTATACGGGAAGAAACGCGCCCACGTGTGGGCGTCTGACGGTACCGTAAGAATAAGGACCGGCTAACTCCGTGCCAGCAGCCGCGGTAATACGGAGGGTCCGAGCGTTATCCGGAATCATTGGGTTTAAAGGGTCCGTAGGCGGGCCTGTAAGTCAGGGGTGAAAGTTTGTGGCTCAACCATAAAATTGCCTTTGATACTGCAGGTCTTGAGTCATGGTGGGGTCGCCGGAACATGTGGTGTAGCGGTGAAATGCATAGATATCACATAGAACACCGATCGCGAAGGCAGGTGGCCAACCATGTACTGACGCTGATGGACGAAAGCGTGGGTAGCGAACGGGATTAGATACCCCGGTAGTCCACGCCGTAAACGATGGATACTAGCTGTGGGGACTTCGGTCTCCGTGGCCAAGCGAAAGTGATAAGTATCCCACCTGGGGAGTACGTTCGCAAGAATGAAACTCAAAGGAATTGACGGGGGCCCGCACAAGCGGTGGAGCATGTGGTTTAATTCGATGATACGCGAGGAACCTTACCAGGGCTTAAATGCAGGCTGCATAAGCTAGAGATAGCTTTTTCTTCGGACTGCCTGCAAGGTGCTGCATGGTTGTCGTCAGCTCGTGCCGTGAGGTGTCAGGTTAAGTCCTATAACGAGCGCAACCCCTACCGTTAGTTGCCAGCATGTCAAGATGGGGACTCTAACGGGACTGCCGGTGCAAACCGTGAGGAAGGTGGGGACGACGTCAAATCATCACGGCCCTTACGTCCTGGGCTACACACGTGCTACAATGGCCGGTACAGAGGGAAGCCACCCCGCGAGGGGGCGCGGATCTACAAAACCGGTCACAGTTCGGATCGGGGTCTGCAACTCGACCCCGTGAAGCTGGAATCGCTAGTAATCGGATATCAGCCATGATCCGGTGAATACGTTCCCGGGCCTTGTACACACCGCCCGTCAAGCCATGGAAGCCGGGAGTGCCTGAAGTCCGTCACCGCAAGGAGCGGCCTAGGGCAAAATCGGTAACTAGGGCTAAGTCGTAACAAGGTAGCCGTACCGGAAGGTGCGGCTGGAACACCTCCTTTCTAGAGAAAGAGATGCCCGGAATCCCGGGTCCCGCACGAGGTGGTTGTTACGTTTTGCGCTGTCGTTTATGATATGTTTTTTTGGTATACAGGCAAATTTAGGCCAAGACAGTCTCATAGCTCAGCTGGTTAGAGCGCTACACTGATAATGTAGAGGTCGGCAGTTCGAGTCTGCCTGAGACTACGAAAGGTACGAAGTATGTAAATACGGAGTGCGAAGTTCATTGAGGAATACTGAAGGAAATTTTAGAAGTTGAGTGATTATCACGTAATGGTGGGCACGTTATCAAAACTGTTAACCGTTAACTGGTAACTGCTGACTGAAACGGGGGATTAGCTCAGCTGGCTAGAGCGCCTGCCTTGCACGCAGGAGGTCATCGGTTCGACTCCGATATTCTCCACCACGGCAATTGTCGTCGACGGTGATTTTCATTGCCGGTGGCGATTCGCCAGAAAGTTCATTGACATATTGGGACGGAGCAGTAACGACATAGGTCGTTATGTGCGAAGTCAAAGAAGAAACACGAAGTAGAATAGAATATATAAAGGATTACGAGAGGGCATCTGTACTTAGGTACAGGTGCGACAAGCAAAAGAAGGGCGTATGGGGGATGCCTAGGCTCTCAGAGGCGATGAAGGACGTGATAAGCTGCGAAAATCCACGGGGAGCTGCACATGAGCATTGATCCGTGGGTGTCCGAATGGGGCAACCCGGCTGGTTGAAGGCCAGTCACACCGTAAGGTGGGCGAACCCGCTGAACTGAAACATCTAAGTAGGCGGAGGAAGAGAAAACAAGAGTGATTCCGAGAGTAGCGGCGAGCGAAATCGGATCGGCCCAAACCGTCGTTGTTCCGGCAATGACGGGGTT
>NZ_RZNA01000018.1:7500-176150 GCF_003992595.1 Flagellimonas oceanensis
CTTCGATGGAATTTAAATCAATCACTGGACCTGTATTATCAGAAATAAAAGAAACATTATATCTTGTCACATTGTTGGCAAGGTCTATGGCTTCAATTGTGAATGTATTTTCACCGTCGGTTAAGTCCAGAGTATTCAGGTTGACCTCGTATACTTCCTCGGTTATTTCTTTTAGCAGCAAATCATTAATATAGGTTTTAATGGAGGTAAGTCCTTCATTATCGCTAACATTAAAGGTAATTGCGTTTGTTTCCCCGCCTATAACCCGTCCATTGGTTAAGGAGACCTCGGTAATTGCAGGCAATTCGTTGTCTATATGGATGATCTCCTCTTTGGAAGTCTCGTTCCCCGAGGTATCCGTGACGGTAACTTTTAAGGTGTAATCTGTAAATTTCCCTGTAAGATTGCTTTTGGATGCGTAATTGGAGACGTCAATGGTAATTTGATAGGGTGCGGTGGTGTCTTCCCCAACTTTTTCATTGTTTATAAAGGCTTCTACTTTTGCTACTCCGCCAGCATCGTTGGCATCAATCTCCACAACTATTTGATTGCTGACAATCGGAGTTTCCGAATTAGACGAACTGGAGCTCCCAAGTATGGAAAAATCCACTACCGGAGCAATTACATCTGGTTCTGGGGTCGGTTCATCGGATTCTGATGAGCAAGAAAATAATACAAATATGGATAATAACCCGACAAAGGTTAGTCTAGTAAGTCTCATTGAGGCATTTAATAATACCTAAATCTAAACTTTTTTATGATTAAATCAGCTTAAAAAGTAAGAAATTTCGTTAAGAGGTATGTGTGGTAAAATGTATTTTTTTAAACCAAATAAGCAATCCCAATCCCTAAAATAATGACAACCAGCTTCCTAAGGTTAAAAGCGTGCCCTTGCGCACTTTCAAACAGAATAACGGTGGATATATGGAAGAACACCCCAATGGCCAATGCAGTGAGGAGATGTCCATAATTTTCCATCCATGGCGATGTGGAGATATAGCTGCCCAAGGGCGTCATCAACGAAAAGGCGGCGATGAACAAGAGGGTAGTGGACAGCTTCATTTTTGAATTGATCAAAAAGATGCTCAAAATGATGGCTATCGGTATCTTGTGGATAATGATTCCGTAGAGGATGGAATCGTTGTCGTGTATCGGAACCCCTTCAACCAATGCGTGTATGGAAAGACTCAGAAACAACAAAGTTGGAAATTTGTTTTCCTTCAAATGAACGTGCACGTGTCCATGTTCCGCTCCCTTGGAGAAAAATTCCAAGAATACCTGCAATAAAATACCCCCCAAAATATAAAGGGCGATTATTTTTGGATCATGGTCGTTATATACATCGGGCAATAGCTCAAAAAAGGTCAATGACAATAAAAATGCCCCGCTAAAGGCGAGCAGCAGCTTGATGTTATCGTTGTTTTTGGGCTTGGTAAACCATACAAATGCAAACCCGGCCCAAACGGCCAAAATAGGGATAATATAGATGATGGCGGAAGGAAAATCCATAGTGGGAATTAAAGGAGCAAAAATAGTCTATTTTTGCCGAAAGAAATTACAAGAACATGGCAGGAAATTTCAAGATGATGGCCAAGACCCTATACGGATTTGAGCCGATTTTGGCGAAAGAGCTTCGTAATTTGGGTGCAGGGCATGTGGAAGAAGGAGTGCGAAATGTTACTTTTGAAGGGGATACAGGCTTTCTCTACAAAGCCAATCTTTGCCTTAGGACCGCTTTGAAGGTGTTCAAGCCGATAAAAACTTTCAGGGTTTTTAACGAGAAGGACCTGTACAGGCATATTTATGATCTGGACTGGCCCGATATTTTTGATGTGGAGAAAACCTTTGCCATTGACAGTATTTCCAATACACAGGTTTTTGACAATTCCATGTTTGTCTCACTAAAGGCCAAGGACGCTATTGTGGACAAGTTCAGGGCAGTGGTCCGTGACCGTCCCAATGTGCAGACCCAAGATCCCGATATTCGAATCAATATCCACATTTATAAAAACACCTGTACGGTCTCTTTGGATAGTTCGGGAAACTCACTTCATCAAAGGGGATACCGTATTTTGACCAACATTGCACCGATTAACGAAGTGTTGGCGGCCGGTTTACTGCTTAAAAGTGGCTGGGACGGGGAAACTGATTTTTTTGATCCCATGTGCGGAAGTGGAACCTTTTTGATAGAGGCGGCCATGATTGCCTGCAACATCCCGGTAAACATCAATAGGGAGTCGTATGCATTTATGCATTGGAACGATTATGATGCCGAACTGCACGATAAAATTGTGGATGCCAGCCTAAAAAAGGTCAGGGAGTTCCATCATAAGATCATTGGGTATGACAAGGCCCCATCTGCAGTTAGAAAAGCTCAAGAGAACGTGGAACATGCCAATCTATCGGATTATATCACGGTCGAGCGTAAGGACTTTTTCAGGGCGGATAAGCCTGTTGAAGGCAAGCTGCATATGTTGTTCAATCCACCCTATGGGGAGCGATTGCCCATCGATATGGAAATCTTCTACGGTAAAATCGGGGACACTTTCAAAAAAGTATATCCCGGAACGGATGCGTGGTTGATAACCTCCAATTTGGAGGCGCTCAAACATATAGGTTTAAAGACATCCAAAAGGATAAAAACCTTCAATGGGAAGTTGGAAGCCCGGTTGGTAAAGTATGAAATTTATGAAGGCAGTAAAAAATCAAAGCATCAATTGTAAAAATGATAATCTTTGGGAAAAGTGTGAAACATTTTAGACAAAAATTGGGATAACTACTGGAAATGTTTAGATTTGGTCGTGTTTTAAACACAACTAACTAACTCAACCAAATTTGTGAAAGGAGTCCTTTGTGGCTCCTTTTATTTTTCCGACCAAATGGCGAGTTCGTTTCCTGATGGGTCTGTAAAGTGAAACCGTTTACCCCCTGGGAACTCAAAAATTTCCTTGGTAATGGTACCTCCAGCGGTTATTACCTTTTCCCTTATTTCGATAAGATCATTGTGATACAGCACAATGAGGACTCCATTGACAATGGCTTCGGATGTCAGTTCAAAACCTCCAGCTACACCAATTTCGGAAAATGAGGTGTAGGCCGGGCCATAATCCGTAAAATCCCAACCAAAAGTGTTGGAATAAAAATCCTTGGTCTTTTCAAGGTCCGTGGATTTGAATTCGATATAGTCGATGGGTGCTTTCATCTTACTGGCTTTCTTCTTTACTTTTCTTTGCCTTTTTATACAGTGGGATGAAGTAGCTGATGGAGTAGTTGTAGTTCACACCAAAATTACTGCCATCCGTTACTTTGTTGAACCCGGGAATCCAAAGGTTGGGGAATTGCTCATCCTCGGTATTGGTAACCAAAAAGCCCAATCGGGCACTCATGCCCACAAAAATATTGGCGAACAGTTCCACTTTGGCGCCTACGACAAATTCCAACCAAGAAGCGGATAGTCCACTAAACTCCCTGTTGGGGTTTTCCCCGGGCAAGAACTCCGGATTAAAGAACTGATTTGACTCATAAAGGCTATAGTTGTTCAAGTCTTGGCTAAAGCTTGCAAATGCATAACGACCTCCTATGGTAATGGCATTGTTCATCCCGTACCAATTGGTGTAGGTGTTAATGTCCACACCTGCCTTGATGTAGCTACCAGAAGTTTCGTAATCGTACAAAAGGGTGTTGTTCAGGCTTTCGCCCTGTTTTTTGGTTTCATTCCCTATCTCGGCGGCCAGGTACAATTTGCGTGTTAATCTATAGTCGCCAACCAGTTCCAAGCCGGTGTAATCCTCATCTGCAAACGAAAGTATCAATTTACTGATGTCCGCACCCACACGAAGACCATAGGGGTCTTTGTACGTAACAGTATCCTTCTGTGAAAGATCAATGGGTTCGCTTTGCCCTTGCACCAAAATGGGTAGCAGGACAATACAAATACTAATGATATATTTTGACATGGATGCTATCTGTGTTTACTATATTGGGTTGGACAACCTTGATATCTTGAATCCAGTTTTCCGCACTTTCCGTAACGCTAACGGATATATTGTTGTAATTGGTCACAAAGCCACATGCCCTTGAGATAAAAGCCTCTTCCAGCTCATAAGAAATGGTCAGGGTGTCAATGTTGCCGGTTTCCAGATCGGTTTCATCATCATCCGCCGAATTTGAAATAATCTGGTACATGGTGGTAACGGCATTGCTTCGTAGGGGGACCAGAACAGAATCGGCAATATTGGACCTATCACTAAACGCACCATCATAAGAATCGCTGGATATGATGCTATCTATGTCAATATTTCTGATTCTAATATTTTCAACCCTTTTGAAGGCCGTAGTGTCCTCCACATTATAAAAACCAACAATCAATAGCGGCGTATCGCCATCAATACAAATATCATCCTTCTCACAGGATGACACATAAAAAAGCAGTGAGGCGATAAGTAGAATGGGGATTATTTTCTTCATTGCAATTACCCAGGGTTTTTAATTTGAAAAACTATACCCGTTTTTCCAAAAGTACAACATTTTCAACGTGGTGCGTCTGCGGAAACATATCCACGGGTTGCACCTTGGTAACTTGGTATTGCTCGTCCATAAGAGCCAGATCACGTGCTTGGGTTGCGCTGTTGCAGCTCACGTACACGATTTTTGGCGGAGCTACCTGCAACAATTGCTCAACCACCTGTTTGTGCATTCCGTCGCGAGGAGGGTCGGTTATGATCACATCGGGCTGACCGTGCGTAGCAATAAAATCATCGTTGAACACATTTTTCATATCGCCCACATAAAAGTCGACATTGGGGATATTGTTGTGTGAGGCATTGGCTTTGGCATCTTCAATGGCTTCGGGCACCGATTCCACTCCAATTACTTTTTTGGCATTTTTGGCCACAAATTGTGCTATGGTCCCCGTTCCCGTGTACAAGTCGTACACCAGTTCATCCCCGGTCAGTCCGGCAAAGTTTCTGGCCACTTTGTAGAGTTCGTATGCCTGTGCCGAATTGGTCTGGTAAAAGGATTTGGCGTTGATTTTGAACTGCAGTCCCTCCATTTCCTCAAAAATATGGTCCCGTCCTGCGAAGCAAATCACTTCTTGGTCGTAAATCGTATCGTTTCCTTTGGAATTGATGACATAGAGCAGGGAAGTTATCTCGGGGAATTTTTCCTTTAGGTGGTTGAGCAATAATTCCCGGTTTCCTTTTTCATCCTCAAAGAACTGGATGAGCACCATGATTTCCCCTGTTGATGATGTGCGAATCATCAAGGTGCGCAGAAGTCCTTCCTGACGTCTTGGATTGAAAAAACTAATACCATTTTCGTTGGCAAAATTCTTGGTCTCCAAACGTATGGCATTGGAAGGGTCTTCTTGCAGATGACATTTTTTGATGTCCAATATTTTGTCCCACATGCCAGGAATATGGAAACCCAATGCATTTCTATCCTCAATTTCCTCATCCGAATTGATTTCTTCCTGTGTCAGCCATCGGCTATCTGAAAAGGAGAACTCCATTTTGTTCCTATAGAAATACTGCACATTGGATCCAAGGATTGGAGTTGTCTCTGGTAATTCGAGATTCCCTATGCGTTTGAGGTTGTTCTCTACCTCCTTTTGTTTGAAGTAGAGTTGGTGTTCATAGCCCATATGTTGCCATTTACAGCCTCCGCAAGTGCCAAAGTGCTGGCAAACGGGTTCGGTTCTTCTATCTGAAAGGGTATGGAATTTGGTGGCTACACCTTCAAAATAGGCTTTTCGTTTCTTGGTGGTCATGACATCCACAACATCGCCGGGCACGGCATTGGTCAGGAAAATGACCCGTCCGTCAGGAGCTTTGCCCACGGATTTTCCTTTGGCTCCAGCATCGACTACTTCTACGTTTTCAAACGTTTTTCTCCTTCTGTTTTTACGCATGCCGCAAAAGTAAGTTCTTTTTGGTATTTCACAGAACGGAGCTTCTTAAATTGCATGTAAACTTTAACTGAACACTGTTGGAATCGTCTTTGGAAAAATTACGTTTTCATCATTTAATTTGTAATTTGCGGGCACTCCAAGGGATGATTTCTCTCCCACGCTGCTTTTTCGAGACTTCGAAAGAATAAAGGTACAGTAGGAATGGTTATTTTATCAATTTTAATCATTTAATGAAATGGCTGTTTTAGAGCATTTAACGTCGCAGCAAGCGATAGATTTGGAAAACAAGTACGGAGCACACAACTATCACCCACTCCCCGTGGTTTTGAGCAAGGGCGAAGGTGTGTATGTGTGGGACGTGGAAGGAAAGAAATATTATGACTTTCTCTCCGCATATTCTGCGGTAAACCAAGGACACTGTCACCCAAAAATTGTTGGGGCCATGATGGAGCAGGCAAAAACATTGACTTTGACTTCCCGCGCTTTTTACAATGATATGTTGGGTAAGTATGAGAAATATGCCACCGAAACCTTTGGTTTTGATAAGTTGCTGCCCATGAACACGGGAGCAGAAGCTGTAGAAACTGCATTGAAGGTTTGTAGAAGATGGGCCTATCAGAAAAAAGGCATTCCAGAAAACCAAGCCAAAGTGATCGTATGTGAAAACAACTTTCACGGAAGGACCACCACCATTATTTCTTTCTCCAATGATGAAGTGGCAAGGGAAAACTATGGACCGTACACCGAGGGATTCGTAAAAATCGAGTATGATAATCTGACAGCGTTGGAGAATGCACTTAAAAGCAATCCTCACGTAGCAGGTTTCTTAGTGGAACCCATTCAAGGAGAAGCTGGGGTTTATGTGCCCTCTGAAGGATATTTGAAAGAAGCAAAGTCCCTTTGCGAAAAATACGATGTGCTTTTCATTGCTGATGAAGTGCAAACCGGTATTGCCAGGACAGGTAAGATGCTGGCCGTAGATCATGAAGACGTAAAACCAGATATCTTGATTTTGGGCAAGGCCCTTTCAGGAGGCGTATACCCTGTTTCAGGAGTATTGGCCAATGATGATATCATGGAAGTAATTACCCCAGGCAGTCATGGAAGTACCTTTGGAGGGAATCCTGTTGCCGCAGCGGTAAGTACCGCAGCCCTCGAGGTTATCAAGGAAGAAAATTTGGCACAGAACGCTCAGGAATTGGGCGAGCTTTTCCGAGAGGAACTCAATAAGTTCATTCCTACTTGCGACTTGGTTGTGAAAGTTAGGGGCAAGGGATTGTTGAATGCCATTGTCATCAATGATACTGAAGAGAGTTCCACAGCTTGGGATATTTGTATGGCCCTGAAGGAAAACGGTCTCTTGGCCAAGCCAACGCACGGCAACATCATCCGTTTTGCACCGCCGTTGGTCATGAACCACGAGCAATTGATGGATTGTGTGTCCATCATCATCAAAACGCTTGACGAATTCAAGAAAGGATAATACTAGCAAACAGCAGCTTCCAATAAGCGAAGCTGCTTTTTATAAGCATTGAAACTTGCTTCAATACCAATGGGAAGGGTTGAGTTTTGGGGTATATGCCCAAAGCTCATCCCATAAACGGCAGGTATGTTCAAGGGAGCTATTCTGTCCATGATCACTTCCCTGAGAGTAAAGTTGTCGGTGGTCCGTTTGCGGTCACAACCTTTGCAGACACCAAAAATTATCCCTTTGGCCTTCAAAAAACTATCGACCTCTGAGAGTTGTGTGAGCATGCGGTCTATGCGATATGGGGCCTCTTCCACATCTTCCAAAAAAACAAGTTTATCGGTAAAGTCGATTTCGTAAGGGGTTCCGATCATGGCGGTGACCAGCGTGAGGCTTCCGCCTACAAGTTCGCCTTGTCCAACACCGGGGGTAATGGTATACCGGTAGTATTCGCTGTTTCTGTATTGTTTAGGGTCTTTTAATATGGCATTTTTGATGGGAAGCACCTCCTGGGGTTCCATCAATACTTTTTTAAAGTATGCCTGGCTGTATTCATCGTCGATGGTACTGCCCACTGGACCGTGAAAACAAACAAGACCTGTTTTTTTGTAAATGCTGTTGATCAACGCGGTGATATCACTAAAGCCAATCAAGGCCTTGGGATTGTTTTCAATGAGTTCATAATCCAATAGGTCGAGGATACGGGTACAGCCGTAACCGCCCCGGGCACAGAGTATGGCATCGATATCGGGATTGGCGAACATTTCGTTCACATCCTTCGCGCGTTCTTCATCGGTATTGCTGAAATAGCCATAGTTGCCTTTGATGCGATCGGTATGATAGGTCTTGAAGCCCATCTTTCCCAATGCTTCCAAGGCCAAATAGAGTTTTTCGGGTTTTATGGCGAACCCAGGAGCAACCAAACCAATGGTGTCGCCCGGTTTTAATTTGTTGGGCTTTATTTTAGGTTTTGGGGAGGAAATAGGTTCGTTTCCCCAACTTGTTTGATGAAAAAGGGTTGCGGCACCAAGAGCTGTTGCCGATTTTAAAAAACTTCTTCTTTTGGACATTTGAATTGGATTATGCAACGCAAGGGTAAAAATGCACAAAATTTAGAAGAAAAGCACGAACTAATCACTGTTTCTTTCAGCTCTTCGCAGTTGTCTTTGGATTTTCCTAATAGCTGATTCAATGGACTTTTCGGGTTCTATGATATTATATTCACCCCAAAAGTCAGGATCGGAGAATCCCGAAGCTTCGTCACTCAGGATAATCGATTTTCTGATTCTTTGTCGATATTTGGGTCTTTCGGTTTTACTGACACTTTCCCAATCCGTGATGGCCATTTCAGCGGTCATACTGTATTGCGAATTGAACCATTTGTCTTCCCAATCCACTTTGAACTCCATGAATACGCTACTGTAACCGTAGTACCATTTTCCGTCTTTTTCCCTGTAATCGACACGGTAAGATACCTCTGTGGGCCATACATCAACCTTGGCGGGTTTTCTTCGTACAAAAAGATCGGCGGCTAGGTCCTCGTCGGTAATGTTCAGGGAGAAAATGGCCCCGGTCAGGACCTTGTTTTCCACATCGATGTACAATTCACCGCTATAGAGGGGTTCCAGCACATTTTCGCGCTGATCGAATCTTATGACATAGATCAATCGGTCGTTGGTGGTTGTGGAACGGTCAAAAGCAAATTTGTAGTTGGGCAATGTCTCTTCTGAAAATATATATTCAGGGTACTTCATCAAATCCACATATAGCGTGTTGTATGGTCCACCTTGTAGTTTTAGGGCAACTGTGTCCAATTTGCTGTAATCGGTGCTTTTCCTTGCTTTATAGAGTTCAACTGCATCATCCCGACCGATATCATAAGGGGTTTTGTATATGTTGACCACGGCTTCGGCCAATGAGACGTTCCTTCTTCTTCTTTTTATGGTTTCCCTGTAAAAAGCCGTCATCAGGGAGGGGTCCTTAAAATAGTTGTCATCCCTGTTCTTCAGGGTTTCGCGTACCAAAGCCAATGCATCTTTGGGGGCATTGATATTGATTTCAGAGAGTTGGGTCACGGAGACTTCCAGCGAAATCTCATTTTTTTCGGGTTGAAGGCTGGAAATCGGAACCATTTTGGTTTTGTAGCCCAAAAAAGACACCACAACATTCTTATCGGTAAGGTCCTTGGGCACTTTCAAAAGAAAGTTGCCTTCAGTGTTGGTAATGGTACTGATATTGGTGCCTTCTACGGTAAGAGTGGCAAACACCAAGGACTTATTGCTGGACGCTTCTTTTACCTCCCCGCTGTATTCATTGTAATCAGCTGATGCATTTTGCTGAAATGCCATGGTCTCCAAGGGGAGCATCATGACAAAAATAGATATTGCCAAAAACTGTAAGACGTTAAATTTTGGCTTTAAAAAAAATGATGGGGTTATCTGTGGCATATCCGCAATTTTTCCTTGTTACTTTTACTAAATGTACGAAAAAATGAAGATATGTTTCAATATCCTTTTTGTTAAAAAAAGCAATCAATTCCCTTAAAATCAGCTAAAAAAACTTAATCCACCATAAAAAGGGCATTGGCAAAGAACAATTTCCCATTTTCCCAAAACCCTCGGAACAAGGGATTGTCCACCATATAGATCACTTGACCACGCCCATGGTTTTCGACTCCGAACACCAAGGATTCGGCAATTCTTTTTTGTGCCTCGGTTCCTGCAAAGCCAGAAAAAGGCTCGGTATTTTGTTCCAGGTATACGGCGTTTCCATTATCGAGATAGTCATAGGCACTGCTGCCCAGTTTCAAAGAGAAATAATCGGAACCATAACCATAGGCCAATGGATTGGAGTTGTCCACTTTTGTTTTGAAAATGGCACCCGTGATAGCACCTTTTATACGTTCCCGTTCCCAATCTTTATAGGGTTGTGGGGTGTTCTCGCTGGAATCCTTAGCCTGCTTCTTTTTTACGATGCCAAATCCTTTTTCTCCATCAAGAGCATCTATGGAGCCTCCCATGGCTATGATTTTTCCGCCCTGTCTTACCCAATCTTTCAGTTTGGATAGTTGGTCTTCATTGAAATGATTGCCATATCGTCCATCGGGCAGGACCAAAATGTTATACTCATCTAGGTCCACCCTAGCGGCGTAGTCATCATCCAACACGGTAAGCGGATAGTGCAATTGTTGTTCGAAAAAATGCCAAATTTCCCCAAATCTTAGGGTAGAGGTAGGTCCGCCGGAGAGAACTGCGACTTTGGGTTTTGTGATCATTTGAATGGATGAAGAACCAAAATCCTTCCCCGAATCCACAAAGCCTGTGCTTGTTGGTGTAATTTCTTTATTGAACTTAGTGACTATGGTCTGTAAGATCTGGATAAAGTCCCCTTTGTTTTCGTTGTCCCCTTTGGTAATGATCAATGTGCCTCGATCAAAGGGTTTTCCCTCTATTCTGAAAGGATGGTCGGCTTTACGTACACGAATGCCTTTTTTTAGGAGTGCTGCCAAAAAGCGAGCATCATCCATGCTGTTCCAGTCGGTCAAGAAAGCATAGCTTCCACTACTAATGGTGGGGGAGGTCGATGTTTCTTGTACATTCTGAGCGGAAACCGAGGAAGTGGAGGCCACAGCATCCAGCCCGTAGGCATAGGGTAAGGACCATGCCGTGATATCGTACGTCAACGAATCCGTAAGTTTTGTGCTGGGTTCAAACAATACCTTTACCAAGGTTCCCTTGGGTTGGTCGGTGGAAACCACCATACCATTTTTGTCGATGGAAAGGCTGCCAATATTTCCAGAACTGTAGCTATGTCCTCTGTATGAACCGCTTGATAAATCCCCGTACTCAATGTTGTGCTTTTCCAGTAGTGACTTTAGGGCATCCAACTTGTCCTTGCTTCCTTTAAGCACATAACTTTTATATTTAAAATCCTTGTTTTGGTGATACTTCCTGAACTCCTCGTTCAATTTGGCTGCGTTTTGAGAGGATACCTCTACCGTGGAGAGGCCTGTTGTAAAGTGGTGTGCGATTCTATCCTTTAAGGTAAGGGTATCCCCAATGGCAGTGATCACTCCAAGACCAGCTCTTCCACTACCTCCCTGTTCGTAGGTCATTCCTATGGAACCATTGTAAATAGGGTAGGTGTCGCCATAACTTGGGTACAATAGGTCGAAAACCTCTTTAGTGAAATAGAACCAACCATTGGCATCAAAATATTTGGCGTGGTTCCTGCCCAAGGTCACTTGAAAATCACGTTGGAAATCAGTGATCACTTCGTGATAGGGCTCTGCTGCTGGGGCAAAATAATAGGGGTTGTTCACACCTTGTTCGTGGAAATCCACATGAACATGGGGTAACCATTGATTGTACATTTTTAGACGTTGTTGGCTTTCAACCTGTGTAAGCCAGGCCCAGTCACGGTTCAAATCGAACATATAGTGGTTACTTCGTCCATTCCACCAGCCTTCGTGATGCTCCTTGCTGTTCGGGTCCACTTGGTAGGGTGTGTTCTTGTATTGGTTGTACCAGTTGCTATATCTGTCACGCCCGTCGGGATTGATGCAGGGGTCCATGATCACAACGGTGTTTTCCAGGTAAGAACTTTTTTTGGTCAACAACTCATAGATGGTTTTCATGGATGCTTCGGTACTTACACTTTCGTTCCCATGCACGTTATAGCTCAACCACACAATTGCTTTGGAGGAATTTCCCGCCCCCTCTGTATTCTTTAAATGTTCCTGTCTGATGGTTTCCAGATCGGCTAAATTCTCAGCGGAGGATACGTAGGCCAGAATCAACGGCCGTCGTTCGTTCGTTTGGCCATAAACCGTTAGTTGCACCCTGTCCGGGGCGGATTCAGCCAAATATTCGTAGTAATCCACCACTTCATGATGACGGGTAAACTGTGTTCCGAGCTCGTACCCCAAAAACTCCGAAGGGGACTTTAACTGTTGTGCGGATACGGAAATGGATACTAAAAGAACGAGGGAAAATAAAAATTTGGTCATGCTAGGGTTAATTGATCCTACCAAATCTACTAATAAATTGAAGCAGAAACCTAATTTTATCGAGGTGTGGACCACGAAAACCACACAAAATTCAATTAACGTATTTTTAGGATGAGAAAAAAAGAAGAGACTTATCTTTGAACACCTCATTACAGTTTGAATGGAAGTAGAATGTATACCCTTTAAGGAGACCGGTTATTTTTCCCAATTAATTTGTGATTATTTAGAACAGAAAAAAGAGTTGTCCCCCTTTTTTAATAGATACCCTTTGCCATCGAATTTTGGTGATCAGATCAAAGAGAAAGCTGCTAATTATCCAAAGGGGCACAGAGCAGTACTGGTAAACTCACTAAAGCATCAATATAAAGGGTTTGAGGTTTCCAAGGCTACCCAAAAAAATATCGATGCCCTTGCAAAGGACACATCCTTCACGGTGGTAACAGGGCATCAGTTGAACTTGTTCACGGGACCGCTGTACTTCCTTTATAAAATTGTTTCCACCATCAATCTGGCCAAAAAACTCAACAAGGAACATCCCGAAAACCATGTGGTGCCCATATATTGGATGGCTACGGAAGATCATGATTTCGATGAGATCAATTACTTCAATCTACACGGAAAAAAAGTGCTCTGGAACAAAAGGGCATCCGGTGCCGTGGGTAGGTTATCCACTGAGGGATTGGATGAGGTATACGAAATATTTGCCTCCGAGCTTGGCAATTTGGGGTTGACGGATAGATTAAAGGATTTTTTCAG
This sequence comes from Flagellimonas oceanensis, assembly GCF_003992595.1. Lineage (GTDB taxonomy): Bacteria > Bacteroidota > Bacteroidia > Flavobacteriales > Flavobacteriaceae > Flagellimonas > Flagellimonas oceanensis. The sequence continues at coordinate 20,644 of NZ_RZNA01000018.1, forward strand.
AAAAGCATATCTGGAGCATGACACTTTAACGGACGCGACCCGCTACCTTGCCAATGCACTGTTCGGGGAAGAAGGATTGGTCATAGTGGACGGTGATGACAAGGAACTCAAGAAATTATTGATCCCCTATGCCAAAACGGATATTCTTGATCATACGCCGCATGAAAAAATATCGGAGACCATGGATGCTTTGGGTCAGGTGTCCTCAGATTATACGATTCAGGTCAACCCAAGGGAAATCAATTATTTCTATTTGAAGGATGGTATCCGGGAGCGAATCATCCTGAAAAAAGGAAAATACCATGTGATCAATACCCATATCGATTTTTCCAAGGAAGAACTGCTACAAGAACTGGAAACCTATCCCCAACGGTTTTCACCCAATGTGGCGGCCCGTCCCTTGTACCAAGAAGTGATTTTGCCCAACTTGTGCTACATCGGCGGAGGTGGAGAATTGGCTTACTGGTTGGAGCTCAAATCCTATTTTGATGAGGTTGGAGTCGCCTTCCCCATGCTGATGCTGCGTAATTCAGCTTTGCTGATCACTGAAAAGCAATCTGAAAAGGTCGAGAAGATGGGATTGACGGTTTCCCATCTATTTATGAAACAGCATTCGCTCATCAACAAGAAAATACGGGACATTTCCAATATCGATATTGATTTTTCGCCCCAGAAAAAATTATTGGAAGAGCAATTTAAACACATGTACGAACTGGCCGAAAAAACGGATAAAAGTTTTTTGGGGGCGGTAAAGGCGCAGGAGGTGAAACAGAAAAAAGGACTGGACCATCTAGAAAAACGGTTGCTAAGGGCACAAAAACGTAAGCTAAAGGACCATGTGGTGCGTTTGACCGATCTTCAAAATGAGTTGTTTCCCAATCAATCACTTCAAGAACGACAAATGAATTTTTCGGAAATCTATCTGGAAATGGGGGAGGACTTGATTCCCTTATTGTTGAAAACGTTAGATCCCTTTTCCAAGGACTTCATTGTTTTAAAGCACTAATAGAACAGGGTTCCCTTGAGCCAATCTAAATTTTTCAAAAAAACTTTAAAACCTAGGTAGGGTATTTACAAGTTAGGTTGTTCCATAGGTGTAAATAGCTATGAAAATTTAAATTTTGAGTTGGTTAACTCATATGTTTAGGTTGGTTTTGATTTTATTGAAAAGCCTCGGAGTGGTTCCCGGGGCTTTTGTTTTTTAGGCTCGAAATAAGCTTAGAACAAATCCTTGAAATGTGATTTCACTTCAAACAATGTCGCTTCTTTCATGGTGTTGAACCTAATGTCCGCATGGCCAACCCGTTCTTCGGGACCAATGCCCACACTGTGGAACTTTCCAGCTTTGGCGGCATCAATTCCTTTTTCGGCATCTTCAAAAACAATACAGTTTTCCGGGGGTAATCCCATTTTTTCAGAGGCATAGAGAAAAATATCGGGAGCGGGCTTACTCTTGGAAACACTGTTGCCATCCCCGATAACATCAAAAAAATGGGTGGCATTGAGCTGCTTTAAAACCTTTTGGGCATTTTTACTGGCACTTCCCAAGGCCACGCGAAACCCTTCCGACCTTAAATGGGTCAAAAGTTCCCTGGCACCGGGCAAATAATCTTCAGGGGTCATGTCGTCCAAGCTCTCAACGTAGATGTCGTTCTTTTTGGTGGCCAGGTCAACTACCGTGTCTTCATCCAAGGACACCCCGTTATGATCCATGATCACTTTTATGGAGTCCATTCTTGAAATCCCTCTCAGTTTCTCATTAAGGTCACGGTCAAAGTCCCAGTCCATATCCTCGGACAGTTTTTTCCAAGCTGCATAGTGAAGTTCGGCGGTATCCGTGATCACGCCATCCAAATCAAAAATAAAACCCTTAATCATGGTTGATACGATTTAAAAGGCAAAGAAATAATGAAATCTATTAAGAAAAAAATTAGATAAGGGTGCCTGGTTTTCCAAAGAAAGTGTAAGGCAATGCGCAAAAGATGAACTTGTTGATAACCCGTTGGAATTCCTTTCCGGAAAAACTTGTGGTAAATAACCTTTAAAGGATACTTTTGCAACTAAAGCAAATTGCTATTTTTGCCCATGCAGAACAACGTACTCATCCTAGACTTCGGTTCCCAGTACACACAGCTGATCGCAAGACGCGTTAGGGAACTCAACATTTACTCAGAAATCAAACCATATAATAAACTGCCCGAAGATTTATCGGATTACAAGGCGGTCATTCTTTCCGGATCGCCATCTTCGGTGCGTGCGGAGCAGGCCCCTCATCCCGATTTGTCGGAGATCAAGGGCAAAAAACCCTTATTGGGCATCTGCTACGGAGCACAATATTTGTCCCATTTTCATGGAGGAAACGTAGCACCCTCTGCTACCCGTGAATATGGAAGGGCCAACCTATCCTATGTGAAGCAAGATGAAGATTTCTTGACCGGAATTGGAGAAGGTAGCCAAGTTTGGATGAGTCATAGCGACACCATTAAAGAACTTCCAGAGGGAGCCGTTCGTTTGGCTAGTACCCACGATGTGGAAAATGCAGCATACAAGATTGCAGGTGAGACCACCTACGGAATCCAGTTCCACCCTGAAGTGTACCATACCACAGATGGAAAAAAACTATTGGAAAACTTTTTGGTGAACATTGCTGGGTTGCAACAGGATTGGACCCCAGATGCCTTTGTGGAAACCACAGTCGAAGAGCTAAGGGAGGAAATTGGAGATGAAAAAGTGATTTTGGGGCTGTCCGGTGGAGTGGACTCCAGTGTAGCGGCCATGTTGTTGCACAAGGCCATAGGCGATCATTTGTACTGTATCTTCGTCAACAACGGACTCCTTCGAAAAAACGAGTTCGAAAGTGTTCTCGATCAGTACAAGCACATGGGGTTGAATGTAAAGGGAGTTGATGCTTCGGCACGCTTTTTGGATGCCTTGAAGGGAGAATCCGACCCCGAAGGAAAAAGAAAGATCATCGGAAGGGTCTTTATCGAGGTTTTTGATGATGAATCACACAAAGTGGAAAATGCAAAATGGTTGGCACAGGGAACCATTTATCCAGATAGGATTGAATCGGTTTCAGCCAGTGGCGGACCATCCGCAGTGATAAAGAGCCACCACAACGTAGGGGGATTGCCCGATTACATGAAGTTGAAAGTAGTGGAGCCCTTGAAAATGTTGTTCAAGGATGAGGTAAGGAGAGTGGGCGCAAGTATGGATATGCCTGCCGAAATTTTGGGTAGACACCCATTTCCAGGACCCGGTCTCGGAATCCGTATCTTAGGCGATATTACGGCGGAGAAAGTGGCCATTTTACAGGAAGTGGATGCCATTTTTGTTGATGGATTGAAAAAATGGGGGCTTTATGACAAGGTTTGGCAGGCCGGGGCCATGCTTTTGCCCGTAGATAGTGTAGGAGTTATGGGAGATGAACGCACTTACGAAAAGTGTGTGGCCCTCAGAGCGGTGGAAAGTACCGATGGTATGACGGCCGATTGGGTGAATCTACCATATGAATTCCTACAAAAGACCTCTAATGATATAATAAACAAGGTTAAAGGCGTTAATAGAGTGGTGTATGACATTAGCTCAAAACCACCGGCAACTATAGAATGGGAATGAAAAAACATATTTTACAACTGGTGTTTACCGTGGTCTTTTTGTTGGCCATGGTGCCAGTTTCTGCACAGAACTACGCAACACATGCTGTAAAGGAAGGGGAAACGCTGAAGAGCATATCCCAGCAATACCGGGTAACCCCCTATAGCATATTACAGGCCAACAAGGAAATTAAAAGTGCTTCCGATGTCAAGGAAAACACGATTCTTATCATTCCCTTGAACGGACAACCTGTTGAAAACAAAACAGAGACCAAGCAGGAAGAACAAGAGGAAGAAATAATACCGATTCGGTTTCTTCGCCATAGGGTAAAAAGAAGGGAGACCATTTTTGGCCTGACCCAGAAATACAATATTACCGAAGATCAGTTAAAACGATACAATACGAGGTTGTATTCCGAAGCCCTAGAACGTAAAATGGTGCTTCAGATTCCCGTGTTCCCGGAAGTGGATGAGGATGAAGAAAAAGAACTGGATTTTGAAACCTATACCGTACGGCCCAAGGAGACCCGATGGAGCATTGCCCATAAATATGGTATAAGTGTGGACAGTCTGTTGGTGTTGAACCCTGAATTGGACAAGACCACCAATTATTTGGCCGCTGGGGAAGAACTGAAATTACCTAGACCAAAAGGCGACAGTCTCAAAGAGCAGAAAACAGAGATTTTCACTTCTTACACCGTACCGCCCAAAATGACCCTGTACAGTTTGGGACGTGAGTATGGCATTCCTACCGATTCCATTGTTCGATTGAACCCGGAGATCATGAAAGAAGGAGGTCTCAAAGAGGGAATGGTGGTCCGACTTCCCAAAAAGAAAGATGATGAAGGGGAGGTCAACACGGAAAACTTCATTTTTTATGAAGTAAAACCAAAGCAAAATATTTTCAGAATTACCCAGAACCTTAAGATCACACGGGATGAATTGTTCCGTTTGAACCCAGCTCTTGAAAATGGACTCAAGGCCGGAATGGTATTGAAATTGCCCAAGGAAAAAGCGGACGAGCTTGAAGTGAAGAATGCTCTGGTATTGGACAAAATCAATTTGGTGGACAGCATCAATGTGGAAAATAGACCAAAGTTGGTCTTTATGCTTCCGTTTAGATTGGACAAGGTCAATGTGAACGATACCGAACAGGCGGAAGAGCTTATCAAGAACCGTAGGGATCTTGCTTTGAGCCTTGGTTTTTATACAGGGGCCATGGTGGCTTTGGATTCCATCAAAAAGTTAGGGGTTTCGGTGGATGTGAAAACCTACGATACCCAACTGGACCAAGCCAAGGTAAAGGAAATTTTGTTCAGGGAGAATTTGACGGGTGTCAATGCCATCATTGGCCCATTGGCCCCAGGACCTTTGGATGAGGTGGCGGTTCAGGCATCGGCGAAAAACATTCCCGTGATCGCCCCGATTTCTTCCGATAGTGAATTGAGCCATAGCAATGTGTTCTTCTCAGTGCCCAGGGACGTGGTGCTTCGGGATAAAATGCTGTCCTACATCGAAGAAATCCATAAGGATGAAAATATCATCATCATTGCGGATTCCACGCACCAAGTGGCGCACGATTCCATTTTGAGTAAATTCCCTTCGGCCCAAATAGCGAAGGTAATCGATAATAAATCCTTGCATCTGGATGAATTCTTGATTCAACTTTCAGAGGAAAAGGAAAACTGGGTCTTCTTGGAAACCGAGCAGCCCAATATGGTGGCCAGTGTCACTTCCATTTTGAACTCGGCCAATACCGCCATAATAAGTGATGAGGAAGTGCCAGAGGTCAAAGTGCGTATGTTTACAACGAGCTATAATGCCGCTTTTGAGAATGAGGCGGTGTCCAAAACCCATTTGTCCAACCTTAAGTTTACCTTTTCATCATTTTACAGGGAATCGGGGAATGCGGATTTCATCAATGCCTACGGTAAAAAATACAATGGCCTGATTCCCGACAGATATGCCGTCCGAGGATTTGACGTAACCATGGACGTGCTATTGAAGCTGGCATACAAGAACAATCTTTTCGAAACCTCCAAATACATTGGTTTAACGGAATATGCAGGCAATGGGTTTGATTATTTCAATGATTGGACCTCAGGTTATTTCAATCGTGCTTGCTACATTATGGAGTACGAGGACCTTACAATAAAAGAAGTAGAGCCAAAGAAGAATGACATCAAAAGTAACCTATAACGGAAACCTTCGCACTACATGTGTGCACTTGCGTTCGGGAAGCGAATACTTGACCGATGCCCCGGTGGACAACAATGGTAAAGGCGAAGCTTTTTCGCCCACGGATACCGTTGCGACCGGATTGGCCAATTGCATGATGACCATGATGGGCATCAAGGCCCGTGATCTGGATGTGGATTTGATAGGCTCCACCGCAGAGGTTACCAAGCACATGGCGGCCAATCCAAGAAGGATTTCCAAAATTGAGGTGACATTGGAGCTGCCCGCATCGGTATCGGAAAAGCACCGAAAGATTTTGGAGCATACGGCCAATACATGTCCGGTGCACCATAGTTTGCATCCCGACATTGAAAGAGTAATCGATTTTAATTGGATAAAATAATTGCCATAGGATGTGTTTTTCTGCTCGGTTTTTTTGGATTCGCACAGGAAATCGAGGAGGGTGTCCCATGGAATGACACCATAAGGCTCACATGGGCCGATTTTAAGGGCAAGGTGCCCACAGGGGAACCTTCCGCAGCAACTACCGCAAGTGGTATCAGCTACACCTACTCAGCGAATTTATTGCACCACGAGGTCCATTTGGATTTTGAGGTAAATGCCTATTTCTATCCCAATGAATCATGGTACAAGCCTGAATTGTGCAATGAAAATACCTTGGCACACGAGCAGCTTCATTTTGATATTACCGAGGTGTTTGCCCGAAAGATGCGAGAAAAATTGCGTAGAACCTCCTTTTCCGATGATGTAAAGGCTGAGGTCAGAAAGATTTACAGTGATATCTTAAGGGGCTTACAGCAGTATCAGGAACGTTACGACTGGGAGACCAACTTTTCCCGAAACCGTGAAAAGCAATTGGAGTGGAACCTGAAGATCGCTGAAGCTCTTCAGGAAGTTGCAGAGCCCTGAATCATGAAAAGAGGGGACGGACAGCCCCCTCTTTATAATACGTTTTATGAGTTCTTGGGTTAAATATCACACCGCATAAACCCATCCTTCAACGCTTCTATTTTATCCTCCCAGGTCACGATGAATTCTTGGGCTACGTATCCTTTGAACCCAGTGGTATGGATAGCCTTGATGATGGCCGGGTAGTAAAGCTCTTGCGTTTCATCGATTTCATGTCTGCCGGGAACACCCGCTGTATGGTAGTGCCCAAAATAAGGGTGGTAGTTCTGTATACTTCGGATAATGTCGCCTTCTTGGATTTGCATATGGTAGATATCGAACAACAATTTAAAGTTGTCGCTTCCCAAGTGCTTGCAAAGTTCCACGCCCCAAATGGAGTTATCACACATATAATCAGGATGGTTCACTTGGTTAAAGAGCTCCATTTGAAGTACCACACCGTGTTCCTCGGCCAAGGGCATGATCTGCGAAAGCCCATCAACACAGTTCTGCAATCCCACATAATCGTTCATACCATTTCTATTGCCACTAAAGCATATAAGGTTGGTATAACCTGCTTCGGCCACCTTCGGAATCATTTCCGTGTAGTTTTTGATGAGTTGCTCATGGTATTTGGGATTGTTCCACCCCTCGGTCAAACTAATTTCCGCTCCATTGCACATGGAGCAATGGATATCATACTTCTTCAAGATGGGCCATCTGTCAGGACCTACCAAATCAATGGCGTTGACGCCAAGTTCGTTCAAGGTCTTTAAGAAATCCTCAAAGGGGATATCATTAAAGCACCATTCACATACACTGTGGTTGATATTGTGCTTGAGCTTGAATTCTTTGTTTTGCCCTGAGGTTGAGGTCATGGCAGAGGCTGAAGCCAGTCCGGCCGAACCAGCCGCGGCGGTGGCTATAAAATTTCTACGTTTCATTATGTGGATTTGTTCTGGGAAAGATAGTATTTTCGGGTTGGATATGGAAATACGCCCAGATACAAAACAACTTTTGGAATTGGCCCACTACAAGATGCCCTTTGGTAAGTTCAAGGGACGCTATCTTGTGGATTTGCCCTTGCCCTATCTGGTCTGGTTCCGTCAAAAAGGTTTTCCCAAAGGGAAACTGGGCGACTACTTGAATACCATGCTGACGATAAAGGATAACAACCTGGAACCCATCATCAGAAAGCTGCAAAAAGATTTTCCTCGCGATTCTACCTGATTTTTGCCCAGCAATTACTAATTTTACGCCCCGTAATAGAATGAGCAATATGTCAGATACCAAGTACATTTTCGTTACGGGAGGCGTTACTTCTTCATTGGGTAAGGGAATCATCGCCGCTTCCTTGGCTAAACTACTGCAGGCCAGGGGATACCGAACCACCATCCAAAAATTAGATCCGTACATCAATGTTGACCCGGGAACACTGAACCCTTATGAGCATGGCGAATGTTATGTGACCGATGATGGTGCTGAAACCGACTTGGATCTTGGACACTACGAGCGTTTTTTGAACGTGCGTACCTCACAGGCCAACAATGTGACCACAGGTAGAATTTACCAAAGCGTGATCGAGAAGGAGCGCAAAGGTGAATTTCTGGGCAAAACGGTACAAGTTGTCCCCCATATTACCAACGAGATCAAGGAGCGTATCCAGATTTTGGGCAACAGTGGCGATTATGACATTGTGATTACCGAGATCGGTGGTACGGTGGGTGATATCGAATCCTTGCCTTACATAGAATCTGTGCGTCAGTTGCTTTGGGAGCTGGGCGAGCACAATGGTATTGTGGTGCACCTGACTTTGGTGCCATTTTTGTCCGCTGCGGGCGAATTGAAAACAAAACCCACACAGCATTCCGTCAAAACCTTAATGGAGAGCGGAATAAAAGCCGATATTTTGGTTTGCCGTACCGAGCATCAGATCTCTGAGGACATCAAGGAAAAATTGGCTCTTTTCTGTAATGTTCGGAAAGAAGCGGTGATCCAGTCCATAGATGCATCCACCATATACGATGTTCCTTTGTTGATGCAAGAAGAAGGCCTGGATACGGTCACTTTGCAAAAATTGGCCCTTCCGGATGATAAGGAACCCAATCTGGATCAGTGGAAGGAATTTTTGCAGCGACATAAAAACCCTAAGGATAAAGTGACCATTGGACTGATAGGAAAGTACGTGGAACTTCCCGATTCCTATAAATCAATCCAAGAGGCCTTTATCCATGCTGGTGCGGCCAATGAGGTCGATGTGGAGGTGAAATCCATTCATTCGGAACATTTGTCAGCCAAGAACATAGCCAAGAAACTAGAAGGCCTGGACGGTATATTGGTGGCTCCGGGTTTTGGGGAAAGAGGTATAGAAGGAAAAGTAACGGCGGTAAAATATGCCCGTGAGAACAACATCCCTTTCTTGGGAATCTGTTTGGGCATGCAAATGGCCGTCATCGAATTTGCACGGACCGTTCTAGGTTTGGAAAAAGCCAATTCCACCGAAATGGATAAGGGAACACCGGATCCAGTGATAAGCTTGATGGAAGAGCAAAAATCCATTACCGACATGGGAGGCACCATGCGTTTAGGCGCTTGGGAGTGTCACTTAACGGAAGGAAGCTTGGTAAAGGAAGTCTATGGTACATCGGACATAGAGGAACGTCACAGGCACCGTTACGAATTCAACAACAAATATAAGGATCAAATGGAGGAAGCTGGTTTGATAGCTTCCGGGCTCAACCCTAAAACAGGCTTGGTGGAAGTTGTGGAAATCCCATCACATCCTTGGTTTGTCGGGGTACAGTACCACCCAGAATACAAGAGTACCGTGGCAAGTCCACATCCCTTGTTTGTTGGGTTCGTTAAGGCAGTATTAGATCACAAGCAGGAATAAAACAATGCCAGTTTGGCATAAAATGGGCATTTGGGCATATATTTGCAGCCTGAAATACTGTTAAAATATTTCTACTAAATACGATTCATGGAAGAAAAGAAGCTGGATTTTAAGTCCATTATTGGATTTGTACTGATTTTTGGGATACTCATCTTTATGTTTTACCAAAATCAGCCTACGCCAGAAGAGTTAGAGGCTCAAAAAGCAGAGCAAGCGCAGATTGAGGCAGAAGAAGCCAAGGCAGAGGAAGCAGCCAAAACCGCACCAGTAAAGGAAACAAAGACCGTAGACCTTACGGATTCCACCCAAGTGGCCGAATACAAAAATACGGTTGGGGCTTTTGGATTTACACAAACGGCTGATGGTACCACTATCTTGGAAAACGAGGTGCTCCAGTTGGAAGTGGCCAACAAAGGTGGACAGATTGTTGAGGCCAAGATGAAGAATTTTGTGACCCATGACTCCGTTCCGGTATATTTGGTAAAAGATGGCAATGCCAATTTTGCCTTGAACTTCACTACTTCGGACAATCGTGTTCTGAGTACTGCAGACCTGTATTTTGAACCATCCCTGACGCAAAGTGGTGACAACCATGTACTTTCCATGAAGGCCAAAGTGGCCAATAACCAGTTTTTGGAGTATCGCTATGAGATGAAACCGAATGAGTATTTGGTGGATTTTACCGTTCGTTCACAAGGATTGAGCGGCGTGTTCAATACTAGCAAACCTGTTACTTTGGAGTGGGATTTGAAAGGTATCCGTCACGATCAAAGTATCAGATATGAAAATAGATATACCCGTCTGACATACAATCATGATGATGGAGACATCAGCAAGCTATCGGAGAGCAGTGATTTTGATGAGGAAACCGAAGTGGATGTAAAATGGCTGTCGTACCGTCAACACTTTTTCAGTTCCATTTTGGCAACGGACGACCATTTTAAGACCGCTGATTTGACCTCCACCAATTTGGTTGAGGAAGAGAGCAAGGAATTGCGCTTTACCAAAGAATATACAACTAGAGCTCCATTGGAGTTCCAAGGAGGGGAGTTGTCCCAGAATATGTATTGGTATTATGGTCCTACGGACGTCAAGGTCTTGGATAATTATGAGGATTTGGGTCTGGTGGAATCCATTCCGTTTGGATGGGGAATCTTTGGCTGGATCAACAGATATGTGTTCACACCCTTCTATACCTTCTTGAGTTCGTTCCTGCCGTACGGTATTGCCATTATCATCATGACGATTATGGTTCGATTGGCATTATCGCCGGTAACCTACAAGTCCTATTTGTCGCAAGCCAAAATGAAGGTGTTGAAACCGGAAATTTCGGAAATCAGCGAAAAGTACAAGGACAACGCCATGAAAAAGCAGCAAGAGACCATGAAGGTGTACAACAAAGCAGGGGTGAGCCCCATGAGCGGTTGTGTGCCCGCATTGTTACAGTTGCCGATTTTCTACGCACTGTTCATGTTCTTCCCAACATCTTTTGCGCTGCGCCAAAAATCATTCTTGTGGGCAGAGGACCTTTCCTCTTACGATACCATTTTCGAATTGCCGTTTACCATTCCGTTTTACGGTGACCACGTATCCCTGTTCCCGATTTTGGCATCCATTGCTATCTTTTTCTATATGCAGATGACAACGGGGCAGAGCATGCAGATGCAACAGCAACCGGGTATGCCCAATATGAAATTCATTATGTACCTATCACCCATTATGATGTTGTTCTTCTTTAACAACTATGCGAGTGGGTTGAGTTTGTACTATTTCATCTCCAACTTGATCACCATCTTTATTATGTTGGCCATCAAGAACTACATTTTGGACGAGGATAAAATCCATGCCCAGATCCAGGAGAACAAAAAGAAACCTAAAAAAGAGAACAAGTTCCAGCGTAAGATGCGCGAAATGATGGAACAGGCCGAAGAGCAAAAGAAATCTGGAAGAAGATAATCCTGACAGAATACCTTTTTGGTCAAAATAAAAAACTCCCTCAAGATTGCCTTGGGGGAGTTTTCATTTACAGGTTTAGTTTGGAAAGATTTGGGACTCCAAAGATGCGGCATTATCGATATCCAAAAAATTAAAAGTTGTAAAACAGCTCCTTTTTGTGGGTAAATAATTCCATTTTGATGTGTCATCGACGAACGGTAGATCCCACCCGATAAAAAGCCCCCTCAAAATTATTTGAGGGGGCTTTCATGCACTATCTATTAATCAAAAACTAGTTAGTTTGAAGTGTCTGGGAGCAATACGGTATCCACTACATGAATCACACCATTGATGGCCTGAACATCCACGGCATCGATACCAATGCCCATGTTTCCTGCTCCGTCGGTAATATCGGCAATATTGTCCCCTGTGCCAGGCAGGTTGATGGTAATCATATCACCCTCCAAAGTTGTTGCCGTGGCACCATCACTCAAGTCTCCTGAACGTACATTCGCTCCTGCCACTACGTGGTGTTGCAGTATCGGAATCAGGTCAGCTTCAGCTGGAATACTGGCCAAAGCGGCAAATGCATCGTTGGTGGGGGCGAATACGGTAAATGGATCGCTTCCTGCACCATCTTGAGCGGACAATACGCTTACAAAATCCGTACTTGGGGTCAATTCGGTCAACGCCTGAACCAAAGTGGAGAAAGTAGGGTCAGCTGCAGCAAAGGTCACAACTGTTGGCAAGTCGATTACAGCATCCACAGTATGGATTACCCCATTGCTGGCTACAATATCTGCCATTACCACACCACTTGTTCCATTCAAGGTTACACCGTCATCAATATTGATGTATAGACTCAAGTTCTCATCCACATCGAACTCAGCAGCGGTATTCACATAAGAATTTGTCAAATCTGAAGAGAATGCGGCAGTACCCACCACTACGTGATTGGATAGTATGGCATTCAAATCATTGGAATTCGGGTTGGTAAATGCATCAAAAGCATCGTTTCCAGGTGCAAACACGGTAAATAGTTCTTCTTCATCGGATAGTAAATCAGTGAATGTCGTATTTCCACCATCGGTAAGTGCTCCAACCAAAGAAGAGAGTCCTGGATTGGCAACGGCATGGTCCACAATATTAGGTATGTCTATTACGGCATCCACAACGTGTACAATACCATTGATTGCTTTTACATCCGGTGTCACTACGGACGATACTCCATTGAATGTTACACCATCAGAAGTATCGAAGAACAAACTTACATTTTGGTCTCCAGCTCCTGTGGCCATAGTACTTGTATAACCGGAACCAAGTCCTGTCAAGTCTTCAGAAGTAACTTCGCCACTGATCACATGGTTGAGCAATACGTTGGTCAATACATCAACTGGAACATCTGCCAAGGCTGCACCATCCAAGAATGTCTCAAAAGCTTCGTCGGTCGGGGCCAATACAGTAAAAGGTCCATCGCCACGAAGTACAGTTGGCAAATCTCCATCGGCTGCGGTCAGTGCGGCCACTAGGTTTTGTAGATTTTCGTTTCCAATGGCCAAATCGGTAATAGGGACTAAGATAATATCGGCCAATTCATCCAGAATAGCTTGAGGCAGTAATACTTTATCTATGATATGTACAACACCATTGGAGACTTCAATATCTGCATTGACCACTTCTGCAGAAACGTCCGTGGCATCTTCTATAAATACACCACCTTCGGTAGATACTTGAAGGGTGGAACCTTGTAAGGTGGTAAGGCTCATACCGTCACTTAAATCCGTGGATAGGGCAGCATCAGCAACCACATGGTAGGTCAAGATCACAGCCAATAAGTCCTGTAATTGTTCGGAGTTGAAATCGTCCAACGAATCAAAACCGTCCAATTGGGCCAGTAAATCGTTGAATGCATCATTGGTCGGTGCAAAAACGGTAAAGGGACCATCTCCGCTCAGTGCAGTGATCAGGTCATTGTTGGCACTTTCGTCCGCTTTTTGAAGGGCGGCAACCAAAGTGCTCAATTCTGAAGTGGCCTGTGCCGCTTCAACAATATTATCTCCCTCCGGCTCCATTGGAGGCGTAGGTCCATTGTCGTCATCGGAACACGAAGTGAATCCGATAAATAAGAATAAAAAGGTCAGTCGGGCTAAATGTTTAAATGTCTTCATTTGATGATAGTTATTTGTTCAACGTTTTAAAAGTATGTTTAAACAAAATAAAAACAATAATGTTTAACATTTTAAGCAAAAACTTTAACAAAATAAAAATAAGGATCTCAGCGGTTTACATTTTGGATACTTTCGCTTTAAGACATTATTATATTTTAAATGAGCATCAATTTGTATTTTTGTAGCCTTAAATTATTGCAATGAAAAAGGTTGTTGTTGGACTTTCGGGAGGTGTGGATTCAAGTGTAGCTGCTTATCTGCTCAAAGAGCAAGGGTACGATGTCATTGGCCTGTTCATGAAGAACTGGCATGACGATTCCGTGACCATATCCGAGGAATGCCCATGGCTGGAGGATAGCAATGATGCCTTGATCGTGGCTGAAAAGTTGGGTATTCCCTTCCAAACGGTGGATTTAAGTGCGGAATACAAAGAACGAATCGTGGATTATATGTTCAATGAGTACGAGAGAGGAAGGACTCCCAATCCCGATGTACTCTGCAATCGCGAGATCAAGTTCGATGTGTTCATGAAAATCGCCCTCCAACTGGGGGCGGATTATGTGGCGACCGGTCATTATTGCAGGAAGGGAACCGTTCAAAACCAAGATGGTACCGAAACCTATCAATTATTATCAGGCAAAGACCCCAACAAAGACCAGTCTTATTTCCTTTGTCAATTGTCACAAGAACAGTTGTCCAAAACTTTGTTTCCCATTGGCGACCTATTGAAACCAGAAGTAAGGAAAATAGCTGCGGAAAATAGCTTGATCACTGCCGATAAAAAAGATTCCCAAGGATTGTGCTTCATTGGCAAAGTACACCTGCCTGAATTTTTACAGCAAAAATTGAAGCCTAAAAAAGGTGTGATTGTGGAAGTTCCCAGCGATGCGACCCATTTTTCCAATACTGTTCCCGAGTTTCAGAGCGAGAGGGAAAAACTGGTGTTCCGTGCCGGGAAGCCTGTGTATGCTGAATCGGACGGTAAAGTGGTAGGGGAGCATCAAGGTGCGCACTACTTTACCATTGGGCAGCGAAAAGGATTGAATGTCGGCGGAACCAAGGAACCTTTGTTCGTCATCGATACGGATGTTGACAAGAACATCATTTATACCGGACAAGGAAAATCGCATCCTGGCCTACTTAGAAATACGTTGTTCATCAAAGAAGACGAACTTCATTGGGTGCGTCCCGATTTGTCTTTGGAAGTGGATGAAACAATGGAGGTTATGGCTCGTATTCGATACCGTCAACCGTTACAGTCCGCAACCCTCTACAAAGTAGAAAATGGTTTGTTCGTTGATTTCAAAGAGAAACAATCCGCTATTACCGAAGGGCAGTTTGCAGCTTGGTACATTAATGATGAGTTGGTTGGTTCTGGAGTGATTTCCTAGATAGATTCCTTATTTATTTTTGATTATTTTGGTGGAAACTTGAATTGAATTTCCATGCAGAACAACATCACACAACTTTTCGGAATCGAATATCCCATCATTCAAGCAGGAATGGTCTGGGCCAGCGGTTGGCGTTTGGCCTCAGCGGTTTCTAATGCTGGCGGTTTGGGGTTGTTGGGAGCGGGAAGTATGTATCCCGAGGTTTTAGAAGAACATATCATCAAATGTAAAAAGGCGACGGATAAACCTTTTGGTGTGAACGTGCCCATGTTGTATCCCGACATTGAAAAATTGATGGATATCATCGTAAAGCATGAAGTGAAAATTGTGTTCACTTCAGCAGGTAATCCCAAAACATGGACCAAGTTTCTTCAAGAGAATGGGATAACGGTGGTACATGTGGTGAGCAGTGTCAAGTTTGCCCTGAAAGCCCAGGAAGCAGGGGTAGATGCAGTTGTGGCCGAAGGCTTTGAAGCTGGTGGGCACAACGGACGTGATGAAACCACAACGCTCGTGCTTATTCCCTCTGTAAAGGAAAAGATAGGTATTCCCCTCATTGCAGCCGGAGGCATCGCCACAGGAAGGGCCATGTTGGCCGCCATGGTGTTGGGAGCCGATGCTGTTCAAGTGGGTAGCAGGTTTGTAGCCTCTCCTGAGGCATCGTCACATGAACTTTTCAAAAAATGGGTAGTGGATGCCAAGGAAGGCGATACCCAATTGACCTTAAAGGAACTCGCTCCTGTAAGATTACTCAAAAACAAATTTTTTCAAGATGTCCAGGAAGCATATGCCCAAGGTGCCACCAAAGAGGATTTAAAGGAGCTATTGGGAAGGGCGAGGGCAAAAAGAGGCATGTTCGAAGGCGATATGGAAGAAGGGGAATTGGAAATAGGGCAAGTATCCGGTCTGATTCATCATATAACCCCGGCAGCTGAAATCGTTGCGGAATTGATGTCTGAATTTAAGCAGGCCAAGGCCGAAATGTGCCAGAATTAGGGCATTGCACCAAGAGTTTAAGAAACTTTTGATATATTTAACCAGCGCAATGAGAACACTTATCCCCACACTACTCTTTTTTGTGCTCGCTTCGCATTGCCATGGGCAAGTGGAGCGGGACAAAGCACTCCACTTTTTGGGAGGCAATCTCTTTGGCCTTGCTGGGGCCGGAATCGCTAAGCAAGCTTCTGACGGAAATAGAATCTGGACTTTTGTAGGATCCGTGGCTGGCAGTACCCTTATTGGATTGGCCAAGGAGACCGTGGATGCGGGACAACGGGAAAACGGATGGGACAACGATGATTTGGCCGCCACGATTTTAGGTGGAGTTACCGTTGGCGTTACCATAGACCTGTTTTCTAAAAAGGACGATAGAAGACGTCTACGGGGGCGGTATTCAAAACTTGATTTGAAAAAGAAAAAACATTTTCTCCAACCCCAATCACAATTTGTGGTGCTAGAGGGTAAGCTCCCATCCCTAAACACTTTAGGGCTTTCCAATCAGCAGCTTACCACTAAATAATACCTCGTGCTTTTATCTCCAGGTACTTATTGATGGTGTTCACCGTAAGTTCTTCTGGTTTGGTCAATATGGTCTGGATGCCATACTTCTGAAGTTCTTTCTGCATCAAGCGTTTTTCCAATGAAAACTTCTCGGCAATGGTTTTATGGTATATGGCTTGTAAATCTTCAACATCTTCGGCTACCAAGGATTCCAATTCGGTGTTTTCAAAGAAAATGACGACCAAGACGTGTTTTTTGGCCATGGCCAGCATATAGGGCAATTGCCTTTTTAGTCCTGATATATGTTCAAAATTCGTATAGAGCAATAGAAGACTACGCTGATTGACCTTTCGTTTGACATGGGCATATAGCAGGCCAAAATCTGAATCCGAATAATCCGTGGAGATATTGTACAGACTCTCCATAATGGTGTTGAGGTGCGTGATTTTCTGCACGGCGGGTACAAAGGTTTCAATCTTTTTGGAAAACGTGAGCAATCCTGTCTTATCATTTCTTTTGAGGGCAACATTGGAGAAGGCCAGTGCCGAGTTAATGGCATAATCCAATAAGCTCAATCCATTGAAAGGCATTTTCATTACCCTGCCCGTGTCAATAATGGAATAAATGGGCTGCGACCGCTCATCTTGGTATTGGTTCACCATCAGCTGGTTCTTCTTCGCTGTGGCTTTCCAATTGATCGTACGCACATCATCTCCTTTGATATATTCCTTGATTTGTTCAAATTCCTGGGTATGCCCAATGCGTCTTATTTTTTTGAGGCCGAATTCGGTCAGGCGATTGCTTGTGGCCAAAAAGTCATATTGTTGCATCTGTATGATTGATGGATATACGGGCACCATTTGGTCTTTCTGGAACACATATTTTCTTTTGATGATACGAAGGGGGGAAGAGGCAAAGACATTTAAGCAGCCAAAAACATATTCCCCTCGCTCCACAGGCCGAACGGAGTACTCAAAAAAATGGGGTTCTCCTTTTTGTAGCTGCGTCTTATGTTCAAAATCCCTTTTTTGGAATTGGACGGGCAATTCATCAATTACCGAAACCCCTGTTTTAAAAGGGTATTTGGAGCCCAGGTGTACCGATAGGATATTTTCATCGCTGTTGGACAGTTTCTGGGGAAGGTTACGATGGGCTTTTATTGCGTCCTTTGTGCCATACATCAAATACAAGTCCAAAAAGAACAGGGCAAGCAAGAGAAATACCAATAACCATGCGATGGGATAAAGCACAGGTAACCAATAGGAGGTTACCAAACATGCAGATAGTACGGCGATATACCGAAAGAAAACATTATGTATGTACAGTGATCTGAGAAATGCCATGTTTATCTTGGGATTTCAACGGACTCCATAATCATGGTAACCACAGTTTCAGTCGTCATGCCTTCCATTTCCCGCTCCGGGGTCAAGATGACCCTATGGTTGAGTACGGGCACCAAAGCCTTTTTTACATCTTCAGGTATCACAAAATCACGGCCCGATATGGCAGCAAATGCCTTCGCTGCCGTTAATGTGGCAATGGAAGCCCGTGGGGAGGCGCCCAGATATAAATGCGGGTGGTTTCGGGTCTGTGTGATAATATTGGCGATATAATCCAAGATTTTTTGTTCTACCACCACTTCGTGAATGTTTTTTTTGAATTCCACCAGTTTTTTAGGGCTGAGCACGGCTTTAATCTGGTCTTGCGGCTTTTCTCCCTTTCGCTCGTGATGGTTTTGCAAGATGATGACCTCTTCCTCAACGGAGGGGTAATCCACTTTGATCTTGAAGAGGAAACGGTCCAATTGCGCCTCTGGTAGGGCATAGGTGCCTTCCTGTTCAATGGGGTTCTGGGTGGCCAATACCATAAAGGGCTGTCCCATTTTATAGGTGGTTCCATCAACAGTGGCCTGCCGTTCCTCCATGGTCTCAAAAAGGGCCGCCTGTGTTTTGGCTGGGGCACGGTTGATTTCATCGATTAAAATGATATTGGAAAAAATGGGACCTTTTTTAAATTCAAACTCATTGGTTTTGGTATTGAAAACCGAGGTTCCCAAAATATCACTTGGCATCAGGTCAGGCGTAAACTGGATGCGATTGAATTCCGTTTTAAGGGTTTTGGCAAATAACTTGGCAGTTACCGTTTTGGCAATTCCGGGCACCCCTTCAATCAGGGCATGCCCATCGGCCAATATGGAGATGATCAAAAGTTCGATAAAATCCTTTTGCCCAACGATTATGGTGGATAGTTCTTTTTTAATTTGTTCCACGGTGTCCCTAAGTTCTTCCAGGGGAACCCTGTTGTCAAAATTCAAGTCGTTATTCTCGTTATTTTCCATCAACGTTTGCTTTAAATGCTTGTATTTTTTGATTCAGTTGCTTCAATTCGGTTTCGGTCACATATTGTTTTTCCCTTAGTTTGGAAATAGTGCCCATCAATGTTTTTATTTCTTTTAAATCGGTATTGCTTCGCATGGACAGATTCCTCAAAAATGTTTCATCTTCCAAATCTTGAGTGGGAACATGTAGCTTGGACCTTAAATATTCCAAAAAGTAATCAATTTTATGTTTGGTGATCAGGTGCAGTTCCCCTTTTTCAAAATACATATCGGCTATGGTCCGTGTAAAGGCCACAGTCTGATTCTTAACAGGAGGGACTATAGGTATTGCCCGTTGTTTACGTTTCCCTTCAAAAATGATGTAAATAAGCGCTCCGATAAGCACAAGATAGTAGGCCCATTTAAATTCCTTGGTGTTCAGAAATAAATACATGGGAGAGGTGTAAAAGGATTTACCTGATTTATGGAAATTGTCCATATAAATAGGTCTTTCGGTATCCAAATAGGACAATAGCCCAGCAGTATATTCTTGATTGTTATCCTTTAGGATAAAGTAATTGGTAAACGCTTTTGGGAAGCTTGTCAAAAGGATTTCCCCATTTCCAAAGGACTGTTTTATGGTATTCACATGTTTTTTGATGGTATCCGTGCTGTCCGACCGAGTATACACTTGGGCCAAAACAGTAGTTCGCAAGGTGTCCAATTGATCAAAACCGGTAGTGTAGTAATCCCTGTCAAATTTGACCGTGGCATGGGTCAATTTTGGATTGGAAAGCTCAAAATAAAAGAGCGGCTCCAATTGCCCGCCATTATAAATATTGGTCTGATCCAAATTAAGGGTATCCAATAATTTTGGTTCAAAACGGTCCGAGGCCACAAAAAGGGTATTGCCTTGGCCGACCCAGTCCAATAAGGTGTTCAATTCTGCCTCTTCAAAAGATACCGTTTCGTTCACAAAAAAGTAGGTGCCCTTTATAGTGTCTGTCCGGCTCAATAATTCAAAAGGTGGTTTTTGGACCTGTAGCACCCTATCTGGAAAATATGTTTCCATCAAGTCATTGAGCACATAGGTCCCATAAGGTATTTTATGGTGCGATACATAGGATGGGTACCAATTCACCTTTTTAGGCTTGTTGTATTCCATGGCAAATATGGCCGCCAAGGTCAGTACACCGATCAGTATGTATATCCATCCCTTCCTAGACATTGGCCATGGCATTTTTTAAGTCAATGAATACCTTTTCGGCTTTTTCGTATCGGGATCGATCCAGATCAAATTCTCCGTACCAAACATAATCATAGAGCAAGGTGGCCTTCCCAAATTCATTTTTTAGAGCACTTTCAGAAAGTTCCGCCAAATAATCGTCATTGGTTTTTTGTTGCTGCCAATCAATCATTTCCCGTTCCGAAAGCAATTGAAGGATGTAGAGGTAATGGTATCGAATGGCAAGCCTATGGTTTTGCTCGGCCAGGGCATTTTTGATCAATTGCTGTATGTCCTCATTTTTGATGATGTGCTCATCCTCGGATAAGGATACCACATTGGGGTTTTTCCTGTTTTTGCCCATTCCCTGCATATTGGATTTTACAAAGAAGCGAATCACTAAATAGAGGAATAGGGCCAACAGCAAATAGGGGAGGATTTCCAAAAAAACGGCCAAATAACCTTCAGCATTCCCCACACCAAAAATCCATTCAAAAAAGCGCCGTAAAACATTGTAGAACCAATTGGTGATATTGGTCCACCAAGTATTATCGGTCTCTACTTCCTCATAATTAAAGGCGCTATCTTGCTTGTAAGAGTCAAAATCCTCTTCGCTGAATTCAATGGGATCAATGTCTGATGTATCATACCTTACGATGGAATCGTTCTGGGCAAGAAGCATTGTCCAGGAAAAAAA
This sequence comes from Flagellimonas oceanensis, assembly GCF_003992595.1. Classification (GTDB taxonomy): domain Bacteria; phylum Bacteroidota; class Bacteroidia; order Flavobacteriales; family Flavobacteriaceae; genus Flagellimonas; species Flagellimonas oceanensis. The sequence goes on from NZ_RZNA01000018.1 coordinate 41,453, forward strand.
CAGATATGATAAGATCAGGAGTCTATGCATTTATTCCTCTGAAGATTTTCCGAGGCTTTCAATGCGCTCAAAGGTACCGGTAAAGTTTTTCTTTTCGTTGAGGTTGAAAAATATCAGCGCTGTGGATACAAGCAATATAATGTTCATCAAAAATCTGATCAGGGTACTCAAAATATTCAAAATCAGGTAAACCGGATCATTGAACATGTTAAGGCTTTCGGCATCCATCTCACCGGAGAATATTCCCATTTTTATCCACATATAAATGGCAGCTGGCAAGCTAAAGGCATAAGTGGCAATGGCCACGATGATGTAAATCACAAAAAGTGTGGCAAAGGTGATCCACCAGTTTTCTTTTATCAAAGTAAAACTGTATTGGTACGAATCCATGGTGTCCTTTTTCAGAAAAACCAAAATGGCAAATGAAATCGATAAAGGCACGGCCAGATATATACCGGGTATAATACAGAACATTGTTCCCACAAAGACCGATAGACCAACGATAATGCCCAGACCGATCAGAGACCAGAACGAACTGTAAACACCTTCCCGAATTTCATCATAATTGGTAGCGCCCTTATGTTCAATGTATGATTTAATGTAGTACAATACCGTGCCCTGTGCCAATACATAGGCGGCAATGGAACTTAAAATCAACGCCAATACCGATATGACCATAATGACAGGGGAAAATGCAGAAAATTGATTGCCTCCAAGGGCGGTAAGGTTAAATACATCCCCAATGGTATACATGTAAAACCCCATGGAAATCAACATGACCAAGATATAGGGCCCCACAATTTTTAAAATGGTCCCAAAAAAAGGCTTGAATTCGTTACGGATAAAGCCAAAGGAATCGGAAAGTATTTCCCCCAATTCACGTTGCTTTTTAAATTCGATATACTTACTGGTTGTTTGCATGAGCGGTTTTTCTATGGATTTGGTTTGGATAAATAATATAATAGAATAAAATCAATGACAACGAGGCCAGTATGATGAAAATTGCCAACCAATCGGGCATTTCGGTATGTCTGGTCACAAAACCTTCCAAAAATCCAGCAATGATAAAGAAAGGTACCGTGCTCACCATTATTTTGAGTCCGTTTTTAACGCCTCGTTTAAAGGACTCCAATCGCGTATAGGTGCCCGGGAACAAAATTCCATTGGCCAGCACCAAGCCCGCACAACCAGCAATGATGATGACGGATATCTCTATGGTCCCGTGAATCCAAATGGTACGGGCTGACTCCCACAACAACCCTTTTTCGTAAAAAAAGTATTGAAAACTGCCCAGCATTATACCATTCTGAAGCATAATGTAAAGTGTTCCAACCCCCAAGAAAATACCGAAGGCGAAAGCGTAAATGGCTACTTTGATATTATTTATGGTAATCCCCAAAAACATGTTGAAAGCGCCTTGTTCCTTGTAAACAGCCATAGGGTCGCCCTTTTCAATGTTCTCCAAGGTCATGTTCACATAACCATTGCCCAAGATGGACCGGACAAAATCCCCTTCATTGGCCGATGAAAAGGCTCCCACGGCCGCAAAAAAGGCAAAAACCAAAAAGGATATCAGTAATTCGCGGTGGTGTTGTCTGAACATGGTGGGAAATTCCGTTTTCCAAAAATGGACAATACGGTTTCTGGATTCCCGTTTGGTCTTATAGATTTTTTGATGTGCCTGTGAGGCAAGGGTGTTCAGGTAAATCTGGGTGTTGCTCCCAGGGTAAAAAGTCTTGGCATAACTTAGATGATCGGTAATCTCGATGTAAAGATCCGAAAGCTCATCGGGATGAAGTTGCCCTTTATTGAGCAGGGCATTTTCAAAAGCGGCCCATTTATCCTTATTTTGCCTAACAAAAGCGGCCTCGCGCATTACATCCGGTAGTTTGTAAGTAAAGAAACTAAAATATGGAACAATTTCAAATAGAAACGGCCCAAAATATAACCATCGACCAGAACACATCTCATCTGGGCGAACGTATGCTGGCTTATATTATTGATAGTTTCATTATTCTATTCTATACCATTCTAGTGGTGGTTTTTTTGGTTTCCCTGGATGTTGATATTGAGGATCAATGGGCGTTTTATTTGATACTGACCTTGCCCGCTTTTTTTTATTATTTGCTTTTCGAGACCTTGATGGATGGCAAGACCATTGGCAAAGGAGCCATGAGTCTTCGGGTGGTCAAACTTGATGGTTCCAAGCCCAATTTTGGCAATTATTTTGTTCGGTGGGCCCTACGCATTATAGATGTGAGTCTTACTTCGGGCGGTGGGGCAGTGCTTACCATTTTGATTCGAGGCAAGGGACAGCGATTGGGGGATATTGCAGCAGGAACCACGGTAATAAGTGAAAAGAAACGGGTGTCGTTGAACGATACCTTGCTTCGCGAATTACCGGATGACTATCAACCCACCTTTCCGCAAGTCACCGTTTTCAAAGATGAGGAAATGCAGACCATTAAAGAGCTTTACGATAAGGCCAAGCGAAATGCCAATCACAATATCATAGTTTCATTGGACAAACGCATCAAAGAGGTCTTGGGGGTGCAGACATCCCTTCAGCCCATTGATTTTGTGGATGTCATCATAAAGGATTATAACTACTACACCCAAAAAATGTAGGTATGCTGTACTTGACCATCGATATTTTGGGTACCATCGCCTTTGCCATTTCCGGGGTTTTGGTGGCCATGGAAAAGCGTTTGGACCTCTTCGGTGTGTTCATTATCGCATTCGTAACAGCTATTGGTGGTGGAACCCTACGTGATTTGTTGATAGGGAACACCCCTGTGGGTTGGATGCAGGACCTTACCTATGTGATCACCATTTTTATCTCAGTGGTTTTCGCCATCATTTTTGTGAACAAGCTCAAATATCTCCGAAGATCATTGTTCTTGTTCGATACCATAGGTATCGGGCTTTATACCATGGTGGGAGTGGAAAAAGGGTTGGAAGCAGAGCTCTTGCCTGTAATGTGCATCTTTTTGGGCACGATGACCGCTTGTTTCGGTGGTGTGATACGGGATATTCTATGTAATGAGATTCCGGTCATCTTCAGAAAAGAGATTTATGCAACAGCATGTATTCTTGGGGCATTGAGCTACTTTTTAATCGTACAGTTCCCTGTTAAAGAAGAATATGCCTATATCGCGGGAATCTTGGTGGTCATACTCCTTAGGTTATTGGCCGTTCGCTTTAAGATAAGTCTGCCCAGCCTTTATAAAGAGGGACCCCAATAGTAGCTTTCCTAATCCTTATTCAATATCGGTTAATAGTTGTTTAGTGCCATTAACCTCCCATTAATCAATTTTACTTTTTCGTTAACCCGAACCCCTTGGGCATACTGCTACATTGGTTCCTTTAAAATAACCAATTCAATAATCAAAGTCTTATCAACATCAATGAGCACAACAGTTGTTTCCCCATTTCAAATTCTATTTTTCACATGTATTTTATTTTTGGGTTTTCACGCCCAAGGTCAAGAGAATTTAAAGGGTAAAGTGATAGATGCCACCGATGGTCAACCCTTGATCGGTGCCCAAATAGTTCTCAAGCCCAGCAACAAAGGAACCTTGACCGATGATTTTGGGAATTTTGAGATTCAAGTAAATGCAGGTGATAGCTCACTTGCAGTAAAATATTTGGGCTATGAGGAATGGAGAGTGTCCATACCCGACGTCCACGATTTGGGAACCATTGCATTACAAAGGTCGAATACCACACTGAGCGAAGTAATTGTAAGTGCATCCCCAAAAAATTTCAAAAGTGAGTTTAAAGGGAGCAATTTCAGGATCAACCCGGTTTCATTGGAGAACATCAATCCGTTGAGCACCGAAGAGGTATTGAGAACCATCCCGGGAGTCAACATCGTTGGGGACATGGGGCTGTCCAACCGGCCGAATATCAGTATTCGAGGTTCGTGGGGCAGGCGTTCCAAAAAAGTATTGCTGATGGAGGATGGTACACCATCGGCGCCAGCACCTTATATTGCACCGGGTGCTTATTACAACCCCGTGAGTGATCGCATTACCTCCATTGAAGTGTACAAAGGGGCGGATTTACTGCGGTATGGCCCCAACAATATGTACGGTGCTGTCAACTATATTACAGCGCTACCACCACAAAAACCGACCCTACGACTCAAATTGACGGGAGGCCAGCGCAATTATACTTCAGGGCTGTTTTCTTATGGGGGTACTTGGAACGATATCGGTGGATTGGTCGAAGGTGTTTATAAGAAGTTTGACGGGTTTACCGATAATTCGTCCGTTGAGATCTTGAACCTGAATGCCAAGATTTTTGCAAAATTATCTGAAAATCAATCACTTTATTTTAAGGTCAGTGGGCAGTTTGAGGACAATCAGGCCTCTTTGAGCTCCCAAACCCCCTTTACTTTTGAAACGGACCCGACCCAAAATCCATTGGATGCCGACCAATTCATTATGAGGCGCTATGGTGTGGACATTATCCATAAATGGCTGCCAGAAGAAGATTTGAGCTTTACCACAAAAGTATATGCCTCGGATTTTGAACGGGATTGGTGGAGACAGGTCACGGCAAAAGTTAAGGCATCCGAAGTTCAGGATTATGTGGGGGATGAAATTTTTAACGAGAGATATGGATATTTAGCGGGAAGAACATTTGATGATGAGGATTATGTCATCGTTGGTCGGGTGGAAAACGGAGTGGAAAGCACTACGGACAGTCGTTGGATTTACCGTGTTTCCGGAATCAAGGAAACCGTAAATGCAGATTGGGAAGCCTTTGGGGCCCCGAGTGCATTCGAAGGAAGCATCAACCTGCACCGTGAAACCTTCAAGGATGTTTTCCTTGAGGCAGACAATTCCAGATGGGCCAGATATGGAACGGCGACCAAGGATTTGTGGTATCGCTTGTGGTCTGCCAATGGATATGTCCGCAATGAGTTCCATTTTGGAAAATGGGGGGTCACGCCCATTCTTCGCTTCGAGCATGTGGATATGTTCAGGCAAGACCTTTTGGCCCTGTCACAAAACCCTGATTTGGAAAGTACAACGGAGGGTAGGGAGCCCAATGTGTACGATCAATTTTTACCTGGAATCACAGTAAACCACGATTATGGCGAAGGTGAATTTTATGGGAGTGTGTACCAAGGGATGATAGCCCCTTCCAAGGTATTCGGGTTTTTGGTGGAGCAAGATGGTGTTGTTACCAATCCATTGGCGGGACAGAGCATCAATATAGAACCGGAGCTCAGTTGGAACAAGGAAATTGGTTGGAGAGGCGGCCTGCTGGACAATGTTATCCAAGGACAGCTGACCTATTTCCATAATGCGAGCAGAAACTTTTATGCTGGAGGTCGAAATGAAGTGTTCACTGAGTTGGGGGAAATCAACGTGCAAGGAGTGGAAATGGCCATCAATGCAGAACTTTTGAACGTAAATGGTCATCAATTACACTTTTTGGGCAATGTGACCTATATGGATTCCAAGGTAAAAGCCGGCAAGTTGGAGGATAGAGATCTCTTTTCGCAGGTCATTCACAGTGCAGCCACCCAGAACGAGTATGTGGATAAGGTAAATGCAAACAGGAATGCGTATGAGATTTATGTGGACAATGGGAGCGGAGAAGTCTTATTGACCGACCAAACAGTGGATGCTTCGCAATTTCCAAACATTACACGGAGCGTCATTACCTATGGCAATGAAGGACTTTCAGATTCGGAGGCCCCATATACGCCCCAAATCAATATGGGCCTTGGCCTGAATTATGACTGGAACCGATTATCGAGCGGGTTCAATGTGCACCACGTGGGCAAACAATACACCGAGTTTCACAACTTTGTGAACGAATCCGCAGATGGGGCCATTGGCCAATTGCCATCATATACCACCATTGATGCTTTTGTGAACTATGACCTGACCATCGGCAAAAAAATCGATGCGACCATTTTTGTCAATGGAAAGAACATTACCGATACTGTTTACAGGGCTTCACGGTTGAACAGAGCTACTTCAGGAATTTTTGGCGGTGGATTTCGTCAGATCATATTTGGAATCAACATGAAAATGTAAAACATATGGACCATTCAAATCCAACCAGAAAAAATCGTTTTATCGCTATCACTATCGGTTTGGTATATTGTTGGTTCGGGGCATTGAAATTTGTTCCCAACCTGAGTCCGGCAGAAGATTTGGCAAAAAATACCATTCGCCAGCTCACTTTTGGGCTCATTCCCGATGAGGTTTCCATCATCCTACTTGCCTTTTGGGAGGTAGGATTGGGTTTTTTATTGGTCTTCGGGCTTTTCAGAAGCCAAGCCGTGATATTGGCCTTGGTTCACATGGTCTGTACATTTGCCCCGCTTTTGTTTTTTCCCAATGATGTTTTTGGCGAAGACCCCTTGTCACTTACCTTGGTAGGGCAATACATTATGAAAAACATCATCATCATAGCGGCTCTTGTTGCCATTTATGAACGAAAACAGCAGTCCGAAAAGAAAGATGTGCCCCTAAAAAATCAAAAGGAAGGTTTTGCCTACCGAATCTCATTGGGCAGGAACCGCTTCAAAAAGGCATCGTAATGGATTCTTGTTACAATACTTCTGTCTTGAGGATATAAACATTCTGCCATGGCCAATCGCCATCGCCTACGGGAACATTGTTGATGGCATCCACCACATCCATTCCTTCCACCACACGTCCGAATGGTGTGTAGGAACCATCAAGATGATAGGAGCCGGGCTTGGTTACCACAATGAAGAATTCGTAAGGAGAAGCTAATTTGTGTGGGTTGTCCCTTTCACTACTGGGCATGGAAATGGTTCCTCGGTGGTGTTTGTGCCCTTTGTTGGCATCAGGTGGGAGTAAATACCGCCCTATATCACCACGTTTGTCCGCCGTTCTTCTGTCATCCGAATTGCCACCCTGTATAATAAAATCCTTTACGACCCTATGGAATTGGGTGCTGTCAAAATATTTTTGTCTTGCCAAATAGATGAAATTGGCCTTGTGGTAGGGAACATCATCATACAGCTGGACGGTAAAACTGCCCATGGTGGTGGTAATCTTGACCTTATCCTTTTTTAGTTTTTTGGAATAGTCAAAAAAGAAGTCAATCGCATTTTCCTCGGTAAGCTTGAAGGGTTCTTCCTCTTTTTCCTCGATTTCTGTGGAATCCACCTCTACTTTGGCGACGGTATCAGTATTTGCGATATTTTCCTGAACTTTGTTCTTATCCTTTTTAGGGGATTCCCCGCAGGAAACGAATAATAGCAATAATATACTTGTAGTTAAAGCCGATAGTCTCAACAGCATGAATTTTAATGAATTTTGTGAACTAGCTTTAAAATTAAAAAATCTCCCACTTCCGGGAGAGGATTCCCATAATAAAATGTCCCCAGAGCTTCGTATCCAGTGGTTGAAGAACAACAAAGTACAGGATGCCAATCCTAGAAGGGCCGGGGTAATGGCACTTTTTTATCCTGATATGGAGCAGGAGACGCGATTGCTTTTGATTCTTAGAAAGGTGTATCAGGGCGTTCACTCGAACCAAATTGGATTTCCGGGGGGCAAGGTGGAGCGGATCGATAGGGATTTGATGGACACCGCTCTAAGGGAAACACATGAGGAAGTGGGTGTTCCGCCCAGTTCTGTGGAAGTGATCAAGGAACTCAGTGAGGTATATATTCCCCCGAGCAACTTTTTGGTAAGGCCGTTCTTAGGGATCTACCCGAATCCGAAGCCATTTATCAAGGAAGAGAGCGAGGTGGAAAGCTTGGTAGAGGTGTATCTCAGGGATTTTTTGGATGATTCCAACCATATTCAAGAAAAATTGAGCACCTCCTATGCAAAAAACATAGATGTACCGGCCTTTAAATTAAACGGTTACACGGTTTGGGGTGCCACGGCCATGATGTTGAGCGAGATCAAAGAGCTTTTGCGTCAAGTGCTTTAGCCGCTATTTTGTAAGTTTGCTGTCAACAATCAACACTTTGCATGGGTCTGTTCAAGAAAAATCCTTTTGGTCATATTTTATTTTTAAAACGATGGCTGATTCGTATTGCAGGCATGATGACGCATCAGCGCTATAAAGGGTTCAATACCCTGGAAATCGAAGGGTCGCAGATTATCCGGGAGCTTCCTGAGAACAATGTCCTATTTGTGAGTAACCACCAGACTTACTTCGCTGATGTGGTGGCGATGTTCCATGTGTTCAATGCCAGTTTAAAGGGGAGGGATGATTCCATCAGAAACCTTGGCTACCTCTGGAATCCCAAACTGAACATTTACTATGTGGCCGCCAAAGAGACCATGGGCAAGAGTCTGTTGACCAAGATTCTGGCCTATGCGGGTTCCATTAGCATAGAAAGAACCTGGAGGGCAGATGGCAAGAACGTGAACCGCCAAGTGAAATTCAGCGATATCTCCAATATTGGCAAAGCGCTTGATGATGGGTGGGTAATTACCTTTCCACAAGGTACCACCACCCCTTGGAAACCATTGCGGAAGGGTACAGCGCACATCATAAAAAAATACAAACCCGTTGTGGTGCCCGTAGTGATTGATGGCTTCCGTCGTTCTTTCGATAAAAAGGGACTAAGGGTAAAAAAGAAGGGAATTCTTCAGTCCATGCAAATCAAAGAGCCATTGGATATTGACTATGACAACGAATCCATTGATGCGATTTTGGAGAAACTGGAGTATGCCATTGAGCAGCATCCATCATTCCTCAAAGTAATTCCACAAAAGGAACTTCTTGCCTACGAAGAGGAAAACCAAAAAAGGCGATACAGCTATAAGGGCAAGTTGGATGGTTAAACCTCTAATCGTTTAAGGTCGTTGTAATTCTTTCTTAGTTTTTTTAACAGGATGCCATATAGAAGTCTGTAAAACAGCCATATTATAAATAAAACTGCTGTTGTGATCGCTATGGAAGTCACAATGATCAATGCCCAAAATTCAGTGCTATCCCCATCTTGTGCAGCAGCCTGAACTAATTCTTGACCTTCTGGTGTGTACAGTAAAACTCCGTAGGCATAAATAATTGCACTTATTGTAAAGATGATGAGGTTGAACCATACGTATTGGGTAACCGTTCGTTTAACCTTCAAAATGGTCCGCATCAAATTTTTCGAGGAATCCGTGAAAGAGATTTTCCTGTAATTGGTATAAAACTTATAGATAAAGTAAATGATAATGGCATAGTTGATCACATTCAGGGCCATGACGACCTTGTAGATGTGCATGTCCTTGAGCTCCTGCATGGTTTCCGGACCACTGAAAATAATATTAATGGCAGCCCAGAAAATAAATTCTATGATACTGATGTAAAAAATCCATTTTACTATGGACGACGACTTTTTCTTGGTCATCGGATAGATTTGCTCATAGGATAGCTTGGGAAGGTCTGCTTCCCGCTTCTGCCAATCCTTTTTCAAGAGCTCCAGTTCATCCAACATAATCACGGATTTAATATGGTTCTTAATTTAGTTTTTACCCTGCTCATCTTCACTCGTGCATTTACTTCTGTAATACCCAAGGTTTCAGCTATTTCTGAGTAATCCTTGTCTTCCAGATATAGAAAGACCAAGGCTTTGTCAATATCACCAAGTTGCTTAATGGCATCGTACATCAACTTTAATTGCCGTTCCTCGGTATCATCATAATCAGTGGCCTTGATTTTATAGAGGACCGAATCAAAATCCTGGGTCTTGACCCTTTTCTTCGATTTTCTGTACAAGGTTATGGCCGTGTTCAAAGCAACACGGTACATCCATGTACTGAACTTGGCATCTCCCCGAAACTTTGGATAAGCTTTCCATAACTGTATAGTGATTTCTTGGAAGAGGTCGTTATGGGAATCCTTGTCGTTGGTATACAGACTGCACACCTTGTGGACAATGTTCTGATTGTCCTCAAGTTCCGTCACAAAACGATGTTCCAGTTCTTTGTTCACTAAGCGGTTGGTAAGTTTGCTTTATTCATTAGTAGGTGTAACATGACATTTGTTACAGTTCCTGCGGAAATTCTGTGAAATAAAGTTTGAAAGATACAAAAAACAAGCACTGGGATGATTCGCTCAAGCGGGGAATACTTAAATTTGTTGGCATGTCGAGCATGAACATTCCTCAATCCAGTTATCCAAGGGTCGTCATCATAGGCGGCGGTTTTGGAGGCATTGCATTAGCAAAAAAACTAAGTAAAAAAGAAGCCCAAGTGGTTTTGGTGGACAAGCACAACTACCATAATTTTCAACCCTTGCTCTATCAAGTATCCACAGGAGGTTTGGAGCCTGATTCCATCGCATATCCCATTAGAAAAGTATTGCAGGGATATCCCAATTTCTTCTTCAGGTTGGCAGAGGTAGAGGAGGTGAAAACCGACACCAAAAGAATCAAGACCAATATTGGGGAGATTTTTTATGATTATCTGGTGGTGGCAACAGGTTCTGAGACCAACTATTTTGGTAATAAAAATATTGAGACCAAAGGGATGGCCATGAAGACCATTCCCCAATCCTTGAATCTGAGGAGTTTGATTCTGGAGAATTTTGAACAGGCACTTTTGACCGATGATCTACACGAACGTGATGCCCTGATGAATTTTGTAATCGTGGGGGGTGGACCAACCGGGGTTGAACTTGCCGGTGCTTTGGCTGAAATCAAAAAAGGCATCCTGCCCAAGGATTATCCCGATTTGGATACCCGTAGGGCTCAGATAAACCTCGTGCAAGGCGGCGATAGGCTTTTACCGGCCATGAGCGAGAAAGCTTCGGAAAAGGCGGAAAAGTTTTTGGAAGAACTCGGCGTGAATGTCTGGAAAAATATCCGCGTGACCGATTACAATGGAAAACGTGCTACCACGAACACCAAAACCATTTTTGATGCGGAAACCTTGGTTTGGGCAGCAGGGGTACAGGCGGTGGGACTGAAAGGGTTGGATGGCGAGGAGCTCTTGAACAGGGGCAATCGTTTAAAAGTGGACGAGTACCATCAAGTTATTGGTGTTGAAAATGTTTTTGCCATTGGCGATGTGGCACACATGGAAACCGAACGTTTTCCCAATGGATTGCCCATGATGGCCCAACCCGCGATTCAACAAGGGAGAAATCTTGGACATAATTTGGTTCGGTTGATAGAGGGAAAATCCATGAAACCATTTATTTACAAGGATAAGGGTAGCATGGCAACCGTAGGAAGGAACAAGGCTGTAGTGGACATGCCAAACTTCAGGTTTCAAGGAGTGTTTGCCTGGTTTGTGTGGATGTTCGTGCATTTATACTTCCTGATCGGTTTTAGAAACAGGGTAGTGGTCTTCATCAATTGGGTCTACAATTACATCCGATTCGATCGTGAGGCCCGATTGATCATTCGACCGTTCAAAAAGCAGAACAGGGTAGAGCGGGATACCCTAATGCAGGATTAATCCCCTTGCCTTCGTGGATGGAAATCCATCAGCACTTTGTTCAAATGCTTGCGGTTTACATGCATGTACACTTCCGTAGTGGTAATGCTCTCGTGCCCCAACATCTGTTGGATGGCCCTGAGGTCGGCACCATTTTCCAAGAGATGGGTGGCAAAGGAGTGCCGAAAAGTATGCGGACTGATGTTCTTCTCCAGTCCAATGGCTTCGGCCAAGCGCTTTACAATGGTAAAGATCATGGCACGGGTCAATTGTTTGCCCCTACGATTTAAAAAGACAAAATCCTCATGCTCTTTTTTGATGGGCAAATGCACTCGAACCTCTTTCCAGTAGATATTGATGTATTTCTGGTTTACCCCACTTATCGGGACAAAGCGCTGCTTGTTCCCTTTCCCCGTCACTTTTATGAAGTCCTCATCAAAATATAGGTCGGATAACTTTAGGTTGATGAGTTCCGATACGCGAAGCCCACAACCATAAAGGGTTTCCAGAATGGCCCTGTTGCGTTCGCCTTCGGGTTTGGAGAGGTCAATGGCGGCAATCAAGTTGTTTATCTCCTCTTCCGAAAGGGTGTCGGGCAGCTTTCTACCGATTTTTGGAGTTTCGATGAGGTCCATCGGGTTGTCTCCCCTATACTCCTCAAATACCAGATAATTGAAAAAACCTTTTAAACCGGAAATGATGCGTGCCTGTGTCCTGGGGTTGACTGTTTTAGCAATATCATAAATGAACTGTTGCACGGTTTCCCTATCAATCCCGATAGGTTTTTCCTCGATGTTCTGTTCATTCAGATAGTTTACAAGCTTTTGTAGATCCATGGTATAATTTGAAATGGAATTTTGGGAGAGACCACGTTCTATCTTCAAATAATTTTGATAATCCTTAATCGCTTGTTGCCAATTCATAAAGCCAAATATAGTGACATTACACTATCAAGGTTGATTAAAAGCGCCCATCGGTCAACTCAAAATGCCCTTGGGTCAAATGGTAGGGTTTTAAAACCCTCTATTTCCATAATTTCCCACTTGAATATGGACAGATAAACACAAACACAATGATTTTGTAGGAAAAATGGGTCAAACTGTACTATTTTCAATATGATGACGTTTTCTTCTTAGTAAAATTTTAACAATGAAGAAAAAGACAATTGTATTGGCAATAATCGCTTTGGTCACTGTGAGCTTTTCCACTATGGCACAAAGGGTGGACAGAACAAATTTTAAAGCTGGAATCCATGGAGGAGTGCCATTTGGCGATATTTCCGATTATTCAAATTTTGAGATCGGACTTGATTTAGGATATCATTGGGGAGTATCGGAACTCATAGATGCCGGTATTTCCACAGGATTTATGAATGCTTTTATCAATAACGATACAGTGGATTTTGGTCCTGTGGAAGTGGAGGGTGATTTCCCGAACATCCAATATATTCCAGTGACAGCAGCATTCCGATTGTATCCGACCTACGATTTTAAATTGGGGGCTGATGTAGGCTACGCCGTTGGAATAAATGACGGGAATACGGGAGGCTTATATGTGAGACCCATGATCGGTATGAATGTAAGTAGTAATACAGAGCTCAATATATCTTATATTAAAATAAGTGATGATTACGATTTCTCGATGGCGGCATTGGGAATCCTGTTTTTGTTTTAGAAAGAAAAAATAACTGTCATAACCCCAAATCTTGCAGTATAAACCATGAATATTAACCATTAAATACACTTAACAAATGAAAAAATCACTTTTGGTTTTTGCATTATTGATGCTTGGTAACATGGCCGTAAAGGCTCAAACAGATTATAGGGCCGCTCTGGGGTTGGGCATAGACCTGTATGGAGGGGATTTAACCTTTTTTGGTGCCTCCGGGAAATACTTTTTCTCAGAGAAACATGTGGGGCAGGTTTTGGTCTAGAGCATAACGCAACGATTGCTACGTTCCTGTATTCTTTTCACAAGGAATTTTTAGGGCACCGGGTTTACGCTGGTATGCAGGGGCGGGACCAAGTATCATATTTCTTAAAAATTCAGACAATATTTTTTGCTTTGCGCCCTCATTTAGGACTCGATTTTAAGATTGACGGGATTCCTGTAGTGCTCAATTTTGATTGGAGACCTTCCGTTGTGCTCAGCAATGTAGGCGAAAATGAAGTCGCGGCTTTTGGCTTCGGGCTACAGTTTGCCATCAACAATTGATTTATAAAATAAAATGATTTGAGGGCGGGTTTTCCCGCCCTTTTCTTTTTGTTGTATTTTTGATTGCATGAAACTAATGATTATCAACGGACCCAACCTGAACCTTTTGGGAAAACGTGAGCCCGAGGTCTACGGGAGCACCACTTTTGAAGACTATTTTAACCAACTCCGGGAAAAGTTTTCCCAAGTGGAACTGGAATACTATCAATCCAACATTGAAGGGGAATTGATAGGTAAAATACAAGAGGTAGGGTTTGATTATGATGGTATTATTCTCAACGCCGCTGCCTATACCCATACATCCGTTGGAATTGGAGATGCGGTCAAGGCTGTGGAGACTCCAGTTATCGAAGTACATATTTCCAATACGCACCAGCGCGAGGAGTACCGGCATGTGTCCTACATCTCACCAGGGGCCAAAGGTGTCATCCTTGGATTTGGACTCCAAAGCTACGATTTGGCCATCCAGAGCTTTCTAGGCTAAATCTTTCAGATATTTTTTATCGGCGTAGAAGGTGCCAAAGGGCAGGAGGGAGGCTACAAAGAGAATTAGGAACCTTTTGAGTTTCCATTTTCTTTCCCAGCAAAAAACTATGGCCACCACTACGTATAGAATAAACAATATTCCATGTGCCATACCAACAACTTGGTTTGGTTCAGGAATATCCGCCCAATGCTTTAACGGCATGGTCATTCCGAAAAGGAGTAGATAGGAAATACCTTCTAAAATAGCAGTGGCCCTAAAAATTTTAAGCATACCTTATAGGTGGATTACTTCATCATAAGCATCGGCAACAGCTTCCATTACCGCCTCACTCATCGTTGGGTGTGGATGAACCGCTTTCAATACTTCGTGACCTGTGGTCTCCAATTTTCTGGCAACCACGGCTTCAGCGATCATATCGGTAACACCAACACCGATCATGTGGCAACCCAACCACTCACCGTATTTGGCATCAAAAATCACTTTCACAAAACCATCAGGGGTCCCGGCAGCTTTTGCTTTACCACTTGCGGAGAATGGGAACTTCCCAATCTTAAGGTCATATCCTTTTTCTTTGGCTGCCTTTTCGGTCAACCCAACAGAAGCTACTTCTGGGATACAGTAGGTACATCCTGGGATGTTTCCGTAATCCAAGGCTTCAACGTGCATTCCGGCCAGTTTCTCCACGCAGATGATTCCCTCTGCAGAAGCAACGTGTGCCAAGGCTTGTCCTGGGGTTATATCGCCAATGGCGTAGTAGCCTGGAATGTTGGTCTGATAGTAATCGTTTACCAACACTTTGTCTCTGTCCGTAGCGATTCCAACATCTTCCAACCCAATGTTTTCGATGTTCGTTTTGATTCCCACTGCGGATAGTACGATGTCCGCTTCCAGAACTTCCTCGCCTTTTTTGGTCTTCACGGTGGCTTTTACGCCGTCGCCAGAAGTATCGACTTTAGTGACTTCAGCGGAAGTCTTGATTTTTACGCCTGATTTTTTGAAGCTGCGCTCCAATTGTTTGGAAATATCCTCGTCCTCAACGGGAACGATGTTCGGCATATATTCCACAACAGTGACCTCGGTGCCCATGGAGTGGTAGAAGTAAGCGAACTCCATTCCAATGGCTCCACTACCAACGACGATCATTTTCTTGGGCTGTTTTTTCAAGGACATGGCCTCACGGTACCCGATTACCTTTTTCCCATCTTGTGGAAGGCTGGGCAACTCACGGCTGCGCGCTCCTGTGGCAATGATGATGTTATCGGCAGAATATTCGGTAGTATCGCCGTTTTCAGTTTTTACTTCAACTTTTTTACCGGGTCTTACCTTTCCAACTCCATTGATGACCTCGATTTTGTTCTTCTTCATCAAGAACTGGACACCTTTGCTCATTCCCTCGGCAACACCGCGGCTTCTTTTTACAACGGCATCAAAATCATGTTCCACATCCTTGGCGCTCAAACCGTAATCCTCGGCATGCTTTAAATATTCGAAAACCTGAGCAGATTTAAGAAGGGCCTTGGTAGGGATACAACCCCAGTTAAGACATACACCTCCCAAACTTTCTTTTTCTATAATGGCTGTTTTGAAACCTAATTGTGACGCCCTGATGGCCGTAACGTATCCACCTGGACCACTTCCCAAAACAATTATATCGAACTTGCTCATTAGATTTTGATTTTAGTTGTTAGATTAGAAAAAAGCCGTCATTCGGCAGGTGCAAAAGTACGCAAATCAATCTCCATTTCCCAAGTTGAAAAAACTCAAATGTGGATTAGTTTGTGAAATCAGGGTTTATCTGTGCCGAACATCTTTTCATTGAAGGCTTTGGATTCGCCTTTTGGTATGGAAAGGGATTTCCAGTTGTTGCCTTTAATCAGTTTGGCCACAAATACAATCTGGCCAACATGACTGGCATAGTGTGCCAATTGACGGTTGATGGCCTCTATGATGGTGTGTTCTTCCCCACGAATCATAACTTTACTTTCAATATTGGCTGAATCAATACTTTCCAGTGCATCAAACAGGCATTTCCAACCTTTTTCCCATGCTGAAAGCATTTCTGCTTTTGTGGTATATGGTTTTTCAAATTCCAAATCACGTTCCCTCCAAGACTTCTCGCCATCTTCCGTTAAAAAATCGGTCCAACGGCTCAGCATATTCCCGACCATGTGTTTTACAATAATGGCGATGGAATTGTCGGTTTCTACGTATTTCCAATGTATGTCGTCATCGGAAATTTGGGCAAAAGTTGCATTGCCCATCGTTTTGTAGCGCTGAAATTCAAATTTTACGTTGGATAGATAATTCTCTTGGAAATTCATTTACTCTCCAGAATCAAAATCAATGCTCACAGAATTGATGCAATACCGTTGTCCGGTGGTTTCTTTGGGGCCATCATTAAAAACATGACCTAAATGACTGCCACAATTGGCGCAAACGGTCTCTGTGCGAATCATACCATGGGAAGTATCCCTGATGTATTCGATGGCACCTTCTACCGCTTGGTCAAAAGAGGGCCACCCGCAACCACTTTCAAATTTGTGTTCACTTTCAAATAACTTGGCGTTGCATGCTTTACAGTGGTAGTCGCCATTTTCAAAGTGGAGATCGAACTTGCCCGAATAGGGGCGTTCAGTCCCTTTTTGACGTAGAACATAATATTCCTCAGCGGAAAGTTGTTCTTTCCACTCTTCCTCGCTTTTATTTACGCCGTATTTTTTGTCCATATGGTTTTATAAATGTCTAATTGCCGTCGGGGATAAAATCCAGTGCGGCTCCGTTGATGCAGTGCCTTTTTCCTGTTGTATTGCTCGGGCCATCATTGAAAACATGTCCCAGATGTCCTCCACAAACAGCACAATGTTCCTCCGTACGGGCCACACCGATTTTGTAATCGGTGTCGAAAGCTACGTTGCCTTCGATTTCCCTGTCAAAACTGGGCCATCCCGTTCCTGATTTGAACTTGTGCTCACTTTTGAACAATGGTGTCCCGCAGCCAGCGCAAACATAAGTTCCCTTTTGCTTATTGTCCAATAAATCGCTGGAAAAAGCATTTTCGGTGGCAGCTTTTCGGAGCACATAATATTCCATATCGGTGAGCTCGGCCCGCCATTCCGCATCGGTTTTGTTGACTTTGAAGGCTGTTTCCTTGTTTTCTTTTTTTTCTTCCTGAGATGTTCCTTTGCATCCGGTAAATACAATCAAAAGAAGTAATAGCAATCTTTTTCCCATTCTTTGTTTTTTATGTGTTTGGACGTAATTGAATTGAAATCCTTTCAAAAGATTCAATAAAAAAAGTCCCATTGATTACCAATGAGACTTAAGATACTATTTTTTATGGGATATTAGTCAATATTCAATTTCATGACCTCCCCTTCCTTGATATTGAGTTTGGACATGACATTGTCAATATTTGAAGCGTCAAAGTCAGCTGATTGGGCAAATTCGCTCGGTACAAACACAATCCTGAACAATTGATCGTCCGTGAAATCGGTGCTCAATCCGGATAGGTCAAAATTACCATCGATGAACAATTCCAGGTCCACAAAAGTGTGGGCAAAGACGTATTGAATGGTACCTTCGTTCAAGAAGTAATTCTGGGGTATTTGAGTCCAGGCATCTGCGGTTGAACCATCGTTTAGGTCTATCAAACCATCATGTCGGTAAACCAGAACCGCATCTGATTCAAACACCTCAAAGTCGGTCACATCGGAAAAAGTGATTAGTGTGCTGAAAAGATTGTCTTCTGGGATATAGTCAAAGAAAACTCCCTCAACTTCCACAACCTGTCCTTGGATACCGTCAAGACCATCTTGCCCATCGAGTCCATCCAGGCCATCATAACCGGGAGGTCCTTGTGGGCCTTCACATGCCGCGAAGACAAAAACGATAACTGCTCCTAAAATTGTACTAAATTTATTCATGATTTTGGATTTTTTGATTTGTGTTCATTTTAACTGTTGCAGCAATAAAATCAAAAAGCGTTCCATTTTTAAAAAAATGTTGTTTCCAATGTCAAATATGTTGCGATAATCGTATTCTTGCTCAAAGATGCTTATTATTGTATAGTACTAAACCCACTGATATGTCCAAGGTAGTTCCTCATAGTTTTTTTACGGATTTTGATATTGACCTTTTTAAAGGGGGAAAGCATTTTCGGCTCTATAATAAACTGGGTTCCCACCTTACCGAAGTCGATGGGGTCAAGGGAACGTATTTTGCCGTTTGGGCACCCTCGGCCAAATCGGTAAGTGTGGTTGGCGATTTTAATTACTGGAACGCTGACGAACATCAATTGAATGTACGCTGGGACAGTAGTGGTGTCTGGGAAGGTTTTATACCGGGTGTGGACAAGGGCACCAAGTACAAATACAAGATACACTCCAACAACAATGATGTCTGGACCGAGAAGGCCGACCCGTTTGCACGTTTTTGTGAGCAACCACCACATACGGCATCGGTGGTTTGGGAGGATGACCATAAATGGCAGGACATTGATTGGATGAACACCCGGGAGGAGAAAAATGGGCTGGATAAGCCGTATTCGGTTTACGAAGTGCATTTGGCCTCATGGAAGAAAAAGAACGGCTGGGAATCGCTAAGCTATTTGGAGATGGCGGAACAATTGGCCGACTATGTGGAGGAGATGGGCTTTACGCATGTTGAGTTCATGCCTGTGATGGAATATCCCTACGACCCTTCTTGGGGCTATCAGATTACTGGGTATTTTGCACCGACTTCACGTTTTGGAAAACCATCGGATTTTAAAGTTTTGGTAGATGCCTTGCACCAGCGTGGTATCGGGGTGATTTTGGATTGGGTGCCTTCACACTTTCCTGAAGATGCCCATGGACTTGGCTTTTTTGATGGGTCGCATCTTTACGAGCACCCGGACAGAAGAAGAGGTTATCATCCCGACTGGAAAAGCCTCATTTTCAACTATGGAAGAAACGAGGTGCGGGCGTTTTTGATCAGTAATGCCATTTTTTGGCTCGACCAATACCATGTGGACGGACTGCGGGTCGATGCTGTGGCCTCCATGCTCTACTTGGATTATTCAAGGGAAGATGGCGAATGGGAGCCCAATATGTATGGGAACAACGAAAACCTGGAAGCCCTGTCCTTTTTACGGGAGATGAACCAAGAGGTTTACGCCAGTTTTAAAGGGGTTCAGACCATTGCTGAGGAATCCACGGCATTCACAGGGGTGACAAAACCAGTACATTTTGGTGGATTGGGTTTTGGCATGAAATGGATGATGGGCTGGATGCACGATACTTTGGAGTTCTTTAAAAAAGACCCTATACACCGATCATACGATCTGAACAGTATTAGTTTTAGTCTTACCTATGCCTTTACCGAGAATTTCATGCTGCCTTTTTCGCATGATGAGGTGGTGTACGGCAAGCAATCCCTATTGTACCGAATGCCAGGTGATGAATGGCAACGCTTTGCCAACTTGAGGTTGCTCTACGGGTATATGTTCACACACCCGGGAGGCAACTTGCTGTTCATGGGAGGAGAGTTTGGCCAATCTTCGGAATGGAACTTTCAGGAAAGTCTGAACTGGCACTTGACGCAATATGATTTTCATTCAGGCATTCAGGAAGTAATCAAGGATTTGAATAAAATGTACAGGACCCATCCGGCGTTGTACCAAAAACAATTCAGTCCAGAGGGTTTCCAGTGGATAGAGTACAATGATCAGGAAAACACGGTCATTTCCTATATCAGAAAAGGGGAGGACCCCAAAGACGATTTGATCATTGTGTGCAACTTTACCCCGGTCCCGAGGGAAAAATACAGGTTAGGGGTTCCAAAGACATCCACCATGAAATTGGTCTTTAATAGTGATGATGAAAAGTATTCGGGAAGCGGTATGGGCAAAAAAACAGTGAAGCCTTCCAAAACCGAGTGGAACGGGTATGAACAGTCCGTTGTGTTGAACCTGCCACCCTTGGGTGTGGTGGTGTATAAATAAAACACTACTAAATCGTTATAGTTAATTGCTTTTCACAACATATTTTTAATTATTCAGGCTTTTGTGTTTTTTTTGTGAGCCTCAACTGATTACAGATGATAACCAATACAGAGATTGCAACAAGAGGGAATCAGTTCCCCAATCATATCGTTGACTTCAAACAGGAAAACGACAAAATATATTTTACCACTCAAAATGGAGTGATTCTACAGGTAACCATTCTAAGGGATAGTGTGGTGCGTTTCAGGTACGCTACGGAGTATGTGTTCGAGCCTGATTTCTCATACGCGATCAGCGAAGACGTGAACCTTGGTTACAATGAGCTTACCGTGGAAGATGAGATACCGGAATATGTGATCACTACTTCCAAAATCAAGGTGTACATCAATAAGACCAACCTGAAGGTACAAATCGTTGATTTGGACGGAGTGGTTCTTATGGAAGATGAACTTGGTTTCCACTGGGACGAGAACTTCGATTATGGGGGGAATGTAGTGAAGATGAGCAAGGTCTGCCATTCCGGGGAAAGCTACTACGGTATGGGGGATAAAGCCTCGCATACCAACCTTAAGGGAAAAAGGATCAACAATTGGGTAACGGATTCCTATGCCTATGGCAAAGATCAAGAACCCTTGTACAAATCCATTCCCTTTTATATCGGGTTGAAGGATAGTATTGCCTATGGTATATTCTTCGATAACTCTTTCAGTACCTATTTTGATTTCGCCGGTGAGAAGCGAAATGTTACCAGTTTTTGGGCCGATGGAGGCGAAATGAACTATTACTTCTTCTATGGCCCCCAAATGCAAGAGGTCGTGGAATCTTATACCGATCTAACCGGGGTTCCCGAGCTTCCGCCACTTTGGGCACTTGGTTTCCATCAATCCAAATGGAGTTATTTCCCAGAACAAAAGGTAAGGGACATCGCTTCAAATTTCAGGAAGTTGAACATACCCTGCGATGCGATTTATCTGGATATTGACTATATGGAAGGATTCCGATGCTTCACTTGGAACAACCAATACTTTCCCAATCCCAAAAAAATGATAGAGGAATTGGAGGAGGATGGTTTTAAGACCATTACCATGATCGATCCGGGGATTAAGATAGACCGTGATTATTGGGTGTACCAACAGGCCATGGACAATGGGTTTTTCTGCAGAAGGGCCGATGGCCCCCATTTTAAAGGCAAAGTATGGCCAGGTGAATGTAAATTCCCGGATTTCACGAATCCTGAAGTTCGTGAGTGGTGGGCAGACCTTTATAAAGAAATGATCGCCGGTATGGGCGTTAGCGGGGTTTGGAACGATATGAACGAGCCCGCCATTATGGAAGTGCCCACAAAGACCGCCAATTTGGACGTGCGACACGATTACGACGGACACCCCTGTAGCCACAGGAAGGCACACAATATCTATGGAATGCAAATGGTTCGTGCCACCTACGAGGGGGTTAAAAAGTTCATGTTCCCTCGCAGGCCTTTTGTGCTTACCAGGGCGGCATATTCTGGAACGCAGCGTTATTGTGCCACTTGGACCGGTGATAACGTAGCGACTTGGGAACATTTATGGATTGCGAATGTGCAGATGCAGCGCATGTGCTTGAGTGGTTATTCCTTTGTTGGGTCTGATATCGGTGGATTTGCAGAGCAACCCAATGGGGAACTCTTTGCCCGTTGGATGCAATTGGCCGTTTTCCATCCCTTTTGCAGGGTACATTCCAGTGGGGACCATGGCGATCAGGAGCCTTGGTCGTTCGGGGACGAGATCACGGATATCGTTCGGGAGTTCATCGAGTTGAGGTACCAATTGCTGCCTTATCTCTATACGATGTTCTACAACTACATCAAGGAAGGCTTTCCAATGCTTCAATCTCTGGTGTTTTACGATCAAGAGGACCATCAGACCCATTTCCGTACAGATGAGTTTATTTTTGGGAAGCAGATGCTGGTCTGTCCCGTCCAAGAGCCAAATGCCCAAGGAAGAAGGATGTATTTTCCCAAAGGGAACTGGTACAATTACTGGACCGATGAATTGAATTCAGGAGGTGTTGAGCGTTGGGTGTCGGCAGAAATCCATCGAGTTCCGCTCTTTGTGAAGGAAGGGGCCATGATACCCAAATATCCCGTGCAGCAGTATGTAGGGGAAAAGGAAATCGAAAAGCTCCTGATAGATGTGTATTTTAAAGAAGGCACCGAGAATTCCGAAGTGTATGAAGATCATCAAGAAGGCTACGATTATAAAAAGGGACGATACAGTTTGAGGCGCTTTAAATTGACGGGCAAGGAAAACGAATTGATCATTCAACAGTTCAAGGATGGAAATTTCATCACGACTTATGATAATTTTAAATTGAAGTTGCATGGGTTGCCATTTAAGATAGAAACCGTTGAGTTGGACAATGAGGAAGTCAATCTGAACGATATCAAACTCAATGGAAACAATACCATCGAAGTCCCTAAGGATTTCACGGAACTCCATATTTTTGGAAAATAAAATTTTGTAATTTACAGAAAGATAAAAAACACTGTTTACCATATGAAAAAGATTATTATTACCATACTCGTGCTTGTATTGGCGGTTGCTTGCAAGACCAACCCATTTACAGGGAAGAGCACCCTTAATTTTTATCCCAACAGCCAAATGTTTCCCATGGCATTCTCCCAATACGACCAGTTTTTGGAGGAAAACAAAGTGGTAAAAGGAACCTCTGAGGCTCAAATGATCACGAAGGTAGGGCAGCGGATAGCCACGGCAGCGGAACGCTGGTTGGATGCGAACGGCCATCCAGGGTATCTAAAGGATTACCAATGGGAATACAATCTGGTGGATGATGAAACCGTGAATGCTTGGTGTATGCCAGGGGGTAAAATCGTATTTTACACAGGAATTCTACCTATCGCCCAGGACGAGACGGGTATAGCCGTGGTCATGGGCCATGAAGTGGCGCACGCCCTAGCGGACCATGGTGCCCAGCGTATGAGCGCAAGCACTTTGCAGCAGATTGGAGCCGTGGCCGGAAATGTGGCCATAAAGGATGACCAGACCAGGGGATTGTTCAACCAAGCCTATGGTGTGGGCTCCCAAATAGGGGTGATGCTTCCCTTTAGTAGAAACCATGAAACCGAAGCGGACAGAATTGGATTGCAGATCATGGCCATAGCAGGATATGATCCGAGCGAAGCTGCTGAACTATGGAAACGTATGAAGGCAAACTCAGGAGGGCAGGCGCCACCTGAATTTTTAAGTACACACCCGTCCAACGATACAAGAATCAACAATTTGACGGCATGGGCCCCGGCTGCAAAACAAGAGGCACGTAAATTTGGGGTTACCTCTTTCAAATAGATCAATAAAACAATCAATGCATGTCACTTCGAGCCAAATGAGAAATCCAACCGATTAAAAGGGTTTTTCAAAAGGTTTCGAAGTGATATTTTTTTAAACGAACACTATGGTACAGACACTGGCCCTGAAAGGGAGCAAAAAACTGTTGAATGCATGGGCATTTTACGATTGGGCCAATTCAGTGTACAGCCTGGTCATATCCTCCGCGATTTTCCCTCTTTTTTACGGATTGCTGTTCAGGACGGCGGGCATTGAACAGGTCACGATTTTTGGTGGGGAAATTGCCCGGGCTCCTTTGATCAGTTATGTGACCTCTTTGGCGTTTGTTTTCATAGCCATAATAACACCGCTTATATCTGGGGTGGCGGATTATTTGGGGAACAAAAAAGTTTTCCTCAAGTTCTTCTGCTATTTGGGCGCCGCATCCTGCATCGGTCTGTATTGGTTCTCTTTGGAACATATTTATTTTGGACTTGCCTGTTATTTCTTTGGACTTGTAGGGTTTTGGGTCAGTTTTGCCATCAACAACTCCTATTTGCCAGATATCGCCTACCCAGAGCAGCAGGACGGTATAAGTGCCAAAGGATTTTCATTAGGGTATATCGGTAGTGTGATTTTATTGGTTTTCAATCTTTTTATGGTCATGGAGCCCGATTTCTTTGGAATAACCGATAGTGGGGGAGAAGTTGCAGAGATCAAGGCCATGAAGTATTCCTTTATCTCAGTAGGGATTTGGTGGGCCCTCTTCAGTCAGTATACCTTTAAACATTTACCCAAAGGGTACAAGCGGCAAGGAAAACGTCACCACATCATCCTAAATGGTTTCAGGGAATTGAGGTTGGTTTGGCATCAGCTGGGAGAGAATAGAAGGTTAAAGCGCTATTTGGGTGCTTTTTTTACCTACAGTATGGCCGTACAGACCATCATGTTGATCGCAACCTATTTTGGCGAGGAAGAAATTGTCTGGGGTTCCGATGATGAACGCACCATGGGATTGATCGTGAGTATTCTGCTGATTCAGATTGTGGCCATTTTAGGGGCAACGGTCACGGCCTGGGCCTCCAAAGCATTTGGTAATATAAGAACATTGGTCGTGATCAATGTCATTTGGGGGGTATTGTGCGTTTACGCCTACTTTCTGCAGACCCCTATGGACTTTTACATTGCCGCGGGATTCGTGGGGATTGTCATGGGGGGCATTCAGGCGTTATCACGTTCCACCTATTCCAAATTTTTGCCCGAGACCACGGATACCACTTCGTTTTTCAGTTTTTATGATGTCGCCGAAAAGATAGGCATCATCATAGGGACCTTTATGTACGGAATCATCTCCCAACTTACGGGAAGCATGCGCAATAGTACCATCTTTTTGGGACTGTTTTTTTTGATAGGCATTTGCTTGCTACTTCGCGTGAACAAAGTGAAAACATCCGGTTAACACATAAAAAAGCCCTGAGAATTTCAGGGCTTTTTCAGTCTTTGATTGATGATAAACTCAGTAATGTTATCCTTTGGTAATATCTCCAGAACCTGAAGATTTGGAATTGATTTTTTTAGGGTTGCCACGATAATGGATATCGCCGGAACCTGATACTCTCGCTTCGATGGACTGATTTGCGGTAACCTTGATATCCGCAGAACCGGAAACCGTTGCCTTTACAAAGTCCGCTTCAAGGTCATAGGCTTTAACATCGCCGGAACCGGAAACCGAAACCGTAAAGTCGGTAGCTCTGCCCGATAGGTTGATGTCGCCAGAACCGGATAACGAGGCATCCAATTCATCGGCCTCGATGGTCAGCGTTACATCTCCCGAACCTGACATGGCAGTGCTAAAGCGGTCAGCTCTTATGGTGGTTTTCCCCACAAGGTCGCCGGAACCGGAAAGACTTGCTCCATTGATGGATTCCACGGGCACGGTCACATGGATGCCATTTTTCCAGTTGGAAGGTCTAAGGTTCATGCCTTTTTCGACCTTGATGACCAGTTTACCGTTTTTTACTTCCGTTTTAATGTGCTCCAGCAAATTGGACTCTCCTTTTAGGGTAATTTCCCCTTCGGTACCGGATACAAGTTCCACATCGAACCACCCGGCCATGGCAACTTCGTCGTAGTCGCCTACGGAACGTTCAATGGTAACAACGTCGCCATTGCCTTTTACTTTTCTGCCCCATTGCGCGCAAGAAATGGTGATCATTCCCATTGCGAGGGTAAGCGTGATGAATTTTTTCATGATCTTGTGTTTAAATTGTTTTTGATTTGATGTTAATTCTGATAAAATGATATGCCCCCGTAGTCACTGGTAATGCTCACCCTGTTTCCAGAGTTTGCTTTTCCGTAGTAACCACTATAGTATTTTTCGGTTGATTTCTCCTTGCTGATATTGATTGCAAAATCATCTTTGCCACTTACCCCGGCATATTCGGTGGAAATCTCAAAGTCAAAATGGTAACCGGGATCGTAACCTATTTTGATTCCCGTATAATCCGTGCGAATCTCCACATTTCCGGCATCTGGCGCCAAACGGTCTATTTTTATGGAACCATAGTCGCTGGTAATGGCCACATTGCCATGTACATTGCCAAGCTTCACACCGATATAGTCTCCATTGCCATCTACGTTCTTTACGTTTTTCACATCAATGGAACCATAATCACTCGAATATTGAAGATTTTCCATTTCTTCCACTGTGGCATTGGTGTAGTCTGCCCTAATGTCTAGATTACCTGCTTTCTCAATGGTAAAGCCAGAGTAATCGGCAACGATTTCCGCACTGTTAATATAGTCAAAGGTGGACCTTGAGGTATAGTCAAACCGAAGCTCATTGTTGCGTCCGCGCAGTTCGCCTATTTCCAATTTACCGTAATCGCAGCTAATTTTGGCATGGCCGTCAACACGGTCCAGGATAATGCTTCCGTAGTCGTTGCTCAGGTTAACACTGTTCTTCACGGGCAATTTAATCGTATAATTTACCTGAACGCTTACTTTTTTGCGTTTTCCCCAGCTCCATCCCCAGCTGTTGCTGCGGTTTCCAAAATCCGTTCTGGCGGATACCATGCTGGAACTGTTCTCAAAATCAACATTGATTTCGTTCAATCGCTCCTTCACACGGTCTTCATCGTTGCCATTGGTTTTTACATGAACCTCTATCACCACGCGGTTTTCGTTCCAAGAAGTTATGTTCAGGTTCCCGTAGCTGTTATCGACTTTCAATAGGGCATCCGAGTTCACGTTGAACTCTTTTTTTATGGTTTTTTCCTTGGTATACCTGCCGTTCAGCTTGTCGCCGTCCACATGGGCGCTCGCAACAAGGGGAATCAAAGCCAAGGCGAAAAAGATGTATTTAAATGGTAAAGCTTTCATCATTCTGTGATTTTAAATTCTTAATGTTTTCTATTTGGCTCAAAACTTCTTTCAAAAGGTCGATTCGTGTTTGGAAATTGGTGATCATCGCACTCAAGATGATCTTGCTGTCTCCACCATTTACCAAATCTTGCTCAAGGGTTTGGTAATCTTTGTCCAACCGTTGTAGTTGTGTCAAGGTGTCATCCACCAATTGAGCGGTCTCAGGTGTTTTCTCTTCCTTGAGTACTTCTACCTGTTGCTCAATAAGGTTGGCGAAATAGAACTCGGTTTGGGAAACTTCCGGAGCTATTTTCACTACCTGTTGTTTAATGTTGGGCTGAGGTCCAAAGGCCTGATATCCCAAAATCGCCACCAAGGCTATGGATGCTGCAATGGACAAAGGTTTCCACCAAGAGGTTTTCTTTTTGTTCAGGGCAATGGTGCCCTGGCCTTGGTTCAATTTTTCCAAAAACCGTTCCTGGTGTCCGTTTTGTGGCTCCGCTACATCGAACTCCCCCTGGAGTCTCTCAAACAAACTATCTAAACTATCCTTGCTCATAACTAAACATTTACGGTCAACTTTTTTCTCAGGCTTTGTTTGGCCCTCGAAATCATGGTTCTACAATTAGCATAGCTAATGTTCATTATTTCACTTATTTCTTCGTAATCGTACCCTTCTATTAAATGTAAGGTCAAAGAAACTCTGTAATTGTCTTTCAAACTTTTCATGGTTTCCATCACTTTTTGAGCCTTCAGTTCTGAGTAACCATTTTGATCTGAAGCAACTCCATCATTATCTTCGACCTTGTACATTACATCATCCAAATCAGTAGCACGTTTTTTCTGCTGCTTTTTGTAATGATAGATACTGTTATTGATCACAATCCGCTTTAACCATGCTCCAAAGGCGACGTCTCCTTTAAAGGTGTGCAGTTTGGTAAATGCGCTCAGGAAGGATTCCTGCATCACATCCTCGGCCTCGGCAGTGTGTTTTACAATCCTAAAAGCGGTGTTGTACATTGCTTTGTAATACCGGTTGTAAATCTCTAGCTGCGCACTTTGTTTGCCCTGCATGCACGATTTGAGCAGTGTGTCAATATGTTCATTTTGTTGGCTCAAAAAATGAATGGTTTGTCTTATAGATTACCCAATTTACCATTTGTTACACTTTTTTCTTAAAATTTGATTTTTAATGGCACAGGAATTGCCAATTAATGGATGATAATAAGTCTTCAATTCGCTGTAAACACTGATTTTGAGGGTTTTTCGAAGGCTTGAATGTTGAATAAAAATATTGGTCCTTGGTCGATTCTGACAAAATGACCGAAAAGATGATATGGGAGAGATGAAAATTACCAAATTTGACAATATAGATCTACAGGGGCTTGATGAAGATGCGGAATTGATTCCGTTGTTGACCCCAGAGGACGAGGAACAGATGAACAGGGAGAGTTTGCCGGAAACCTTGCCGGTACTTCCCCTTCGCAATACGGTCTTGTTCCCTGGCGTAGTAATTCCGATTACTGCAGGGCGGGACAAATCCATTAACTTGATCAAGGATGCCAATAATGGTTCCAAGACCATTGGTGTGGTTTCCCAAAAGGATGAAAGTGTTGAAAATCCGGGACCAGAGGACATCAATACCATGGGAACCGTGGCACGTATTTTACGGGTGCTTCAAATGCCCGATGGGAACACTACCGTTATCATTCAAGGGAAGAAGCGGTTCAATATAGATGCCGTGCTTACCGAGAAGCCCTACATGACCGCCAAGGTCAGCGAAGCCAAGGAAGAGCGGCCAGATGAGAAGAGCAGTGAGTTTGAGGCCATCATCGATTCCATTAAGGAATTGGCCTTCAAGATCATCAAAGACAACCCGAACATTCCGAGCGAGGCCACTTTTGCCATCAAGAATATCCAGAGCAATTCGTTCCTGATCAATTTTGTATCGTCCAACCTAAATTTGGGGGTAAACGAAAAGCAACAACTTTTGGAAATGCCAAATCTTCAGGAAAGGGCTCTGGCCACCTTGAAGTACATGAACCAAGAGCTTCAAAAGTTGGAATTGCGCAACGATATACAGAGCAAGGTCCGTAGTGATATGGACCAACAGCAGCGTGAATATTTCCTACACCAACAAATGAAGACCATCCAAGAGGAACTGGGTGGACTGTCTTACGAGGAAGAGGTGGATGAAATGGCGGAAAAGGCCAAAAAGAAAAAGTGGAGCAAAAAAGTGCAGGAGCATTTCGAGAAGGAACTCTCCAAAATGCAGCGCATGAACCCACAAGTGGCCGAGTATTCCATCCAAAGAAATTATTTGGACCTGTTGTTGGATTTGCCATGGAATGAGTATTCCCAGGACAAATTCGATTTGAAACGAGCTCAAAAGATTTTGGATCGTGATCATTACGGACTGGAAGATGTAAAGCGCCGAATCATTGAATACTTGGCGGTCTTGAAATTGCGAAATGATATGAAATCGCCCATCCTATGTTTGTATGGACCTCCCGGTGTGGGTAAAACCTCCTTGGGGAAATCCGTGGCAGAGGCCTTGGGCAGGGAATATGTACGTATGTCCTTGGGAGGGCTTCGCGATGAGGCGGAAATCCGCGGACACCGAAAAACATATATTGGTGCCATGCCCGGTAGGATCATCCAGAGCTTGAAAAAGGCAGGGACCTCTAACCCGGTATTTATATTGGATGAGATCGATAAACTGGCCAGCAGCCATCAAGGAGATCCATCTTCGGCCATGTTGGAGGTGTTGGATCCTGAGCAGAACAGTGAGTTCCATGACAACTTTTTGGAGATGGGCTATGACCTATCCAAGGTCATGTTCATTGCCACTGCAAATAATTTATCCACCATACAGCCTGCTTTGCGAGACCGTATGGAAATCATCAATGTAACCGGCTACACCATCGAGGAGAAGGTAGAAATAGCCAAGCGTCACTTGTTGCCCAAACAGCTCGGGGAACACGGATTGGCCAAAAAGGATTTGAAAATCGGTAAACGCCAATTGGAAAAAATCGTTGAGGGATACACCCGTGAATCCGGAGTACGAAGTTTGGAAAAACAGATTGCCAAGGTGGTGCGCTACGCGGCCAAATCCATTGCGATGGAAGAGGAGTACAATGTAACCTTGACCAACGAGAATATTGAGGAGATTTTAGGCCCGGCTCGATTGGAGCGGGACAAATACGAAAACAACGATGTGGCCGGTGTGGTCACAGGCTTGGCCTGGACCAGTGTAGGCGGGGATATTTTGTTCATTGAATCCATTCTTTCCAAAGGAAAGGGAACCATGAACATTACCGGTAACCTTGGAAAGGTCATGAAGGAGTCGGCCACAATTGCCATGGAGTACATTAAATCCCATGCAGATGAATATGGCATCGATTCCAGCGTATTTGACAAGTACAATGTTCATATTCACGTGCCTGAAGGTGCAACGCCAAAAGACGGTCCAAGTGCAGGTATTACCATGCTGACCTCGTTGATATCACTCTTCACTCAGCGTAAAGTGAAAAAGAGCTTGGCCATGACGGGCGAGATTACCCTTCGTGGCAAAGTATTGCCCGTAGGTGGAATCAAGGAAAAAATCTTGGCGGCAAAAAGGGCACGCATCAAGGAAATCATCCTTTGTGCAGACAACAAAAAGGACATCGAGGAAATCAAGGCCGAATACCTTAAAGGGCTTACCTTCCATTATGTGACGGATATGAGCGAGGTAATCGATTTGGCCATTACCAAGCAAAAGGTAAAGAATGCAAAGTCACTTTAAATGATTCAGGTCATAACGGTGTAATACCTTTTCTGCCTATTTTTGGTGTATGGGAAAAATAACGATTGCAATTGACGGATATTCCTCTACGGGAAAAAGCACCATCGCCAAACGATTGGCTTCAACCTTGAATTATATTTATGTGGATACGGGTGCCATGTACCGTGCCGTAACCCTTTTTGCCCTGCAAGAAGGTGTCATTGATGAAAAAGGGGAATTGGACGAAGATGCGTTGGTAGAAAAGCTGTCCAAAATTCATCTCAAATTTGTACCCAACAAGGAAACTGGGCGTTCCGATATGTTTTTGAACGATGAAAACGTGGAACAAGAGATTCGGACCATGCGGGTTTCCGGTTATGTAAGCCGGGTGGCAGCAATCAAAGAAGTTCGTGAAAAGCTCGTCAAGATTCAGCAAGAAATGGGTAAGGACAAAGGTATTGTCATGGACGGCCGTGATATTGGCACCGTTGTTTTTCCAGATGCAGAGCTAAAACTGTTTATGACCGCTTCTCCCGAAACCCGAGCGACTCGACGCTACAAGGAATTATTGGATAAAGGGGAGGATGTTGCCTATGCCGAAGTGCTGCGTAATGTGGAGGAACGTGATCGTATCGATTCAACACGGACAATTTCGCCCTTGACCAAAGCCAAAGATGCCATTGAGTTTGACAACAGCGATATGGGATTGGAAGAACAGTTCGAACGTATTCATGATTTCTCACAAAGGGTGATTTCGAAGGTGAATAATGAATAGTATAGTTACAGAGTTTCCATAAGCCCAAAACAAAGTTGGTCAATATGTATCATGGGGTCGCCAAGTGCGGAAACGTTGGATAGTACAATGACCCCATTCTGGTTTTCTGTATTCATTACCAAGCAGGAGGTGTAACCACCTGTTCCACCATTGTGCCAAATCCAATTTTCGCCAGATGACCCTTTTCGCATGTGCCATCCCAAACCTATACTGGAAGTATCGCTCATAGTATGCGTCACGGTTCTGGTCAATGCCAAAGTTTTATTATCCTCCTGAAATTGCGCGATAACAAATTTGGATAGATCTTCTGCGGTGGAAATAATATCCCCTGCACCAGATAGCGAGGCCAAGTTCCAATTTTTCACAGGTCTTCCTTCAGAACTTTGTCCTTGGACTAAAAAAGTGGATACCTTGTCGCTCCCAATAGTGCTGTTGGACATATGGTACCTTGAAAAGATGTTTTCTTGAAACAATTGGAGTAAAGGTTTGTTGCCAATTTTTGATAAGGTATGGCCTAATAGTCCAGCTCCAACATTGGAATACTCGTATGCGCCATCTTCATCAAAAGACAATTCCATTTCATTGGCCAAATAGTATTCCAATTCGTCTACATCATAACTGGAAAATGGATCTTGGTTGGAGATATCGAAGACCAGGTTTGATGGCATCCTTGCAAGACCTGAGGTGTGGTTGGCCAATGTTTTAAAGGTAACTTCTTGCCCTTCATTAAACTCAAAATTGTAATATGGATTGATGGGGTTGTCCAGTTGTACTTTGTTTTCCAAAACAAAATCGGCAAGTAGCGTGGAAGTGAACACTTTTGTGATCGAGCCGATTTCGAAAGCATTTTGATGGTTTTGAATGGTAAAAATGGAATCGTTCCTTTTTTCTGCGCCGTAATACATCACATTGCCATTTTCTATAAAGGCGAATGCAAGTTGGGTATTGTTAGGGAACACCTTGGAATGATTAAAGATCAGTTCGGATTGGGCCTGTGTGATACTTTCTTTACCAACGGTTTGATTGTTGACCGTTTTATTGTTTTGCGAATTTCCACAGCCAAAAAACAAGAAAAGAATGAACGAAAGTAGTAAAATGGAGTTTTTCATGGTTTTTTCAGGTAAAGACCCGTGCTATTTTATGATTTTTGGAAAGTTTGATGATTCATTGGTTCGTTTGAAATATTGGTTCCTTACATTTTTGGACGATGGTTTTCAAAAAACAAAAAACGCCCGATCGGGCGTTTTTTATTCTATCAGTTGTATGTTCTCGACTACGCTCGAACTGACGACTGTTACAAATTCGGAATTACCAACACCTGATCAGGGTGAATCACGTTCGGATCCTTCAGGATATTGGTGTTCGCATCAAAAATCTTGGTGTACTTCATTGGGTCGCCGTAGTAATGCTTCGCGATCTTGCTCAACGATTCCCCACTCTTTACCGTATGTCTATGGTACACGGAATCATCTTCCACGGTAATGTTCGCTTTGATATCGGATGGTTTTTCCCCTCCGATCTCTTTGATTTTGTCCCAAAGGAGATTCTTTTCGTATTGGGTCTTGGTCATTCCCTTTATCTTTAAAACGTCGCCTTCAACGTTGACATCGCCGTTTTTCACTTCCAATTCCTCACCTAAGTCTAATACAGGTTGGTATTTTGCCTTTACACTCATAATACTATTATTTTACAGTTAACAATTAGAAGTTTCAAGATAGGCAATCTGCCCATAATTTGCCATTAAATAATTGTAATACTTTTTTTGCGTAAACCTTGTGTGTAGGCTTTGTATATCAATAATTTAATTGTATTTTTGCACCCCTTTTGGCAAGGAGGCAAGAGAAAAAGGGAATTTAGAAAATCAATTTAAAACCACTTCCGCGGTAATTGTTCAGCTCTTGTAAAACGTGGAATACAAATTTTAATCAGCAAAGCATGGCTGAAGAAAAACAAAACGTTGAGGTAGAAGAAACTGCCGCAGCACCAGTAGTAAAAGAAGCAAAACAGCCCGAACAAGACCCTCAGGAATTTCTTGAAAACTTTGATTGGGACAAGTACGAAGAAGGAATTGAGCGCGTTGACGACAACAAGCTCAAGGAATTCGAAACACTTGTAGAGGAAAACTTTGTGGACACTGCCGATGAGGAAGTAGTGGAAGGAGAAGTTGTTCACATGACAGACCGTGAGGCTATCATTGACATCAATGCCAAGTCCGAAGGTGTGATTTCCTTGAATGAGTTCCGTTACAATCCCGACCTAAAAGTTGGCGATAAGGTAGAGGTACTTATAGATATCCGTGAAGACAAGACCGGTCAGTTGGTATTGTCTCACAGAAAAGCAAGAACCATCAAGGCGTGGGAGCGTGTCAACAACGCACACGATAAAGAAGAAATCGTTACTGGATTCGTTAAATGTCGTACCAAAGGTGGTATGATCGTGGACGTATTCGGAATCGAGGCGTTCTTGCCAGGTTCTCAAATCGATGTGAAGCCTATCCGTGATTACGATCAGTATGTAGGTAAGACCATGGAGTTCAAAGTAGTGAAGATCAACCACGAGTTCAAGAACGTAGTGGTATCGCACAAAGCTTTGATCGAAGCGGACATCGAAGAACAGAAAAAAGAGATCATTGGCCAATTGGAAAAAGGTCAAGTATTGGAAGGTATCGTGAAGAACATTACATCTTACGGGGTATTTATCGACCTTGGAGGTGTGGATGGATTGGTTCACATTACCGACCTTTCTTGGAGCAGAATCAACCACCCGAACGAGGTTGTGGAGCTAGACCAGAAATTGAACGTGGTTATCTTGGACTTCGATGATAACAAGTCTAGAATCCAGTTGGGTCTTAAGCAATTGGAGAAACACCCATGGGATGCCCTTGGTGATGAGATCAAAGTAGGTGACAAAGTAAAAGGTAAGGTAGTTGTGATCGCTGATTACGGTGCATTTATCGAAGTTGCCGAAGGTGTTGAAGGTTTGATCCACGTTTCAGAAATGTCATGGTCTACGCACCTAAGGTCTGCACAGGACTTTGTTAACGTAGGTGACGAAGTTGAAGCCGTTGTATTGACCTTGGATAGAGAAGATCGTAAAATGTCGTTGGGTATCAAGCAATTGACTCCTGACCCATGGACCGATATCACATCCAAATATCCTGTTGGATCAAGACATAAAGGAATCGTTAGAAACTTTACCAACTTTGGTGTATTCGTAGAGTTGGAAGAAGGAATCGACGGTTTGATCTACATTTCCGACCTTTCTTGGACCAAGAAAATCAAACACCCATCCGAGTTTGTTACCGTAGGTGACACTTTGGAAGTGGAAGTATTGGAATTGGACGTAGAAGGACGTAAATTGAGCCTTGGTCACAAACAGACCACAGAGAACCCTTGGGACAAGTACTCCGAGGAGTTTGCTGAAGGTACAATCCACAAAGCTGCCATTGCAGAGGTTGTTGACAAAGGAGCTACTATCAACTTCAATGAGGATATCGTTGGATTTGTTCCACAACGTCACATGGAAAAAGAAGACGGCAAGAAACTTGTAAAAGGTGAAGAGGCCGAATTCAAGATCATCGAGTTCAATAAGGATTTCAAAAGAGTTGTGGCTAGCCACACTGCCATCTTTAGAGAGCAAGAAGATAGAAATGTGAAGGCTGCTGCCAAGAAAAGAGCTGCATCCAAAGATGAAGCTGCTCCGACCCTTGGGGATGCCAACTCAGCATTACAAGCATTGAAAGACAAAATGGAAGCCGATAAGAAAAAGTAATCGGACTTTTCAATGATACGAAGCCCCGCTGGAAACAGTCGGGGCTTTTTTTATGTCACGAACATTTTAAAGAATTGCTTACTTTTGTATTCAACCGAGTTGGACGCACACAGCATATGAGTCAAAAAGTTCTGCTTACTTCAAAGGAAATCAACATCATACTGCACCGGTTGGCCTGTCAGCTAATGGAAAATCATTTGGATTTCAAGGATACCGCACTAGTTGGTATTCAGCCCAGAGGCATTTTTTTGGCAGAACGATTGGTAAAGATTCTCAAAAAGGAATACAAGATCAAACATATTGACCTTGGTTCCTTGGACATCACATTTTTTAGGGACGATTTTGGACGGGGAGAAATCCTCAAGGCCAATTCCACACAAATGAATTTTTTGGTGGAGGACAAAAAAGTAGTGTTCATTGATGATGTGCTTTACACCGGAAGAAGTATCCGAGCGGCCCTGACCGCCATCCAATCCTTTGGAAGACCGAGCAATATAGAACTCTTGACCTTGATCGATAGACGTTTTAGTCGACATTTACCCATACAGCCTACCTACCGTGGTAGACAGGTGGATGCCATAAACGAGGAAAAGGTCAAGGTGATGTGGGAAGAAAACGAAGGGGAAGATAAAGTATATTTAGTAAGCAAATAAAAGATAATGAGCGAGTTAAGTGTAAATCACTTGTTGGGGATAAAGTATCTGAACAAAAAGGATATATCGCTCATTTTTGAAACGGCCGATCATTTCAAGGAAGTGATCAACCGTTCCATAAAAAAAGTGCCCACCCTTAGGGACATAACCATAGCCAATATCTTTTTTGAGAACAGTACCCGAACAAAACTATCTTTTGAGCTGGCGGAAAAACGACTTTCCGCCGATGTGGTGAACTTCTCGGCAGGGCAATCCTCCGTGAAGAAAGGGGAAACGCTTATCGATACAGTGAACAACATCCTGTCCATGAAAGTGGATATGGTGGTCATGCGACATCCTAACCCTGGAGCTGGTATTTTCTTGTCACAACATGTAAAGGCATCCATTGTAAATGCAGGGGATGGTGCACATGAGCACCCAACACAGGCCCTTTTGGACTCCTTTTCCATCCGTGAAAAATTGGGGGATGTTGGCGGAAAGAACGTGGTGATCGTAGGGGATATTCTGCACTCACGAGTGGCACTATCCAATATCTTCGCCCTAAAACTACAAGGGGCCAATGTTAAGGTCTGTGGTCCAAAAACCCTAATTCCCAAACATATTGAATCCTTGGGGGTGGGAGTGGAAACGAACCTCAGGAAAGCCTTGGAATGGTGCGATGTGGCCAATATGCTCCGTGTTCAGAACGAGCGGATGGATATCAGTTATTTTCCTTCCACACGAGAGTACACACAACAATTTGGTGTAAACAAGGAACTTTTGAACAGTCTGGACAAGCAGATAGTGATCATGCACCCGGGACCCATCAACCGGGGTGTGGAAATTACCAGCGATGTGGCCGATTCTGACCAGTCCATTATTTTGCATCAGGTAGAAAACGGTGTGGCCGTACGTATGGCCGTACTGTACCTATTGGCATCAAAAATTAAGTAAGAAATGATTTTCGACAAAGACGGAACAACGACCATAGTTTTCCAAGAGAACACGACCCTGTCCGGTTTTTTGGAGAACCTCAATAAGGCGTATCCAAAACTCAAGCATGACAATATTGTCATCAACCTTTTTTCTTTTGATCAACTGGGGATAGATGACATTTTGGAATTTCTGGATCTTTCCAATACCCATAAAACAGCAGGGCAATCCTTTGTTTTAGTGACCGATAAGTTGAGCTATGACGAAGTTCCTGATGAGATAAGTGTTGTGCCTACTATTCAAGAAGCCAAAGATCTTATCGAAATGGAGGAAATAGAACGCGACCTTGGAATATGAAATTGACCGTACTAGGTTGCTATGCCGCTACACCACGAACATTTACCAACCCTACTTCGCAGGTACTTGAAATCAAGAACCATCTTTTTTTGATTGATTGTGGTGAAGGGACCCAGGTGCAGCTTAGAAAATATAAGGTCAAGTTTTCCAGAATCAACCACATTTTTATATCACATCTGCATGGAGACCACTTTTTTGGTCTACCGGGGTTGATATCGACCTTTAGGTTGTTGGGCAGGGACAAGGAACTGCATATTTATGGCCCAAAGGGCATCAAACAAGCGATTACTTTATTCTTGAAGTTAGGGGATTCATGGACCAATTATCCGTTGATATTCCACGAATTGGAATCCAAGGAATCCGAACTTGTTTTTGAAGATGACAAGGTGACCGTACGAACGGTACCCTTGATTCATAGGGTGTACACCAATGGATATTTTTTTGAGGAAAAGGAAGCTCCCAGAACGTTGGATATAGCCGCCGCAAGAAAATTCGGTGTGGACAAGAGCCAGTTCAACAATATAAAGAAAGGCGTGGATGGAGTGGATCGATCAGGAACGGTAATTCCAAACAAAAAGCTTACGCTGGATCCTCCCGAACCCAAAAGCTATGCTTTTTGCAGCGATACCATCTACAACGAAGCCGTTTTACCCATCATAAGGAATGTTACCGTGCTGTACCACGAATCCACTTTTTTGGATTCCGAAGAGCATCTTTGTGAAAAAACAAAGCACTCCACTTCCAAACAAGCCGCACAAATCGCCAAAAAGGCCAATGCAAGCCTACTGATTTTGGGACATTATTCCACACGCTACAAATCCATAGAGCTTTTTAAAAAAGAAGCTGAGGAAGTTTTTCCAGTAGTGGAATTGGCCGATGATGGCAAGGTGTTCGATTTTGGAAGCTGAAAAATTACAATACTTTTACAAACTCCTTACTTTGAGGAGACCCTATTTTTGCCGAACTTCACATCATGCAAAAAGACCTTGGTGATTACAGAAAATCTTACGAGAAAAGCGAGTTGACCGAAGCATCGGTCAAAGAGAACCCCATGGAACAATTTCAAAAGTGGTTCCATGAGGTCGAGGCCTCTGACGGGGTGGACGAACCCAATGCCATGACGGTCTCTACCTTGGGATTGGATGGTTTTCCAAAAAGTCGCGTCGTACTGATGAAGAAGTTCACTTTTGAAGGCTTTATTTTCTACACCAATTACCAAAGTGAAAAGGGAAAGGCCATCGAAGCGAATCCTTCGGTTTGCCTGTCCTTTTTTTGGCCGAACATGGAGCGCCAGGTCATTATAAAGGGTACTGCGGAAAAAATCGCGGAAAACCTATCCGATGGTTATTTTGAATCCCGTCCGCATGGCAGTCAATTGGGTGCCGTGGTCTCCGAGCAGAGCGAAGTGGTTCCGTCCCGTGAACATTTGGAGGTCAAGTTGAAGGAACTTGAGCAAAAATATGAGGGAAAGGAAGTTCCAAGGCCTGAACATTGGGGAGGGTACTTGGTGCGGCCCGTTTCCATAGAGTTTTGGCAGGGACGCCCCAATAGACTGCATGACAGGCTTCGGTTCTCCCTACAGGAGGATTACGATTGGAAAATAGAACGTTTGGCACCATAAATCCCTAAAAGATGAAACAATTGATACTGATGAGACATGGGAAATCCTCTTGGGATTACGATGTCTCCGATAAAGACAGGCCGTTGAAGCAAAGAGGTATAAACGATGCCCATTTGGTGTCCAAGACCTTTGGACTGCATGCACCCCCCATCGACTTTATATTTTCCAGTCCTGCCAACCGTGCTTTGCACACCAGCATGATTTTTGTGAGAAACCTAGAGTTTGATATGTCCAAGTTCTTGATTAGCAATGCTCTTTACGACTTTTCGGGCAATAGTGTGGAGCAATTTGTGCAAAAGTTGGACAACGGTTTGGATACCGTTGCCATTTTTGGACATAACTATGCCTTTACGTCACTTGCAAATACTTGGGGAGATCAGTATATTGAGAACGTTCCCACAGCCGGACTTGTCCACATTACATTTGGTGTGGACGATTGGGCCAAAATAGCAGAGGGGACCACCAAGCAAATGGTCTTTCCAAAACACTTGAAAAAATAAATGGTAAAAACAACGAACGAATATATAAACAGGGAAATCAGCTGGCTGCAATTCAATGCCAGGGTATTGCAAGAAAGTAAAGACCATAGGGTTCCCCTGATTGACCGCTTACGGTTTCTAGGGATTTTCAGTAACAACTTGGATGAGTTTTTCAAAGTACGCTACGCTACAGTAAAACGTATTGTTGACGCGGGAAAAACAGGTAAAAGTGTATTGGGCGGCGAAAGGGCAAAAGATTTGCTGGAGGAGATTACCAAGATCGTGATCGACCAGCAAGCCCGTAGTTTGGAGATTTTCAAACAGATCGATAAAGAGCTTCGCCAAGAAAATATTTTCATTATAAGGGAAACCGAAGTCAACGAAAGTCAGGCTGAGTTTATTCGGGACTATTTTTTCAAAAAGGTAAATCAAGAGTTGATGACCATCATCTTGAACGACCTTGCCGAGTTTCCGTTGCTGAAGGACACCGCGGCTTATTTAGCTACAAAGATCGTGATGAAAAACGGGTCCGGAAAAGGAAAACACAACCGATATGCCCTTATTGAGATCCCAAAGGGAATAGACCGCTTTGTGGTATTGCCAAAGGAAGGTGACAAAAACTACGTTATCATACTGGATGATTTGATTCGTTTTTGCTTGGATAGCGTGTTTACCATGTTCGATTTTGAATCCATCTCCGCTCATATGATCAAGATTACACGTGATGCTGAATTGGATATCGACAATGATTTGAGCAAGAGCTTTATCGAGAAGATATCTTCCAGTGTGGAGCACAGAAAAATAAGTGATCCCGTGCGATTTGTATACGACAAGAGCATCGACAAGGACACGCTACAGTTCCTAAAGGAAAAAATGGACATCATGGATACGGATAGTGTGATTCCAGGTGGCCGTTATCACAATAGACGGGACTACATGGGCTTTCCAAGTTTGGGGCGCCAGGACCTCATGTACGATAAAATTGAACCGCTACCTGTAAAGGGCCTCAGTATGAAAGGGAGTTTGCTGGATATGATAGCCCATAAGGACTATATGATCTACGCCCCGTACCATACTTTTAGTTATGTGACCAAGTTTTTGCGGGAGGCCGCCTTGGATCCCCA
The DNA here is from genome assembly GCF_003992595.1 of Flagellimonas oceanensis. GTDB lineage: Bacteria > Bacteroidota > Bacteroidia > Flavobacteriales > Flavobacteriaceae > Flagellimonas > Flagellimonas oceanensis. Next base: position 81,671 of record NZ_RZNA01000018.1, read on the forward strand.
GGTGCGTAGCATAAAAATTACCATTTACCGCTTGGCAAGCGATAGCCAGATAGCATCAGCCTTGGTCAACGCGGTTAAAAACGGAAAACAGGTCACCGTTCAAATCGAGTTGCAGGCAAGGTTCGATGAGCAGAACAACATCGAATACGCCAACTATCTTCAGGATGAGGGGGTCAACCTGATTTTTGGTGTCCCTGGTTTAAAGGTCCACAGTAAAATCTGTTTGGTGGAGCGCGAAGAGGATGATAGAATCAAACGATATGGTTTCATCAGTACCGGAAACTTTAACGAGTCGACCGCAAAGATTTATACCGATTACACCTTGTTCACGGCGCATCAAGGGATTTTAAAGGACATGAACAAAGTCTTTGGTTTCTTTGAGACCAATTACAAAATCAACAAATACAAACATCTGATCGTATCCCCACATTATACCAAATCGACTTTTATGAAGTTGATCGATAAGGAGATTGCTTTTGCCAAAGCGGGAAAGGAAGCTTATATCAAGATCAAGATGAATAGCCTTACTTCGTATAAGATGGTGGACAAGCTTTATGAAGCCAGTAGGGCAGGGGTGAAGGTTCAAATGATCGTAAGGGGTATTTGCTGTTTGATTCCCGGTGTGGAGGGGATGAGTGAGAATATCGAGGCCATTAGTGTGGTCGATAAATTCTTGGAACACCCAAGATTGTTCATTTTCGGCAATGATGGCGATGCTAAAATCTATATTTCATCAGCAGATTGGATGACACGTAACCTGGATTTTAGGGTAGAGGTAGGCTGTCCTGTTTACGACCCGGATATAAGACAGGAACTGCTCGATACCTTTGAGATTTCTTGGAAGGACAATTCCAAGGCCAGGGTGTTCTCCGCAAAACAAGACAATGCCTACAGAAAGAGAGCAAAAGGAACACCTGAATTAAGGTCCCAATTTGCCATGTACGATTATTATAAGGAGAAGCTTGAGGATTAAAAGTATGCACTAACCGTGCATGGTTTCTTTTTTTCCGAGTTCTTTCATCAATTGGGCTTCGTAGTCCAAAAGGTCGTTCCATTTTTGGTCCACTTCCTCTTTGTTGCCGTATTTACGGGCAAATTTCAGGAACATGGTATAGTGGTTGGCTTCGCTGACCATGAGGTTTCTGTAAAACTCGGAAAGTTCCTCATCGTCTATTTCCTCGGAAAGCAATCGGAAACGTTCGCAACTGCGTGCTTCAATCAAAGCTGCGTATAGGAGTTTGTGCACCAAATGCGTTTCCCTACTGCCACCCTTTGGGAAAAATTTCATCAATTGGATAACATATTCATCCTTACGCTCACGGCCCAAGACCCAGCCACGTTTGATGATTTTGTCATGTACCATGTTAAAATGACCCATTTCCTCACGTGCAAGAGCGGTCATTTCCTTGACCAATTCCGATTTCTCAGGGAACCCGATAATCAGGGAAATGGCCGTACTGGCAGCTTTTTGCTCACAGTAAGCATGGTCGGTCAAAATTTCTTCGATGTTCTTTTCAACGATATTGACCCATCTTGGGTCGGTAGGTAATTTAAGGCCTAACATGGTGCTTGTTTTTCCGCAAAGATAATCCGATAGGATTAAATAAATTCGTCTAAGCCCGCTATATTTGTAAATCAACAGTTTTTAGTGGATACCTTATGACCAAAACCCCAAAAGACTTTCTCTCCGATATTCTTGAATTAAACGTGCAAGGGCCCGAATTCCAATGGTTGACGGGCACTGCGGCAAAGATTTCGGAATCAAGGAGCAAAAAGGATTTATACATTTCATATAGCTTATGTACTTCTAAAATTCATGATGAGCCGATTTCTGATTTTGGCTCTCTCGATTTTGGATGGAAAGAGTATCTGGAAGTGCAACAGGCCTCTACCTTGGAGCTGTCCAGAATATTTCTCCTCTCTTCGGTGTTGGAGGCCACAGATGAGTTTTTGAAACCTGTGCAGCAATTGATTCAGATTGCGGACAAGACGGAGCTGGAGACATTTCTAAAATTTTTGGTCTTGTTGCCAAACCCGGATGATTTTAAGTTTGCTGCGGTGGAAGCGCTCAGGACCAATATTGCGACGGTTTTCAATGCCATTTCACAATACAACCCTTACCCTTCCCGATACTTTACCACCGCGGAGTGGAACCAAATGTACTTGAAGTCCGCTTTTATGGAACAGGATTTGAAAAAGATACCCGAAGTGGATGAAATGGCCAATAAGGATTTGGCACGGATCATTTCCGATTATGCGCATGAAAGATGGGCGGCATCAAGGGATATTGACCCCATGTTTTGGCGACCTGTATCCAATTTTTTGGAAGATAAGCTGGTGGATGACATAGAACGTCTGTTCAAAAGTGATAAGGAAAGAGAGCAAAAGGCAGCAACTTTGGTATGCTACCATTCCAATACTGATGAAGCCAAACAACTACTCGAAACATACGACACCTTTCTGCCAAAAGTGGAACAGGGAGATATAACCTGGAAAAATTTATAATACCATGGATGATAAACTAATGATAATAGACCCACACGTTCACATGACCTCCAGAACTACGGATGATTATGAGGCCATGGCTGCAGCTGGTGTGGTCGCTTTGATTGAACCGTCTTTTTGGTTGGGGCAGCCCCGGACACAAGTAGGTTCATTTCAAGATTATTTCAGCAGCCTTGTAGGCTGGGAGCCGTTCAGGGCTTCACAATTTGGAATAAAGCACTATTGTACCATTGGACTCAACTCCAAAGAGGCCAACAACGTGCCTTTAGCCGAGGAAGTAATGGAATTGCTGCCATTGTACCTTCATAAGGAAAATGTGGTGGCCATTGGGGAAATTGGTTACGATGACCAAACCGAGGCCGAAGACCGCTTTTTTAGAGAGCAATTGGAACTGGCCAAGGCATTCAATATGATGGTTCAGGTGCACACTCCACATAGGGACAAAAAGGCAGGGACCATCAAAAGTATGGAGGTATGTCTGGAACATGGCATTGACCCAGGTATGGTCGTGATTGACCATAATAACGAGGAAACCGTTAAAGATGTTTTGGACCGAGGATTTACAGCGGCATTTACCATCTACCCCAAAACTAAAATGGGCAACCAGCGAATGGTGGAAGTCGTCAAAAAATTCGGTAGTGATAATATTATTGTGGATAGTTCAGCGGATTGGGGCGTGAGTGACCCCTTGGCAGTGCCGAAAACAGCGAACTTGATGCTCCAGAACGGAGTGGCTCGGGAAGATGTGGTAAAGACATGCTACCAAAATGCTTTGGATTTTTTCGGCAGATCTGGAAAAATGAAAGAGGAACACTGGTTGACCCCAGAGGCCATTGACCAACGAAAACTGTTCAATGATAATAGTGTGCTACGTGGTCAAGAGCCAAAGGTGGAGGACAACAAAATCGTTTAATGAACCCACGCTTGAAGGCATATCTACAACTCTGCAGGCCTGCCAATCTGCCTACGGCCGCGGCCGATATCCTGGCAGGAATGTCGATATCTGGCCTGTTTGCCGGTTTGGGTGTTTTTGAATTGCCGATCGTGGACTTGCCGCCATTCTTCATGTTGATTATGGCTTCTGTGTTTTTATATGCGGGAGGTGTAGTGCTCAACGATGTGTTTGATGTGGAAATTGACAAAATAGAACGCCCGGAGCGACCTATTCCGAGTGGGGTAGTTCCGTTAAAAATGGCAGGTCTATTTGGTTCCATCTTACTTTTAGTTGGTATTTGTTTGGCTTTTTTGGTGAACAGGGACTGCGGTTTGATTTCCATTTTGTTGGCATTGGCCATTTTAAGTTATGATAAATTCGCAAAGCATCATGCATTTCTTGGACCTCTTAACATGGGAGTGTGCAGGGGATTGAACCTGCTGATGGGTATTTCCTTGTTGAACACTACCGAAAACTGGCCCTATGTGCTTGTCCCTATCGTGTTTATATTTGCCGTGACCATGATAAGTCGCGGAGAGGTACACGGAAAGAACAAGGGCAATATATTACTGGCCGGTCTACTCTATGTGGTAGTACTAATTGGCGTTTTTTATTTGCATCAAGTACATGCAAATGGCGACCTTTGGTATATGATGTTTTTGGGGCTCTTTGCTTTTATGGTTTTCAAACCTTTGATCAAGGCCTACCAAAGCAATACACCGGGAAATATTAAAAAGGCCGTTAAGTCTGGCGTTTTGTCCATTATTTTATTGGATGCTGCCCTAGCGGTTGCACATGCCAATATTATTCTGGGAATAGTAATGCTATTACTGTTGCCATTATCCATATTTCTGGCCAAACAATTTGCAGTTACCTAGTTTATGAACAAAAATTTACCCACCATACGGCAAGAGTTTCAGGTAAAGTATAGCTATCAGCTGCGTTTTACCCAGCATTTATTTGCGACAGAGAATCCAATGTTTAAAGATATATTGGCGGAATACCGTCCCAATCATCCTGTTAAATGTCTTTTTGTGATCGATCAAGGGGTGTTGGATCATCATCCGAACCTTGGAGAGCAAATAAAATCCTATTGCAACAACCATAAAGATCAGATTCAGTTTACTGATTTCATTGCGGTTCCCGGAGGGGAACAAAGCAAAAAGGACCAGTCCAGTGTGAATCAATGCCTAAAGGCCATCAACGATAATGCGATTTGCAGACATTCCTTTGTTGTCGCCATCGGTGGGGGCGCCGTAGTGGATATGGTCGGGTATGCCGCGACCATTGCCCACAGGGGTGTAAAGCTTATAAGGATACCGACTACCGTTTTAGCGCAAAATGATGCTGCGGTAGGAGTAAAGAACAGTGTGAATGCCTTTGACAAAAAGAACTTTCTCGGTACTTTTTCAGTTCCCCATGCCATTATTAACGATTTGGAGTTTTTAAAGACCTTGGATCAGCGTGATTGGGTGGCTGGGATTGCTGAGGCCATCAAAGTAGCTCTGATTAAAGACAAACATTTCTTTGAATATATTGAATCCAATGCAGAAGCTTTGGCGAACCGGGAAATGGAACCGATGGCTTATCTGATTCATCGCTGTGCGGAACTGCATATGGAGCATATCGCCGAAGGAGGGGATCCTTTTGAGAGCGGTTCATCCAGACCTTTGGATTTTGGCCATTGGTCTGCCCATAAACTGGAATATATGACCAATTATAGCTTACGTCATGGCGAAGCTGTGGCGATAGGAATGGGAATCGACATGGTCTATGCCGGTGTAACAGGTGTCTTGGAAGATGACTTGGACAGGGTTTTGAGCGTTATCAAAAAGGTAGGCTTCTCATTGGAAGTTCCATTTGAAAAGGATGAGGATATCAAAGAATTACTCAACGGAATTGAGGAGTTTCGTGAGCATTTGGGAGGAGAACTTACCATTCCATTGATTCCCAAAATCGGAACAAAAACCGATGTCCACAGCATCGATTATCCAAAAATGGAAAAAGCAGTCCGAAGCTTCATGTACAAACCGCAAAACTCTATATGAGGATTAAGCAAAAATATCAGCTGACCTATTGCACAAATATCCACGCAGGTGGCGATTGGGAAGAAACATTTACGAGTTTAAAGCAACATCTGCCAAAAATAAAACACTCCGTCTCTCCCGACCAAGCTTTTGGTCTAGGGTTACGATTGAGCAGTGCTGCTAGTTTGGAACTGGACGAAGGACAACTTCAGGGGTTCAAAGATTGGCTTGCGCAACAGGACTGCTATGTATTTACCATGAACGGGTTTCCTTATGGAAATTTCCATGGCGAGCCCGTTAAGGATCAAGTCCATGTGCCTGATTGGACCACAAACGAGCGGTTGAACTATACCCTAAGGCTATTCAAGCAATTGGATTTTTTAGCTCCTGAAGGCATGGAATGTGGCATTTCCACATCTCCCGTTTCCTATAAGCATTGGTTTGATAGTGAAGCGGAAAAGAAAGAAGCCTTTGCCAAGGGTGCGGACCAAATGGTTCGAGTAGCTTTGGAATTGTTCAAAATTGAAAGGGCATCCGGTAGGTACATGCACTTGGATGTGGAACCTGAGCCCGATGGTTTCTTGGAGAACACGCAAGAAGTACTCGATTATTATCAAGATTACTTGATACCAGAGGCTAAAAAGGCCTTTGAACCCTTTCAATTGGGTCCTGAAAAGGTAGAAGAGCTGCTCAAAAGATATATTACCGTCTGTTACGATGTATGTCATTTCGCATTGGCCTACGAAGAACCGGGTTGGACCTTTGAAAGGTTCAAGGCGACCAACATCAATGTTGGGAAAATTCAAGTCAGTGCAGCCCTGAAGATTATCTTCAACAAGGATAGGGAAGAGGAGCTTTGGGACACCTTGGCCGAATTCAATGAACCCGTTTATTTGCATCAGGTTACCGAAATGGAGGATGGAAAAGTAAAAACATACAATGACCTACCTGTTGTTTTGGAGAAGAAGGCGCCATTTCGTGAGTTGCGCTCCCATTTTCATGTGCCCATATTTTTGAAGGACTACGGACTGCTTCAATCCACACAAGACCAAATTGAAAAGGTGTTGGAGTATTTGGAAAGTAACTTTGTAAGCCATCATATTGAAGTGGAAACCTATACGTGGGACGTTTTGCCGAACGAACTGAAAGTACCGATTACAGAGTCCATTGCGAGGGAGCTGGAATGGATGAAATCAAGATTATAATGAAGAAGACCGTTGTTATCAACATTGTTGGGCTTACGAATAGATTGATAGGGGAGCATACACCCTTCATAAAATCATTTCTGGAAATGGGTAAGAATGGTGTTGTCAAGCCTGTGCTGCCTGCTGTTACCTGTTCTGCGCAAAGCACTTATTTAACAGGTAAATGGCCCACGGAACATGGTATTGTTGGCAATGGGTGGTTTTTTAAGGAGGAATTGGAAGTCAAGTTTTGGCGTCAGGGAAATCCTTTGGTACAATCCGATAAAATTTGGGACGAGTTGAAAAGCTTGGATTCAACCTTTACCTGTGCCAATATGTTCTGGTGGTACAACATGTACAATACGGTTGATTTTAGCGCTACTCCGAGACCTAACTATTTGGCCGACGGCAGAAAAATACCGGACATTTATACCTATCCTGCTCAACTAAGGGATAAGCTCCAGGCGAAGTTGGGGACCTTTCCCTTGTTCAAGTTCTGGGGCCCGAAAACCTCCATAGCGTCAAGTAGATGGATTGCAGATGCCACCATGGAAATGGACAAGGACCACGACCCGACCTTGACCTTGGTGTACTTACCCCACTTAGATTATAATACGCAACGCCATGGACTGAATTTCGATGTCCTGCGGAAGGATTTAAATGAAATTGATGTGGTGGTCAAAGATTTGGTGGAATATTACGAGGCGCAATCAGCAAATGTGATTTTGTTGTCGGAATATGGAATTACCAATGTATCCAATCCAATCCACATTAACAGGTACCTCAGAAAGAAAGGATATTTGGGAATTCGGGTAGAAAGAGGTTTGGAACTGTTGGATGCAGGTGCTAGTGACGCCTTTGCGGTGGCGGACCATCAAATTGCACATGTGTATGTCAAAACATCCACTGATTACCAAAAGCTACACGACTATTTGAATACGATTCCTGGGGTGGAAAAAGTCATTCCAAAGAATGAACTGGAAGCGAATCATTTGAACCACGAACGTGCTGGGGATTTTGTGCTTGTTGCTGACAAGGATAGTTGGTTTACGTATTATTTTTGGGAAGATGATGCCGTGGCGCCCGATTACGCAAGAATGGTGGATATCCACAAAAAACCGGGATATGATCCCGTGGAGATGTTTACCGATCCCAAGGATAAGCTCATTATGCTTAAGGTAATATGGAAACTCATGAAAAAGAAGTTGGGCTTCAGAACAGTGTTGGATATTATTCCGTTAAAGGCTGAGTTGGTAAAAGGGTCACATGGAAGAATACCTGAAGATAAGGAGGATTGGCCTATTCTGGCGACCAACAATACGGACGGATTGTCCAAAAAGGAGCTAGTGGCAACAGAAGTTTATGATGTACTTAAAAATCATGTAATTCAATAAATATGGAAACGTTCTTCAAAATTTTCGCGCTTGTTTTCACCCTCTTGTTCGGATATGCCATAGTGGTGCAGTTCAACGATCCAGATGCCTTAAAATGGATTCTCATTTATTTGGCTGCTGTGGTAGCATCAGTACTTTTTCTGCTGAAGAAACTTAAAACTATTGTATATTTTTTACTGACGATTTTCTTTTTGGTACTCTTCGTGGTCTATTGGCCCGAAACCTACGAAGGCGTACAATTGGACCATGGTATGAAAACCGTGAATATTGAAGAAGGGCGCGAGTCTTTGGGGTCTTTGATTGCGGCGGTGGTAATGTTGGTCTATGGATTGAGAACCCGTTTTGTGAACAGGTCAAAAATCTAAATCAAATTCTTGTCGCAGTAAATCCAGATTTGGGTTTTTCTCCCGTAGCTTTTCATACTTTTCCTCGGGGGTAAAGGCAAATTTTTTGGCAACCTCTTCATTTACCGTAATGTAAAGTGAAATGGAGTAGTTGTTCAGTTTTTGTTTCAGGTAATCGAGCATTAGGCTTTGTTCCCGTTCAATTTCCTTTTTCATGGTACCGTTGGGAAGCTCTATCCAAATGGTATTCTCATTTTTGAGTTTGGGCACATCCGTTTGGAGGTTACTTGCCAATATTTTTCGGCCTTGTTTTTCCAATTGGTGTACGAAATCGTCCCAATGCTGTTGCATTACTTTCTCTTCAAAGGCGTCTTTGGGCAAGTCTTTTTCATCAATGCTGGGAGACTTGGTGTTCTCATGGGCCTTTTTGACCTTGATACTCGATAGCGAAAGTCCAGATACCCTTTTTTCAGATCCTTTTATTTCAATCTTTTTGGGCTGGTACGATTCTTTAGGTTCGTTGATTCGTTCTTTTTCAGGCTCTTTTGTTTTCGGAGCAGCAATCTCTTGGGAAGATTGCGTTGCTGTAGCTGCTGGTATTATCGCCCCTTTTTCTTCGGTTGTAGGTAGTGTAGTCGCCGAATCTTTATTTTCAGGGGGTTCTGTGCCGTTTGTTGTGATGGTCTTTCCTTTGAAAAAGGAAGCGGGTATTATGAAATCAGCTTTTTTTTTTCTCCATCGAAAGTGATGGAGGCCAATTTCATAAGGGTAAGCTCTACGAGCAATCGTTGATTTTTGCTTGTCTTGTATTGCAGGTCGCACTCGTTGGCCAAGTCAATGGCCTTTAACAGAAATTGTTTTGATGCTTTTTTTGCCTGGTCTTGATATTGTTTGGTTACATCTTCACCTACCTCGAGCAAGTTTAAGGTATCAGGGTGTTGGCATACCATCAAATCCCTGAAGTGTGATGCCAAGCCAGTAATGAAATGATGACCATCAAAACCAAGGGATAGAGTTTTGTTGAACAGGATCAACAATTCGGGAATGTTGTTCTCCAGAATCAAATCGGTTGCCGAGAAGTAAATGTCGTAATCAAGAACGTTGAGGTTTTCCGTTACGGCTTTTCTTGTCAATTCTTTTCCCGAGAAGCTTACTACCCGGTCAAAAATAGAGAGGGCATCGCGCATGGCGCCATCCGCCTTTTGGGCTATAATGTGAAGTGCACTCTCTTCAGCTTCGATACCTTGTTGTTCGGCAATATGTTTTAGGTATTCCGAAGCATCCTTTACCGTGATGCGCTTAAAATCAAAAATTTGGCATCGGGATAGGATGGTGGGTATAATTTTATGCTTCTCCGTGGTGGCCAAGATAAAAATGGCATGTTTTGGAGGTTCTTCCAAGGTCTTCAAAAAAGCATTGAAGGCCGATTGTGAGAGCATATGGACCTCATCAATAATATAAACCTTGTACTTGCCTGCTTGCGGAGGAATGCGTACCTGATCTATCAAACTCCGGATATCGTCCACAGAGTTGTTGGAGGCCGCATCCAGCTCAAAAATATTGAAGGCAAAATCCTCATCTTCCCGTTCCGTCCCGTCTTGGTTGATCTTTTTGGCCAAAATACGGGCACAGGTGGTTTTGCCCACACCTCTTGGACCGCAGAACAACAGGGCCTGGGCCAAATGATTGTTCTCGATGGCATTGAGCAGGGTATTGGTAATGGAAGACTGGCCCACAACATCCTTGAATGTCTGGGGTCTATATTTTCTAGCTGATACTATAAAAGGTTCCAATACTCGGGAAAATAGAATTACTACAAATATAAAAATAGGAAGCGGCAAACTTGCCCAGAAGGGAACACTTAGGCCGTTTTTTATTAACAATTGGAGTACCTTTGTGCACAGCAGGCCACCTTATCGCTGCAAGTATGGACAACCATGCTTGAAGAGGAAAGTCCGGACACCAGAGTGCGGCATAGCGGGTAACGCCCGTCCGCCGTGAGGCGAGGACCAGTGCAACAGAAAGCAAGTACAGTTCGGCTGTAGTGAAATCAGGTAAACTCTATGCGGTGAAACGTCATGTAAACCAATGTTCGAGGGCTGCACGCCCGAGTTGGAGGGTAGGCGGTTGGAACACTTGGGCAACCATTTGTCTAGATAAATGATAAGGAGTTCCCAAAATTAATTTGGGATGCACAGAATCCGGCTTATGGCCTGCTTTTATTCTATTTCAAAAAAACTGAAAATACTTCCGCCATATTTCCGTTGTTCTGAAAATTTTGGATGTTCGGAAAGATCAGTGTGCTCGGAGTGCTCTATGATCAAAACGCCATCTTCCAGTAACAGTTCTTTTTCAAAGACAAGATTGGCGATTTCCAAAAATTGTTCGGTTTCAAAATCATAGGGCGGGTCGGCAAAAATAAGGTCGAATTTATCCGCACTGCCCTGCAAGTATTTGAATACCTCCGATTTGATCGTGTTGATGGAAAACCCCAGCTCTTGTGCCGTTTTTGAAATGTAACGAACGCATCCTTGAAAACCATCAACTGCTGTGATGTTTTCCACCCCGCGTGATGCAAACTCATAACTGATGTTCCCTGTTCCTGAAAAAAGGTCGAGTACTTTGATTTCATCAAAATAGAACCTATTGTTCAGAATATTGAACAGGGCTTCCTTTGCCATGTCCGTGGTGGGGCGTACGGGAAGCTTTTTTGGGGCAGTCAATCTTTTGCCCTTGTATTTTCCTGAAATGATTCGCATTCTAAAGAGCGCTTAAAATCGAGAAATCGATGCTTTCGTTTTCCAACTGTTCCAAAGGAAAGGAAGGGTTGCTGGGCACAAAAACAGCAATGTTTTTGATGTATTTGTAGCAAAGCTCATAAATCGGGTCGCCCTCTTCCACGGCACCAAAAAGTTTTAGGTGGACTTTTGCCAAGTCTACTTGCAATTGTTCCAAACTGAAAAGTAAATAATAAAGGAAATCCTCTTTGTTCTTGTACTCGAACTGATTGTAAAAGAGGAGCTTTTTATCGGATATGACCATCATCTCCATCTCCCGCTCGGATACTTGAACGTAACAAACGGATTCGGTCGTGGTTCTACTTTGATTCAATAAAGTGTTGATGAGAACGGTGCCGCTATGCTTGAACTCAAACTCTCCAAAAAGCTCGAAAATGTAGTTGTTTATATTGGTGTACGGGATGTACACATTTACGATTTCCTGATTGGGAATCTCATCGTAGGCGATAAGATCGTTTGCCATGATCTTGGCATTGAACTTTAAATAGTTTGGTAGTTCTTCTTTGTTGAAAAGTGGCTTGGGCACCAAACTGAACATATTGTTTTTGTGTATGACCAGGACTTCGGAGAAATTTCTGCCAATCTCCCCTTGCTTGCTCAACTTCTCCTTGAGTTCCTTGAGCATCAGGTAGGGGGTAAGTTGTGTTTTGAAATTTACCCGTTCAAAGGCAAGGATCTTGTTGGTAATGGTATCCAGTACACAAAAAGAAAGTCCATTCAAGCCAGCTTGAATGGACAATTTTCTATGAGTGCTATTTGATTCGTTCTGTGCTATAGCTAGTTCTTCTTTTTCCTATCGTAGATAGGTGGCCAGTTACCGTTTGTGCTAACTTCGGTCAAGGAACCAACTTTGATCTCATCTCCATTAACCTCTTCCACGCTCTGGTAAGCTTTCTCTTTTTCAAGCAAGTCTTCCGGCTGGTCGTAAAGAACAACATCTTTCTTCACTTTGGCCTCAAAAACAGGAGCATTGTAACCGCTCTTTTCAATAATGTCCGCCTTCATTTCAAAGGTTTCGTTATTCTGAGCGTATGGTACATTCATCATGGATTTGTATCGGTCATCAGCACCAAATAGGGAATCCTTCACCTTAACGGTCCCCAAAGTATCAATGATGATGGTGTCCTGTTGCATATCAATTTGATAAGCTCTATCATATCTCATAAACGAAGAATCGCGCTGAGTGGTAATCGTATAGTTGCCCGTGTCGATAAATTTGATCAAGCTTTCAAAATTGCCTGCGTATTTTCCGTTTACGGTTTTGTAAGCTTCTTGGGAATCCCTGATGTCCTTCAGTTTGTTGATTACTGCGGTGAATCTTTCGTTTCTTACTTTATTGAACTTGATAGGGGCATTGATGGAATCGTATATTTTATAACCAAGGTAAATACTCAAGATTCCGAATAAAATTACAAGAACTGGCTTTACTTTTTGAGGTAAAAATCTATCGATCAAGAAAACAAGCCCTATGGTCACAAGGCATATTAATACAACAATAAGAATTAAGTTTAACATATCTGATACTGTCTTTCAAAAGTTAATTTAGTGGTTACAGACAAATCTACAATATTTTTTTTATTGGAAAACTTTTTGCTTTAAAAAAGACCGCTATATTTAGTGCTCATGAAGGATTTTAACGCACCTGGATTTTTAAGGATTTTAACCGAAAAATTTCCCCATCAACCTACCGTAAAGCAGGGACTGGCACTTAATAAGCTGGCTAACTTTGTTTTAGAGGGCAAAAAGGACGATGTGTTCCTGCTCAAAGGGTTTGCTGGAACGGGAAAAACAACGCTCGTGGCCACTTTGGTGAGCAGTCTATGGAAAGTGAAAATGAGTTCCGTTTTGATGGCACCTACGGGCAGAGCGGCAAAAGTAATGTCCGTTTATTCGGGAAACAAGGCTTTTACGATTCACAAAAAGATATATTTTCCAAAGAAGCAATCGGGTGGGGGAATCCAATTTGTATTGGCCCCGAACAAGCATCGCAACACGGTTTTTATTGTGGACGAAGCTTCCATGATTCCTGATGCACCTTCGGATTCCAAACTGTTTGAAAACGGGTCTCTTTTGGACGATTTGATGTACTATGTCCACTCGGGCCATAATTGCAAATTGATTTTGATCGGCGATACCGCCCAGTTGCCACCGGTAAAATTGGAGTTGAGCCCGGCTTTGGATGAAAACCGTCTTTCCTTAAATTATAATAAGGAAGTGGAATGTTTGGAATTGGACGAAGTGATGCGGCAATCCGATGATTCCGGAATCCTCCATAATGCCACCAACCTTAGAGAGCAATTGCAATCGGAATTTTTCGATGACTTTAAATTTGACCTGCAGAGATATACCGACATTGTCCGTCTCATTGATGGCAACGAAATCCAAGAAGCCATTGATTCGTCCTACAGTGAAAACGGAAAGGAACAAACGGCCATCATTGTTCGGTCCAATAAAAGGGCCAACCTCTACAATCAAAATATAAGGGAGCGTATCCTTTTTCTGGACAACGAAATTTCCGTAGGCGATTATATGATGGTGGTCAAAAACAACTATTTCTGGCTGAAACCCAATTCCGAAGCGGGTTTTATTGCCAATGGCGACATTATAGAGGTATTGGAACTTTTTGCCATTAAAGAACTATACGGATTCAAATTTGCCGAGGTAAAGGTAAAAATGGTGGATTATCCCAATCAAAAGCCTTTTGAGACCGTATTGCTATTGGATACCATTACCGCTGAAACGCCTTCACTTTCCTATGAGGATGGGAACAAGCTCTACCAAGAGGTAATGAAGGATTACGCCCACGAAAAATCCAAGTACCGTAAGTTTTTGGGCGTGAAGAACAACCGCTTTTTTAATGCCCTACAGGTCAAGTTTTCATATGCCGTTACCTGCCACAAATCCCAAGGGGGTCAGTGGGACACGGTTTTTGTGGAACAGCCCTACTTGCCCAATGGTGTGGACAAGGATTATCTCAGATGGCTCTATACAGCAGTGACAAGGGCTGAGCGAAAACTCTATTTGATAGGTTTCAAGGATGATTTTTTTCTTGACTAGGAAAAACCTATTTTAGACATCAGCATGAATATTGAACCGGATACCATAATAAGTTTATTCCTCGGAATAGGACTGGCGGCCTCCACAGGTTTTCGCGTCTTTCTCCCGCTTTTTGCACTTAGCTTTGCGGCCTATATGGGAGTTTGGGACCTGAACGAAAACTGGCAGTGGATCGGTAGTCTCACTGCCTTGATCACCCTTGGGGTGGCAACCATCGTTGAGATTTTCGCCTACTTCATTCCTTGGGTGGATAATGCCTTGGATGGAATTGCACTTCCCTTGGCAGGAATCGCGGGTACTGCAGTGGTCGTGTCAACAGCGGCCAATCTAGATCCGGTAGTGACCTGGTCCTTGGCCATTATCGCAGGTGGAGGAACCGCAACAGCAATTAAAGGGGGAAATGCCGCAGGAAGGTTGGCTTCCACGGGAACGACCGGGGGATTGGCGAATCCTTTGGTGTCCACAGTGGAGACAGGTGCAGCCGTAGCGGTGAGCACGGCATCCATTTTGGTCCCGCCCATTGCTGCGATTCTGGTCATCATCATATTGCTGATCATATTCAGGATTTACAGAAAGATCAGGCCCAAGGCCAAATAGAAGTTTATCAACCAAAAAACGACAAGTGAAGATAATTTCCATGATTCCCGCCCGCTATCAAGCCTCTAGGTTTCCGGCAAAACTAATGCAGGACCTTGGCGGCAAGCCTGTGATTGTGCGCACCTACGAAGCGGCAGTGAACACAGGACTTTTTGATGAGGTGTACGTGGTAACCGACAGTCCCATAATTTCCGATGTGATTCAGGGAATAGATGGCAAGGTGATCATGAGCAAAAGAACCCATGAGAGTGGAAGTGATAGAATCGCCGAAGCCGTTGAGGATATGGATGTGGATGTGGTGATCAATGTGCAGGGCGATGAACCCTTTATCGATGCCGAAAGTTTGGGGAAAATCATTCAAGTTTTCAAAAATGATACCGGAAGGGAAATTGATCTTGGTTCCCTGATGACGCCAATTACCGATTGGGATGAAATAGCAAACCCCAACACGGTAAAAGTCATTGTGGACAACCAAGGCTTTGCACTTTATTTTTCGCGTTCCCCGATTCCTTATCCCCGTGACAAGGAAGTCGAAGCAACTTATTACAAGCATAAAGGGGTTTATGTGTTTAGAAAACGAGCACTGATGGACTTTCAAAAGTTACCGATGTTGCCCTTGGAGGCCAAAGAAAAAATTGAGGCGATACGCTTTTTGGAATACGGAAAAAAAATAAAAATGGTGGAAACCCACGTCACGGGCATCGAAATCGATACCCCTGAAGATTTGGAACGCGCAAGAAAAGTATGGAAGTAGATTTCTCCAACATAAAGACCATTGGCTTTGATGCGGATGATACCCTTTGGGTCAACGAAACCTATTTTAGGGATACCGAGGAAAAGTTCGCTGAGCTTTTGGAAGGTTATGAGACCAAGAACAAGATAGACCAAGAGCTCTTCAAAATGGAAATGGACAATTTGGAGACCTATGGTTATGGTATCAAAGGTTTTATGCTTTCCATGATAGAATCGGCTTTGGACCTTTCCAACAATAAGGTCCCGCAAGAGACCATAGGGGAAATATTGAACCTCGGCAAAAGGATGATTTCCCACCCAGTGGAACTATTGGAAGGAGTAGAGGAAGTCCTCTCCCAATTGATGGGCAAGTATCGATTGATCGTGCTCACAAAAGGTGATCTATTGGATCAAGAACGGAAACTGGAAAAGTCCGGATTGTCCCAGTATTTCCATCATGTGGAAGTTCTGAGCGATAAAAAAGAAAGTAATTACAAGAATTTGTTGGAGCATTTAAATATAGATGTCAATGAGTTTTTGATGATAGGAAATTCCTTAAAGTCGGATGTATTGCCTATCTTAAACATTGGGGCGAAAGCCGTGCATGTGCCGTTTCATACCACATGGGCCCATGAGATGGTTTCGGAAGACGAAGAGGTGAACAACCATCTTAAATTGAACAGCCTCAAGGATATTTTGAAGTATTTGGACAACTAATGAAGACAGACAATAATTTGAAGAAGCAAGAAACAACCTCAACCCATAAAACTACGTTCAAGAACTTTCCCATGGTGCCCAGAGTAATTTTTGGTGCCGGATGTTTCTCGCAACTAGGGGATATTTTGTTGCCCATGCGCAAGAGTTCGGAGGCGCCATTTATTTTTTTGGTGGACGATTTCTTCGAGAACGAGGAGTTTTTGGCAAAGGTACCGTTGATGTTCAACGATGAGGTCATTTTTATATCGGCGGAAGAAGAGCCAAAAACAGCTCAAGTGGATGCCCTGGTGGCCAAAATCAGGGAAAAATACAGCGAATTGCCCTCTGGGGTAATCGGTATTGGCGGTGGTACGCTGCTCGATTTGGCCAAGGCCGTTTCCATCCTTTTGAACAACAAGGGCTTGGCGAAGGATTATCAGGGTTGGGATTTGGTGAACAAACCGGCCTTGTATCATGTCGGGATTCCTACCATTAGTGGAACCGGAGCCGAGGTTTCCAGAACGACCGTACTTTTAGGACCGGAAAAAAAACTGGGCATCAATTCGGACTTTACACCTTTTGATCAGGTGCTGTTGGACCCTGATTTTAGTACAACTGTTCCCAAAGAACAATGGTTTTACACCGGAATGGACTGCTTTATACATTGTGTGGAGTCTTTGACCGGTACTTATCTGAACGCCTTTAGCCAAAGCTATGGCGAAAAGGCCATGGAGCTCTGCAAGCAGGTGTTCTTGGAAGATATAACTCCAGAAGAATCCAGGGATAAGTTAATGATGGCCTCTTGGCATGGAGGAATGAGCATTGCCTATTCCCAAGTGGGTGTGGCACACGCCATGAGCTACGGACTTTCCTATCTTTTGGGTATAAAGCATGGTATTGGAAATTGCTTGGTTTTTCAACATTTGGAAGAGTTTTACCCCGATGGAGTGGCACTTTTCAATAAAATGATGGAAAAGCACAATATAACATTGCCAAAAGGAATTTGTACCGATCTTACTCAAAACGACTTTGATATTATGGTGAATATCTCATTGGGTTTGAAGCCTTTATGGGAAAACGCCTTGGGCAAGGATTGGAAAACCATAATGACGCCAGAGCGTCTTCAAGCGTTGTATCAAAAAATATAAGATTCTTCCTGATCTATCAGGTTCGCAATAAAAATGCAATCGCTGGCCAAATTCATCTATTTTAAACTACTGGGGTGGAAACTCGTAGGTAGCTTTCCTGACTTGGATAAATGCGTGGTCATCGTGGTACCGCATACACATTGGTTGGATTTCTTCATGGGCCTGTTGATACGGAAGGTCATCAACAAGGAAATCAACTATATTGGCAAAAAGAGTCTTTTTAAACCACCCTTTGGTTGGTTTTTCAGGTGGACGGGAGGAGCGCCAGTAGATCGATCTAAAAAATCCAATACAGTGGACAGCATCGTCCAAATTTTCAATTCCCGAAACGTATTCCGGCTTGCCTTGGCACCCGAAGGAACAAGAAAAAAAGTGGAACAGCTCCGAACAGGTTTTTATCATATTGCCAAAAAGGCCCAAGTACCCATTGTGATGGTTGCTTTTGATTTTGGCCAAAAGGAAATCAAAATAGGGGAACCATTTTTCACAGTGGACAATCAAGAAAGTGACCTCCAGAAAATCAGGGATTTCTATAAAGGTGTAAAGGGCAAAGTTCCCGAATACAGTTATTAAGGAAGAATACCTGACCATTTTGAATTCCATAAAATTTCACAAAAAGACTGATTTCCAATGGTAAGAACAGTTGATTGCAATGGTGTTGGCAGTGTTTTATTTAGATAAATCCATTAAATTGACCCATTATTAACTAACAAACCACTTATGAAAAATTCAACCCAACAATTCATTGGAAAAGCTGCACTTGGCTGCCTTTTGTTATTTTCCTTTGTTTTTACTGCAAATGCACAAGAATCGAAGAAAAGATTGCCCATTATTGATGTACATGTGCATGCCATGGGAGGTAATCCGAATGCCTCTCCAATGTGCCCCTGGTTTTTGAAGGACATGCCCGGGAGTGGTCCTAACCAAGAACCACCGTCCTTTATGAACACTGATTGTATTTCGCCCTTGCAACCAGCTAGGAGCGATGCTGAAATGGATGCGGCCATACTCAGGGCAAATAAAGAATTGAACATCACTATGGTAGTTAGCGGTGATGCTAACGCAATTCACAGATGGCATAAAGCTGCTCCTGACCATATCATCCCGTCCTTGGGTATTAGCAATGCCGATCAGATGACTGTAGAGGCGTTCAGGGACTCCCTGTCCACAGGTTTTTACAAAGTAATGGGAGAGGTAGCTCCGCAATATCAAGGCATGTCCCCAAGCGATATGTCGTTGGATGAATATTTTGGTGTTGCTGAGGAATTGGGAATTCCGGTCGGAATACACATGGGAACTGGAGGTAATGGCATGGCCAACATTAATAGGCCCGAGTACAGGGCGTCTTTGGGGCAACCTTTTTTACTGGAAGATATGTTGGCAAGACATCCAAAATTGAAGATTTGGGTAATGCATGCCGGTTACCCAATGGCCGACCAAATGATAGCGCTCATGGGTGCCAATGCTTATGTATATGTGGATTTGGCTGGTTTTATCTGGTCGTATCCGTTGGAGGAAATCCATGCTTATCTAAAGCGATTGGTTCAGGCTGGTTTTGCCAAAAGAATCATGTATGGAACCGATTTGATGATTTGGCCTGAGCTATTGGAAACTTCCATTGAGGTTATTGAAAGCGCCAATTATCTATCCGAAGAGCAAAAACGGGATATTTTCTTTAACAATGCTGTTAGGTTTTTCAATTTGGATGCTTCAAAATTTGAATAAAAATATATTCAAGTAAATCATTGCCCAAGGAAAAAGGCTTGCTGTTCAGCAAGCCTTTTCTATATCAGGGAAGAAGATTGTTTATTCCTTCATGCTGTGGAATACGTTCTGTATATCGTCTATTTTATATTAAATAACTGATATTGATTTAACTGTATTTAATTATATTTTTATTAGTTCGATATTAGTTCGATTTCGAGAGGTAATTCTAATGAGTGATTACTTTATTCTCACCAATGATAATCAAAATTTCAAAGAGATTGAAGTAATGCGGGGCATTCATTTGCAAATATACACAGGGGAAAACCACAGTTTTTATGTGGATTTCCTGTAATGGGGTCTCAAATAAATTTTCTAAATTGGAAAACTCCCCCATTTTAAAAGCCACTCAAAATGAGGTGTGTGTATTTCTTACCCTAAAATTGGCTTCCCTAATTTTTTGAATATTTAAAAATTACCGAATATGAAAGCCACGTTCCACTCTTATTTCTCATTTTTTGCTTTTTTTCAGTACCAATTTCAGCTCAATATGGACGGTTTACAGAAGAAGAAAGACTTCGCGAACTCAGGAAAAATAGCGAACCATTACGTTTGCTTGTAGAGGATATCCGTAGGGCGGTTTACCCAAGCGAAAAGGACTTGGACGACTGTCTACCTCCTTTTACAAGTGGAACAATAACCCTTGAAGGGGCATCAGAAGGCGAGGCGGGAATTGAATTAAACCTAGTTCTGTTTAAAATAACATCAAAAAAGAACAAAGGGAAAATAAACAAATCTGTAATAACTTTTGTAAGGCACACGATTTGTAGTCCATTGATGGATAAAGTGAGAGATGGAAGCACGGAGAATTTTAATATTATTAGAAATCTTATTGTCTTATTGTTCAGCCTTTTCAGTTTATTAATTTTAGTGACTATTTGAAACCTTACCCTATTTTTGAAGTTCTTTTGTAACCCAGTCGCACGTAATCATTGTTATATTTGCAATTTGAAATTTTTGGCAATCATATTATAAATATATTTCTTGGCACTCAATTTTATGTCTGATATCTTACGATATAATATATATATATGACCTATCCTATGGAAAGCCTATTTCGCCCTCAAAAGATTTATGGATCTGCAGAATAACTAGTTTTTAGTGCTTCATGAAACCTTTTATCCCTGCTTTCAAGTTTTTGCACAACCTGTGCATCGATTAATTCTTACCTTTGTTGAAATTTATGAAAACACTTTTTTCCATATCAATGTCGCTATTATTCTTTTTTCAGGGAATTAGTATTGATATGGACTTTTGTGGACCCATTAAAGAAATTTCAAGCATCCTAATCCATTACCAAGACCATAAAGTTTATGGTGACTCTTTCCTTGAATATGTAGTTGAAGATTACTTTGGTAACGTAGCAAAAGCTGAAAGGCACCATAATGACTCTGGTAAGCAGAAAACACCAATCCATTCCCATCAGCAATGTTGCCACCCTTTAGTATTAATTATTGCGAACAACAATTCGGCTTTAATTAATCTATTAAAGTTTGAAGGGAAAGAACAGTTTAACTTATATAAAGTAAACTTCACTTCCAGATATTTGGAATCGCTTTTCCAACCACCTAAAGTATAATTCAGTTTTTTTAAGGATAGCTATATCCTTACGTGATGCTTTTCAAAATAAGCATCACATTATAAACGCATTGTATCTCATTGCATTGCGATGTTTAAACTGAATTAATACTTTTACTATGATTAACAAAATCATTTCATTTTCCATTAATAACAAGTTTATTATTGGGCTCTTCATAGTGGCACTGGTAGGTACGGGCATTTGGTCTATGGCCACTATAAATCTGGGTTCTGTCCCCGATATTACCAACAACCAAGTACAGGTTATTACAGTAGCCCCAAATTTAGGTACTGAGGATATTGAACAATTTGTTACCTATCCTGTAGAATTGGCAATGGCCAACCTTCCTGACGTTATCGAGCTGCGTTCGGTATCTCGTTTTGGGCTGTCCGTGGTTACCATTGTTTTTAAGGACGAAGCAGGCACCTATCTTCCCCGGCAATTGGTGCAAGAAAAATTGACCGAAGTCGCCGGGGAAATTCCCGAAGGTTTTGGTACGCCTTTTATGGCACCCATTACTACGGGTCTGGGCGAAATATTCCAATACACCTTAAAGGTAAAAGAAGGATACGAAGATAAATACGATGCAATGGAACTTCGTACCATTCAGGATTGGATTGTTAAACGCCAAATGGCATTAGTGCCCGGTGTGGTCGAGGTCAATGCTTTTGGGGGCTATGTGAAGCAGTACGAAGTGGCCATAAACCCTGACAAACTAAAAAGTTTTGGCATTACCATGGGGCAGGTTTTTGAAGCCCTTAAGGTGAACAATGCCAATACAGGCGGTGCCTATATTGAAAAAAACCATCAGGCCAACTTTATCCGTGGCGAAGGTTTGGCCAGTAGCCTTGAAGATTTGGAAAATACGGTGGTTACTACCCAAAATGGAACACCTGTTCTGGTACGTGATATCGCTCAGAAAGTGGGCTATGGGAATCAGGTACGTTATGGGGCGTTTACCCAAGATGGCCACGAATCCGTGGGAGGTCAGATTTTGATGTTAAAGGGAGAAAGCCCAAGTAATGTGATCAATAATGTAGAAAAACGAATTGACGAGATACAAAAATCGCTTCCCGAGGGCGTTTATATTGAACCGTTCTTAAGCCGTGCCGAACTTATAGCCAGGACCACAAGTACGGTAGAGAAGAACTTGATTGAAGGTTCATTGATTGTGATCTTTGTGCTTGTACTGCTCTTGGGGAGTTTACGTGGCGGATTGATTACCGCTTCGGTAATCCCGTTATCATTACTCTTCGCATTTATCCTGATGAAACAGTTCGGCGTATGGGCAAATTTAATGTCCCTTGGTGCCATCGATTTTGGGATTATCGTGGATGGTGCGGTCATTATCGTGGAAGGTATGGTATTGCATATCCATCAACGGATGAAAAAATCAAAAGCAGCGATAGGTCAGGCCGAAATGGACGAAATGGCATACGAATCGGGAAGTACGATGATGAACTCTGCCTTTTTCGGTCAGCTTATCATTCTTATCGTATTTACACCAATCCTTTTCCTTACCGGAGTTGAAGGAAAAATGTTCCGTCCCATGGCATTTACCTTTGGTTTTGCCGTACTTGGGGCGATTATCCTATGCCTTACCTACGTACCTATGGTTTCGGCCTTGTTCCTGAAACCTGCAAAAAACCAGGACCATTGGTTTGCCAAATTTGAAAATAGTATCGATAGGTTCAGTGATAAAATCATGGCAGGGTTGAACAAAGCCTATAAGCCATTGCTGTCGTTTGCATTGCGTTTTAAGGCTGGTATTGTTTTAGGGGCAGTTGCTTTACTGGCAATCGCAGGATTTATATTCAGCACTATGGGTGGTGAATTTATCCCAAAGCTGGATGAAGGCGATATTGCCATGCAGGCCCTGATAAAACCGGGCAGTAGCCTTACCGAATCCATTGAAGCTTCAAAAAAACTTCAGAACTTGATAAATGAATTTCCCGAAGTGAAGACCATGATCTCGAGGATCGGGGTGGCCGAAATCCCTACCGACCCCATGCCCATGGACATTGCCGATAGTTACATCATCCTTGAAAAGGATAAGAGCAAATGGACCAGTGCGGAGAGCAAGGAAGAACTCATAGAAAAAATAAAGGAAAAGATTTCGGTTATCCCGGGGGTGAACTTCGTGTTTACCCAACCCGTAGAGCTCCGTTTCAATGAACTGTTGACGGGTGTCCGGGAAGATGTTGCCATCAAGATCTATGGTGAGGACCTGGATGTTCTGGCCGAAAAGGCACAGGAAATGGCGGCAATCATACAAACCGTAGATGGCGCTGGTGATGTACGGGCGGAAGCGACCAGTGGCCTGCCACAGATGACCGTTGTCTATAACCGGGCAAAGATGGCGCAATACGGGGTTACCATTGACAAGCTCAACGATTATGTGAGTGCCGCCTTCGCAGGGGAATCGGCAAGTGTCATATTCGAGGGCGAAAAGCGCTTTGACGTGGTCATCCGTCTGGCCGAGGACTATCGAAAGGATATCAACAACCTTAAAAATCTGTATATAGACCTGCCCAGTGGTAACCAAGTGCCCCTAAAGGAATTGGCGGACATCAGCTATAAACCCGGGCCCATGCAGATTTCCAGGGACAATACCTACCGGCGAATCTATGTGGGGGTAAACGTTCGGGGCAGGGATGTCAAGTCCATGGTCGAGGAGGTTCAGCAAAAGCTCGATGCCCAGTTGAAACTGCCCCCGGGGTATTATATAACCTATGGCGGTTCTTTTGAGAACCTTCAAAGGGCGACCGACCGATTAATGATCGTAGTGCCTATTGCACTGTTCCTAATTTTCATATTGCTCTACTTTGCTTTGAGCTCGTTCTCACAGTCGGTAATGATTTATATGGCAGTACCCCTGGCAGCCATTGGTGGCGTGTTTGCCCTTTGGATACGGGGAATGCCATTCAGTATTTCCGCAGGAGTCGGATTTATCGTGCTTTTTGGTGTTGCAGTATTGAACGGACTGGTACTGATAAACAAATTCAATGATTTAAAAGAAAGTGGTATGACAAATTTAAAAGACAGGATCTACGAGGCAACCCACGAGCGCTTGCGCCCTATATTGCTTACGGCAACGGCGGCCATTATGGGCTTTATCCCAATGGCGATTTCTACTTCCGGTGGTGCAGAAGTGCAGCGACCATTGGCAACCGTTGTTATTGGTGGCTTGATTACGGCAACCTTTTTAACATTGGTGGTAGTCCCGGTACTTTATAGTTGGTTGGAATCCCGTAAGGAGCGTAGAAATAATGGTGACGATACGGGTTATATCAAAAAAAGCCAAGCCATCATTCCAGTTTTATTGTTGGTTGGAGGATTTTTATCATCTGGTAACCTATCGGCCCAAAACAATCCCATCGCTCAAACCTTGACTTTAGATGAAGCTATAGTAATGGCAAGGGAAAATTATCCCACCCTAAAGGAAGGACAAGCGTTCATAGACAGGGAACAGGCCTTGAAGGGCACCAGTTTTGACCTGGGCAGCACGTTTCTATATGCCGGCAGGGAAGACCAAGGCCTGAATCAGGGAAATCTGCGTACCTTCGGGGTACAACAGGGCAACATTGACCTGCTCTCCGGGTTTTCAAAATCCAGGTTCTATAAGGAACGCACCAAGCTGGGCGAGAAATTCTATGACCTTAGTGAGCAGCAGCTGGTACGGGATGTGATGCAGGCCTATTATGAGATTGCCTACAATAAGGCCCGCCTGAAGCTTGCCGAGCGGCTGGACAGCATTTATGCCGATTTTGAAAGCGCGGCCAAATTAAGGTACGATAGCGGTGAGACCGGAAAACTCGCCTATATTTCGGCTACCTCGGAGTACCAACAAATACAGGTGTTAAAGCAACAGTCCTATGATGATATCGAGATTGCCAAAAGGGCATTGAAGCAATATCTGGGAATCGATGGTTCCATTGATACGATGGATGGGCCTTATGGGATCATAAACCCAATATCGGTTGTGGACACTTTGGATATAAGCAATAACCCGTTGCTGCAATTCGACCTTCAGAACGCTGCAGTGGGCAAAGCGAACGTAAAGGTCGAAAAATCCCAGTTCCTGCCAAAGTTCAGCCTGAGCTATGACAATCTCAAGTATAATGATGTTACGGGGTTCAATGCCTATCAGGCGGGCATCAGCATCCCTTTGTGGTTCCTTCCGCAAAAAAATAGGGTAAGGGCGGCCAAGGCAGATGCCATGGTGGCCGAAAACCAGTATTTGACACAAAAGGCGACCACCGAGAGCCTGGTCTCCCAACTGTACAAAGCCCAGGACAAAACGTTGAAGTCGTTGAGGTACTATGAAGAAGCGGCACTGCCACTGGCAGAGGAACAGTTGACCACTGCCGAACTGGCAAACAAGGAAGGTGAGATAGACTACATTAGCTATATCACCATCCTCAACAGTGCCATCAACATCAAAATAAACCATTTGGATTTCATCAACCAATATAACCAACAGGCCATTGAGATACAATATCAATTGGGCAATCTATAATCTTAAAAAGAAAGAAAAATGAAGAATATACTATTAGTTAGTACCGTATTATTGACACTTATGTTTCTGAGCTGTAACGATGCCCCAAAATCCGAGCTTGGGCATAACGAAACGGAAGGCGTATCAAAAACCGAAGCACCTGGAGAAGATGCGCACGGAGAAGAGGGTCACGACGAAGAAGAAGGTGGCCACGAAGGGGAAGAAGGGGAAGAAGGTGTTGTTGAACTTACAAAACAACAGGCCGAAACCATCGGTCTGGAAACGAAACCTCTGGAGGAACGTAATTTAGGGAACAACATTAAGGTAACAGGAACACTCGAACTCTTCCCACAGGACAGGGCAAACATTAGTCCCTTTATTGGTGGAAATGTTAGCTCGATCAAGGTAGTACCGGGCAACATTGTGCGCAAGGGACAGGTGTTGGCCTATATAGAACACCCGGATATCATCGCCATGCAACAGGAATACCAGGAAAAGAATGACGAACTGGTATTTTTAAAGCAGGATTTTGAGCGCAAAAAGACCCTCTATGACAAAGGGGTTTCCTCTGGCAAGGAATTCCAAATGGCGCAATCCAAATTTCGTTCCACCACTTCCAGTGTAAACGGCCTAAAGTCCAAACTACGCTTGTTGGGACTGGACCCTTCCAAAGTGGCCGAAGGGGAGATCTATTCTGCCATCCCCATTATTACGCCCATTAGTGGCTATGTGGGCGAAGTAATGGTAAGCCTGGGCGATTATGTGGCCCCACAATCCAAAATGTTCTCGATAAGCGATAATTCGAAAATCTATGTCAATTTCAAAGTATATGAAAAGGACATCAAGCAGGTCAAGGAGGGACAACAGATTTATTTTTCAACAGCCTCAAAACCTAATGAATTGTTAAAGGCCACCGTGCGTTCCATAGGGCAGACGTTTGAGAGCGATCCGAAGGCCATAGAGGTATTGGCAGATATCGAGAATAAAGACAAGGACCTTTTGCCCGGAATGTATGTGGAGGGAAGAATTGTACAAGGAGAAAAATCAGGCTTTGCTGTTCCCGAGGAAGCTATTGTCCAGGAAGGTGAACAGTCTTATATCTTCATCATGGATGAGGATGAAGAACCTGTTGAAAATAAAATGAAATATAAACGCATCCCCGTGAGCACGGGGGTCAACGATCTGGGGTTTGTTGAAGTTAACCTGCCTGCAGGAACACCCGAAAATATCAAAATAGTAACAAATGGGGCCTATACTCTTTCTTCAGAAATGGTGAAAGGCGAATTGGAGCACGGACATTAATTCTCTAAAAATCAAGGATTTTGATTCCGAGTTTGTTTATCGACTTAATTTAGTTAGTTAAAAATTAAAGAACAGGCTCGGTTCAAAATCGATTAAAAATTTAAACATTTTAAAAATGAAAGAAATAAAAGCATTTGTTAAACCGAACAGGATACAAAGGGTCATCGAAGCCCTTAGCGATAAAGGTTTTAAAAGTATGACGCTTTCACAGGCGGAGGGTACTGGAGCATTCAAAGCAAAAGGCGCGAAGCCCTCATTGGATTTTCACGTAACCGATAGTCCGGTGGTAAAAGTGGAGCTGGTATGTCAAAATGAAGAAGCACAATCGGCAATCGATATTATTACGGAAAACGGTAAAACGCCCGACCCAGGGGACGGTATCATCTATTTATCGGATATTGAGGATGCCTTCCAGATCAAAACGGGGGAATCCTTAAAACGGTACGACCTCTGACCCATCGCACATGGAAAAAATCGTCAAAAAATTGGAGAGCAAGGGAATACGACCCACCCCGATGCGTCTGTTGACCTATAAAAAGTTACTGGAAAACGAGGTGGCCATCAGTTTGGGCGAATTGGAGAGTTTCTTCGAGAAGTCGGAAAGGAGTACCCTTTTCCGGACGATGAAAACATTTGAGGAAAAAGGCATCGTACATCAAATAGAGGACGGTACGGGCATTATGAAATATGCGCTCTGTGAGGAAGACTGTGAATGTGAGGTGGGCAACGACCTGCACCTGCATTTTCATTGCACCCGGTGCAACGAGACCGTTTGTTTGACCGACCGTAAAATCCCGCAGGTAAACCTGCCCCAAGGATATATGGCAGAGGATATCAATCTGGTCGTAACGGGAGTATGCAATAAATGCAATGGCAATTTGGAGTAACCTTTAAGGACAATAATATCAAAAGAATACGACGATGATAGCAATCTATAAAAAAGACCAAATCTT
Source organism: Flagellimonas oceanensis (assembly GCF_003992595.1). Classification (GTDB taxonomy): domain Bacteria; phylum Bacteroidota; class Bacteroidia; order Flavobacteriales; family Flavobacteriaceae; genus Flagellimonas; species Flagellimonas oceanensis. Next base: position 109,183 of record NZ_RZNA01000018.1, read on the forward strand.
ATATACCATCGCAGATCAAGAGCTGGATGCCGATGATGGGGCGACCTTAGTCAAGGCCCTGAATGAACATTTGAAAAGCAATGAACTGCCCGCTTGGTATATGGAAATGGAGCCTCGCAAAAAAGGAGTGAAGAAAAGCAGCGGTGAGAGGTTGGATATTTCCTTTCCCGAAGAAGCACGGCTTAAGAAAATAGCCTTGGTGGGCGAAAAAACATGGCAAGAACGGTTTACCGAATCGCTATTGCCGTTTAGTGAAGCCCACATAAAATATTTCGGACCTGAAGATGGAAACATGGCCAACAACTGGCTCGAACAAACAAGCAATAGCAATAGTAACTGAAACATGAATCTTTAAATCTAGAAAATTATGATGGACGATTGGTATTTTGGGGGAATGCACTGGATATGGTGGGGGTTATGGATAATCCTCATCTTCTGGATATTCCTGATTCCCTACCCCACACCGGGACAGAAAAACAGAAAGGACAGGGCAATGGAAGCCCTGAGGGAGCGGTACGCCCGCGGCGAAATCGACGAAGAGGAGTTTGAGAAACGCAAGACGTTCCTGTTAAAGGACAAAAAATAACAGTGTTTTGCTTTTGACCGAACGACCATAACACCGTTATCTATGCAAAGAAGAAAAATAGGGATATGGCTTTTGGCAGGCTTTGCCTTTGGGGTCTTTATACTGCAACCCTTGGGCCTATCCCTTTTTCTCTTTGACCGGTCGGGCGATTCCGGTCACTGGCCAAGCTATCTTGGCGAGGCTTTTGAAACCGTATGGGGTTTTACCGATGTTGACCAAGTCCTTAAAAACCTGTTGTTCGGAATATTGGGAAGCAGCCTTGCCTTGATGGTCTTTTTCAGAAAAAAGATTTTTCAACTGAACAGGAAACGGATCGATGGGCAAACCCTGCTGGAACTCATTAAAAAAGGCGAGAATGATTTGGTGGAGTTCAAATCAAGTCTGCGATGGGATTTACGTCAATCCAAAGTGAATAAACAGTTGGAATTTGTAATTATCAAGACCATAGCGGGTTTTATGAACACCAACGGTGGTAATTTGCTTATAGGAGTAGACGATAACGGCAACATCCTCGGTCTAAACCAGGATTTTGACACCTTGAAAAAACCGGGTACAGATGGTTTTGAGCAATACCTGATGCAGTTGATATCTTTAAAATTGGGAACCCATTTATGTACGGCTGTAAATGTATCTTTTTACAGATATGGAGAAAATGACGTGTGCTACATAGAAATAGACCCGGCCAAAACACCAGTCTATCTAAGTCAAGACGGGAGGTCACGGTTTTATATTAGAACGGGCAACGGAACGCGCGAACTCGATTTGCCCGAAGCCATCTTGCACTTAGGAAAAGAGAAGGCGCTTTATAATTAAGAAAAGTAAGTGTAGGCCAATGGATATTTGCACATACAACGCACTAATATTTTAAATAGATTAATATAAAGATATACAAATATGTTACAGATAATAAACTTAGAACAAGAACATCTTATTGCCGCTAAAATCAGCGGGAAACTTACGGAAAAGGATATGGAAAAGATGCATCCGCTTATCCACAACATCATAGAAAAAGGGCATAAAGTGGATTTCTATTTTGAAATGGAAGATTTAAAAGGCTATACCCTTAAAGGCTTTTGGGAAGACCTAAAGATTGATTCGGCTCATTTGGGAGATTATGGCAAGATGGCCTTTGTGGGCAATAAAAAATGGCAGGAATGGGCCGCGAAGGCAACTGATTTTTTCATAAAGTCTGAAGTTAAATTTTTTGATAGTAAAAATAAAGAGCAGGCAATGACCTGGGTCTCAACAAAAGGATGAAAAAGAAAAAACTACAGCTACGGGAGCTAAAAGGGAAACAGTCCACTGTAATTTCAGCAACCGAAAAAAAGCTCAAAACCTATTTACCGGCAATTTTCAGCTTTGTGATGCTCATAGTTGGTATTGCCATTGACTATTTCGATGCCTTTCCTTTCTTTAAGGGATGGGTCAGGATTGTGTGGTACACGGTGGCTTACATCCCTGTTGGCTTTCCCGTCATCAAGGAGGGATGGGAAAGTATTAAAAATGGCGATTTCTTTACAGAATTTTTCCTGATGTCCATCGCAACCTTGGGAGCATTTGCCATAGGCGAATATCCAGAGGGCGTTGCCGTGATGTTGTTCTATGCCGTGGGCGAACTGTTCCAAAATGCTGCCGTAAACCGTGCCAAAGGAAACATTAGGGCACTTCTGGATGCACGACCGGACGAGGCATTGGTCTATCGTAATGGGGACTTCGTTTCCGTCAATCCCGAAACGGTCAATATTGGCGAGAAGATACAGGTACGGGTGGGCGAAAAAATCCCATTGGATGGCAAACTGCTATCAAACAAAGCATCGCTCAATACAGCTGCCATTACTGGCGAAAGCAAACCCGACACCATAACACAGAACGAAAAAGTCTTTGCGGGAAGCATCAATCTCGACGGTGTCATCGAAGTAGAAACCACCAAGAAATTCAAGGACAGTTCCATCGCCCGTATTCTGGAGATGGTACAGAATGCCACGGCCCGGAAATCAAAGACCGAATTATTTATTAGGAAGTTTGCACGGATTTATACGCCCATCGTGGTTTTCCTTGCTATCGGACTCACTTTGTTACCATACTTTTTTGTCGATGAATATGTGTTTAGGGATTGGCTATACCGAGCTTTAATTTTCTTGGTGATTTCCTGCCCTTGTGCCTTGGTCATTTCCATTCCACTGGGCTATTTCGGCGGTCTGGGTGCGGCATCGCGCAACGGAATCCTGTTCAAAGGTGCATCCTTTCTCGATGCAATGACCAAAGTGAATACTGTGGTGATGGACAAAACCGGAACCGTTACCAAAGGGGTCTTTAAGATTAAGGAAGTGATAAATACATCCGCTTTTGCGGAAGTGGAATTTATGAAATACCTGATGGCGATGGAAGAACAATCTACCCACCCCATTGCAAAGGCAATTCTGGAATACAAAGCGGACGGTACTGATTTTAAGGCATCCGAAGTTTCTGAAGTTGCCGGTAAGGGATTAAAGGGCACAGTCAACCATAAGCAGGTCTTGGTCGGCAACAAAGCATTGATGACTTCCAATAGTGTTGATGTTCCACCTGAAACCGATGTGATAGTCGAATCTATAGTGATGGTCGCCATCGATGGAAAATTCGCAGGCTATGTGACCATTGCCGATGAACTTAAGGAAGACGCGCATCACACCATTCAACAGATTCGGGTGGCCGGAATAGCTAAAATCATAATGCTCTCTGGAGACAAGGATTCCATAACCCAACAAGTTGCCAAGGAACTGAATATTGATTGGGCCAAAGGCGGCTTGCTACCCGAAGATAAGCTCAACGAGGTCGAAAAGCTCAAGGAACAACCTGAATCCACGGTAGCATTTATGGGCGACGGCATCAACGATGCACCCGTGCTCGCAGCCAGTGATGTGGGTATTGCAATGGGTGGTTTGGGCAGCGATGTGGCCATAGAGACCGCAGACGTTATCATCCAGACCGACCAGCCGAGCAGGATGGCCCGAGGAATCCAAATTGGACGCTCAACACGCCGTATCGTATGGCAAAATATTGGTCTTACTTTTGGGGTAAAAGGGATTTTTCTCATTTTGGGTGCCATCGGTTTGGCTACGATGTGGGAGGCTGTGTTTGCCGATGTAGGTGTTTCGTTCGTTGCCATTCTCAATGCAATACGTTTGCAAAAAATGAATTGGAAATAGCAAAAATGTTAACCTTTAACAAATTACAAGCCCAAAACTGGATTAAATCTTAATTAACGATAACAAAACCATTAATAATATGAAAGACAAGGAAAAACACAGCAAAGACGATGGCCACAACCACGACCACGGCGGCATCTTCGGCAAAAACACCGAACTCTATTTTGCTATTTTAAGCGGGGTCACACTAATTACGGGTTTCCTATTGGAGAAATTTACCGGGGTTTCAGAAAACATTCCTTTTTGGCTCTATATTGCGGCCTACTTTTTCGGTGGCTATTTTACCTTGAAGGAGGCCATCGTCAAGATTTCCAAGGGCGGATTTGAAATCGATTTCCTGATGCTGGTCGCAGCTGCAGGAGCCGCCTATTTGGGCGAATGGGCAGAAGGTGCCTTGTTGCTGTTCCTGTTTAGTTTGGGTCACGCACTGGAAAACTATGCAATGGGCAAGGCCAAGAAATCCATTGCAGCGTTAACAGACCTTGCGCCTAAAACCGCACTATTAAAGAAGGATGACGATACCGTTGAAGTCGGTATAGAAGAGTTACAGATAGGTGATACTATCGTGGTACGCCCCAACAGTAAAATATCTGCTGATGGTGTTATTGTAAAGGGCAATAGTAGTATAGACCAGTCACCCATTACCGGGGAAAGCGTTCCAGTGGACAAAACACCAATAGAAAATCCCGATAAGGAATATACAGCAAAAAGCGATATTCCCGACGAGAACCGTGTATTTTCAGGAACTATCAATGGCAACAATACCCTCGAAATAAAGGTGATTAAAGAGGCAAAAGATTCTACCCTCAACCGCTTGGTCACTATGGTTCAAGAGGCCCAGGACCAAAAATCGCCCACACAATTATTGACAGACAAGTTTGAGCGGTACTACGTGCCATCGGTAATCTTATTGGTCATAGTATTAAATTTTGCTTTTTTGGTCATCGATGAAACGTGGAATGAAAGCCTGTACCGTTCCCTGGCGGTACTTGTGGCAGCCAGTCCTTGTGCCCTGGCCATTTCTACGCCATCTGCTGTATTGAGTGGTGTGGCAAGAGCAGCACGAGGCGGGGTTTTGATAAAAGGCGGTCGCCCCTTGGAAGACTTAGGGGTACTTACCGCTCTCGCTTTTGACAAAACGGGAACACTTACCGAAGGAAAACCAAAGCTTACCGACGTCGAAAGTTTTGGCAGTATAGATAAAAAGGAACTGTTGGAAATCGCGATTGCGGTTGAGGAACTGAGTGACCATCCCCTGGCAAAGGCTGTTGTAAGGGATGGGATGGAGCGGCTTGGGAAGGACACCAAAATTCCCGATGCCGATGATTTGGAAGCCGTACAGGGCAAGGGCATAAAGGCAAACTATCAAGGGAATTCCATTTACATAGGCAACCTTGAGCTTTTTGAGGATATTGATAAAGGTGTTCCCAGCGATGTATCAGAAAAGGTAAGAGCGCTTGAAGGGGAAGGAAAGACCACGATGCTAATAAAAAGGGGCAATGAATTTATAGGGATGCTGGGGCTAATGGACACGCCACGGGAAAAAGCCAAGGAAACCCTTGCCCAACTAAAGGAAATAGGCATCAAGAAAATGATAATGCTTACCGGCGACAACCAGAAAGTAGCCGACGCTGTAGCCGAGGAAATCGGTTTGACCGAAGCTCGCGGAAGTCTGCTTCCCGAAGAAAAAGTGGAGGCCATCAAAAAACTTGCGGAACAGGAAAATAAACTGGCAATGATAGGTGATGGGGTCAATGATGCCCCTGCTATGGCAAACAGTACCGTTGGTATTGCAATGGGTGCGGCGGGAAGCGACGTGGCTTTAGAGACCGCAGATATAGCACTAATGGCAGACAAACTGGAAACCTTGCCTTTTGCCATCGGTTTGAGCAGAAAAGCGAAGGCGATAATCAAGCAAAACTTATGGGTTAGCTTGGGGGTTGTTGCCCTTTTAATTCCTGCGACCATAATGAGCTGGGCAAGTATCGGCATAGCCGTGGCGGTTCACGAAGGCTCTACGTTGGTAGTGGTGGTCAATGCATTGCGTTTGCTCGCCTATAAAAAATAAATCCAATAAAGGAGATTGCCTTTGAATCAAGATTAAAAAATGAACAAAACGGAAAAAATATTGTCAAGTCACGGTATTCGCCCTACTCAAATGAGGTCCAAGATATACAGGTATCTGAGAAGGAAGCAAAGTGCCGTGTCCTTTTCCGATTTAAAAAAGGTCTTTGCCGAAAAGAGCGAAACCAATAAGACAGCAAACAGAACGACCTTTTATCGCAACCTTAAGATTTTTGAGGAGAAGGGACTTATTCATCAGATTAATGATGGAACCGGAGTGGCAAAATTTGCAATTTCTGATGAAAACGTTAAAGGTAAATATGGTTCGGATTTACATCTGCATTTTCATTGTACCGAATGTAAGAAAACAATCTGTTTGCCAAATAAAATACCGGAAGAAAGTTTACCAAGTGATTATAAAATAAACGATGTCAACTTGGTATTAAAAGGGATATGCGTGAAATGTAAGGAAAAATAACAGGTGGGAGTTCCAGAACTTTGAACCCTTGCGCCCAAGAGGCAAGTTCAAGGTTCTTCCACCTTATTTAACCAAAAAAATACAATTATGGAAAAATATGATATAACAATTATTGGTTCCGGTCCAGGTGGCTACATGTGTGCCATACGTGCTGCACAACTGGGCTTTAAAGTGGCCATAATCGAAAGGTACAGTACCCTTGGCGGCACTTGCCTTAACGTGGGTTGTATCCCTTCAAAAGCCTGGCTGGAAGCATCGGAACATTACCACAAGCTCAAACACCAATTCGAGGATTTCGGCATTGATGTCAAGGAGGCGAATGTAGATATTGTAAAAATGAACCAAAGGGTTCAAGACGTCGTGGGGGAAATCATCAACGGGGTAGCCTACCTGATGAAAAAGAACAAGGTTACCGTTTATGAAGGCCACGGAAACATCAAGGACAAAAACACCATTGAAATTAAGGGCGAGGACAAAACACAAACCATAGAAACCGATAAAATGGTCATCGCCACCGGGTCAAAACCTGCATCCTTGCCCAACATAGAAATAGATAAAAAAAGGATTATTTCCTCTACGGAAGCGCTTGCCCTTAAAGAAATCCCCAAACACTTGATGGTCGTTGGAGGTGGTGTCATTGGGGTCGAGATAGGTTCGGTTTTCGCCAGGTTAGGTTCAAAGGTTTCCATCGTAGAGTATTTTGATGGGCTTATTTATACAATGGACAAATCCGTAGGGCATCAATTGTACAGGTCCCTAAGAAAACAAGATATCGAGTTCTATCTGGAACACAAGGTCACAAAAGCTGTGGCAGCAGATGATAAAGTAACCCTTACGGCACAGAACAGGAAAGACGACAAGGAAATGCAGTTGGAAGGCGACTATTGCCTGATGGCCATTGGGAGAAAACCTTTTACATCAGGCTTGGGCCTTGCAAACGTGGGAGTGGAAACCAACGAAAAAGGACAAATAAAAGTAGACGATAACCTGGAAACCAATGTAAAAGGGGTCTATGCCATTGGAGATGTAGTCCGAGGTGCGATGCTCGCCCATAAGGCCAGTGAAGAAGGTGTTTTTGTGGCCGAACGCATTGCGGGACAAAAGCCGCACATCAATTATTCCCTCATACCAAACATTGTCTATACACAGCCCGAAGTAGCCGGCGTGGGACTTACCGAAGAGGAACTTAAAGAAGCAGGAAGGGCTATAAAAACGGGCACGTTTCCCTTTAAGGCCAATGCACGGGCCAAGATAAGTATGGACACCGATGGCTTTATAAAAGTGATTGCAGACAAGGAAACCGATGAAATTTTGGGCGTTCATATGATAGGTCCGCGCATAGCCGATAGTTATACGGAAGCTGTCGTGGCGATGGAATTCAGGGCAGCGGCAGAGGATATTGCCAGAATGTCCCACGGACACCCCACATTTTCAGAAACCTTTAAGGAAGCCTGCTTGGCTGCTACCGAAGACAGGGCGTTGCATATATAAAATTATAAAAAAAACGAAGATGAAGAAAATTCAAAAACTAACCCAAGAAATCAACGAATTGACCCTAAGGATTGAACACGAATATCCCGAACTCTATCGGTATTTGGATGAGAACCCCATAACGATTCCCGTAGATGATGAAGCAAAACCGACCATTAAATCGTTCGCTGATTATTTGGAGAGCTTAAAATCGATTTTGGAAAAATATATGGAATCCCATAGTAAGTAAAGATTTAAAAGACCAAACGTAGAATTTAATACAGATTATTTAAATGTCCACTATAAACAAAAGCACTTTTAAGGTAAGTCAAATGGATTGCCCTTCAGAAGAACAGATGATACGGATGAAACTGGAGTCAAATCCTCAAATCAAATATCTGGACTTTGACATTCCGAATAGGAAATTAGATGTGTACCATCAAGGGAATGCCCAAGAAATAAACGTGGAATTGGGTGCATTAAAGTTGGGGGAAAAACTTTTGGGAACAGAAAAGGCGGAAGCACCTAATACTGAAGATGAGACCAAACAAAAGAAGATACTCTGGTGGGTCTTGTACATCAATTTTGGTTTTTTTGTTATCGAAATGACTACGGGTTGGATTTCTTCCTCGATGGGTCTAATTGCCGATTCACTGGATATGCTGGCCGATTCCATTGTATATGCATTGAGCCTTTTTGCCGTAGGCGGCGCTATTTCCAGAAAAAAGAAAGTGGCGAAATTCAGTGGCTATTTTCAGATGGCGTTGGCCCTGCTGGGATTTTCGGAAGTCGTGAGAAGGTTTTTGAGTAGTAGCGAAACCCCTTTGTTCCAATGGATGATTATCGTTTCCATTTTCGCCCTTATCGGCAACCTCGTTTCCCTATGGTTGATAAACAAGGCCAAAAGCAAGGAAGCGCATATGCAGGCAAGTGCCATCTTTACCTCAAACGACATTATTGTGAACGGCGGGGTAATACTGGCAGGGGTGCTGGTTTATTTTTTAGACAGTAAATGGCCCGATTTGGTCATAGGCGGTATTGTATTTGCCTTTGTGATGCGTGGGGCCATTAGAATTTTAAAATTGTCCAAATAACGTATTGGGAAGAAAAGAAATAGCAAAAGAAAGATTTTGGAAAGGAATCCAAATGCCATATCCCGAATAGGACTCAAAACTACCCTCGTAGGTATTTTGATCAGTGCATTATTGGCATTGATCAAAGGTTTGGGCGGGGTGTTCGGGCATTCTTATGCCCTTATTGCCGATGCGATCGAATCCGGGGCGGATGTGCTGACATCCGCACTATTATGGGCCGGGTTGAGATGGTCGTCAAGGCCACCGGATGAAAACCATCCCTACGGACACGGTAAGATAGAGGCCCTGGTGGCGGTGGGTATTGCCATAGCCCTAACCATTGCAGGTGGTATAATCATAAGGGACAGCATCGACCATATTCTGGTACCCCACAAAACTCCTGCACCCTTCACACTCTTCATACTGGTATTTGTTGTCCTCACGAAAGAGGCGTTGTATCGCTATGTCATGAAAACAGGTGATGAAATCAATAGTTCGGCCGTCAAGGCCGATGCATTTCACCATAGGAGTGATGCCATTACGTCGATAGCCGCTTTTATAGGGATTTCCATAGCATTGATCGGTGGCGAAGGGTTTGAGATAGCGGATGATTTCGCGGCACTCATTGCAGCGGGCATTATTCTGTTCAATGCCTATAAAATAGCTAGGTCATCGGTAAGGGAGTTGCTGGACGAAGCTGTGGAGCCCGAATTTCGAAATGAGGTTATCCGACTGGCCGAAGCCGTTCCTGAAGTGGTAAGGGTAGAGCGCTGCCATTCCCGAAAGATGGGAACGGCCTTTCATATCGATATGCATATTTGGATCGATGGGGAATTAACTGTGACCGAGGGCCATGATATTGCACACAAAGTAAAGGAGAGATTGTTCAGGTCATATTCCGAGATACTTGACGTGCACATCCATATCGAACCTAGCAAAGAGAGAAATGTTAAAATGACAGAATTATGAACATATGGCCATGGGTACTCGTTTTGGGCCTAGCGGCCTGGGCAGCACACTGGGGTGCGGATCGATTGTTGACTCCTTTAAAGTTGCTCCGCAAGCAATGGGGGCTTACCGCATCCGCTGGAGCCGCTTTTCTTGCCCTTGTAACGGCCAGTCCTGAAGTTGCCATCAATATAACCAGTGCGGCACGGGACGTTTCCGATATTGGCCTGGGCAACTTATTGGGTTCCAATATTATTTCCATTCCCTTGATGGTGACCATAGCTTATTTTGCTTCCAGGAAACAATTCAAGAACAACAAGGAACATCAAGAACATCTTGATAAAAACATTCTGGCGTTGAACAAACGTTCGGTTTCCGTACTGTCCCTTCCTTATCTGGGCATTATCGCCCTTGTGGCCATTTTAACTCTGCCAAAGCCCTGGCGTGGCCTGCAACCTGTGGACGGGTGGATTATGCTGGCGGCCTATGCTGCGTTCTTGACCCACGCAATCATAAAAGGCAAGGAAAAGGGCAAAAAAGTAGAATGGAACAAAAAACAGGTCTGGTTATCGATTGCCGGGGCCTTTGCGATAGCAGTTGGCGCTTTTTTCATAGTGAAGGCGACCGAAAATATTGTTTCTGCCCTAAATATTTCTGAAATCGTGGGAGGCCTTTTCATCACGGGCATAATGACCACGGCACCGGAAATATTCAAGACCTGGAGCGTGGTAAAAGGGGGCGAGGTGACAGCGGGCACCACCAGTGTTATTGCAGACAATGCCGTAACGATGACGGTGGCATTTTTTCCGCTGGCTTTGGTAACCACCCCCATTGAGGACTTTGAACTGTTCTGGGTCAACCTGGCCTTTGTCGGGCTTATGCCACTGCTTTACACACTATTTGTGCATCAAAGCAAGGAACTGCACGGTTTCTCTCGTTGGCAGATTTTTGTATTTGATGCGGCATATATAGTTTATTTACTGGTCATGGTTTTTTACGTGTTAAAACTTTTTTGATAGATGAAAGACGAACTTTTTAAAGATTGCTCGATGAGGCTCAATATGCTGGATGAAAACATCCACAAATTGGCCGTAAAGTATGCTAAAGAATACTATACGACAAACCAATGCTCCAAGGAGGAAGCCCTTGAACGCGGCATTGTAAAAGCAGAGATGGAAGGGCGAAAGCTCTAAAAAAAGTATACAATATGGACTGGACATTTGAAGATTTCAAAACAAAACTTGATGGCCTACAGCCGTCAGTTCGGAAGAAGGCCCTCAAAATTGCACAAGAATTGGTAAAGGAGAATGGGTATTCTCGTGAGAAGGCCATTACGGAGGGAATCAAACGTGCAGAAGAATGGTTTTATGACCTTAGGGGATAGCATTGGTGCGTTGATTTTAGTAAAGCACAGTATAATATGTCACGGGAAAGAAGAAAGCGGAGACTAGAGGAAAAAAAGGGGAATTCAATAAACAGGAAAGTAAGAACCAGAAAGGAGAAAGGGTATTGCTTGTTGGTTTTTGTGGCAATGTTCCTTGCGGTGCTGACAATTGCCTTTTTAGATGCCATTCTATATGGTTTTTACCTGCTTTTCAATTGAATAATTAAACCTAAAAAGAAAGATTAATGAAGTCAAATCAATAAAAACAAAATGATATGAAAGATAAAGGAATTTTAATACCCGTAGATTTCACACAGGTTTCAGAAAATGCGGTGAGCTACGCAATTGGGCTAGCACAAAAATTGAAATCAAAACTGGTTTTTGTCCACGCCTATTCAGTGGCATATCCATCCGGTACGCCCATCGGGATGGCAACTATGGCACACAATGTAACAGATACCACAGCATCACAAGAAAAACTCAATAAAGAAAAATTGGATAAGTTTCTAAGAGGCTTTCCTGAACTGGACAAGTTGGAATTTCAAGCAATTGTCGGTTTCGGGGCAACGGTCGATGTGATTTCTGGCCTGGCTAAGGAAATGAATACCAGTCTTGTCGTTATGGGTACCAAGGGCACGGCTTCGGGATTTGATGAAATTTTTATTGGAACCGTTACCGAAAAGGTGACACAAAAGGCGCCTTGTCCAGTACTGGCCGTACCTGAAGATGCCAGCTATACTGCATATAAGCGTATCGGGGTCGCAGTGGATACGGATAGTATGGATAATAGAATAGATTTTGAAATATTGTCCAGATTATTGCAAAACTATAATGCACAGTTGCACTTTGTACATATAGCGGACAAACAGGAAAGAGTGCCGGAGAAAGCATTTATTCGTGAAAGATTTGGCAAACTTCTTGTACCTAAGCAATGGTTCTTTACAGTTATCGAGGAAGACAAACCCGAAGAGGGTATCGATGAATTTTTGACTGAAACCCCAATAGACCTATTGGTTTTGCTTTACAGGGAACACGGATTTTTTGAGGCACTTTTCAAAAAGGGGCTAAGAAAAAAAATGCTGTATGCCTCCAAGGCCCCACTGCTGATAGTTAAGTAGCTTTTCTACCTATGTGATACTCTAGTAAATATTAGGTATAGCTTACTATGCGAAATTATCGTGCTCATTCTGGGCGCAGGTGGATTGGCTACCATGTGGGAAGCAGTCTTTGCGGATGTGGGCGTGGCGTTATTGGCGATTTTTAATGCGGTGCGGTTGCAGCGGATGAAGTGGGCATAAGCCCATAGTAAATATCGAAATATAAATTTTCATTCTGGCCAACCGACATTTCCCACAGTACGGGATTTTCATAATTAAATCAACAAACCCTTTAAGGTTTAACCACTTCTTTATTGAAGAATTTTACATCTATATTTAGACTTATCTAAAAATATATTTTATTTGGAATAAATATCATTATAGTAATGTCTAAAATCATTCATTTCTTTATTGGCCTGTCTTTAATCGCTCTATTTGGCTGTGAAAATTTGGGTCCGGAAGAACCTATGGAATTTGAGCTGTTGGACGGGCCATTGGACGGATTGTCCTTAAGCGAGCAACAACTGTTTTTAGCAGGGGATATAGCTTTTAACGATGATGTTTTCACGGTTGAAAAAGGTCTTGGCCCCTTGTTTGTTGGCACCAGCTGTGCAAGTTGCCATTCAGGGGATGGCAAGGGTCATCCTTTCAATCAACTAATCAGATTCGGTAACAATGACTTGAACTTACCCTCGATGTTATCCTTCGGTGATGGCAGGAACCAAATTCAAAATAAAGCCATACCGGGTTTTGAACCGGAGACCGTGCCTGAAGGCTTCCCATTTTCCATTTTGGTCGCTCCGGCGGTAACGGGATTGGGTTTGTTGGATGCTGTCCCTGACGCGAATATTTTGGCTCTCGCAGACCCTTCTGATGCAAATCAAGACGGTATTAGTGGAAGACCTCACTACAATATTCCTCCTGAATTCACCAAGATTCGGAATAATAGTGTTCCCCAGGGCAACAATTATATCTTCAGGTTTGGAAAGAAAGCGGGTAGTTATGATTTGTTGCACCAAAGCGTCAGCGCATATAACCAGGACATAGGGATTACATCTCTTTATGACCCCATTGACCCGTTCAGTGGACTTGAAGAGGATCTTGAAATTAGTACCCAAACCTTGAACGATGTCGTTTTCTACCTTAAAACCTTAAAAGCACCAATTCCCAGAAATCAAACAGACCCCGATGTCATTGCTGGAAAAGAACTCTTTGAATCGGTACAATGTGCTGTCTGTCACACACCCACGTTGACCACAGGATTTTCCCCAATTGAATCGTTATCCTTTAAGGAATTTCATCCCTACTCGGATTTGTTGTTACATGATGGAAGGGCTTCGAGTATTGAGGAGGCCATTGAATTGCACGGCGGTGAGGCCGATAATTCAAAAGCCCAGTATTTGTCCCTGACCCCAAAAGAAAAATCACAACTGATAAAATTCATTAATTCCCTATAAGTGCATAGAAAAGATTTTATTAAACAATTTGGATATCTGATAGCAGTCCTGCCAGCTTCCTCCGCTTTACTCGGTAGTTGCGCAGGCCTGTATTATGCATCCTTCGTTGAAGAAGGGGGAGTGCTACGAGTTTCAAAGGGGGAGTTTCAACAGGTGAAAGGGGGAAAGCAGATTGAACGTGATTTTGTGGTCATCCAGAGCGATTCCATGCGATACCCCATCGGAATATTCAAAACACAAAACAGTAATTATCTGGCCAGTTTGATGCAATGTACCCATAGGGGCTGTGAACTCAACATTGGCGGCGGCATATTCAACTGTCCATGTCATGGCAGTGAGTTCGACCGTTCAGGCAGGGTTTTAGAAGGGCCGGCCGAAGAAAACCTAAAATCATTTGAAACAACCGCCGATAATGAAAATATCTATGTGCATGGTTCGTAAAATATATGCAGCCCTTGCTTTAATGAACATTTACGTTTTAACCCTTAGCTCGCAAACTAGCGACAGGGACAGTATTAAGGAATCGATGAATATGGATGCGGTTTATGACCGTCCTTTTCTAACTTTCGATAAATTTCCAGTCAATCTGGGCGGTTATCTAGAGGCGAACTCAATCTACAGTATTGAGGACGGATTGTCCGAGGGGCTTTCTTTTCAGGCCCGAAGATTGACCCTTTTTGTCTCGGCTTCTATTTCAAAGCGCATTAAGTTTTTGACCGAATTGGAATTTGAAAACGGGACAGAGGAAATTGCCATTGAATTCGCCTCCATGGACATTGCTTTGCACCCCTTGTTGAACCTTAGGGGAGGCATCGTACTGAATCCAATAGGTTCCTTTAATCAAAATCACGACGGACCAAAATGGGAGTTTGTCGAGCGGCCAGATGTCAGCACCAATTTGTTGCCCGCCACTTTCTCCAATGCCGGATTTGGGATATATGGAAAGGCATATAAGGAAGCTTGGACCTTGGGCTATGAAGCATACCTCACCAATGGCTTTGATACAAGCATTATAGATAAAGAGGGAGAAAGAACATTTTTGGCTTCGGTCAAGGAGAATTCCTCGCGATTCGAGGAGAATTTTAGCGGAAATGCGCTCCTCAATGGAAAGTTGGCCATTAAGCATAGAAAATTAGGGGAATTGGGCATTTCTTATATGGGTGGGGCCTACAATAGGAAAGAAGTTGACGGGCTTCAGGTTGATACACAATCAGGGAGGGTAGATGTTCTTGCCCTGGATTTAAATACTGCCATTAAAAAAACGGGGACAAGGTTTATCGGTGAAATGGCCTACATATGGGTCGATGTTCCGGACACTTTTACCCAGCAGTTTGGTGATCGGCAAGTTGGTTTTTTTGTGGATATTGTCCAACCGGTACTAAAGACCGAAGTATTGGACTGGGAAAATGCCGTACTCAACCTGTCGCTCAGAACGGATTATGTGGACTACAACATTGGCAGGTTTGCCCAGACCAATACGAATGTTGGGGATGATTTATTCGCAATTACACCTGCAATAAGCTTTAGGCCCGCACCACAGACCGTTCTAAGGATCAACTACAGATACCAGTGGCAACAGGATATTCTCAACAATCCTGCCTCAAGAACGGCCACATGGTATTTTGGATTCAGCACCTATTTTTAATAAAATATTTTACATAGCTACTTTGATTTAATATCGGGTAGAATGTATTTAAGTAAAGTGTAATTTTGGAAGAGCAATGGTGGAGAATATTATTTTAGTATTTGCTTAAATAATTATATTTTTTTCAAAAACAATACTATGGCACTTGAATTAAGTTGAGCACGCGACGAGGCCGACCAAAAGCAGCTAATACGTTGTCGCGAAACCTTGGGAACAAACTCAGAGACAATTGTCGAAATCAGCAAAGTGCTAGCCCTGGCCGGTAACGAAACTCGGTTAAAGATACTTTTCTGGTTGAACGAGGAAGGTGAGCTTTGTCCCTGTGATTTTGCCGATATACTTGAAATGAGCGGTGGAAGCGGATGAACGATCGATCTATTCCCAATCTTCCCATATTCCCGGGAGGGTGGAACGGCTAATGGTGAATTTTACAGGGGAGTACATCAAGCAGGGGCAGATCATCGCCTATATTTATTCCCCTGACCTGGTCACTGCACAAGAGGAACTTTTTGAAGCAAGAAAGGTGGCGGACACCCAACCGCAGTTTTTTAATGCCGCCAAGGAAAAATTAAAAAACTGGAAGCTTTCCGACAACCAAATCGCACAGATACTTCAATCCGGGACCGTTAAGGAGGAATTGCCGATACATGCCGATGTTTCAGGCTACGTTACCGAAAAAATGGTAAACCTTGGCGACTATGTCAACAAGGGCAAGGCATTATATCAAATTGCCAACCTGAACAGCGTTTGGGTATTGTTCGATATTTATGAGTCCGACATGCCCTGGGTAAGGAAAGGCGACGAAGTGGTCTTTACCATACCCTCCCTCCCGGGCGAAAATTTTAAAGGCAGGATTTCCTATATCGACCCGGTGATCAATCCCATGACTAGGGTTGCCAAGGCCAGAATCGAGATCGGGAACACCGGTTTAAGGTTAAAGCCGGAAATGTTCGCTTCCGGAACCGTGAAAGCAAAACAGCCCATTGCATCAGAAGCGATAACCATTCCTAAGTCGGCAGTGATGTGGACCGGGGAACGTTCTGTGGTATACATCAAGAATACCACGTCCAATGGGGTGAATTTTGTGTTGCGCGATGTCACCTTGGGACCATCGTTGGGAAATGGTTTCATTGTCAAGGAGGGTCTGCAAGAAGGGGATGAGATCGCGGTAAATGGGACCTTTAGTATCGACGCGGCGGCCCAATTGGCCGGGAAACCGAGCATGATGAATCCTGAAGGTGGGCCCGCCATGACGGGACATAACCACGGAGGAATGAAGATGGGGGATGACAAGGGTACAGGCGGTAGCGATCATTCGGATATGGATATGGGCGATGTCAAACAGGAAAGTAAAACGGACCATTCCGACATGGACCAGCGAATAGCGGCGACAGGGATATTTCAGAACCAATTGAAACAGGTGTTGAGCGCCTACTTGGAGTTAAAGGATGCGCTTGTCAATGATAATGCCGCCAAGTCCAATGCCGCTGCAAAAAAAGTGTTGTCGGCCTTGGAACATGTGGATATGAAACAATTGACGGACAAAAAGGCGCACGACCATTGGATGACGATCTCGAAGGAAATCTCCAATTCGGCGAATTCCATTTCAAAGAAATCGGATATCAAGGCGCAACGCGATCATTTTAAACATCTGTCCGCCCATCTATCCAAAGGTGTCAAGCTTTTTGGGGTCGATCAAAAGATATACGAACAATTTTGCCCGATGGCCGATAACAACAAAGGTGCCTATTGGTTGAGTACGACCAAAGAGATCAAAAACCCCTATTTCGGTGAGGCTATGTTGACCTGTGGTGAAATCACCGATGAAATGTAATTGAACAAATGTAAATGAATGAATGATGAAAATATTGAAATCTAAAATCTTGTTTTTTGTCCTAACTGCCTTGACGACCCATGTTTTTGGGCAAGTGGGGACAAATGGTGAGGACAGAAAAGAGGAAGGTAGACCCGTTCGGGAATACAATCTTGTACTGGAACAGAACAAATTGACCCTCGGTGGGGTCACTGCCGATGCAATGACCATCAATGGGAGTATTCCGGGACCGGTCTTGGAATTCAACGAGGGTGACCTCGCCCTGATCAACGTGACCAATAAGATGGATGTGGAAACCTCCGTACACTGGCATGGATTGATCTTGCCCAATTTTTATGACGGGGTTCCCTATTTGACCACACCGCCCATAGAACCTGGCACAACTTTCCAATATCGGATTCCGATCAACCAATCAGGTACCTATTGGTACCATTCCCACACCATGCTGCAAGAGCAAAAGGGGGTGTATGGCTCGATACTGATCCATCCCAAGGAAAAGACGTTGGACTACGATAAGGATTTGGTCGTGGTGCTCTCCGATTGGACGAACGAAAAGGCCATGAACGTGCTCCGAAACCTTAAACGGGGAAACGAGTGGTACCAGGTCAAAAAAGGGACCGCGGTGCCCTTGAGCAGGGTCATCAAGGAAGGTGCACTAGGTGCACAACTCAAATTTTGGCGAGATCGTATGGAAGGAGCGGATATTGCGGATATCTACTACCCCGCATTTTTGACCAATGGGAAAACATTGGCCGAATACCCTGATTTCAAACCAGGGGAAAAAGTGCGGCTCCGGTTCGTCAATGCCTCTGCCTCCACCTATTATTGGATGGATTTCGGTGGCGGTAACCCCATGGTGGTTTCCGGGGATGGTGTCGATGTGGAGCCTGTTTCCAAAAGTCGTTTTCTTTTTGGCATTGCCGAGACCTATGATGTCATCGTGACCGTTCCTGAAGGCACTTTGGAGGTAACGGCCACGGCACAGGACGGCTCCGGGCATACCTCGTTGCATTTAGGGCAGGGAACGCTTTTTCCCGCAACGACCATCGATAGGCCCGACAAAGTGGCGATGATGAAACAAATGGCCCAAATGGACATGAAAATGGGAGCTCCGGCAATGGCCGGCAACAAGAAGAAAAATACACCCGAATATTTGATGCAAAAGTATGGGATGCAGATGGACATGAAGGATGGCAGCATGGATATGGGTATGCACAATGGGATGTCGATGGATAAGACCGAAATGAGCGGTCAAAAGGATAAACCCATTGCGAAGATGGATGATAAAAGGCCTATGAATGCGAATGAAGATCATAGGCACATGGAGATGGATAAAAAGATGGGGGATATGGCAGGAATGGAAAAGGATTCAACGTCAATGAAATCCACCGGACATAAGGACAAGATGGAAAACCCTATGGTTCAGACTATGCCAATGATGCAGAAAGACACTTCAGCTTTTGATTACGATACCCGTAAAACGTATTTCAACTATGACTTCTTAAAAGCAAAGGAAAGTACTACCTATAATGCCGATCTGCCCGTCAATGACATTCTGTTGAACCTGACGGGAAATATGCAACGGTATATCTGGAGTATGAACGGTGTGCCACTTTCAGAAACCGATAAGATCAAGATCAAAGGTGGGGAAGTAACCCGGATCACCCTCAACAACCTGACCATGATGCACCATCCGATGCACCTCCATGGGCATTATTTCAGGGTCATCAATGAGAATGGTGAAAAGTCACCCTTGAAACATACGGTCAATGTGCCGCCCATGCAGAAAGTGGTCATCGAATTTTATAATGAAGAGTACGGGGATTGGTTTTTCCACTGTCATATCCTCTACCACATGATGGGGGGCATGGCCAGGGTTTTCAGTTATGATACCCCAAGGGATCTGAGGATGAAGGATTTTCCTGTTCAAAAGTTGGTAGATGAAACTGACCATTATTATGCTTGGGGTGCTGCCAGATTGGGTTCCAATTTTAATGAACTCTTCCTTGTTTCAAGTAATATCAGGAATGAATTTGGGGTACGGGCAGAATTTGACTACGACCAAAATGCCGAGGTGGAAGTCAATTATAACAGGTATCTCAATGACTGGGTACGGGTCTATGCAGGGGTGAACACGGAAACCTCCATCCCTGATTCCTATGACCGTTTCAATACAGTGGGACTGATAGGGGTCAAGTATTTTACCCCATACCGCTTTAATATGGATGTGAGTATGGACCACCAGCTGCGTCCAAGAATAAGGTTGGATAGGGAACTATTGCTTTTTCCCAGGATTTTCCTCGAGGGGGAATATGAATTTCGGGCCGATTTTGGATGGGTCAACGATTTGGGGAATTCATCCTATGAAAGTGAGACCCAATGGCTGGTAGGGGCCTCCTATATCCTTTCACGTAATTTTTCAATCCAGGCCAATTACAACAACCGATATGGTTGGGGCGGAGGCCTGCTAGCCCGTTTTTAAATGGCAGAATACAAAAAAAATAGCCTGAGTCTGACCAATACCATTGCTTTGGGAACCGGTGTGATGATCGGTGCGGGAATTTTTGCGCTCTTGGGTCAGGTTGCCGAACTCTCCGGCCAATGGTTTCCCTTTGCTTTTTTAATCGGGGCAGTCATCTCAGGTTTCAGTTCCTACACCTATGTCAAAATGTCCAATACCTACCCCTCTGCCGGGGGCATTGGCATGTACCTCAAAAAGGTTTACGGTAAAACGGCCTGGACCGCTACCGGTGCACTGCTGATGGCCCTTTCCATGGTCATCAATGAGAGTTTGGTGGCCCGGACGTTCGGGACCTACGTATTGGAGCTTTTTGATGTGGAGTCGAAAGGATTCTGGCCCCCGATCCTTGGGGTATTGTTGTTGATCACAGCCTTTATTGTCAATGTGATGGGAAACAAAGCTATCGGGGGATCGTCCTTGGTCATGGCCATACTAAAAATCGGCGGGATAGCGGTTTTTGCCATTGGTGGCCTTTGGGCAGCTGGATTTACCTTTGATCAGGTCGTTCCTTCCCAGTCCTTGACCGAGCATTCCCTGGTGGATTATTTGGGGGCATTGGCACTGTCGATATTGGCCTATAAGGGTTTTACCACCATTACCAATAGTGGGGATGAGATCGTCGATCCCAAACGTAACGTGGGACGGGCCATTGTCATTTCTTTGGTGATATGTACCCTGGTCTATCTCATGGTGGCATTTGCGGTCTCTTCCAATCTTTCCATCCAGGAAATCATTGCGGCCAAGGACTATTCGCTGGCCGAGGCATCCAGACCCGCTTTTGGAAAATATGGGGTCTGGTTCACCGTTGGTCTGGCGATCATATCCACCGTTTCCGGGGTCGTTGCCAGCATTTTTGCCGTTTCCCGGATGACCACCATGCTCACTGAAAAGGAATTGATACCACATCGACATTTTGGGATTCCCGGGGACATACAGAAACATATGTTGGTGTATACCGTGGTGATTGCCATAGGGCTCACCATGTTGTTCGATCTGAGCCGGATCGCTGCATTGGGGGCCATCTTTTATTTGATCATGGATATCGGGATCCATTGGGGGGTCCTAAACAATCTACGAAAGGAAATCGGTGCAAATCCCATTATCCTCATTACGGCCCTTGTGCTGGATGTACTGGTGTTGGGCGCCTTTATTTGGTCAAAGGCCGGTAGTGATCTTTTGGTGGTCATTGTTGCCCTGGTATTGATGGTGCTTATTTTTTTCGGGGAACGATTGTTTTTGGGGAAAAAGCGTACGGTCGAGGAAGAATAAGGGCTGAGTGCCTGCGTGGGAGAAATGGAAAATTAGATGAAAAAATTAAAATAGTAACAATAATAGGGGATAATACAAAAATGCTTACCCCGGGCAATCAAAACGAGGAATTAATCTTAAAATCAATTACAATGAAAAGAACAACAGTTACATTAAGTACAATTGCCATTGCGCTTTTGACCATTACCGTGATTTCCTGTAAGGACGGTAAGAAGGAAACAAATGACAAGGAAGGAGCCCATATGGAGATGGGAACGGAAGAGGGCCATCACCATGAGAGCTCTGCGGGGGAAATGGACCACGGGACCATGGACCATGATATGGGTTCGTCCGATGCACAGGGCACATCTGTGATCGATAGCTACCTCCAACTGAAGGATGCCCTGGTGGCGGACAATAAGGATGAAGCGGCCAAATCGGGCCAAGCCTTGGCCAGTGCCTTGGGCAGCTTTGATATCAGCGTATACGATGAACAGCAACAGAAGGAGCTGTCCGATATCATTGAAGTGGCCAAGGAACATGGGGAGCATATCGCCAAAAGTGATATCGGTCACCAACGGGAACACTTTGAGGGACTGGGCAAGGATATGGTCGATTTTATTGCCATAACCGGGACTTCCAAAACCTTGTACCAACAATTCTGCCCCATGTACAACAACAACCAAGGAGGAACGTGGCTCAGCGCAAGTAGCGAAATCCAGAATCCATTTTTTGGAAGTAAGATGTTGACCTGTGGTAAGGTGCAAAAGGAAATCAATTAAATGAAAGTACTGAAAATCATAGTATTGGTAGTGCTGTTGGGATTTGTGGGCATCCAGTTTGTGCCCACAGATCCCAACTTGAGCGATGTGGTTCCCGATACGGACTTCATGTCGGTGAACCAGGTTGCCAAGGATATCGAACACGATTTGCGGGTATCTTGCTATGATTGCCACAGTAACAACACCCAATACCCGTGGTACAATAAGGTCCAACCCATCGCCTGGTTTTTGGAAGAACACATAAAAGAGGGAAAGGAAGAACTCAATTTCAATGAATGGGGCGACTATTCGGATCGAAGAAAAAGGAGCAAACTAAAGTCCATCGCAAGTCAGATCGAAGACGATAAGATGCCCCTATCTTCCTATACCCTGATCCATAAGGATGCAAAATTATCGGTGGAAGAGAAAGAACGGATATTGACCTTGGTAAATGATCTAATGGAAGAATTGGATAATTGAAAATGACATGGAAATTACCCTAAAACCGGGACAAACGATATTGCTATTGTTGTTGGTCATGTCCGGTTACTATGAATGAGGAAATAAAGTCCTGAAAGGGAAGGGAACACCCAAAGTTGATTGGTTGGTGAGTTAGTTAGTTAATCGTTCCCTTCCCTTGTCAGGCACTAATGGAAAAAAAGGATGAAAGATTGTTGTCGTGACAATGGACCTGTGCAGCCGAAAAAGGCCATTTTAAAAAAATGGTTGGCCCATATCCTATATGGGATCGTCATTTCGATTGTCCTGGGAGCCTTTATCATACAATATATACTAACCTAAACAATGTTAAAACAAACCAATGAAACGTATTACTTTACAGATTTTTCTAATGGCCGTATTTCTCACAGGGACAAGCTTTGGCCAAACAAACCCTAACAAGGAAAACCTAGACCAGGACAGGGCCGCTGTGCTGCGGATAATGGAAAGCTACAAGGAGGCCCTGCAAAATTTGACCACGGAAGGCACCTTGGAGCTTTTTGCGAAAGATTCCGAAGTTTTTGAATCCGGGGGCGTGGAAGGCACCTATCAACATTATCTCGACCATCATATAGGTCCAGAACTTGGACATTTCAACAGTTTTAGGTTTTCGGATTATACCATTGAAGTGAAGGTGGAGCTACCCTTTGCCTTTACTACGGAAAGCTATGTCTATACCATTGGCCTAAAATCGGAAAATGGAGGTGAGGCCAAAACAATCAGCAGAAAAGGGGTTGCCACTGCCATCCTTAAAAAAACGGATGGGGAATGGAAAATTGTAAAGATGCATAACTCCTCACGGAACAACGGGAAGAACTAATGGTCGGAAGAAAAACATCGATGAAGGTCAGAAAGATACATAGATATCTTGGCCTATTTATTGGGATCCAGTTCCTAATGTGGACCATCAGTGGACTATATTTTAGTTGGACGGACATTGACGAGATCCATGGAGATCAATTCATCAAGGAGCATCCGGACCAGTCAGAATTTGGGAATTTAATTGCTCCCAATGGACACGGGAACGTTAAAATCAAATCTTTGGAAATGAGAAATATAGGGGGAAGTCCCTATTATTGGATCAATGGTGGGGTTTTGATGGATGCACAAACGGGGGAGATCAAAAAGGGTATCGATGAACAACAGGCCTTGGCCGTTGCTTCACAGTATATGTTGCCCGAACTTAAGGTCAAAAGTGTCGAAAGACTCACCCAAACAGGTGGGCAGCACGAGTATCGTGGACGTCCATTACCGGCCTATGTGATCACCTATGAAACGGATGAAAACCTTAAAGCGTATGTCTCAGAGACCGATGGGTCGTTTCAACGTGTAAGGTATCGGTCCTGGAGATGGTTCGATTTTTTGTGGATGACCCATACCATGGACTATGAGGGACGGGACGATTTTAACACCATGGTTTTACGGATTTTTTCCCTGATGGGATTGATTACCGTTTTGAGCGGATTCTTGTTGTGGTATGTCAGCTCACCAACGATCAGAAAATTATGGAAAAGGCGATAGTTCAAACACATTGACATACTTATTTGGCAAAGGACTCCTGTTAGGAGCAAATAGTTGACTATTGTGCCAGTTGAACCATTTTGGGAAAAATGAGCGAACTTAGGAGGCAAAGGCGAAAGAAAAAAAGGGGTCTGGCGAAAAAGAAACGGGATCCGGCCAAGAATAGAAAGGAAAAAAGAAAGAAAATCCTTGGCATATTGGCCTTGATATTGATCGTTATATTGGCAGTGGTCGTCATTTTTTTGAAGGCCCTGTGGAAATTCACTGCATGATATGGAAGTTGGGTCCAGTAAATCGAAAGATGTGTTGTACATCAAAAACATGGTCTGTCCGAGATGCATCATGGCCGTCAAAGGTATTTTGGACGATGAGGGCATTCCCTATATGAATGTGTCGTTGGGTGAAATAACCCTCAATGGGAAAATCACGCCTGAAAAACGGGAAGGTCTCAACGAACGACTTGAGAAAATTGGATTTACGATCATCAACGATCGTAAAGGTCAGTTGATAGAACAGATCAAAAACCTAGTGATTGAGGCGATACACTACACCGGACCCATGGAAAAGGTCAAATGGCCCGAATACCTTTCCGATGGATTGCATCTTGACTATAAGTATCTTAGTTCGCTGTTTTCCGCGGTGGAAAGCATTACCTTGGAGCAATATATCATCAACCAAAAGATTGAAAAGATCAAAGAGTTTCTTGTTTATGACGAATTGGGCTTAAAGGAAATAGCGTTTCAATTGGACTATAGCAGCGTTGCCTATTTAAGCAACCAATTTAAAAAAGTTACTGGAATGACACCTACACAATTTAAGAAAAGTGCCATACAAAATAGAATATCGCTTGATGATATTTAACCTCTACCATTAAGGGCGCAATACCTTTCCAAGGAACCAGCCTCCTAAACGCTATTTAAAAAACACCTTTCTTCGCAAATGGGTCAAGGTTTGTTTTTTTTCAAACAACGCCCTTATACAGAAAGTGTTACTTTTCCCATACGTGTTGGAACCAACATTGTTGATTCTAGGTGTAAAATTGTTAAAATAAAAAATGATCACAACATGAAAAGAAGATACCAAATAGAAGGAATGACTTGTGATGGCTGTAGGGGGCACGTTGAAGAAGCTCTTTTCAATGTGGCCGGTGTAGCCGATGTAGCGGTCGATCTAAAAAACGCAGAAGCTACAGTGGAGTCGCAATTTGAGGTCCCCCTTGAAAAGCTACAAAAGGCATTGGAAAATAAGGGGGGTCAATATAAAATACAAGCGATGAACAAAGCCAATTGAACCGATATACGATAACTGGAACAGGTAAATTGTCAGGCCTACAATTGGAATGGAACAATTCAATACTCGAAAGTCAAGGAATAATCACAATAACCAGATAAAATTTGCACAATGGAAGATAGTCAAAGGAAATCCAATAATTATTTAAAGTTTTTTGCGATGATTGGTACTTCAATGGTCGCCATGTTTTTTTTAATGTACACCCACTCATATCAAATCATTGATCATTTTTGGTATAGTGAGACTAGATTTTTCATGACTTTGATCATGGGGGGATCGATGATCATTATTATGCTACTATATATGCTACAGATGTATAAAGACCGACGCAAGAACATGTCAATATTAGCCTTGGGTGTTTTGTTGATTGCAGGTGGGATATGGCTGGTCAGGAGTCAGGTTACCGTTTCAGGAGTCGACTACATGGAAGGAATGATACCCCATCATTCCATTGCTATTTTGACCAGTGAACGTTCTCAAATAAAAGATGTCAGGGTACGGGAGCTTGCCAATGAAATTATCAAGGCACAACGCAGGGAGATAATGGAAATGCAGTGGTTGATAAACGACATCAAGGAAAATGGAATAGTGGAAACCGAAGCAGGAAAAGAAAAGCGGCCTATTCCTAAATTCGAGGGATCTCTTAGGGAAGAAACAAAGAATCTGGCCGAATGAGAGGCGATTATTTACTACCAATATTCTTGTTTTGCCCCAAGTTCACTACAATGGTTTGTCCTATCGAATATATTCTAAACTGATCGGGGCAAATTCTCCAAAAAAGATTGACGTGGGCGAACCTGATTTCATAGATGTTGCCGAATTCTATAAACCACTCACCAATTATAAGTACTTGACGAGGAAAGATAAAAGTTGATTTTTCGGAAAATTCTACAACTCTTTCAGTAAATAACGTAACAGTGCATTTTAGGTCTATTCTGAAATTTGTACCATACAAATCGGAGTAGAAAATGGATGCAATCGATATTATTGAGGACACCGAAAGGAAACCGAAGACGGTGTCAAAAAAATCTTTCCCGGTCACTGGAATGACCTGTGCTGCCTGTGCATCCAGCGTGGAATCCATGCTAGGCCATACGGAAGGGGTCTACAATGCCAGTGTCAACTTTGCCAATAGTACGGTCCTTGTGGAGTATGACAGTGCTATGGACCTAAGCGATCTTCAAAATGCGGTACGTCAAATCGGTTATGATATAATTGTGGATGCCGAGGATCCTACCGAAGTACAGGAAGAGCTTTCGAAAAAGCATTATGTATCCATAAAAAAGCGAACCCTTTGGTCCGCTATTTTGACACTTCCCATTTTCCTTCTGGGGATGTTTTTTATGGATTGGGTCCTGGGTAGGTGGATTTCGTTGGTACTTGCCGTTCCTATTCTGTTCTGGTTTGGCCGAAGTTTTTTCATAAATGCCCTCAAACAGGCCAGATTCGGTAAGGCCAATATGGATACCTTGGTCGCACTCAGTACGGGCATTGCCTTTTTGTTCAGTGCATTCAATACCTTTTTTCCTGAATTTTGGCTCAGTAAAGGCATGGAACCCCATGTATATTATGAGGCGGCCACAGTGATCATCACCTTTATTTCATTGGGGAAATTATTGGAAGAAAAGGCGAAATCAAATACATCCTCCGCCATAAAGAAATTGATAGGGTTGCAGCCCAAGACCTTAAAGGTGATAGCAGATGGGGAGGAAAGGGAAATCCCTATTTCTTCGGTCAAGGTAGGTCAAACGATATTGGTCAGACCGGGAGAGAAAATCCCTGTGGATGGAACGGTGTCCAAAGGAAGTTCCTATGTTGATGAAAGTATGATCACAGGCGAACCCGTCCCTGTAGAAAAGACAAAGGATGAAAAAGTTTTTGCCGGTACCGTAAACCAAAAAGGAAGCTTTCAGTTTGTAGCTGACCGGGTGGGAGGGGAGACCCTTTTGTCCCAGATCATCAAGATGGTGCAGGAAGCACAGGGGAGCAAGGCGCCCGTACAAAAATTGGTGGACAGGATTGCCGGTATTTTTGTTCCCGTGGTAATGACGATTTCACTGGTGACATTTATCACCTGGATGTTCCTGGGGGGTGAGGACGCTTTTACCCATGCACTGTTGACCGCAGTTGCCGTATTGGTAATAGCTTGTCCCTGTGCGCTGGGTTTGGCAACCCCCACGGCCATCATGGTGGGAATCGGCAAGGGGGCCGAACACAATATCCTCATCAAAGATGCGGAAAGTTTGGAGTTGGGTTACAAAGTAAATGCCATTGTCCTGGATAAAACGGGAACCATAACAGAAGGAAAGCCAATGGTGACCGATATGGTCTTTGCGGACCATGTGACCGATCACAGGGCCCTGGAGCAAATTTTATATGCCATGGAAGGGCAGTCCGAACATCCCTTGGCTGAAGCCGTGGTCTCCTTTTTAAAAAATAGAAAGGTAAATCCGGTCGAAATTTTGAACTTCAATAGTATTACAGGAAAAGGTGTTCGCGCTGAGGCATTGGATGGAACCCTATACCTTGTGGGCAATCATAAGTTGATGGTCGAAAAAGGAATCGCCATGGATGACAACCTGGGGCACATGGTCGAAGGGTTAGAGCAGGAGGCCAAAACGGTCATATACTTTGGCGGTGGAGGCAAGGTAAAGGCGATTTTGGCCATTATGGATAGCATAAAAAACTCCTCAAAGGAAGCCATACGGGAAATGCAGGGGAATGGTATGGAAGTTTACATGATGACCGGTGATAACAAGATGACAGCCGAAGCCGTATCACAACAGGTAGGTATCAAAAGCTATGAAGCCGAAGTGCTCCCATCAGAGAAAGCTGATTTTGTGAAAAGGCTTCAAGAAAGTGGAAAGGTGGTCGCTATGGTGGGCGATGGTATCAATGATTCGCAGGCACTTGCCCAAGCAGATGTCAGCATCGCCATGGGCAAAGGGTCCGACATAGCCATGGATGTCGCGAAAATGACCCTGATCACCTCTGATTTAAATGCGATTCCCAAAGCGCTGAAGCTCTCCCATAAGACCGTTATAGGTATAAGACAAAATCTTTTTTGGGCCTTTATATACAATATCATTGGAATTCCTATAGCTGCAGGGCTGCTGTATCCGATCAATGGATTTTTGTTGGATCCGATGATAGCTGGTGCCGCTATGGCCTTTAGCAGTGTATCGGTCGTATTGAACAGTTTGAGACTTAAAACAATTAAACTTTAATAATTCTCTAATTTAAAATTGATGAACATGAGTACATTACAATTCAAATCAAATATTAAGTGCAGTGGGTGTGCCAATACCGTAAAACCATTTTTGGATAAGGTGGATGGCGTGACCGATTGGTCGGTTGACTTTGCCTCCCAAGACAAATTATTGACCGTTCAGACTACAAGTGCCACGGAAGAGGAAATTACCTCTGCCGTTGAATCGGCTGGATATCATTTGACCAAGAAATAAAGGAATGTCCAGAAGAATATATTAAATGGTTCGAATAGGATTGGGGGTTACCTTAATCCTATTCGGGTTGGATATGTTTTTTGAACTTCTTCCGCACAACCAAGTGATGATCAAAGAATTTGTGTTCGCTTGCCATGGGCTGCTGACCAATGAATTTATAATGTCCATGGTAGGTGTTGTCGAACTTATATCCGGAATATGCTCGATTATTGGAAGATGGATAATCGTTGCACTATCGGTCATGGTCTCCATTGCTTTTGGAATCCTTGGTTTTAACTTTAAGGTTGATATATAGCCTTTTTATTGATATTTTATAACCATTGGGGTTGCCATATCCCAAACCTCTTTAGAAGACACGGCCGTAATTGCTTCGTCCCTATCTCATAACTTGCACACATGACGATATAGGTCGTGTTAAAAATCAAGCTGAACTCCCTTTAGGAAACCGATGTGTGTAAGCCATGATCAATCTTATTCCGGAGTTGTACATCCAAACACAATAGTAGGATTTAGTTCATCTACAATTCCAATGCTTTCGGTATAGGGTTACAGTAAGCTAATTGGTGAAATGGGTAATAGGGGAATCAAAGCTCCTCTTCATATTTTTTTAAAAAACAAATCATTTAAAGATTTTTTTATAATTTGTTAACGTTTTTTGGTATTTATTCTATTGGTCACTTCAGATCAAAGAATTGAAATAAGGAGCTTATACAGCTTCCCTTTATTAAAAATAGCCCAAGATTGTATTGGGGGATTTTTATGTAACGGCACTTTTTCGTTTGAGATAAAGGTAGTTCATGCCACTTTGCTTGAACTACCGCTACGTTAAGAGCGTGAGACAGGTATTGGTGATACAATGGAAGTATTCCCAATGGTCGCGCGCTGAATGACCAAGACGAAAATATATGGACCAAAAAAAATACAGTGATGAACATCTTCTTGTTGAGCAGCTGAAAGAAGGCTGCCAAGAAGCCTATGGATACCTTTTTGGGATATACCATAGAGAACTGTGCAATTACATGACGGTGGTCTCTGGCAGTACAAGGGTCGCCGAAGATATAGCCCAACAAACTTTTATTAGGTTATGGGACAACAGGGAACGGTTGGTTGTCCAAGAAAACAAACTAAAGCATTACATCTTCAAAATAGCCTACCACCTCTTTATAGACTCAAAACGGAAAAAGAAAAAGGAATTTGAGTTGTTGGAGAGTCTCAAACAAGAAGCGTATCTGGAAGTTGCAGATACCGATGCTTCACTTTTTGAGGAACGATTGAAAAGAGTGGAGACCGAAATAGAAAACCTCCCCGAACAGTGTAAGCGGGTCTTTATAATGAGTAAAAAGGAAGGCCTTAAATACCAAGAGATCTCCGAGAGACTTGATATATCCATCAAAACTGTTGAAGTGCATATGGGCAAAGCACTGAAAAGACTTAGGGCCCAACTGACCATTTTCTTCTAAAAACCTCTCTGTAGGTTCATTTTCCCTGAATTGTTCCTTCTAAAGTTTCAGGGCAAAAAAAGCATACTCCATAATTTTTGTGTTAAAAAAATAAATTCAGGTAAGGGTTTTTTGAAAAACTGCGTCTGTTTTATAAAAGAGATAAATTTTCACCGATGACCAAGTTCGATATAAGAAGAACTATTACAAGATACATCAACCAGGAAGCTACCCAAGAAGAATTGTCAATGTTGTATGAGTGGGTAAAAAAGGGGAACAACCAAGAAGTGTTCAAAAAGTATGTTCAGGCAGATTTCCTGATAAATTATCAGAACAGATCTTGGAAGTCTGAGGAAGCCTTCAAAAATTTCTTGGAAACCATAAAAGAGAATGACTCCAAAAAGGTAAGGTCATTGTTGGTACGCGGAGATATGTGGAAATATGCGGCTGCCATAGTGGTAATTGTATCCACATCCTTGTTTGCATTGCTATACAGTACTCCGCAAGAGGATATGACTCCTCGAGTGGACTTAAATATGATAACGTTGCAATTGGAGAATGGTGAAGTGTTGAATCTAGACCCAAGTGCCAATGGAACGATTAAAAGCAAAAAGGGAAATACTGTTTTTTCTTTGGTAGAAGGAGTACTCACCCAAAAGAATGGAACCAAAGGGAAGAAAGTGGAAAAAAACAATGTACTGAAGATCCCTTATGGGAAAAAGCTCTCGGTAACCCTACAAGATGGTACCGTGGTCATGTTGAATTCGGGGTCTACATTGAGCTATCCGGCTAGTTTTTCCGGGAAGGACAAAAGAGAGGTGTATTTGCAGGGAGAAGCCTTTTTTGAAGTGGCCAAGAACCCGGAACAACCGTTTTTTGTCAAAACCAATACAATATATACCCAAGTGTATGGTACAGTGTTCAATGTATCCGCTTATACAGAGGATGGAGTGGCGGAAGTGGTTTTGGTAGAAGGCTCGGTAGGAGTTGGGGAAGTTGATGTAAATACCTCCAAAACCCCACAAATGCTAAAGCCCTCACAAAAAGCTTCAAAGCTACTTGATGTGGAGAGTGGTTTTGTTGTGGAAGATGTGGATGTTTCTTCATATGTGTCGTGGACCAAAGGCATATTGACCTTTGAAAACGAGGCGATGTCCAACATTATAAAAAAGCTGGAGCGTCAGTATAACATACGGATTATAAACCAATTTGAAGAATTGGGTGAGCGAAGATTCACGGGAATGTTCGATGTGGAGGACATAGACCGGGTTTTGAAAACAATTCAGACCCATACCCGCTTCAGCTATCAAAAAGAAGGAAAAACAATAACAATAAAAGAACCTAACAAACAATAGTGCTTATGATTTGAAGAACCAGTAGACCAAAAAACGAATACTTAACTAACTAGACTAAAAGAATTATGAAAAAAACCAAAACTATCCATGCTTTGTCGCCAAAGGTCGGTAGAAGAATATTATGCTGTTTTTTCTTACTGTTTATATTCGGCCATTTGAAAGCGGCATCATGTACGCAAGAGGATATTGTTGCCATAAGCTTTGAGAATACGAAGCTAGGGGATGTATTTGAAATGATTACAGAATCAACCGGATACAAGTTTTTCTATGAAGCTTCCGATGTTGACCTGAACCATAAGGTATCCATATCCCGCAAAGACCTTTGTGTTGAAGATTTCATGAAAGAACTTTTCAAGGATACGGACCTGTACTTTGAGGTGATCGCAAGGCAAATTGTGGTGAAGCACAAAGACAAGGGGCCACTGCCCAATTTAGTTCCCCAGAAAAGAATTGATGCACCAAAGCCGCAGTCCAACCTTTCGGGTACGGTTCTGGACGAAGCAGGTATGCCCTTGCCGGGGGCAAGTATTGTGGCCAAAGGGACCACAGTGGGTACAACTACCGATTTTGACGGGAAATTTACCATTACATTGCCAGCAGGTGTTACCGAAATCCAAGTAACCTATATTGGGTATAGACCCAAAGAAGTGAATGTGGCAGGACAGACCTCCATCACGGTTTCCATGGAACAGGATGCCGCTGCCCTTGAAGAAGTTGTGGTAGTGGGGTATGGAACATTGGCCAAAACCAAGGTGACAGGTTCTGTAGTCTCCATTACCCCAGAAACCATTGTTGAGGTTCCCGCACTGACCCCGGAAGGTGCCCTGATCGGCCAAGTTTCCGGTGTGCAGGTACAGGAAGTCTCCGGTGAACCAGGAGCGGCCCCTAACATTAGGGTGCGTGGTTCAGGTTCTATTTCTGCGGGAAACGACCCATTGTTTGTTGTGGACGGAATCCCTATTTCGCGTAACCTTACCTCATCAAGTCAGTTGGGAGGTGTTGCCAATAGAAGGGCTACGTTCCAACCCCCGACCATTAATCCATTGGCTACGCTAAATCCAAATGATATTGAATCCATTCAAGTACTCAAGGATGCAAGTGCCGCAGCTATTTATGGATCTAGGGGAGGTAATGGGGTTCTTTTGATCACCACCAAGAAAGGGTCCAACTCTGAAGAAGGAGTATTTTCTTTTGATTCTTATGTGAGCATACAGTCCGTTGCCAATAAGTTGGATTTGATGAATGCCCAAGAATTGATAGACTATACTACGGATGCCAGGAACAACAATTATCTGGCCTCTGTTGATGGAGCTTCCATCAATGATCCCATAGGACCCGGAGATAGAGGGAATGCCAACTACGAACTACCGGAATCCTTTGTTAACTGGGATGGTACGGATACTGATTGGCAAGACCTTATCTTTAAGACCGGGATAGTTCAGAGTTACAATTTTTCATACGCATCACCGGTAAGGAACAAGACAAGTTTTTATGTATCCACGGGCTATTTTTCCCAAACCGGGGTTATAGATAAGGCGAAGTTTGAGCGGTACTCCGTACTGCTGAACCTAAATTCCCAACTTGCCAAAAAGTTGAACTTGGATGTAAGATTGGCCCCGACCGTTACCGAAAACCAACGGGTACCGGCATCTTCACCTTATTTTGCCACGCCTCCAGGTATCGTCTATTCAGCCATAGTGCATTCTCCAACAGTGAGTCCATACAATCCTGACGGTACCATAAACCAACTGAACAACCAATCCTATTTGGGAGGTGGGACCACAACGGCAAGTAATCCTTTGGCAATCATCGAAGCCGTGGATGACCAAATATTCCAATTTCAGACAAGGGGAAGCCTTGCATTGACTTACGATATTTTACCGGAGTTGAGTTTTAAGACCTTCGGAGGGGCATACATTAATTTGTACAATCAGGATTTTTACCGTGCCAACACATTGTTGTACAGAAATTCGGCGGATGGTAACCCGTATGGACAGGCATCATCTTCCACAGAGACCAATTGGCTTTGGGAGAATACCCTCAATTGGAAAAAGGAATTTGGAGACCATTACTTGGATGCTGTTTTGGGATATACCGCCCAAAAGGACAATTTGACATTGAAACAGGTATTGGCCAACAACTATCCGGATGATTTGGTTCCCACCATCAGTGGGGGACAGGTGTTTGGTGGCACCTCTGTAAAGGAACAGTGGTCGTTATTGTCCTCTCTATTCAGGGTCAACTACAGTTACAAGGACAAGTATTTGTTTACCGGTACGATTCGTTCCGATAAATCATCCAGATTCGGAAAGAATAACCAAACGGGATATTTTCCTTCTTTCTCGGTTGGATGGCGATTGAACGAAGAATCGTTCTTGGTCGGGTCAGAAACCGTTTCCGAGCTAAAACTTAGATTGAGTTGGGGGCAGACGGGTAACTTTGAGATTCCCAATTATGGGGCCGTTGGCCTATTATCCCCCCAAAACTATAACTTGGGAGGAAATGAAATCAACGGTTTGGTCCAGAGTACCATTCCCAATCCCAATCTGACTTGGGAGAAATCGGAACAGATTGATGCAGGTATTGAACTGGGATTGTTCAACAATCGAGTTTTTCTTTTGGCCGATTACTACGATACAAAAACCAGAGATTTGTTGTTGAATGTTGCCATTTCCTCGGTATCTGGGTTTGAAACTACGTTGAGAAATCTTGGTGAAGTACAAAACAGGGGATTTGAGATTGCGTTGAGCACCAAGAATTTTGTAGGAGATTTTACGTGGAATACGGATATCAATTTTTCAACCAATAAGAATGAAGTGCTTTCGCTCAATGAAGGAAACGAACCCATTTATTCTTCAGGTAGTGCCGGTGTACGCCACGTAACAAGGGTAGGAGACCCGATAGGAAGCTATTACGGATATGTAGTGGACGGTATATACCAATCACAGGCAGAAATAGATAGTGCTCCCCTGGATACCCAGGCTCCTGATCCAGGTGTCGGTGATTTCAAGTTCAAGGACATTGATGGGGACGGAGAGATCACTCCAGATGATAGAACGGTTACCGGGAGTTATTTTCCGGATTTTACCTGGGGGGTAAACAATAGGTTCAAGTACAAGAACATAGATTTGAGCTTCTTGATCCAAGGAGTCGAAGGGAATGAGATCTTGAACCTTACCTCAAGACATATGAAGAACGGGGAGGCCAATTTTAATTCCTATGCCATTTTCAATGAACGATGGAGGTCGCCTTCCGACCCTGGGAACGGGTCGATTCCACGGGCGGACAGAGAATCTGGAAATCATGGAAATAACAACAGACCGTCTTCTTTCCAAGTAGAGGATGGGTCGTATATCCGATTGAGGAATGTGACCTTGGGTTATACATTGCCAACCAATAATCTTTTTGGAAGCAACATCCAGAAACTTAGGTTCTATGTTACGGGAACAAATCTTTTTACGATTACCGATTACCTTGGTTACAACCCAGAGGTGAGTAGTATTACCACGAACAGTTTAACCCCGGGCGAGGATTATGGAGCATTTCCATTGACCAAATCCTTTACCCTAGGAGTAAACTTAAAGTTCTAACCTAAAAAATGGAAAACATGAAACGAGTTCTATATATAATACTATGCACGGTTCTATTCGCCGGATGTAGTGAAGACTTTACCGACCTTGCACCAGTATCCAATAGGAATGAAGCCGATTTCTATAATTCTGCGGATGATTTTGAAGTGGCCATCAATGCAAGTTATTCAGGGCTTCAAAGCACAGGAATTTATGGAAGGGGGTATTGGACCATGTTCGAGATGCGAAGCGATAATACCGATCAAGGTCCGGATGCCACAGGGTTGGCACGTCAATACACCGAAATCAATTCCTTTACCGAAGATGCGTTGAACGAGCAGATTACTTCCGCATGGAGTGAATCGTACAAGGTGATTGCCAATTGCAACGTGATTTTGGAACGGATACCTAATGTGGAAATGGATGCCTCCCTAAAGAACAGGGTCACAGGAGAAGCACTGTTCATTAGATCATTGGTGTACTATCATATGGCCATCGGTTTTGGAAACATCCCTTTACAGCTTACACCATATATCTCTGGGGAAGAGCTGACACAGGTCGACCAAAACACGATTTTGGGACAATTGGTCACGGACCTGACCGCGGCCGAAGATGCCTTACCGGTTTCTTACTCGGGCAGTGAAGTGGGAAAAGCAACAAAGGGAGCGGCTGCTACTCTTTTGGCCAAGGTATTGCTGACCTTGGGTGAAGATTCTGCTGCTGAAACGGTACTTCGGAGAATCATAGCCAATTATGGATATGAACTGCTTCCAGACTATGCCGATTTATGGGGTGTGGCCAATGAGAACAATGCGGAATCCATTTTTGAGGTGCAATACATCAGTGGGGGGATTGGACAAGGAAGCCTTTTTACCAACGATTTTTCACCCAGTACCGATTTGCAAACAGGCTCAGGATTTGGGCGAAACCGACCTACGGTTTCCATGTTGGAGGCATATGAGGACGGTGACCTTCGGTATGATATATCGATGGGGGATTCTTATGTGGATTTGGAAGGAGAGACCATAGAAGCTAGGTACATCAAAAAGTACCGATCTGATTTGGCAATTGAAAACGATTCCGATACCAACTTTGTGGTTTTTAGATATGCAGATGTACTTCTTATGCTGGCCGAAGCATTGGGGGAAACACCCGAAAGCTATGATTTGATCAATGAGATTAGGAATAGGGTAAATCTTCCCGATATTGATGCCTCCACTCCAGGAACCTTCGAAGAAAAACTATTGCAGGAAAGAAGAGTGGAGCTTGCTTTTGAGAACCATAGATGGCCAGATTTAAAACGCTTTGGTATGGTGGATAAAATCCAGGATGCTGAACCCTTCATCACCGGGACAAGGGAGTTTTTCTATATCCCACAACGTGAGATGGACATTAACCCAAATTTTGTACAGAACTAAGCAATGACTTTGATTACGTTATAATGTGTTTTCATTATTTAAGTTAGTTTGATTGGTAGCGCCCCAAAAGACCATGAATCCCTACTTATGATGCTATGGGTGCCATTGTCAAAAAGGACAGGGGTCCGTTTCATAAAGTTGCTTTAAAAGAATCGACCAAAATCACAATTATTAAATTTTTAAGGAACCTAATATAGATTATACGATGAGAAAATTAATGATGGCAATTTGCCTTTGCTTTGCCTTTGCAACCATCCAGGCACAAGAAAAAAAAGTACTCAATATTATAGCCATTGGGGCACACCCTGATGACTGTGACTCAAAATTCGGGGGTACTGCAGCACTCTTTGCAAAAATGGGCCACAATGTGAAATTTTTGGCGTTGACCAACGGAGACGCAGGCCACCAAAGCATGGGAGGAGGGCCATTGGCCAAAAAGCGCAGACAAGAGGCCAAGGATGCGGCCAAAGCTTTGGGTATTGCGGAATACGAAGTTCTGGATAACCATGATGGGGAGCTGTTTCCCACTTTGAACGTTCGACTGGAGGTAATCCGAAGAATACGTGGCTGGAACGCTGATATCGTTTTAGGGTTGAGACCCAATGATTATCATCCCGATCATAGAAATGCAGGTTCCGTTGTACAAGATGCAGCCTACATGAACATTGTGCCCAACGTAGCTCCGGACACACCACCCCTTAAAAAGAATCCAGTTTTTCTATACATGAGCGACCACTTTAAAAAGCCATACCCATTCCAAAAAGACATTGCGGTGATAGTGGATGATGTGATCGATACCAAAGTCAAAGGTTTGGCGGCCCACGATTCACAAATGTTCGAATGGTTGCCATGGACCAATGGAATGGACCTTGCCACCATTCCCAAAGGAGAAAAGGAAAGACTGGCATGGCTGAAGGACAGATGGATGAACAGAAAACCCGATGCCGGCACTTTGGAAGTCGTAAAGAAGTGGTATCCCAACGTGGATGTCTCCAAAGTAAAGCAGGTGGAGTTCTTTGAGATTTGCGAGTATGGAAAACAACCGACCGAAGAAGAAATCAAGGAATTGTTCCCCATGCTGGGTACAGAATAGGAGTGGACCAATATTTGGAACCCCAAGATTAAAATAACCAACCAAAAATGGAGCACAACAAGGCCACAACCAAAAGATATTTTCACATCATTGGGTTGGTAATGATCGTATTCTTTGTAATATCCTTCATCACCAACATACTGAACTCCATAATAGTGGATGTTAAGGGTAGTTTTGATCTAAGTCTGACTTTGACAGGCCTACTGCCATTTACATTCTTTATCGCATATGGGATCATGTCCATACCTGCAGGGTTCCTTTCCGAAAGGTTTAGTGAGAAGACCTTACTGTCCGTATCCTTTCTGGTAATGGCCATTGCCTCTATGGGCTTTGCCCTTACCCCACAGTACAGCGTGTTCAGTATTACACTATTTATACTGGGTTGTTGTATGGCGGTCCTTCAGGTCATTATTAATCCCATGTTACGCGTGGCCGGAGGTGAGGAACATTTTGCCTTCAACTCGGTACTGGCGCAATTGGTGTTTGGGTCAGCGTCTTTTTTAAGTCCTTATCTCTATAAATACTTGGTGAACAAGGAAGAGGTTTCCAACGATATGATTGCAGACATGTTGCGGGGATGGGTGCCTGAGGATTTGCCTTGGGCCTCGCTCTATATTGTGTTTGCCGGAATATCCCTTTTGTTGTTTTTCTATGTTTTTTTTACCAAATATCCAAAGTTTGAAAAGACTGAGGAGGAAAGGGCAGGGGACAAAAGCTCCTATTGGGATTTATTGAAAAACAAATGGACCTTACTGTATTTTATAGGGATGTTTTGTTATGTGGGTACGGAACAAGGTGTTGGAAATTGGATATCCCAATTCTTATCCGAATACCACGGACTTGACCCACAAACCACAGGAGCTGACACTGTATCCTATTTTTGGGCCATGTTGACGGTAGGATGTCTGCTGGGCCTTCTATTGTTGAAGTTTATGGATAGCCGGAAACTGTTGATTTTCGCAACATCCATAACCATAGTCTGTCTTATTTTGGCCTTGACAGGCTCATCCCAAATGGCATTGATAGGTTTTCCAATGGTAGGATTCTTTATTTCGGTAATGTATTCCATTATAGTTTCATTGGCGCTCAACTCGGTAAAGGAACACCATGGTTCGTTGTCCGGAATTTTATGTACCGGTATAGCAGGTGGGGCGGTCATTCCATTTATGGTAGGGGGGCTGGGTGAAATGTTGACCCTGAAATCTGGAATGTTTTTTCTGATACTGCCCTTGGCATTTATTCTTTCCATCGGCTTTTGGGCCAAACCCTTGGTAAATAATAAGACGATAAGCTTAAAGAAGGAACAGTGAAAGGGATTGGAGCAGAGGTTCTTGGGGTTGATATAGGTGGAACTAAGATCAAATCGGGCAGGGTGATGGGAAACAGAATAGTGGATACCCATCTCATTGAAGTAAATCGAGATGATTCAGAGGAAATTGCCCTCAATAAGGTGTTTGGGGCCATTGATGAGCTTATGACTGATTCAATTCGAGCCATAGGTATAGGTGTTCCCGCGGTAGTAGATCCAGATTCAGGAATGGTATATGATGTACAAAACATTCCATCTTGGACAAAAGTTCCTTTGAGAAGAAAAGTTCAAGATCGGTACAATGTGCCTGTCCATATTAACAACGATGCCAACTGTTTCGCGTTGGGCGAGAAGCATTTTGGGAAAGCCATGGGATATTCGAATTGTGTAGCGCTTTCATTGGGAACAGGATTGGGTATGGGCATTTTGGTGGATGGAAAGCTATACAATGGCGTACTGTGCGGAGCGGGGGAAGTAGGTATGATTCCTTATAAGGATGGGATTATGGAGCATTATGCAGGTAGTTTTTTCTTTGATGAAAAATACGGGGAGTCGGCCAAAGCCTTATTCAGGAAGGCCATGGATAAAGATAAGTTAGCTCTACAGGCGTACAAGGAATACGGAGTTCATCTAGGAGAAGCCATCAAGGCCATTCTTTATATGTATGCTCCCCAAGCCATAGTCCTTGGCGGATCCATAAGCAAGGCATATGCGTTTTTTAAAGAATCGATGCATGAAACCTTAATTTCATTTGCTTATCAAAAACAATTGGAACAAACAAAAATTGAAACATCAGACTTAATGGATGCTCCCATATTGGGCGCGGCTGCATTGTGTCTGTAAAATGTATAATCGTATTGCACAAATGAGAATACTAGCTTTAATATTACTTACATGTTTTTTGCTTAAATCCTGTGGGACCCCAGAAAAGGGCAAGCAGGTCAACATTACCATAGAGAACAATAAAGAAGGTGCACCAATAACCCTTGGAATTCCTTTTCCAAAAGGTACACTCCATTCGGTGGACCATCTACGTCTGTTGACATCCCGAGGTACTGAGATTCCTTGTCAAACCACAGAAGTGAGCAATTGGGGGCCAACCGACGAAAGTGTTAAATGGGTATGGGTTTTCTTTTTCTCCGAAAAAGACTCAGAATACATATTGGAATATGGTGATTCTGTAATACCCATACTTCCCAAAGAAAAGATTGTTTCCATGAACAACATGCGGCCCCAAGGTGGGATAGAGGTGAATACAGGGCCTTTGTCCTTCTCCATACATAAAAAAGGGAATGGTTTTTTGGATGAAGTGTTTTTGGATTCCAACAAAGATGGAAAGTTTGATAAGGAGGAGCTCATTGTTTCTTCACCAGGAAAAAATAGGGGTTCTTTTCTCGATCTTTTGGATGATGCCGGAATAGATACTTCGAAAGCGGTGATAAATGAGGTGTTCAGGGAGAAAGGATCTGGCCCGATGCACAGTATATTCCGGATAGAAGGAACCTATACCTATAGCAGATCGGATAACAATCTGTCCCCTTTTACCATTTGGTTGCACGCCTATGCGGGAAAAAGCTACATAAAAGTTTTGCATACCATGACCTATACAGGAATCCCGGACAAACATAAACCACAAGAAGGGGAACATGCCAATATTGCCACACAAAATAAGATAATCGTAACGGAGAACACTGAGAACGATATGGGTTGGACTCAGCCCAATGATCAAATTGCAGCCTGTGGGCTTCAGCTTAAATACCATCTGGATAATGAAGTAAATGTTTCAATGCCTCTATATGAAGGAAGCTGGAAAGAAGACAAAGCCAATACTTTTCTGGAGGAAATCGCTGCCAATGGGGAATCCC
Organism: Flagellimonas oceanensis; assembly: GCF_003992595.1. GTDB lineage: Bacteria > Bacteroidota > Bacteroidia > Flavobacteriales > Flavobacteriaceae > Flagellimonas > Flagellimonas oceanensis. The sequence continues at coordinate 149,758 of NZ_RZNA01000018.1, forward strand.
CAGTTCAACTTTTACAACAAGGCCCGGCAAGGAGAAAGAGCACCAGTTTAAGAAGTTTGTACCTCAACGGTTTCAAAAAGGAGGACGATGGGAACAATCCCGATACGGCTTTGGAATTTAGGGCCACTGTTTCAGAAGGGGAAGAAAGTAAAGCAATAGTGGAAAGGGCTAAAGGATGGCTCAACGTTACCGACGGAAAACGAGGAGTAGGCGTTGGGATTAAAAACTTTATGAAGGAATATCCCAAAGGGATTGAGGTCGATCCTGCCAATGGAACTCTTTTGGGCAGTGTTTGGCCCAAGGAAAACGGTCCCATGAACTTTGCTAGACATAATACCGAACCGGATGGGGGCATGTTGGGCAATTTTGCCCAAGGGATTACCAAGACCACAGAGTTTGTCTATTACTTCCACAACAACGATGCTATGGATAAAGTAGGGAAAAAGATGGATTATATCATCGAAAACCCAGTGGCGCATGCCACACCTGAGTGGTATACCCAATCCAAGGCATACGGTAATATGGCCCCTTTTTCATCCAAGCATCCGGAATTTGAGAACGCCCTGCAATATAAATACCAATGGTGGGCCTATAACCAAAAGCATGAGCCGTGGTATGGGATTTTCAACTATGGGGATGGGAAAAGTTACTACTTTAATGGAAAATGGGTACAATGGACCAATAATGAACCCACAGTGGACTTCATGCTCTGGACCAACTTTATGCGGACAGGAGACTCCAAATATTATAATTTGGCCCAAGCCATGAGTAGGCATACCATGGATGTGGACAATGTGCATTGGCCCAAAAAAAGAACCTATTATGGGGAGATAAATGATGCCATAGACTTCTGGAACTATGAGGATGAACCCAAGTCCACCCCCTATTTGGGCATAGGAAGAAGGCATGCCAATGAACACTGGTATGCTCTTTTGAGTGCCCATGTATGGATACAAGGTTGGATTGCATCATATTACCTTTCTGCCGACCATAGGGCCCTCGAAGTGGCCAGAATGACTGGGGATACTTATATCAACAGAATATGGGGGGAGCATGATCTAAGGGGAAGAAGGTTATATCTATCCGTTTTAAACCTTGTTGAACTGTACGATGCCACCAAGCTCCAAAAGTATAAGGACGAACTGGACGATAGGGTCAAGTTAATGTTGGAATTCCAGGAACGTCAGGGAGGAAACCTACTCTTGGATAGATATGGGTATAGTCAGACCTATGTTGCCCAAGGACTTTATAAGTACCAACAGATAACCGGTGATGAAACCGTGAGACAAGCTCTTTTGAAACATGCTCGCTGGGTCAGGGATGTGCCTCCCTTGAACCATGAGATGGAATCATATTTGGCGACCATATATCCATTGTTGATAGGATATGAGTTCAGTGGGGAAAAAGTGTATCTGAATGAAGCTCTTGAGAGAGCCAAAGTACTAATGATCGGAGAACTGCCCAAAGAACCAGCGTCCTATGAAAATGCGGAAGCTTTTAGCGAAGATCTGGTCAAGATTTCCTATTTGCCAAAAAGTAAAAAGAGCTTTACCAATTGGGAAACCAATCAAGGACTTCGCGTATTTGGATGGACCCATGCCTATAACATTCCTTACCTGTTGTACTGGATGGACAAGGAACATATGAATTAAATCTTGTAATCTTTGCGAAAAGAGGCGGTTCGATCATAGATCAACGCCTCTTTTTTATATAACCATACCAAATCAATTCAAAAAACATGTCATATAAACGTATGGGCCTTTTACTTGGTCCGATTCTGTTTCTTCTCATTCATTTCTTTTTTAGCGGGGAGGGTCTCTCCTCCCAAGGAAGGGATATCTTGGCCGTTACCTTATGGATAGGTGTTTGGTGGATTTTGGAGGTGCTTCCGATAGCTGCCACGGCGCTGCTTCCCATTGTTTTGTTTCCCATGTTGGGGGCACTGGGCCTAGAGGAAACCACAGCTAACTATGGCCATAAATATGTTTTCTTGTACATGGGTGGGTTTATGTTGGCAATGGCCATAGAAAAATGGAACCTGCACAAGAGAATCGCATTGCATATCATAAGGGCCATTGGTACCAATATGTATACCATTGTATTAGGATTTATGGTGGCTACTGCGTTTCTTTCCATGTGGATATCGAACACGGCCACTGCAGTGATGGTAATGCCGATGGCCATATCCATTGTAAAACAGTTAAAGGACAATCCACGGACCGCCAAGGACGAAAATGCTGTTTTTGGCAAGTTGCTGATGCTTTCCATCGCATATTCGGCATCCATTGGAGGGATAGCAACATTGATAGGTACCCCACCCAATCTGGTTTTCGCCGGTTTTGTACAGAAGGCCTATGGGTTGGATATCAGTTTTTGGCAATGGATGAAGTTTGGACTTCCGATATCGATTCTACTGTTGATTTTGGCATGGCTATACCTTACGCGGATTGCCTACCCGTTGCGGCAAGGAAGATTTCCTGGGGGAAGGGAAGAGATCCATAGGCTTATACAGGAACTGGGACCTATGAAAAGGGAAGAAAAGATTGTTATGGCCGTTTTTGTTCTTACCGCACTCTGTTGGATAACACGGTCGTTCTTATTACAAAAGATTGTTCCTGGGATAGATGATACCATAATAGCCATTGGAGCGGCACTTGTTTTGTTCATTTTGCCTGCTGGAAAGGGTAGGAAGATGATAAAATGGGAAGAAGCTGTTCAGATTCCTTGGGGGATAATTCTGTTGTTTGGTGGAGGAATGGCCATCGCTAGTGGTTTTGAGACTAGTGGGTTGGCAATTTATCTGGGTTCACAAATGACATTCTTTGATGGATTACCCTTGCTTACGTTGATATTATTGGTCATAACCTGCATAAATTTTTTGACGGAAGTCACCTCGAATTTGGCCACTACGGCCATGATGTTGCCTGTTTTGGCACCATTGGCGGTGACCTTGGATGTTGATCCGTTCGTGTTGATGGTTGCCTGTACCACTGCCGCTTCCTGTGCTTTTATGCTTCCAGTGGCAACGCCCCCAAATGCGGTGGTCTTTGGATCGGGCTACCTTAGAATCCCCGATATGGTACGTACTGGTTTTTTAATGAATTTAATTTCCATTCTTGTGTTGGCCATTGCGGTGTATTTCCTATTGCCTCTATTTTTGAAAATATAAGGGATGGTGGAGGAATGTATGTTCACATCAAAGAGAAATTTCTAGTAACATATTGAGTGGTTTGTTAAAAACCTATACCAATAATATCTTGTGACTAATTAATATCAAGGCGGATCATCGAATAATCTTTTTAATCAATATGTCAAGTTTTTTGCGCATAAAACTTGACATGTAATTTATTTGGATATCTTTGCATTGTAATGACAATTGCGAAAAAAATAGCGGATAAAATAGCGGAACTCCCGAAGGACAGTACTTTTGGTTATGCCGATTTACCTATTCGGTCAGAAGAATATGTAACCGCTGCAAAGGCCTTGGAACGACTACAAAAAAAAGGAATTATAAGAAAATTGTCCAAAGGCATTTTTTACAAACCCAATGTAACGGTTTTTGGAGAACTAAAGCCAAGGGAAGAGGATATTCTAAGACCATATTTATACGAAGATGGTAAGCGAATAGCCTATATAACCGGAACCTCTTTGTACAATCAGTTGAACCTGACTACCCAAATACCGTCACTATACAAAATAGCAAGTGCCGAAAAGCGCATATATATTAATAGAGGCGGCATCAAAGCAAAGCCCGTAAAGAGCTACGCACCCGTTACTGATAAAAATTATAGGATGTTGGGTTTTTTGGATGCCATGAAAGACCTTAATAGCATTCCGGATGTTGATAAAAAATCCGCTATTCTTATTTTTTTAAGACGTTTAGGGAAAATGACACCCAAAGAATTGGATGTACTCATCAAGTATGCTCTCTTGTACCCACCACGGGTAAGGGCTTTGTTGGGAGCACTATTAGAACAACTTGATGTGGCAATCGATATAAAAGAATTGAAAAACTCACTTAATCCACTTACTATCTATAGATATAATTTGCGTGATACCACATTGACAACACAACCAAATTGGAATATCGTATGAATCTGCACACTAATAGTGAACTCTTTGCTGAGGCGATAAGGGCAACTGCCCAACGTATGGATATTCTAGAAATTTACGTGGAAAAGGATTATTGGATATGCTATGCCCTAAAGCTCATTTATGAAAGTGCAAACAAAGATGAGGCCATATTTAAGGGGGGTACAGCTTTGTCAAAGTGTTTTAAATACATTGACCGTTTTAGTGAAGATATTGATTTGGTAGTATTGCGCAGGGAAGAAGAGACGGGGAGCCAATTAAAGAACAAGCTTAAAAGAATAACCAAGGAAATAGTAGAACCATTCGAGGAGGTGGATATTGATGGAATCACCAATAAAATGGGAATGATAAGAAAGATTGCCTATAACTATCCCAAAATCTTTGAGGGCGATTTTGGACAAGTAAGGGATACTATCATTGTTGAAGCTACGTGGTTAGGTCACTTTGAACCATATATTAAGAAGGTCGTCAATACGTATATCTATGAAATGATGGTTGACTCAAACCAAACCAAACTAGCAGAGACTTATGGATTATTACCCTTTGAAGTACTTGTGTTGGATGTCAAAAGAACACTTTGCGAAAAAATAATGAGTTTGGTCCGGTTTTCCCATACTAAAAACCCAATTGAGGATTTGAACAACAAAATTAGGCATGTATACGATATTCATCAATTATTAAAGGATGAAACGGTTCTAGGATTTTTCAATTCGGGTGCATTTGATAAAATGCTCCTAAGGGTAGCCCATGATGATACGCAAAGTTTTAAGAACAACAATGATTGGTTAAAGTACCACCCAAAACAAGCATTGATTTTCAAAGAACCTGAAAAAACATGGAACCAACTTAAAGATACCTATCGCAATGAGTTTGAGTATTTGGTTTATGGAAAATTGCCAAAAGAGGAAAGCATTTTGGAAATAATTCTGTCCATATCAAATAGACTCACAAAAATAAAATGGGAGAATGTATAATGTAGATCAAATAGTAGACCAAAACAAGGACACGAAATGCAAATCTTTAATCTACTTATCTCTACCTACCCACTATCCAGCAGAGGAAATCACTTCTGCCGTTGAATCGGTTGGATATCATTTTACCAAGAAATAAAAGGAATGTCCAGAAGAATAGATTAAATGGTTCAAATAGGATTGGGGGTTACCTTGATCCTATTCGGATTGTATAAGTTTTTTGGATTTCTGCCTCACGACCGTGTGATGACCGAGGAGTCCATTGCTGTTTACAAAGGACTATTGGCCAATAAATTTATAATGCCAACAGTGGGTGTGGTGGAACTGTTACCAGTTATACTTTTGGTCGTTGGTAGATGGATAATTGTTGCATTGTTAGCTATGATTCCTATTGCTTTTGGAATCATGGGTTTTCACTTTGCGGTGGATATACAGGGCATTTTTTGGGGAATTTTGATAGCTTTTGGGCTTGTTTACCTTCTTTCAATGCATTTTTCTAACGTTGGATACCTAATCAAGGAAGTGGATACCATTGGTTGAATATCGTGATTTTCCATAAACCGCAACCAATAATTGAATTTATTGGTTTTTGAAAATTCCTTTACTATAATATGTAAAGTTCAATTTTTTGTTTGTAATCGCCCCAAGGTGTCTTTGGCTTTTAAATTAAAGGGATATCAATCAGGAATATAAAGGGTAAGCGATATTTGAGGAAGAACGTTTCAATCTTTCATGGGTAAATTCCCTTACCTTGAAGGTGTATAGGATACGTAAAGTCAATGGTCTCAAAAATCATCAGTATGCGTTTTACCAAGTAGGGTTTGGTTCTCTGGGTGGTCAATATCCCGCAGCGGTATCGTCCCCTCGTTTGTCCGCCCCGCCCTCAAGTCTGCCGTCTTCCAGCACTCGGATGGCGTCTACCTTTCCTATGATCCGGGTCCTGCCCTCATTGATTTGGTAGCCTTTTGCCTTTAGGGTTTCAATGGTTTCCAAAGGAAAGCCTTCGGGTTCGAACACGACTACATCGGGCATCCATTGGTGGTGGAACCGCGGAGCGTTCACGGCATCCTGCATGCTGAGATTGAACTCGTGGACATTGAGTATGGTCTGGGCCACGGCCGTGATGATCGTGGAACCTCCAGGGGTGCCGACGACCATGTAAAGCTCGCCGTCCCTTTCCACTACGGTCGGTGACATACTGCTCAACATTCGTTTCTCGGGTGCAATACTGTTGGCCTCGGAGCCAGGAAGACCGAACATATTGGGAACACCGGGCTTGGTACTGAAATCATCCATTTCATTGTTCAGGAAAAATCCCAAGGCATCAATATAAAGTTTGGAACCGTATCCACCGTTCAGGGTCGTGGTCGCACTGATGGCATTGCCCTCCGCATCGATAATGGAGTAGTGGGTGGTCTCGCTGCTTTCCACAATTTCCACCGTTCCATGGCCTACTTCCGAGGACAAGGTGGCCCTATCAAAAGTAAAATCGGCCATTCTGCACTTTAAGTAGTCAACGTCCATGAGCCCCTTATAGGGAATGTCCACGAAATCGGGATCACCAAGGTAATGGTTCCGATCCGCATAGGCTCTTCTGGAAGCTTCGGTGAACAATTGGATGGCCCTTGTCGAATTGTGGCCATAGCTAGCTATTTCATAGGGTGCTATCATGGTAAAGATCTGATCCATGGTCATACCACCACTGCTGGGGGGACCCATTGAGATGATCTTGATGTCCTTGTAGTCAAATACAATGGGCGATCTCCACTTGGCCTCATACCTAGCGAGATCCTCCTCCGTGATCACACCTCCCTTTGCCTGTACATAGGCCGCTATTTTTTGGGCTACCTCCCCTTTGTAGAACCCATCACGTCCCTCGTTCATGATCTTTTCCAAGGTGGTGGCCAATGCCGGGTATTTGATGGTATCACCAGCTTTGTACACGGTCGCGAACTTGGTGCTGTCACTATTAGCTTCAATGAATCGTTTTCGGGTACCTTCTAATCTTTTGGCCTGTTTTTCGGTCACCACGACCCCTTTTCTCGCCAAGGCAATGATGGGTTCCATGATTTTGTTGAGGGGCAGTTTTCCGAATTTCTTGTGGACTTCCAGAACCCCGGCCACGGTACCTGGGACACCTACGGCGGTTCCCCCAGATGTGCTCAGCCCAGGTATGACATTGCCCAGGGAGTCGAGATACATGTCCCTATGGGCGGCCAATGGAGCCTTTTCCCTGTAATCGATACTTCCCACTTCACCATTACTCTTGCGATAGACCATAAATCCCCCGCCCCCGAGGTTTCCCGCAAAAGGGTAGGCCACCGCTAGGGAAAGTTCGGTGGCTACCATGGCATCGAAAACATTCCCGCCTTTTTTCATGATTTCAACGCCTATCTCCGAAGCTTCCCTACGTGCAGAGACGACCATGGCATTTTCCGTGACCAAACCTGTCGGTTCGGCAGGTAACTCACGGGTACATTGGGTAAATAGTAGTAAGGGAAGAAAATATAGCATTCTTTTCATGGGTTTATTTTTAAGGTACTTAATGTTGCTTTTCTGGATTCCGGGTTTTGCTCTTTTGTCCGGGTCAGGGAATGTCCTTGATACGCTCCAACATGATCTCCATAAGTGCTTCGGCGCCCTTCTCCGCCTTTTCCTTTAAAAAATCCCTTGGGGTATTGTCCCCGACCTCAAAGACCAAGGCCTCGGCACCATGTTTTACGAAGAAATAGTTCCTTGATACCGTGGTAGGGACCAAATCCCCATTAGGCTTGATATTGGGATCATATCCCTCGATGCGCTTCTTTAGGCCATCCAGCCAGGTGGAGACCAAATTGGGCATGTTTCCATGGAGTTCCGGATCCACGGTATAGTAAATATCATCCCAAGTGGAATGGAAATCTATGCCGAAATAGAACTTCCCTTGGGTCTTCTCGACCATCCCTTCCATGAAATCCTTGACCGCAGAGGTTTCCGGTTGGTTAAAATTGGCCCAATCCCGGTTGAGGTCTATTCCACCGGTATTATGTCTCCAAAACCCATTGTCGACCCCGTCAGGGTTCATCAAGGGGACCACATAGATGGTAAATTCCTTTCGGAACTTTTTGGCCAATTTGGTATTCGAGGAAAGGGTCTCCACAAAGGATTTCATAGTCAGGTACCCTGTTACCTCAGGGGGATGCTGTCTGGAAATGATCATAATCATATTTTTGGAGTCCGTATCGCCAATGCTGAGCAAATTGAGGTTCCGGCCCTCACGGCTCTTTCCAATGGTGTTCTTGGTCACGAACTTTTTCTGGGAAATACTGTCCATCCAGGCATTTACCCGGGCCGAATTTTCCAATTCTTGTCCAGCGACCCAGAGTGTATCCGGGCCCACTTCCAATCGCATTTTGACCTTTTCAGGCAAGGAGCCGGGGCCAAAGGCCTTTTCTCCCTTACCAATCTCAACATAACGAAGGGAATCCAATGCGGTCCAGTGCACTCCGTCATGGCTGAGCTTTGGATAGTACCTGTGTTTGTTGTCCGCTTGATAGGTCAGCCATACATCAATGGTCATAGGACGCTTTCCCCAAACCTTGAACGCATACCACGGACTGGTATTGATCGGAGTGTTCTCCGAAGTGATCAATAGGGTATAGGTACTGTCATTGTTCTGGACCAAGCCGTTCAACCGGGCACCGTCGAACTCATTGGAGAAGGTTATACCTTGATCCGGAAAGGCAAACTGTCCCTTCCATTGCTTTTGGACCGGTTTGGAATCCGTTGGTACGGCATTCACAGGGGGTTGGCCCTGGAACCGTTGTTCTTGGCCAAATAGGTTCGCTATGGCCAACAGGCTTAGGAGTACAAAGATTTTTTTCATAATAGGATTTTTAAGCTAGTTGTTTTTGCAGTTCAATTTTCTTGAAATAGGATGCGTTGGCCGCATTGATGCGCGGTGCCAATAAAATCGCCGAAACCATGGTGGGGATGGACATTAGGGCAAAGCTGATATCGATGATGCCCACGACACCGGCCAAGGAGGAAACCGAGCCAAGGAATATGCCCGCGATATACAGGTAGTTATAGATGTTCCGATATTTGGCTCCAAACAGGAATACCACACATTTCGATCCATAATAGGAATAGGTGAACAAAGAGGTCAATGCGAATATGGCCACGATAAAGATCAACAACGGGGCACCTATTACAGGCATGGCAGAAACGAAAGCTTCCAAAGTAATGGACACACCACTGAGGTCCGAACGCTGCCAACTTCCCGTGACCAAGATGGCAATGGCGGTCAAGGTACATACCACTATGGTGTCGATAAAGGGCCCCAACATCGCTACCAGTCCTTCCTTGATCGGTTCGGTGTTCTTTGAGGCACCATGTGCCAAGGGAGCGGTGCCGATACCTGCCTCATTCGAAAAGGCGGCCCTTCGTACCCCCATAATGATGATGGCACCCAGACTTCCCCCCAACACCGCATCGCCGGTCATGGCATCCCTAAATACGTCCATTAGGACCGGAATGATCCTACCATGGTTGACCACCAAAATATAGCTAACAGATAAAAAATACAAAGTGACCATAAAAGGGACCAGTCGACTGGCCAGGTTTGCTATGCGCCTGATTCCCCCAAATATGACCAGACCCACCAAAAAGCAGATTACGATCGCCACCATTGAAAGGGTCAGGTCCTTGGATGGTCCCATAAACGAGAGGGGCATCACTTCCACGACGACCTGGGTCAACTGGTTTGCCGTAAAAATGGGAAGTGAGCCAAAGATCCCTGCCATTGAAAAGAAAATGGCCAGGGGTTTCCATGGTTTGCCTAGACCATTGACGATGACATACATGGGCCCCCCTTGAGATTCCCCCGAATCATCGGTACCCCTGTACATGACGGAAAGGGAACAGGTATAATATTTGGTCGCCATCCCGATCAAGGCACTGATCCACATCCAGAAAAGGGCACCAGGCCCACCCATCGTAATGGCAAGGGCCACCCCTGAAATATTGCCCATGCCCAAGGTGGAGGACAAGGCTGTGGTCAATGCCTTGAAAGCACTGATCTGTCCAACATTCGAGGCCGTCTCGTACTTTCCCCTGATGACCTGAAGGGCATGCCAGAAATGCTTGAACGGCAATAACCTGGAATACACCAAAAGATATATTCCGCCACCCACCAACAGCAATAATAGGGGAAATCCCCAAATCCAGTCACTGATTCCGGTTATCGTTGCTTCAATTTTTCCCATCTATCTATTCGTTCTGGCCTAATTTGGAGGAATAGCGTTTGTAGTCCAATTGTTGTGGTCCTTCCAAATCGATCTGCTTGCCGCCAATAAATGCCAAGGTCAACGCATTGGTCTGTATATCGAGTGCATCCCCCTTGGACACAAATAGACTGGCTGTCTTGCCCATGGCAATGGACCCCAGCTTATCGTCAATTCCCAGAATTTTTGCGGGATGCAAAGTAATGGTTTTCAGGGCTTCCTCCTTTTTCATCCCAAATGCCACCGATGTTCCCGCATAAAAGGGCAGATTGATGGAGTTGGACAACGATCCCACATGGTACATGGATACCTCGATGCCCATCCGTTGCAATTTTGTTGGCAAACCATAAAAGGCATCATAGTCCATATCATCGTTTCTGGGGAGGTTGTAGGTAGGCGGTACAATCACCGGAACTTGGTTTTCCTTGAGAAAATCGACAACTTCCAGGGAACCCTCAGAGGCCACCAAGGAGATTTGGTCAATGCCAAAGGACTTGGCAAAGGTGATGCTCTGTATGATTTCCTTGGGTTCATTCGCATGGATGACAAGTACCCTTTCTTTTTGGAACAGATTCGTTAAGGCCTCCAACTTCAAATTGGTTTGGGCAGTGGGCATTTGTTCGTATTGCTTGGCATCGGAGAACAATTTTTCCAGTTCACCGGTAATCTTTTCGTAAGAAGTATTGGGGCGGAGCATCCTGCTGTTCGTCTCGGCATCATAATAACTCGATAGGGCAGAGGGCCAATCGAGGTGTATGGCCGCAGCCCTTTTGAATACGGCTTCCTCCCAGTTCCAGCCATCCAAGGACATTACCGATGAGGTGCCTGGAATGACACCTCTTGATCGAATCGATTCAATGTAAAGAACCCCATTGAACCGCAAAGGTGGAAGAAAAGTTGATGTCATATCAAAGGCGTAGACTGTTTGTAGGTTGGGAAGATAATCCCCTTCCTCCAAGGTATCATTGGTATGCGGAACGCCACTGATTTCGTTGATACCGATAATGGAATTCAAAAGGATAAAACCCGGATATACCTGTTGTCCGGTTATGTCTATGATCTTATAATCGATCCCATTGGCGTCCAGATCAGAGGCTTTGCCCAAGAAGGTAATGGTCCCCTTGTCAAATCCGACCGCGGTGTCCTCCAGTACCCGGCCATCTCCGGTATGGACGGTCCCCCCAACCAAAAGGATGGGAGTTTCCTGCTCCTTGGCAACCATCGGAAGAATCTGGGCATCCAATCCTTCCAAAAGGCTCGAAAGGATCAGTATCATGGTCAATATCGTATACAATGTCTTGTTTTTCATGTTCTTGATTATTTAGTACTGCATCTCCAAGGACTCACAATGGAATTCCAACCGTTCCAAGGATATTCTGGTTGATACGTTCTCGGTGCCTTCCAACCCTTCCATTTTTTTGAGGAGTCTGGCACGCTCTTTTGAATTCTCCCTGCGCAACTGCGCATCCTTGGCCAGATCAAAATAAATGGCCCCTTCAATGATGGTCTTTTCAGGTTTGGAATAAAGCGACAGTGGATCTCCTGTCCAAAGGACAACATCCGCGGATTTACCGACTTTGATACTTCCCATGGTATCGTCCAGGTGCAAGAGCCTTGCCGGGTTCAAGGTGACCATTTTAAGGGCTTCCTCTGGTGTGAGCCCCCCATATCTGACCATCTTTGCTGCCTCATGGTTCAAGTGTCGCATTGTTTCACCGCTATCGGAGTTCAATGCAGTGACCACACCTTCACGGTCCATGATGGGGGCATTGTACGGGGTCCCGTTCCTAGCCTCCCATTTATAGTTCCAACGATCGGAAAATGTGCTGCCCCCGACCCCGTGTTCCTTCATTCGGTCCGCGATCCGATAGCCCTCCAATGCATGGGTGAACGTGTTCAGGGCAAAACCAAACCGCTCCGCGACCTCCATCAACATCAACATTTCCTTATCCTGGTAGGAGTGGGCCGTAATGAACCGTTTTTTCTCCAAGATTTCCAACATGGTCTCATGAAGAATGTTTTTACGGGGTTCCACTGCGGTCCTTTTTTCCTTTGTGCCCAAGCTTCTATAGGCATCCCATTCCTTTTTGTAATCCAAGGCCTCAGTGAAGGCATTGGAATAAAATTGTTCCACGCCCATCAAGGACCTTGGAAATCGTATGGATACGTTGTTTTTTGAACGTTTCACGTTCTCTCCAAGGGCAAATTTTATGAAGGGGTCAGCGCCCTGGATCAACAATCCCTTGGCATCCTCCCCCCATTTGAATTTTACTAGGGCGGACTGGCCCCCAATGGGATCCGAAGATCCATGTAGGAGCTGCGCCGCAACGACGCCCCCGGCCAAAGCCCTATAAATGCCCGGGTCATCGGGGTCGATCACGTCCTGCATCCGGACCATTCCCGAATTTGGTGCCATTTCATTGATACCGCCCAAGGCAATATGGGAATGCTCATCAATGATTCCAGGGGTCAGGTGCTTGCCCGTACCGTCCAATACCAAGGCATCCTTGGCACTGAGATCGGTCCCGATCTTGGCAATCTTGCCATTTTCAAGAAGCACGTCCGTGTCCATGAGGATTCCTTCATCTTCGTTCGTCCAAACGGTGACATCGGTGATTAAAATGGATCGGGATGCAATCTTTTCCGGACTGCCAAAGGCCAAGAATGGATAGAATACCTCACCCAAGTCGACAGGACCCTTATCCTGTATCTTTTGAGCTCCCAAGGTGCCCCTTCCTTTTTCTTTCATCCGGGCGGTCCAAGGTTGGTCCTCCCCAAAGTTCAGGGTGCCAGTACCGTTAAGCACGGTCATTCCCTTTTCTTGTTTGGTCCAACCTTTCAGATTGTATTGGCTTCCCTTGACCGTGAATTTAAGGACAGGAAGATCCCCGTCCATTTTAAATTCCACCTTTTCCTTTGATCCATCGGTCAATGTCAATTCGGCTTGGTACTTAGGGCCTTTTCCGATAATGGACAATACGGCCTTTAAGCCACCTACGGATAAATCGTATTCCCCAAGGATGGATTCGGAAATGGGTTCGTTTACCACATAGGGTTTCCCTTCGATCCAGTTGTCCATAATTTGAGTGCCCGGTTCAAAAAGATCACCGTCCGTAACGATGAAGTTGGCCATTTTACCGGCTTCCAAAGTGCCCATATCCTGGTCAACGCCCAACCATTTGGCCGGAACGGTGGTCAAAGAGGAGAGTGCAGCCGTTTTGCTCAGGCCATACGCCACTGATTTTCTCAGATTTTTCAAGAAGTCAGGAAGATTTTCAGGTGGAAAGGAGGTGATGGCAAAGGGTATGCTGTTCTTTTCCAAAGATGCCGGGTTTGTAGGGGCCAGTTCCCAATGCTTAAGATCGGCCAAGGTGATTTTCTTGGTGATGTAGGGGTCACTCACATCATAGGCCTTGGGAAAGTCGATCGGAATGATCATCGGAGCTTTCATGTCCTTCACTTCCATAATCCGTTGATATTCGTCTCCGCCTCCCTTTATAATGAACTCGAACCCGAATTCATCCGCTATTTTATCGGCTCTTAAGGCGGTCAACCAACCATCGGCCTCCATGATTTTGGGCAGGTTCCCATTGACCAGCATGGCATCCAACGACAGGTCCGAAAAAGGGCTGTCGGTTTGTGCCCCATACCACTTGGCATCGTAAAAGGTCTGACGCAAAAGGGCAATGGTCCCCATAGCGGAAATGGGATAGTCCTGGGTCGAGGTGCCCTTGTCAAAAGAGTAATGGTCGGCCACCTTGGAATTGATGACCAAATTGTTTTCCGTATCCTCGCCTAGGGCTACTAGGGCAGCGGTTCCCCGTGCAATTCCATCCCTTCTGATGGACGCTACGGCACCAAATCCTTGGGCCCTCCATTTGGAGGCAAGCTTTTTGTCCACGGTAAAGTTTTCGGAACTGTTGTATTGCGATTTTATGGCCTCGTTGGCATTGTAGGGTCCCTTGGTATTGGACTGTATCTGTTCCCTACTGAGAACAGGGTTCCTGAATGGGGGACGTTTTACCTCGGGTTGCCCATATTCCCCAAACATGTCTATAAAAGAGGGATAGATATAACGTCCGCTGAGATCGATTTCCAGATAGCCGTTGGGTACCTGGTTCCCCGCTTGTACCGAAACGACCTTACCGTCTTGGATGACCAACATCGCATTCTCCAAAACTTGCGTTGGGGCTGTGACGATGGTCGCATGGGTGAGGGCCACCCTGTCCGGGCGCGCATCGAGGACATCGTTTTTGGGAAAGGTCTCCTGTGCGAAGGAACTCCCCATGGATAGCATGATACCTAACAAAAAGAGGTATCCAAAGGTTTTTTTTATCTTCATTGTTGGTGATTTTATGATTTATTTGGTTTTAGATTTCAAACCATTGGTCTAGGTCCAGTCTTTGGTTGGATTCGGACTTGTGGTAAAAGGTATTGCTCATTGGATCGTAATCATATGCTTTGGCCATTTCAGCACCATGCTCCGCTATTTCGCGAAGTGCATCCAGTATAAGGTCCAGTTCCCCATCCGTCATAGTGGGATGGAGTGAGAGACGGACCCACCCAGGTTTGTCCTTAAGGTTCCCGTGCTCGATCTGGTCGGTAATGTGCCGTGATCGTTCTTGGGTGACCTCCAATAGTATGTGTCCATAGGTGCCGGCACAGGAACAGCCGCCCCGGACCTGGATTCCATAGTGGTCGTTCAATAATCGGACCACCAGATTGTAATGGAGATGTTCCACATAAAAGGAAAAGACTCCTAAGCGGTACCTGACTTCCGGTGCGAATACATGCAAGCCCTTGATCTTGGGCAACTCCTCGAAACATTTTCTGGTAAGTTCATTTTCCCGTTGCCGGATCTGCTCTATGCCCATTTTTTCCTTCAGAGCGATCGATAGGGCTGTCCTTATGGTCTGTAGGAATCCAGGCGTTCCACCATCTTCCCGGGCCTCAATACTTTCAAAAAAACTGTGCCCCCCCCAAGGATTCGTCCATTTTACCGTTCCACCACCTGGATTGTCCGGAATCCGGTTCTTGTAAAGCGCCTTGTCGAAAACCAAAACGCCTGAACTGCCAGGCCCCCCTAAAAACTTATGTGGGGAGAAAAAAATGGCATCCAATTTCCTTGCCTTGTTCTCCGGGTGCATATCAATCTGGACGTAGGGTGCTGATGCGGCAAAATCCACAAAACAGTACCCGTCGTGTTCATGCATGATTTCAGCCAACTCATAATAGGGGGTTCCCACCCCCGTGACATTGGAACAGGCCGTAAAGGAACCGATCTTGAGTTTTCGGTCCCCATATTTACGAAGTTCCCTGCGCAATTGGCGTGTATCGACGAACAGGTCTTCTGTAGGCTGTAACAATACGACATCGGCCATGGTCTCCAACCAGGTCGTCTGATTGGAATGGTGTTCCATATGGGTCAAAAAAACGACAGGTCTTTCGGTCTCTGGAATCGAGAGGGAATTCTTGAACTTTTCTGGGAGCTTTAGCCCCAAAATACGCTGAAACTTGCAGAGCACCCCGGTCATACCGGTGTCAGTGGTAATAATGACATCTTCCTCGGAGGCATTGACATGTTCCTTGATCCGGTGTTTAGCCTCCTCGTAAAGATTGGTCATCAATTTCCCGGTAAAAGTGGTCTCGGAATGGGTGTTCCCGACAAAGGGACCGATTTTTTTTTTCATGATATCCTCTATGGGGCCATATAACCTACCGCTCGCGATCCAATCCGCATAGACGATCTTTTTGGTCCCAAAAGGGGTTTCGATATTTTCGTCGATACCGATAATATTTCTTCGAAAGGAATTGAAGTACGATTCCAATGATGTTTCTTTTTTCAAGATTATTATTATGAAAAGCTACCCTTTATCCAATCCAACTCAACAAACTACTAATTCAAATATTTATGGCAATGTGTTGAAGACCCCATACGATAAGGCCTAAGTTTCTATTTTTACTTGTTTTGAATTGATAGATAAGGGCAGCTTTATTGATTAATTAATTTTCACAGAATGCGATATTCTGTAAACCCTATTGTACTGGATTCTTCCCGGCTTATCGGTCAGTTATTGCCTCTAGGGAAAAATCCCGGGCACTGAATTTTGTTTCAGTCCATATAGGATTCCACAAAGTCCAAATAAGTAGTGATGGATTCCGCAAAGGCTTTGGAAAAGTTTTTCCGGTTCTCCTCACTGTCACGGACCCCTTGGAAATTGGCCTCTATCTGCATCCCGAAAACTTTGGGGTGGTCGTAAGCGGTATATCTTCTAGTGTTATATCCTCCGTTGAAGTAGGGCTCGCCCTCCTTGGGATAGGGGTCGCCTTGGCTTGGAACCGCAGGGAAACCGGCTCGTTCCATAAGGGTTCCGAAAGCGTTTTCCCCGGTCAAGAGTTGGTTGAGTCCCAATTGTGGGTTACCCTTTAATAGGTTCCGTACCGAAGTGTTTCCGCCAATTTCAGACTCGGAACTTTCCCCTTCCCTTAGTTCCTTGAGGGCAGGTGTCCTAAGTAGGTACCCCAACTCCAAACGTTTTACTTTATGGCTTTGGCCGTGAAGGTCGATGTACATCGCATATCCGTATTTTTTGATGGCCGCATCCAAGGCCTCCTCGATATGCTTGTGATATTGTCTCCAGGTATACTCCATTTGTGGGTTTCCACAGGTGGCCTCCTCCAGGTCCCGGTTAAAATCGATCTTACTCCTTGCCAATCGGGCAATGACCAGGTATGGTTTTTTGCCATGGACCTTGAACGCATTCTCTATTTCCAGTGCGAGCTCGACCGTATTGTTGTCCATTACCTTCGCGCCACAATCCCTGTCCTTGATCTCCTCAGGAGATATGGTGCCCCCATGTGGGGCACTGATAACCAAAGGGATGTTGCCCTTGACGGTTTCCAGCCAGCTGTCCTCGAATATTTTCCGTCCTTCGGACAAAGCCTTTTTGTCCGAACCGTCCGATGTGCTTTTGCCACCAGCGCACTGCACTTGAAGAAGTGCAGTGGCAACTAGAAGGCAAATGAGCATGTTTTTCCCAATCTTTCCTTGAAAAAATAGATCCCTATGCATTTTTCGGTGACTTAATTTTTCAATTATTGATTGACTTTGGTAGGTTCATATAAACCAGGATCTGCCGGGGCCGCAGGATTTGACAAGACCTCGTCCTGGGGATACAACATACGCTCCACGTTTTGTGTACTGGTCGGTACGTTCAAAGGAAAAGGCACCGCTACGTCCGAATCATTCTTTCGGAGTCTGCGCGCATCATCGAATGGCATATAGGTGGTAAAGCCAGAAACATATCGTTCTTCGATGATTTCCCTGAGCAAGGCAGTATTCGGGTCTGTCCCGTCTATATTTTCCATGCCACCGGAATTGAAATCCCCGGCCACATAGGCTTCATATAAATAGGGTTCGGCGGAAAAATTCGCATTTAGGAAACTTCCGGTATTCAGATAGGCACGCAACTCGTTCAAATGTCCCAAACCAATTTCGAAACTTTGGGTACGGGCACCCGCTTCCGCCAATATGAGCATATTCTCCTGAAATGTGATCATTGGCTGTGGTTCAAGTTCCTGTGCTACACCCAGATTTCCGTCCGCATCCGATTGGTCGATGACATAGTACTGGCGCCTGGCCGTTTCATCGGTCTTGGCATTGTTTCGGGAGATTCCACTGGTATCGTCCAATAGCTGCATCAAATAACTGTCCCCGGTCCCTGTGTTCGGGCTACCGGCCAAAACAATGTAGTATTTGTTTTTGGTGGCGTTTTGCCCCGTAACGTCAAGGGGATTGAACATCATGTTGTTATCACTAGTGGAAATCCCGTTCAAGGCTGCACTATAAGCTTCGCCATATGCTTTGGTATGCATAAAGTAACGAGCTTTAAGGGTCCATGCGGATTCGAGCCATTTGTCGCGGTCTCCTTGGAAGATGTAATCCTCCAGAACGCCAAAACCGGCAGCACCCTCTAAATCGGCGATGGCACTGTCCAACAGTATCTGTAACTGTTCAAAAACATAGAGTTGGTCATCGAATTCAGGGTTTTCTATATCACCCAATGCCTGAGAATATGGGATATCGCCGAACAAGGAAGCATAAGTACCCACCAAATGAGCTTCTACTACCTTGGAGATACCCAATAATAGGGGGTTGTCCACAGCTCTGTCCTGTATTTGCCGCACTGGCGTCAAAACATTTTGGTAGCCATCCCAATCAAAGGTATTGTTGGCGACATTGTATTGATATCTTTCCAGTTCCACTTGTTCAAAACCGGTCAGTTGTCCGGACCAATAACCCGCCATTCTACTATAGGCCCCCAATTGGATGCCGATGTTTGAAAGCTCCGCGCCGTTTAGGAAAAGACCTGCGTCAATATCTGTTAAAGTTAATTGGTTCGGATTTTCGTTGAGATCTTCGACCATTTTTTCACAACCAAAAAAAACGAAAGCCGTGAAAATCAAAAGAATTTGTATATATGTTGATTTCATGATTATTAGGTTTTAGAAATTGGCTTGAAGGTTAAACAAAATCGAACGTGTTCCGGGATTGTTGAAGTAATTCATTCCGAAGGCATTGCTGACACCATAGTTATTGGTCTCTGGGTCCACATCCTTGATACCGGTCCATAGAATCAAATCCCGTCCCGTCACCGATATCCGGAACGAATCCAATGCCAGTTTTTTACTCAACTTAAGGCCTGAAAATGTATACCCAAGGGTCACGTTACGGAGCTTGGTCCACGTGGCATCCTCGATGAACAGGTCATTGGTCTTGTTGAAACCAAGGCCACCTCCGATACCGCGATACCAAGATTCATCCAATAGAACATCCCCACCACCAAAGTCGGCAATGTTCCCCCTTACCGTGGTTCCGGCTAGGATTACATCTCCATTGACATTGACAAGGTCCTCTGTTAGGGTAACCTCCTGGGCTACATCCTTGTGTACGCCAAACCCATATAATACCACTCGTGTTCTATTAATGAAATCGCCACCTTGGGAATGTTCGAACAAGAAGCTGAAGTCAAGACCTTTAAAGTTTAGTTGCATGCCGATGCCTCCCCTCCAATCGGGATTTGGATCTCCGAGTACGCGGCTTTCCGTATCCAATTGTGGAAAACCGTTGGCATCCAAAGCCAAACTATTGTCCTCATTTCTTAGGGTTCCTGGCAAGAAAAAGGAACTCATCGGATATCCCTTGACGGCTTTTGATGTTCCTCCAATATCCACGGTTTCGGCTCCAGCAATATCCACAACCATATTTTCGTTGTTGTTGTAATTGGTGTTGATCGAAAGTTTGAGGTCATCGGTTTCGATCAACTTGCCAGTAAGATCGACTTCAAGACCTTTGTTCTCGATGACCGCGGCGTTCTTATAGTTAAAGTTGAAACCGGAACTCGGATTGGCTTTGACGGCAAAGAGGATGTCCTTGGTTTCATTTCTATAATAGGTAAACCCTAATCCCACTCGGTCTTTAAAGAACCGTAAATCGGTACCAACTTCCCACTCTGTCTTAATCTCTGGTTTCAGATTTGGATTTCCTTTTTCCGAATCGACCATAAAACTTCCTCCGAAGTTTGAAAATCCTGTTGTGGCCAAAGTCTCGAATTTATAGGGAGCCGGTTGAATCCCTACCTTTCCCCAAGCTGCCCTAAGCTTTCCAAAACTCAGGAAATCAGAGGAACCGACCAGATCACTGAACTGCCAGGCAAGGTCTACTGAAGGATAGAAAAAACTCCCTTTTATGGTTGAAGAGGCTTCCAAGGCTCCTGAAAAATTGAAAAACAATTGACCATAAAGATTTATTCCCAAAATACCATAACCACGGTTTGAGCGAATATGCTGAAGATTACGATTCCAAGAACTGGCCGCTTGATCTGGATTGAGATCTGGTGTGGGTAACCTTGAATCAACGGCAAAAGGACTTATTGTATTTGTATTGATAACTCTTTTCCGATCATTGAAGTTAACACCGAACGTGGCGGATACCCCTAAATCATTGCTAAAGTCATGTGTAGCAACTATAATTCCATCTAAATTGAACTCCTTGCTGTTAATATCCGTCTGACTCCAATACCCGCTACTTCGAAGGCCACTAGCCGAACCGATTGGATAAAATTGACTTCTTGCATCCGTATAATAATCCAGACCGCCCCTTAAAATGACTTTTAGCCAATTGACAGGGTCAATGGTCAACTCGGGATTGATGATGAAACGGTTGACATCATTGGGTGCTTTTTGTTCGTTTAAAGTCCATAAGGGATTGTTGTAAATGGGATTTTCAGATTCTCCCAATTGGCGTCTATAGGACCTTTGTCGATTTGTGATGATGTCTCCGTTGGATGCCGTGTAGGTTCCGATATAGTCTGTAATATCAAAATCAGGTGCGGTCCTTAAAAGCCCTAAAAGGATACCGTTGGTTGTTTCCCCGGCCTGTTCAATACGATTCGATCTAGTGTTGGTAAAGGATACTCTATTGTTCCAACTCAACCAATCTGTCATTTGGAACTTGGTGTTCAACCTAACATTTTGTCTTTTGTAATCATAATTTTTGATGATTCCTTTTTGATCCAAATTCTCATAACTAAAAAAGTAAGAGGCTCTTTGCCCTCCGCCATTTACGGATACATTGTGTTGTGAAAAGGTTCCAATACGAAAAACCTTGTCATAATTACTATCAGTAAATGTTTCTCTTGAGTTTTTTGAAATTACGGGATAATATCGATTGCCGGTTGTGCTTGACAAAAAAGATGCTCCGGATGTATCCAAGTCATCGGGCTCACCTGAGCGGTCTGTGATTTTGTCGCCCCAGGATTCTGCAAAAGAAGTACTAAAAACTCCATTACGTCCTTGTCCAAAGGAGTTCTGAAGAGGAGTTCTTACATTGATATAATCATAGGATTGTGAAAAAGTATATTGTATGGTTGGCTTTTGACCCAATTGACCACTTTTTGTAGTAATCACAATAACCCCATTTGCAGCACGGGAACCCCAAAGGGCAGCAGCTGATGCACCTTTCAAAATCTGAACTGAGGCGATATCCTTTGGATTGATGTCGTCCAATCGCGATTGTTGGCTGAGGGTGACGCCTCCAATATTGTCATTGCTCACGGGAATACCATCCAAAATGATCAAAGGCTGACTGGCACCTTGAATGGTGTTCGCACCGCGGATCTGTATGGAAGATCCAGCCCCTGGGTCACCATTGGATTTGCCGATCCGTACCCCTGATGCCTTACCTGCCAATGCATTGATAACCCCGGCTTCCCCAGATTTGGCAATGTTCTCGGATTGGATAGTGGAACTTGTGGAACCTGATTCATCCTTTAGTTGCTTGGTACCAATGGCCGTTACGATAACTTCATCCAAATTACTGACACTGGGGACCATGGTCACATTGACGACGGGATTGTTCCCTACGGTTATTTCCTTGGTTTGGTAACCAATATAGGAGTATACCAAAATGTCTCCTTGGGAGGCATCGATGGCATAGTTTCCATCGAAATCGGAGGAGACCCCCTTTATTGTCCCCTTAATGACAATACTGACCCCAGGTAGGGGGGAGTTGTTCTCATCAGTAACGGTTCCTGTGATGTTAATGAAATTTGGCTTCGATGCCTTTTCTGATTGGGTGCTGATCTTTTCCGGTTCATTTTCCTTTTCTACAAGGACGATCAACTTTCTCCTGATTTCATAAGAAATATTGCTTTCGGCAAGGATAATGTCCATCAGGACATCGATTTTAACTTTTTCCACATCCACCGAAATCCTTTTGTTCAAATCCAATGTGGAATTTTTGTATAGGATATTGTAATCGGTACTCTCCTCAATTTTTTCGAAAACGGATGCTATGGATGCATTTTCCATTTTCATCGAAACGAATTTTTGAGAATATGAATTATTGGCATTGAGTTGGAACAGTGCAACCAATAAAAACAGGGCGGAAATTTTCATTTTCAAATCTATTTTAGCACTAAAATAGCTTTTGCATAGTGTGTTTTTCATACTTTTGATATGGTTTAAAAATTGGTCATTCAGTTTTTGAATTGTTTGAAAACCAGGGATTGTTCCCGCAATTCCTGGTTCTTTTTTAGGTTTAGTTCATAGGCGTTAGTTGTTTTTCTGAGTTAGTATTATTTTATCGTTGGTTATCTTATAGGCAAAATCCTTGATTCTTTGGAATCCTTGTAGGACCTCTTCAATAGTTTCCGTTTTGAAGCGACCCGTGTACCGTTCACTTTTAAGAAGGTCCCCCCTTATTTCGATGGCCACATTGTAGTGCCTCTCCAATTTTTTGGTAATGTGGATGAAATCTTCGTTTTTGAAATACAGGATGCCTTCCTTCCAGGCAATGTACCTGCTGACATCCACATCGGTCAGTTGAAGTTCTTTATGACCATTGGAATAGAATGCCATTTGGTTCGGTTTTAAAAGGAGATGTGATGCTTCGAAACCATTGCTCCTTTTGACCGAGAGACTGCCTTCCACCAAGACCACTTGAACGGTTTCGTCATCGGGATAGCTGGATAGGTTAAATTGAGTGCCCAAAACTTTAGTGTCCAACTCCCTTGTTTTGACCCTGAAAGGGCGCAAGGAATCGGATTCTACGGTGAAATATGCTTCCCCTGTCAATTCCACATCCCTTGGTCCCGAAGCATAAAATGCCGTGGGATAGGTCAAGGAAGAACCGGAATTGAGATAGACCTGGGTTCCATCGGAAAGCACAATCTCGAATTTCTTCCCATAGGGTACGTTGAGGGTATTGTATACCAAGGGTTCGCCCAAATCATCGTTCTCAATGCTAACTTTTTTGTATACAATCTTAGATCCATCCTGTTCAGCAATGATATTGTTTGAACGCGTGACAATTGAGGCATCCTTGTTCGATAGTTCCTTGGTCGTACCATTGTCCAGGACAATGGTGACTTCCTGTTGGCCAACGGTCTTTGGGCTATTGTTTCTTAACAAAAGCAATGTTGATATTCCGATAAGCCCGATAAAAATTGCAGCATACCGCAACCAAGCCTGTCTTCTTTTTCTTTTGGACCTGACTAAAAGGTCAAATTTTGACAGTAATTCCTTTTTGTACTGTTCGGCATTTTCCTGACCTAGGGACCGTGTTATCAAATAGTGAAGCTCGGCCGATTCCTTAAAGGAAGAAGGATTGTCCTTGACCCATTGGGCCAATTGCTCAATTTCATCCGGGTTTGAAGGGTTTTCAAAGAAATTGAAAATAATTTTTTTGATATGTTTATTTTTCATTATCGTTAAATGCGGATTACCAAAATGTTATTTGTTAAACGATCTGAAATTGACAAACCCTTGGTTTTAATCAAAAAATATTGATAATATTGATCGGACTTAGAAGATAGGTGCAATGGATTCCAATGATATCGGGGAAAATATTGATTTAATCGCAATCCAAAAGGGCAGTCGAAAGGAATTCGAGAAGGTTGTTGAGCTTTATTACAACGAACTCTTTTTTTATGCCAAAAGTTTATGTAGGGACGAATTGTTGGCCAAGGATTTGGTCCAAGAAGCTTTTTTTGGACTATGGCAAAAAAGGGAAACTTTGAATGCAAAAACGGTTCTTAGGGGGTGGCTTTATCTTTCATTGAAGAATAAATTCCTGGATCATGTAAAAAAGTACAGAAAGGAAACCTATTTTTTCGAGAGGACCTATTCGGAGACCATGGAAACCCTTTCACAACAGGATCACCAAGAAAACCTATCCAGAAAGATTGAATTGATGGATAGGGAGATTGACTTGTTGCCCAAGAAATGTCAACAAGTATTGGTCTTGAGCAAAAAGGAAGGTTTGACCAATGCGGAAATTTCAGATTATCTCAACATTTCCATCAAAACCGTGGAAGGCCATCTTTCCAATGCATATAAAATCCTCAAGGAAAAGTTGTATGAGAAATTTCAAATTTTGTTCACTGTAATCGGTTTCAGATCAAAGTGATGACGAATCGTTCTAGGTTCAATCCTTCATAGACCCCGATAGGGTTATAGTTGATTCAAATTTTTGCCAATCCTACCGTTAGTTGTTAATGGATTTCTTCCATCATTTTTTTACAGGACATGAATTTTGTTCTTTATACTAGAATAATAATGAAAGTCCTGAAACCATTAGCAAAAACAGGATGCTCTTTTTATAATGGGCCTTTCCTGATTTTTTGAACGTTTTTCTTCCCAAAAACTGGGCGGAAAGGAAAATGGGAAAAATAATCGCGGCGTATTTACATTGCTCAAAATTTAAAATGCCATTTAAGGCCAAGGTTGGTATTCTGGTAAGGGTAACAAGTCCTAAAATGCCAATCATCGTGGCCCTTATGGTATTGATTTCCTTGATCCTATTCTCCACGCAGATGATATACAATGGTCCCCCAGTGGAGAATATCCCAGAGAAAAAACCTGCCAAAATACCAAGACCTAAAATACTGGTATTCCCCAGATTCGATTCTCGCTTACCTAGAAGGGAATACAACACGTATGCGAGTATAAAGGCACCAAGCATTTTTTTTAAAAAGAATGGCTTGGAATATGAGAGGACCAAAACCCCTAAAACAACCCCTACAATTGATGTTATGGAAAGGTCAAGGATTGTTTTTTTATCAATGAAAACCCATTCCCTGTAAATTAGGAAAATACTTGAAAATACATAGAATAGGGAAATGTAGGCAATGGCCTCCGGTAATTGAAACTTCAATAATAAGATGGGAAGTGCAATGAGAGAACCTGCAAATCCCATGGCACTTTGAACATAAAACCCTGCAAAAATACCTATGGTCAAAGTAATAAGTGAAAATAAATCCATGTTCCAGAAATTGAACGGCTAAGCTAGTGGGTTGTAAAATGGTTTAAAAATTGAAAAATTGGAGAAAACAGGTATATTTAATTGAATATGCGTTATTTTGACAAAAAATATGTTGAAAAGATGGTTGATGGAATAGATAACCGAATAATTGGTCTTCTGAGAAAGAATTCTAGGTATTCATTTGCCGAAATCGGCAGAATCATTTCACTTTCGCCTTCATCTGTGAGGGTGGATAGGGCGGTCAATGTATACCACCTGCGGCGGATGAAAGTGAGCAGTGCAAATCAAGTGCACGAGATCGACTCATTTTGGTGCTGAAGTTAACGTTTATTTTTAATTTTTTTTCTCATTGATTCCCCTTTTATGTCCACCCTGTGAGCCGAGTGCACCAGCCGGTCAAGGATGGCGTCGGCGATCGTTTTTTCACCGATGACATCGTGCCATGCCTCCACGGGCAGTTGTGAGGCTATAATGGTGGACCTTTTGCCGTGCCTGTCCTCTATGATCTCCATCAAAGAGTGCCTGTTGATGTTGTCCAATGGTTTTAGGCCAAAGTCATCCAGTATGAGCAGGTCCTGTTTTTCAAGTTTTCCAATGAATTTTAGATAGGACCCGTCCGCCTTTGAGGTTTTGAGCAAGGTAAAGAGTTTGGCCGTGTTGAAGTACATGGTCCTGTGCCCCATTGAGCAGGCCTGGTGCCCGATGGCGGAGGCCAGATAGCTCTTGCCGACCCCGGTGCTCCCGGTAATGAGCATATTTTCACCCTTGCGTATAAATCCACAGGAGGCGTAGCGCTGTATCCTGTTCCTGTCGATGTTCCTTCCAGGGCCGTAATCGATGGCCTCCATAACGGCACCGTACCTGAACCTTGCGGCCTTTGTCAGGCGCTCGATCTTGCGGTTGTGCCTATCGTCCCATTCGGACTGTACCAGATAGGCCACCAGTTCATCGTTGGTATAGTCCATGCTCTCGGGCGAGAGGCTGGTGTCAAAGGCCCTGAGCATCCCGTGGAGCCTGAGCTGTTTCATCTGTTCCAATGTCTTTGTGTTCATGTTGTCTGTTTTAATGTTTGTCATTTATAATAGTTTCCTCCCCTGATGTTATCGTGGTCCGGGACCTCGGAGGTATCCTCCGGGTCGTCCTCCAGGGTGTCCCACCCTTTTTTCAGTATCCGCTCCACCATGCTGTAATTATAGGCCCCATAGTCCGATGCCCGCCTGCAGGCATTGTCCAGCCGTTGGT
>NZ_RZNA01000019.1 GCF_003992595.1 Flagellimonas oceanensis
TCAAGTTCTAAGGCTTGCTTAATTGCGTACTTGTGATATCATCAGATTCATACAACTGGTAACCCAAGTATTCACAATTTTCATTGCCCCCTTGAAAACAGGCTTCCTCAACCATGATAGTTTGCCAAGGCTCGTTGAGCGGTTTGTAATAGGCCACTCTATCAGCATCAGCTGATGGAGCCTCTGTGGCAAATGCCAAGCCGACCGCCAACAAAATGGCAAAGGCCGGTAAAACAAGTTTTAAAAAATTAGATTTCATAATACTAAGTATAAAAGTTAATGCCTACTCTTTTCTAGGTTTTCGGCATCCCCTACTGCACAGTATTTTGATGTGTTTGCATATTATATTGTTTCTTGGACCAAAGGATTCCCAATAAGGCAAGGAACATAAAAGAGATATTCAATAGGATATGGTCCTTCCATCCCAAGGCCGATATGACCCCGCCACAGGAACAGGGGATGGATTCGCTGTACCTAAGAACTATAATGATATAGATGGTGAATACCCCCAAAAGAATAAAACTGGCGTAAAATGCTATGATTTGATATCTACGAAACCACAATAGACCAGCAATGACCAATTCCAGAAAAGGCACGACCCATGAGATCAAAGAAGCATAGGGGGATATATAGGGCATCCGTTCCAACCGCATTTCAAAGATGTCCAAGTGCATCAGTTTGCTCACCGCTGTATAAACAAAAAGAATGGTCAGCAAAAGGCTGAACAGCGTAATAAGTTTAGGGTAGATTCCTTTGTACGACATATCTTTTGATTTGATATGACAAAGTTCGGGAGTCTGATTTATCTCTAAGGGAGCAATTGTTATCTGAAACGGATTAATTGCATGATTTTAAGGATTTTATGCCCTTAAATCAGAGGGAGACATTCCATATTTTTCCTTGAATGCCCTTGAAAAATGGGTCTTGCTCTTAAAACCGGTCATTTGGATGATTTGCTTTATCGTTAAGGTGCTGTGCTGGATCAGGGTCTTAGCCATTCTGAGACGTTCCCTGATCAGAAATCTAAAAATGGTCGTACCATAAATTTGTTTGAAGCCATATTTCAGTTTGTACTCATTGGTGCCTTTCTGACGTGCAAGATCCTTCAGAGTGGGGAGATCCTTGTCCAGATTGTTGGTAATCATATCATGGACATCCCGGATGATTTGGATATCATCAGGGGTCAAAGTGACCTTGTGCTCCTTAATGCCTTTGGTCACTTTGAGTTTCTTTTTGGGAAGGCTTGTTTCAAAAGGCTCCCCTTTGGAAAAGAAGACGGAGTTTAAATGAATTTTCTGACCGCTGCCGTCCAAGGCTTGGTAGACCGAGATTTGACAATCCTTGGCCAAAAGAAGACCATCATTCGTAACGAATTCCAGGAACAATACCGTTTCAGACCGCTCCCTTTTCAAATATTTGGTCATCTTCTTGGTCCATCTTTCCACGGACTTTTCAGTCATAAATGCAGTGATATGTTTTCCGATAAGGTCTTTGGGGAGATAGGACATTAAGGAGCAGGTTCCGTTGGTAAGCAATTCAATTTGACCGTTCCCATCTAGGATAAAGGACAGTTGGACGACACACTGTGGGGTATTATGCGCATTGGCAAAGCCCTGATGGATAAAGGCCGCCCCTATTTCCTCATTGACCATGTTCAGCATGACCACCAATGAAGCAATATTATCATTCTTATCCGATGGTTCAATGGTATAGAAGAAATTGCCCTTGGCCATCTCCAAGAGCATTTTTTGTATTCGTTTTACCCTAAAGTCATCACTGTTCGGCATTTGCTTTCATTTTATTGATCAGTTATTATCTTTTTCTTTCACACCCAAATAGTCCATGGCTTCCGGTTTATTGGTAAAGGATTGTGTAGGTACCTTTTGGGCATGGGTGTCCAGATAAATGGAGCTGATCATGTCCGTAACCGGCGGATCGATTAAAAAAGCCAGTTTCTCGACCCAAAGGGAACCATCCAAAGCCAAATAGTCCCTGGCGGCCTTGTCTATATTCCTTACCTCCCGTATATCGCAAAGCACGGGCATTGGCTTTCCTTCTTGTAGTTCCATCCGATCCTTGACAATTAGTTGTGCCGCCTTAAGATTGATACAAGGCACTTTCTTATAAATGATATGTAACAAATCATCGGTCAATAGATATATGGCATAGTTATTTTCATGTGATTTCTTCATTCTGTAAAACTGGTTAGCAAGATCAATTTACAAAATTAGTCCAATTGAATTGTCCACAGGGGAGTTATTGACCTTAATAAAAGGATTTCTGTTATCTGAAAGGGAGTATCTGTTATCTGAAAAGGATTTAATCATCTATATATAATTTATTAGCTGACAAAATCCGTTTCTTTTTATCACAAATTAAATCAAATAAAATGGCCAAGATCAAACACCACAATTTTTTGAACACCGTACATGAAGTATTCACCGATGCAAAACAGGCTGGGGTATTGCACCTTTACGCCGGGGGAAGCTCTTTCTCTGGAAGGACCATAGAAGTCGACGGCAGGGAACTGTACCATTTCGGCACCACAGGCTATTTGGGCTTGGAACAGGACTCCCGGTTAAAGGAGGCCGCGATAAATGCCATAGAAAAATACGGCACCCAATTTCCCCTCTCGAAGTCCTATATCTCCAATCCGCTTTACAAGGAACTTGAGGATTGCATTCAGGAGTTGTACGGTCAGCCGATAGTCATAACCAAGAACAGTACCCTGGGACATTTGGGCGTCATTCCCAGTGCCGTGGATGATAATGATGTGATCATTTTGGACCATCAGGTGCATTGGAGCGTACAGAATGCCGCAAAAATGCTCAAAACAAGAAGTGTTCCCATCGAAATGATACGCCACAATAATTTGGAGATGCTGGAGGACAAGATCAAGAAGTACCAACATTCCAAAAGGCGTATTTGGTATATGGCCGATGGCATCTATTCCATGTACGGGGACTACGCCCCTGTCAAGGAACTGATGGCACTATCCAAAAAATACCCACAACTCCATTTTTATTTTGATGATGTGCACGGGATGAGCTGGGTCGGGAAAAATGGTACGGGCTATGTGCTGGATCAGTTGGGGGAATTACCGGAAAATGTACTCCTTTTTGGTACGCTGAGCAAAACCTTTGGAGCTAGTGGTGCCGTACTGGCCTGTTCCAACCCAGAACTATACGATAAAATCAAGACCTTCGGGGGGCCTTTGACCTTTTCGGCCCAATTGGAACCAGCTTCAGTAGCCGCAGCTATGGCCTCGGCACAAATCCACCTTTCTCCCGAAATCTACGATCTTCAGCAAGAATTAAGGGAACGCATCAACTACTTCAATACATGCCTGTCCCCTACCGATCTACCATTGATAGATCAGAACAAATCACCTGTATTTTACATCGGGACGGGAATGCCCAAGACGGGTTATAATTTTGTGAACCGATTGATGCGTGAGGGTTTCTACGTCAATCTGGGCATTTTTCCTGCAGTACCAGTAAAAAACACCGGGGTACGGATTACCATCTCCAGACATAACCAAAAGGAAGAGATCAAAGGATTGGTAGAAGCCATGGAATATCATTTCCCTCTTGCGTTGGAAGACACCCAAACGAATTCAGAAAGGGTCTTTCATGCCTTTAAATTGGAGCATAAATCCAAAAGCAAACCACAGCTCTCCTCCA
This sequence comes from Flagellimonas oceanensis, assembly GCF_003992595.1. Taxonomy (GTDB): domain Bacteria; phylum Bacteroidota; class Bacteroidia; order Flavobacteriales; family Flavobacteriaceae; genus Flagellimonas; species Flagellimonas oceanensis. The sequence continues at coordinate 3,684 of NZ_RZNA01000019.1, forward strand.
AACTCAACATAGAAATTCTAAATACCATCGATCAGGTCGATAAAAAACAATGGAACCGATATATGGGAGGACAAGGCGTCTACGATTGGGAAGGACTGCAATTTTTGGAGGAGGTTTTTCATGAAAACACACAAAAAGAACACAACTGGTTGTTCCGATATGTGATTATTAAGGACTCCAACGGTATTCCGATATTGATGACCTTTGTGACCCTTTCCCTATGGAAGGATGACATGCTCGCCCAAGCATCCATATCATCTGCCATTGAACAAGAGCGAAAAGAGAATCCTTATCATTTGTCATCTTTTGTACTGTCGTTAGGCTGCTTGTTTACCGAAGGCAACCATCTTTATTGGGACGAATCACATCATTCCAGTAAAGAAGCTAGGGATGGACTATTGGAACTCCTTGAAAAAATGGAACACCAGTTAGGGGCAAAAATGACCGTCTTACGCGACTTTGGAGCAAACACCCCCTGGAATGACACACTTTACGGTCATGGGTTTTTTCGGGTGCAGATGCCCAACTCCTGCACCGTTGACCTCAAAGAGGTCGATTCAATGACTGGGTATATCGAACAATTATCATCCAGAAACAGAAGGCATTTTCGGAAGGACATCCAACCCTTTTTGGAATTGACACAATTCGATATTATATCGAAAGCGAATACTGCCCAAATTCAGGGGTTCAAACGCCTTTTTAGCGAGGTACAAAAGCAGAATCATGGCCTCAACACCTTTTCATTTCCGGACAAGCTGTTTGAACGAATGAATCAGAATGACCTTTGGGAATTTATCGTTCTTAACCCAAAAGGGCAACCCAATACCATTCTCGGGGTGATGTTCTGTTATTCCAATCAGAGAGATGTCTATGTTCCTGCATTTGTAGGCATGGATTACAATCTATTGGAAACCTATTCGACCTATCGTCAATTGCTATATCGAACCATTGAACGGACACTAGCCATCAAAATCCCCAAAATCGATTTTGGGATGACCGCTTCCTTTGAAAAAAGAAAACTGGGAGCCAAGGTGCATGAAAAATATGCCTATCTCCAGACCAATGATAATTTCATTTTGGAAATGATCGGGGTCATGGAAGGACAGAAGTGATAGCCAGTTGTCATGAAATACCAAAAGCTATTATCTGAATTTGAAGGTCAATTGGATACCTTGGAAAGTGGAAACGGAGATGTTTTGTTCAAGGCCGAAAAAGGGATTGTGCTCGTTGAAAAGTGCATTCGCAAGCTCCAAAAACAAATCACAGGAAAAACCTTCGCCACACAATCCGATGAGATATACTTTTTCAAGCATGTAAAACCGCAGATTTTCAGCAAGCTGATCTATTATATCAAACTCTTCAATATCGAAAGTAAGCGTCCAAGGGGGAACAATGCCGCCCAAATCAAATACCTGCAACACCAAATCGATAAATTACAGACATTTTTCAATGACAATCTGGAATTCTATAACTACTACCGCCGCGGTGCGATGTCCTTGGATGAGCAATATTTTGTGAGGGGCAACCGTGATCTACGACTTCCCTTGGAATCCTTTCATTTTTTGATAGATGACCAATTCTCCACCTGTCAGGATGGGACCGTGGCCACGATCATGGCCTATGATATGCTCATTGTATACCTCAGAAAGCAGGTGGAGGATATACAAAACAATTTAGAACCCCAAAAGAACACACTTATGGAAAAACCCTCGAAATTATTCTGGACAGGAAGCAAGACCGACTTGATTGAACTATTATATGCATTGCATGCCAGTGAATCCATCAATGGTGGCACCGTGGACATCAAGGAAATGGCCTCCCATTTTGAACACTTTTACAATATTGATCTTGGCAACTACTATCATACATTTATAGAGATACGGTCACGAAAGACAAGTAGGACCCGTTTTTTGGAAAAGCTCATTGAACTGCTCCACCAACGAATGGAAAGTTTGGACGAATAATGGAGCATCCTTTTATCTGCCCTGACCATCGCCTACACCAATCCAACAGCCTAAATACCATCAGTACTTCATGCACAAGAGGGTGACCGTTTAAAACACGGCCTTTTGAACAAAGTTTATTGGGACGTTTGAACAAAGTTCCATCAAAACATCCGCCATAGTTTTGCTCCATTAAACAATTTAAACATTACGTATGGAACAAAACAATTATCACGGTGCCTTACAAAAGCCCATTGAATCGGGCTTTAATGCAAAATCAACTACCTGTGAGGTAATCAAAGGCATTGACCTAAGTGGAAAGACCGCTATTGTTACAGGAGGAAATACCGGCATTGGACTTGAAACGGTAAAAACTTTGACCGATGCGGGTGCCAAAGTCATTGTACCGGCAAGGGATATGGAAAAGGCCAGAAAGAACCTCCAGGGCATTGCCCATGTGGAAATCAGGGCCATGGATCTGATGGACCCGTTGTCGATGGACACATTTGCCCAAACCTTCTTGGATTCGGGAAGCCCCCTGCACCTACTGATCAACAATGCCGGGATCATGTGGGTGCCTTTACGTAGGGACGCCCGTGGAATCGAATCCCAACTGGCAACAAATCACCTGGCCCATTTCCAGTTGACGGCCACACTTTGGCCGGCACTGAAAAAGACCAAAGGGGCCAGGGTCGTACATGTTTCTTCCAGTGGGCACCAATTCTCTGATTTTGATTTTGACGACCCCAATTTTCTCAATAGGGAGTATGAGACCTTGAAGGGCTATGGACAGTCCAAGACGGCTGTGAACCTCTTCTCCATGGAATTGGACAAGCGAGCAAAGGCATTCGGTGTGAGGAGCTATGCGCTCTGTCCAGGTGCGGTCGGAGGGACCGAACTCTCAAGGGAAGCCCCCCTGGAGCTATTCCAAAAGTTGGGCTATTGTGATGCGGAAGGAAACATTCTCCCGGAGGTGGCCTCCTCCCTGAAATCCATACCCCAAGGTGCTGCAACCACGGTCTGGTGTGCCACGAGTCCCTTGCTCAATGATATGGGTGGGGTATACTGTGAAGATGTGGATGTGGCCCCTTTGGTATCCGATGTGTCCATGATTGGAGGTGTAAAACCCTATTCACTGGACCCCGATAGCGCAAAGAGATTGTGGGAATGGAGTGAGGAAATGATCGGGAGGCCATTTCCAATTGAGCGATAGTGGTTATCTTTAAACCATACACACCCAATGGAATATCAAGCGACATACATTACCCCTGAAATCAAACTGTCCGAATACCATGGAAAGTTGTTCAAAACAGAAGCGGCCTTTGATAACCATTTGCTCGTATGGTTGATCTCCGGGGAAACAAAGATGGTGCAGGCCGACCAAAAGGTGTTGTTCGGTCCAGGGGACACCTTTTTGATTCCCCGGTACCTGTTGGCGACCATCATCAACTATCCCAAGGATGGGTTGCCCCATAAAGCCGTTGCCATGCACCTATCAAGCGATAGGCTCCAAGAGGTTTACAGGGTCTGCGATTCAATCCCGAAACCCATGAACACCCAAAAGGTCATCCGCTTTCACAAACATCCTTTACTGGACAGTTGCCTTGCTTCGCTCATACCCTATTTTGATATCCAGAATGATTTTCCCCAGCACATTGCATCCCTGAAGATCAATGAGGCCATCAGTATCCTTAGGACAATTGACCCTTCCGTGGATATGATCCTGGCCAATTTTGAAACCCCGGGCAAAATAGATTTGGTCCATTTCATGGAAAAGAACTTTATGTCCAACCTCCCCTTGGAAAAATTCAGCTATTTGACAGGACGCAGCCTAACCACCTTTAAGCGTGATTTTGGCAAGGCCTTCGACACTACCCCGCAACGATGGCTTACCCGTAAACGCTTGGAACTGGCATACCACGAGTTGGTGGAAAAAGGGAAAAGACCTGTGGAGATATGCTATGAAACAGGTTTTGAAAACCTATCCCATTTTTCGTTTGCCTTCAAAAAACAATTCGGGGCTTCACCATCCCAACTTTTGGGAAAATCGAACCATTGAGGAGCATGTGTCATATGGCATCGATAGTTATCATTCTGTTGGCTTTCCCATTGAGCCCATATCAATAAAGGGACCGTGAAGAAGTCTTGGGACAATCCGTCAATCGACTGTTTTTTGTACACATCTATTTGGTCTAGAAATTCTCCCAAGGTGGGACCCACCTTGGGAGTTTTGGTTTTGGACCTGTTTCTAGTTCCTTTCTCCGCCTTATCCAACCGTAGTATTGGAAGCAATGTGACAAATCACTTCAATTGAGACCAAATTTTATGGATCAAAAATCTTTCCCAAGTTGGTACCCACCTTGGGAAGTTATTCCAAAAACCTTCTTCAGTTTTGCATTTAAAGTCAAATCAATGGAAGGGCCATCAAATTGCATGAACCCAAGGCGATGGTCCTTTTTCAAAACACAAAATGTATGGGGACTACCATTATCACAACAAAACATCTTATGGAGTTCAAAGTTGAACTTCTTGAGGACATTAAAGAACTACTGGAGAACAACAATGGCAGATCGGGCAAGAAATGGCTCAGGTCCAATGAGGTCAGGGAACTACTGGACATATCCCGGGGCACCTTGCAGAACCTTCGCATCAACGGGACCTTGCCCTATACCCGGATAGGTGGGGTACTGTACTATGACCATAACGAGATCATAGAGGTATTGGAACGCAACAAGGTGAATCCAATATTCTGATCTGATTTTAAGGATGTAATCTATATCTGGAATTTGAACGGATTCCTTGATCAGGTATCAATGGATGGCCGTATGAGCCCCAGTCATGTCAGTATGTACCTAACCTTGTTCCTTTGTTGGAACAGGGGTTATCTTAAATCTGAATTTCACATCAATCGGGAAGCGCTAATGAAATTGTCCAAGATCAGTCCCACCGCCACGTATGATCGTTGTATCAAACAATTGGACCACTGGGGCCACATTGTGATCAACCTTCCCATAATCCCAGCAAAGAGAGCAAAATCAAGATGTTCAATTTTGGAACAAGTACCGAATAGGCCCTGAACAGCTACTGTGATAAAGATCGAACAAGGGGCATACAAGTTTTGATACGTAATAATAAACAATCCTTAAAAGAAACAGAAAACCATGGCGAACCTGAAAATTTTAAAAATGAAATCCCGTTAGCCATGCAAAGAAAGTACAAGCTTTCCAAAGCTGTTCAATTCCAGGATAACCTGCAAACAGCTTCCGGAAAGGATTATGGGGAACCGTTATGAAATTGGATCATCCACATATCATTGACGAGGGTGGCCTTGCCTTTCACATAGGGGAACTTAAAGGGTCGCGGATCACCTACAATTTCCAAAAAATGCTTGTATACTTGGAGGCCAAAGGGAAGCTGATGTTTGGGAAAAAATTCAAAATCCATGAAGATGATCATGATGTTCTATCGGCATTGTGCAATTACATCGTTCGGGATTACCAGGGCTGTAAAAAACATGGCTTAGACCCCAACAAGGGCTTGATGCTTACTGGCCCTGTGGGTTGCGGTAAGACAAGCCTGATAAGGCTATTGAGGTTCCTGGTTCCCTATCAGCGGCCCTATTCCGTCATACCAAGCCGAAACCTCGTGTTTGGTTTCAACCATATCGGCTTTAAGACCATTGAGGACTATGGCAGCAGCGACTATTTTTGCTTTGATGATATTGGTGTGGAACCGATGGGAAGGTATTTTGGGAAAGACTGTAATGTGATGGGTGAAATACTTTTGTCCAGGTATGAATTGTTTGTTGGTTCCAAGGTTCGTACACATTGTACCACCAATTTGAACGCCGGTGAACTGGAGGCATATTATGGGAAAAGGGTGAGGAGGCGAATGCGGCAAATGTTCAATTTGGTGGCCTTTGACAAAAAAAGTAAGGATAAAAGATCTTGAACCATTTACCATCAAGGTTATTGGGATATCCATCACAATCAATAATGGTTTTTAAGTTAGCCCCTTCATTGCTTCCTGCTCTTCCCGGAAACTGGGAAAGCGGTATTGAACTTGAGCGATTCCGACCATACGGGGAATATCTTCGGAAAGATATGACTGTACCACCGCAGAAATAAACATGCCCTGGGCATGGTATGAAAAAATCCTTTACCCTTAAGCCATCCATTACCTTGGATGTAATCCATTTTGGAAAGACCATGTTTCAAGGTGTTATTCGTGGTCCACTTGTTTTATGCCATCAATAAACGGATTTCCGATATCCAACCCTTTTTCAATATGAAATCTAAACAAATATCGCCCAAACTTTCAAGCAGTGGTGGTCCAAATTGACGTTTTGAGCCTTTTCGTTAGACCTTCATTTTCATGTTATCAACATGTCTTCTGGGTTTTCAACTTCATATTGGTGCCATTTGTATGCAAATGGGCACATTTTGCACCAATTTATATGTTATCAACAAGATGCTGGTAATCAGTGTTTTGACCTGTTATTTCCAGTACTTTTCACATATCAATAATCGTCTAATTCCAAAGCGTTCACGATATGCGAAAATCACTGTTCATCACCATCCTATTCTTATTTGTTTCCAGTTCCATTTTGGCCCAGATCGGGGGCATTGAGGATTCCGTCAATGACATTTCCGACACCATCCGGACCATCTTCCCCATCATATTGGGGGTCATCTTTTTGGTGGGCTTCCTGTTCAATGCCGGCCACTTCTTTGGCGAGAACGCCGACCTGAAGAAAGGCATTACCCGGGTATTGGTCTTTGTACTTATTGCCGGGGCCGTCGTTGGCATCTTTACCTATCTCATCGGAATCGTGGTGTAAGATGAAAAAGTACGAGGTCTACCGAAATATCCGCAAGCGGGCCATGATCATGGGACTCCCCATCTCCCTGTTTGCCTTGATGATGGTATCCGTTATCGGTTCCATGTTGGTCATCCTATTTTCCTTCAGTTTTGGTGTCATCGTAGCCCTGCTGTTGTTCAATGCCCTATTGTTCGGGGCATTGGCCCAGTGGGTTAAAAACCCTCAATTACTTTCCGTTCAAAAGATCTTCCCCCACACCATCAGCAACAAAAAACTAAGCCTTTTTTTATATGAGTAAAATCAACCTCCAATCACATCACCCTATCCTGGACATCCAGAACCATGTGGTCTTCGCCAACAATGGCAATGTCGTGCTATGCTATGGGGCAGTCCTTCCCGAGATCCATTCCCTTTCTGAACAAGATTTTGAAGAACTGCACAGGATGTGGTTCCAAGCCTTCAAATCCTTGCCCACAAATACGGTCATCCATAAACAGGACATTTACCAAAAAGCGGGATATGATGCCCTACAATTGCCCAACCGGACCTTTTTGGAAAAGGCCACCCATAATTACTTCAAGGGACGAGAGCATTTAAGCCATCAAAGCAATCTGTTCTTTGTACTGCCCTTGGACAAGGCCCTCAACGCCGCCAAATATGTCAACCCGTTCCGTAAGGCCGAAAAGGGCCTCCACCGAAAACTGGATGTGCAGGTGGCAGGGTTCATCACAGCGATCAGTGATGCCGTCTCCTTTATCAATAACAGCCAACGCGTTTCATTGGTCCCAATGGAGCCCGCAGACATTCTCACCCATTCGAACAACTACTATAATGGCTTCAATCAAGATTTCGATACCGATATATTATTGGATAAAGAACAAATAGAGATCGGTGACCATTATTTTGATGTGATGGCGGTCAACAATGAAGCTTGTTTTGGAGGACCTGTCCAGAGCAGCAAGACCCATGAAAAATTCACTTCGGATGATTTTAGCTTTCACCAAGGATTTATCGATGGGCTGGGATTGGACCTTGACCAGAACCATATTGTGAACCACATCCTCTATCTCGATGACAAAAACAAATGGCGCAAGCTCTTGGACAAAAAAGTGGAGGAGCTCGGCAAAAGCTCCAATTTCGGTTCCCAGAACAAGGTGGTCCTCAAAAAGGTCCAACATATCCTGGACCAAATCAACCATGATGATTCGTCACGCATCACCCGGGGACATCTCAATATCATTTTTTGGCATTCGGAAGCCGAACAAGTCAAACGAACAGCCTCCCAAATCAAGGCGGTTCTCAAGGAACTGGACATTATGCCCTACCATCCCAATGGGGAGGAACGCAAGCATTACTTTTTGAATTCCCATCCCTGCCATGCCTCCAATTTCTCCAATGAAGATCTGTATGTAACAGATTTGAAGCATGCCCTCTGCCTGTCTATCAACAACACCAACTATAGGTCTGATGCCACAGGTATCATCTTCAATGAGCGTCAACACAACATCCCGGTGCTGAAAGATGTATGGGACGAACGAAAGAAACGTATCAAGGCCCGGAACTTTGCCATTTTCGCCCCAACTGGGGAAGGAAAGTCTTTTTTGGCCAACAATATTCTACGGCAGTATTTTGAGCAAGGTGTCCGCCTTGTCCTTATCGATCTGGGAGGCTCCTATGCCAAATTTGCAAAACTCTATCCCCACCAGCATATCATCCTACGTTACGAACAGGGCAAGAATCTGGGCATTAACCCCTTTTATGTTTCTGAGGAAGCCGATCTGACCCCAGAGCTTTTGGAGGACCTTACCCTATTTCTCTTGGAACTCCTTGCAGCGAACAATCCTTCCAAATCCCAACAAGTGGCCATCAAAAAAGTCCTGCTCCTCTATTACCAAACCATTCGGCAAGACCACTCCTTAGCTTCGCTCTACCAGTTTGTCGACGACCAAAAAGATACGCTTATCCAAGAACTACAGATCAAGGAAGCGGACTTCAGTACCTATGACTTTTTACATATCCTCTCTGAATATGTGGAAGACGGTCTTTATAGCTTTCTGTTCCATACGGATGCCGACCGGACCTATACCATTGAGGACAAACGCCTGATCATCTTTGAACTGGACGAGGTCAGGGACAACAAGGAAATCCTCTCGGTAATGCTCAAGCTCATTAAATCGGCGATTCAACGGACCGTCTGGCGAAACCGCTTAGAGCGGGGCATTATCCTATTTGATGAATTTGCCAAGCAGCTCAAGTTCCCCAACGTCCTGGAAAGTGTGGAGTTCTATTACCAGGCCATCCGAAAACAGAACGGGGCCATTGGCATCATCCTGCAATCCATCAACCAACTGCCCCAGAATCCCACTTCGGCCAGTATACTGGAGAACACCCAGATCATATACAGTCTTCGCAACGAGAAAGGTTATGATGTACTACAGAAGCGGCTCAACCTCTCCGGCCATGACCTGAACCAACTCAAATCCATCCGTAACAACCTGACCGGGGAACGGAAGTATACCGAGATCTTTATCAAGATCGGGAAGGAGAGCAACATCTTTCGCCTGGAAGTCCCTCCCGAAGTCTATGCCGCCTATCTCACCGATGGCAGCGAAAGCACCGAGATCATGCAGTTTTATGAAGAAACCCAGGATATGGAGCAAGCCATCAAAGCATTTATTCACCTCAAAAAGAACTCTTATGAAAACAAATAAGAATGTGTCCATCAGGAAAAACGCCCTAATCTTACTATTGGCCCTAACCACTACCCTATTACTGCCAGCAGGCGCTGCCTGCCAGGGGATGCCAGTGTATGACAATACGAACTTTATAAGTCTGACCAAGTCGTTGGTCGAATCCGCCAAACAGACTTCGGAACTGTTAAAGACCGTAGCTTTTCTAAAAGAACAAAAGGACAACATTGTCAAGGTCAGCAATACGATCAAGCAATTGAAGGCCCTACAGGAGCTGACCAAGAACAATGAGATATTATTTCAGACCGTACAAAACGATTTGAGGGACATCTTGAATTCCCCTTATATCAAAGCGGGGGAAGTTGAACAGGTGTCCCATTCCTTTCAGTTGATCATGGATACCGCCATCGATGACCTGGACTTTGTCAACCAGATCCTGTCGAGTGATTTCCTGAAGATGACCGATGCGGAACGCACGACCATTTTGATGGAAAAGAAAAAGCAGTCCCAAGAAATGGTGGCCGAACTGGAGGGCAAGACCAGGCGTTACCGGGAGATCATCTCCTTTCGCAAGATGCAAGATGTTATCAATAAGCGCGAAACGAACTACTAATGGCAGGTATATTCTTAGGTATCGGATTGGAATATGTGGATGCGGTCTTCCAGACCATCAAGGACAGCGATTTTTCACAGTACACCATTGTGGGGATGAAGGCCTTGGCCGTATTATTCTTTCTGATCAACATCCTCAAAAAATACAATGAGGGCATCGCAACCACGGATGGCCACACCTGGGGCCTTACCCCCACGGAACTGGCCAAAAACTTTGCCATTGTGCTCATCGTCATCTTTTCCACAGAGGTATTGGAAGTCTTTGACGGCTTTTTGGTCGCCATTGAATCCCGGTACCGGGACACGGCTCCGGCACTCCTCCCCCTACAGCTCCAGGATGTGGACCTGGAACGGGACGTGGGTGCCTTGGAAGCCGCCAAAAAGGCCATGGCCATCCTCTATGAGGCCCTTGTTACTCCCTTGTACGGTTTAAAGATGTTGGCCTTTATCATAGGGGTCATCCTATGGCTGTTGGATATTTTCATCTATCCCCTGTTCTTGGCCGAACGGTATTTCCTATTGGGGATCATGCAGGCCTTTTTCCCTTTGGTCATCAGTTTGGCCGTATTCGAGAAGTTCCGCAATCTGGCCTATACCTATTTCAAGCTCTATGCCGGGGTCTATATGTTGGTACCGGCCTTTTTCTTGGTCAATGTCTTTGTGAACAACCTCTATACGGAGATCAACACCAACTTTTGGGGCAGCCTGTTCGGAACGGATTGGGGCAGTGAGTTTTTTGCCCCGGTCATTGAGCTGGGCTCCATTGGATTTATCGTTTTGCTCAAATTCAAACTATACCGGAAGGCCACGAGTTTTACGTTGCGCCTGTTCACCGGATAAACACCCATCAAAATGAAAACACCTTTTACAAACATCCAACAGGTTTTACGGCTGAACCGATTTGTGGTCATGGGCCTGATCCTCATGACCGGTTTGGTCTGCATCATCTCGGTCACCCTAGTGGTCATAGTTCACAAAGAAAGCCTGAACAAGGCCTTTATGGTCAGTTCCGAAGGAGCCGTCATCCCACTTCAACTGGCTTCCCAACGGGAAAACCTGGAAGTGGAGGCTTTGGCCCATCTGGAACAGTTCCACGGCTGGTTCTATGGGGTAGAGGCCAACAGCTATGAAAAGAACATGGAAAAGGCCCTGTGGTTGGGCAATGCCTCGGTGGATGCCATCTATCGGCAAAAGAAGGCCGATGGCTTCTACAACCGTTTGCTGCAATACTCTCTGGTCCAACGAGTGGTACGCATCGATTCCCAAATCGATATGGCCCAGGAACCTTATGCCTTTCAGGTCCGGACAGTGATCCGCATCAACCGAGGTGTCGTTACCGACACCTATGAGTTGATCACTACGGGTAAACTTATCATAGTGGAGCGTCATTTCCCCCACAACCCACATGGGTTGTTGATCACAGATTTTTTTGAAAACTCCCTCCGTAAAATAGAAGATCATGAAACAAGAGAAGAATAAGATTGTATTTGTATTGATCCTGGTGTGCGTGGTGCTCTTTATCGTGGCCTACTCCGTTCTCACCTTTGGCAAGGACAAGAAAACCGAACTCAAACCGGACCGCATCCCGATGCCCGATCTGGAGGAAAGCCAAAATGTGTATGAATCCAAGATGGAGGCCTTGGACGCCCTCAAAGAACAGCGCGAGACCACCGCTCCCCAAATCTATCCCGACCATATGGTCGATGACAAGGGTTATTTCAATCCCGATTATATGGAGTACGAGAAACAACGTATCATCGATAGTGTCTATAACACGGGCAATTTGGCCCCGCACCGAAAACCCGCCCCAGCTTTGGACCTACCACCGACAAAGGATCCGCAAACCGAACCGACCCCAATCAAAGAGCCCCTACCGGAGAGCTCCTTAACCGCTGCCGAAATGACTTTGGAACAGCAATTGTTCTTTGCCTCCCGACCCAAGGTTCCGGAACAAAAAACCAATAATGGCATTTTGGTCGAAGTGGACGGCGAACAGGTCTTGCGCAAAAATAGCCGCATCCGGTTGCGATTGGTGGAGGCCGCCTCGATCAGCGGCCATCATTTCCAAAAATACACCACTTTGTTCGGTACCGTGCGTTTCCGACCCAATAGGACCCTCTTGAACATCACCCAAATCGACCATACTCCCCTGCAATGGGAAGCCTTTGACCTCCAGGATGGCCTTGCAGGGCTCTATCTGGAAAACTCCCTTAGGGAGGAAGCCACCCAAGAAGTGGTGGATGATATGGTACAGGACATCAATATTGCGGGTCTGCCCCAAGCCAGGGGTCTAAAGAGCGTATTCCAACGCAGCCAGCGCAAGCAGAAAGTGACCGTCCTGGATGGCCATCGCTTGCTGCTCAAACCAAAACAGTAACATAAAAAACAGAACCATGAAAAATCACACCCTTTATCCAGTTATCCTATTCCTCTTATACACCGTCCATGCCCCAAGCCAAACCTTGGATACCATCTATGCCAACGACCACCAGGTCGTTTCCCTTTCCTTTACGAATCCTATCCAAAAGGGCATGACCGGCTCCCCTGACTTTGCCTTCAATTTCAATAGGGAGCAAGCGGAAAACCTGGGGTTGCTACAAGGGGAAAAAGACCAGGAGAGCAATCTCTTGGTACGCACCACCACTGGCAACCTCTATTCCTTCATTCTCGCCTATCGCGAAAATCTCCCCCAGTTGCATCATTTCATAAACCCCGACCAACGCTTGAAAAATCCTTTTCAACAACCTTCCCATAGCCCTGCAGATTCCATTCAGAAAATCCATATCGGGCAAGAAGAACAATTTACCTTACTATGCACCCAATTGCTACAAAGCAAGTCATCCTCCCACCGAAGCAAACACCAAAAAGGCATCAAGGTCAAACTCATGGACCAAGAATATCATGGTGATCATGTCTACATGGTCTATGAACTTAAGAATAGTTCCACTATTCCCTATAAAATTGGTCAGTTCCAATTATCAAAGGTCTTGGGCAGCCCGAAACGTAAAGCCTCATATCAGGAATTGCCCATCACTCCCCTATTCGAGTTCCAAATGCCCCATCAAATCGGTTCGGGCACTTCCGTCCGCTTTGTGGTGGTGTACCCCAAGTTTACCTTGAACGCAGGGCAGCACTTACAGGTAAAGGTGTTGGAAGCTCAGGGAAGTCGTAATCTTACCTTAAAATTACGCTGATCGCTATAGGATAGGTCCCTTGGATTCCCTTGAGTATTGGTTATGGAACCTGTGAACCGATCTCCTCTCTTCACTATCATACTTACGATGGTCATAATCCATAAAACATTCCCAAAGGCCGATTTTCATCCAATCAAAGGCTATAATGTTCAGCTTGCGATACCTATTGATGGAACCCTTGTTGCCCAATATCCCTTATCAACCCATTTACTAAAAGTTCGTAATATTGCCGACCATCAAAAAAAGGCAAAACCAAACCAAATCCCCTTTAGTGAAACAAAACAGAAAACATAATTTCCTTTACGTGATTACCGGCGGTCCTGGAGTGGGCAAGACCACCCTGCTTCAGGAACTACAGCAAAGGGGCATGCACGTCATCCCGGAGATCGCCCGTCAGCTCATCAAGGAACAACAGGCCATCAATGGGGATGCCCTGCCATGGAAGAACAAAAGATTGTATAGGGATCTGATGTTCCAACGCTCCTTTGAAAGTTTCGAGAAGGTCATAGAAGAACACCAAGGGGATGCCCCCATCTTCTTCGACCGTGGTTTTTTGGATGCCATCTGCTATGCCAGTCTTACCGGTATTCCGATAGAGAACGATATGAAAATACTGGCCCAGACCTGTCGTTACAACGACCATGTTTTCATTCTACCACCATGGAAAGCTATCTATGAAACCGATGCAGAACGGAAACAGGACTGGAACGAAGCGGTGTTCACCTATAACAAAATGATCCAGACCTACCGAAGCTACCAATACAACCTGGTGGAGATTCCCAAGGCCCCCATTACAGAAAGGGCAGATTTTATCCTGGAATTCTTGACACAGAATAAATAGACCCTTGTGACATTGGATCAGCGCTCCAATACCACCCATGCATCCAATCCGTAATGAAATATACTCCAATAGGTTACACGTATATTCCTACAACATAATTTCGATACGGTTCTTATATTTGTGAATCCCCTACCTTGTTGGAAGGAGGACCAAAACAACCAGCAACCATACAAATGACCACCCCATCCAAAACAGGCCTGACCGAGACCTTGGCCCCATTTTTCAACCAGTCGATCGATTGTTTGTGCATCGCAAACTTCGAAGGATATTTTGTGGACATCAATCCAGGTTTCCTAGAAATGTTGGGATACTCCAAAGAGGAACTGATGTCAAAAAAGATCTCGGAGTTCATTTATGCCGAGGATCGCGAACTAACGAACCAGAAAAGGCAAAAACTCTTGGAAAATGTTCCTTTGGTCAATTTTGAAAATAGGTATGTCAGTAAATCCGGGAAATTGGTCTGGTTGCACTGGACATCGATTCCCCTGCCAGAACAAGGCTTGATCTATGCCATTGCAAAGGACATTACCCATAAAAAGCAACTACAAAAGGTGCAGCTCTCCCATTTGAACGATCTTTCCATGGCCAATAGGGAGCTGAAACTATTGAATTACACCACCGCGCACGATTTAAGGTCCCCGATCAACAACCTCATCTCATTGGTCAACCTGATCGATCTGGATAAGGTAATTGACCCTGAGACCCAAGACATATTGGCTATGATCAAAGTATCCACTAATAGTTTGATAGATACGATGAACTCCCAAATAGACTCTTTCAAGGAAATTGATACCGCACAAAGACAACTTTCCAGAACCGGCCTGATGGAAGTAATCAATAAGGTACAACACTCCATTGGAAGTTTGATCAAGCAATCGGGAACGCGGTTCCATATAAACTTTTCCGCACTTTCCATCGTATGGTTCAACCCCCAAGCATTGGAGAGTGTCTTTCTCAACTTGATCACCAATTCCATCAAGTACTCCAAGACCGGGATTTCTCCCATAATAACCATCCATAGTGCGATAGAGGACGGAAAACACCTCTTAAGATATAGGGACAACGGAATCGGTATTGATATGTCAAAGGTGGGCCACCAACTTTTCAAATTGAACCAGGGCCACCATGGTGGGAGCAATAGTAAAGGAGTGGGCCTGTATTTAGTACATCAAAAAGTGACCGATAATGGCGGGAGTATCGAAGTGGACAGTAAAGCAAACCATGGAACTACCTTTACGATCACTTTCAAGGAAGATCCCAATCCAAATATCCGGTAAATATACCTACCGGAACAATGAAGCCACTTCTTGGTGCACCTTCAAATAATGCTGTTCCAACGCTTCCTCGGTCACCTCCATCGGTCCCGGTAATCCTTTAGTTATCTCTGGCCTTGGGAACCGCACCTTACGGTCCTTCCCATCCGCAAAGACCACAAACTCCCCTTGTTTTAACCGAAAGAATACTTCTGCCCTGCGTTTGGAGACCTCCTTCTCCCCTTCTGTGATCCGACGTTCCAGATTCAACCCGGAACTCTTGCTCACACTTCGGGTCGGTATTTTGACCAATTCAAAGAAACGCTCATAGTACCTTGCCGTGTCCGGGTCGTTCACCTTCCCAAAAAACTGATAGGATAGATTGGAGAGTATCGCCTTGCTCGCCTTCTCCCCGTACATCATGTCATTTTGGATCTTGTCCTGCAACACATAGACCGTCACAATATCATAGCTCCGCAAAGTCGCCGGTATCCGGTGCATGTTCAATAATCGCAGTGTGGATGCCTCTTCCAACAACATAAAGGAGTGCTTGCGATTGCGTTGGCTCATCTGCTTCGAAATCGTATGGATGATCGTGGCGATCACGGGAGAAAGGGAAGCATCCTTTTGCGGGTTGTTGACCAAGGCTATTACCGATGGGTTGTTTTTGGTATTGATGTCCAAGGGGATCTCATCCTTGGAAAGCACCATGAATATTTTTCGGGTACTGATCTTTTTAAACCCGTTGGCCAAGGTACTGAGCACCCCGGCCGTCTGCCGGTCCGACCCCATCCCACTGATAAAGGCATCCGCCATCCCCCGCGAGATCACGTTCCCACGTAAAAAATTTATCAAGCTTTTGGTGCTCAATTGTTGGTACAGGGCCATCAAATGGGGCAAAGTACAGTATTGAGGGTAGTCTGTCCTTAACCGCCATATGAGCCCACTGATCAGCCCTTCTGCCGCATCCTTAAAGAAACGGGAGGTGTTGTTCCCATCAGAACCCCGATGTTCCATAAGGTTTTCCAAGAGTACCCGGGACACCTCGTGCACACTTTCCTCATCGGGCAGGTACTTGGGGGCAATGGGATTGACCCGATGGTATAGGGGCCCGAAGGAGACCACACGAAAAGGCACCTTTTTGTCCTTCCAGAGCGGATAGGCCATTTCGGTGATCTCAAAATCCTTGTAATCGTGTATGACCCCAGAAAACCGTTCTTTTTGGAAATGCTGCAACAACCCATAGATGACACTTTCGGTCTTTCCACTTCCCGCCGAGGCCAACACGGAGATGCCCCTTCGGATATTCTCCAGGACCAACGTCCTTCCACGAACCTTTAGTTTTACCTCAAAGACCCTGGATGGTTTGTGCACGTCCTTATGGTAATCCACTAAACCAAAGCTTAGGGTGTGCACAAAAAACAAGGGGAGCCAAAGCATTAAAGCCCCTTCTAAAAAATCATTCCAAGGCCTTAACCAAGCTGTGATCACAGCCAATAAGGTCACGGACAAAGCCCCCAATACATAGCCATACTTGAGATACCTAATGACCACAAAAGATATCCCTCCCCCGACCATCCATACAAGCATTACCCCGATCCATCCCAATTCTTCCATATCCCTTACATTTAAATTCCAATGGACCCTGACTCCACGGCCTTTCCGATACCTTTTTTCAGCTTCATCATGGCCTTGTAGGCCAATTGCACCTTGTTGGTGGGTATGCTCGGCAGCTTGGCCCCTGCCTTGGACAAAAACTTTTTGGCGGCCTGCTTTTCATTTGCGGGGAGTCCCAAAAGGGTTGCGAAAAACCGTTTGGGATCCTTGTCCAAAAGGTTACGGGCATGGTAGGTCTCCACAAAGTTCCTGCGATAGCCAAATTGTTTGTCAAAACTCCTTTCCGCTGCCCTATAGAATTTATCCCGATCAAAGCCCTGCTTGACTTTCTTCCCATTGAGAACGGTCTCTGAGGTGCGGAACCTGGAGCCCGGGGACAGGCTATGGGAATTGGTCACATCCTTTCGGCTCACGATGATATGGATATGGCCCTGGTTTCCTTCCTTGGCCATTCCTGGAACGATGCGTTTACCATTCTGTCTATAGGGTGCTTCCCCTTCCAATTTTTGAATCCTTTCCTGCAGTTTCCCCATATCGCCTTGTTCCCTACCTTCCTCAATGGCCCTGACCTTATGTTGCAGTTCCAATATCCTATTGGCATAGGCCTGATTTTCTTGGACAGCCTTATCCTTTTGGGAATAGGTCCGCTCGCGCTCCAGTTTCGCGAAATACAATACATCCTTGACCGTCACTTCCTTGCCCCTATAAAAAGAGGCGGCATAACTCTTCATGAGTTCCCTGGTGTATTGTTTGAGTTTTTCGGGACTGTCCCCGATATGTTCCAGTTCCCCTTGTGAGGGACTGACCATGATCGAATAGAACTTGGGATCCCGTTTGGAGAGCTTCGAGGTGTTGGCATCGATCTCGGCGATGACCCTGTCGGCCTCAATATCGTTTTCCGTTTGATTGAAGAACAGTTCCTGCTCTTCCTTGGCCTTGCCCTTGTTTTCCTTTTCGAGATAATTCACGAAATCCCGGGCACTGCCACTATAATTACTGCCCAATTCTTGGCGCGTGATGGCTATATACATATTACAGATTTTTAACCTTTTGTCGGTAACACTCTAGGGCCTCATGGTCGAGGTCCAACTTGAGCTAATCCTTCCCCGATCGATTTTTGATCAGGGACAAATGGTCCAGCACATACCCAAAGGCCCCCTTCAATATTTCCATTTTCTCCTTGAGGTGTTCGTGCACGATCTTGGGCACATGGAACTCCGTATCCAACAGTTCGGGATTGGAGGTGCTTTCTTTTCGGTCAACTGTTGCTCAAAAAAATCAAACTCCCCCTTCCCATCCACCCTCTGCTTGAGGTTCAGGTTCCTGCTGAAAAACTGACGGTCTGGAGGGTCTGTGCCGTAATAAAAAGGCAAAGACCTTTTCAAAAAAAATTGACTTAATGGTCCTGTTTTTTCTTTTTTGAACTTTTTCATTTTTTGCTTGTTCTCATTATGGATATCCTTTTTGCGCAGCGGCCCAAAATGGCATCGCACAACATGGTCCAAAAACCAGTTGCATGGTATCTAAATAAAAGTCAAATCGAATGGTACGGACCTAAGGAAAGTCAAATCGAATCACCGCACCAATTAATTGCCGTACAACAATAGGTTAAATATATGAAAATCAATCTATTGAACACAACAAAACCCAATCATAATGATTGGGCCGTTTTGGTTCCGATTGATCCCTTGGGACACCTTGCCATCCATTTAAAATAGGTTTTCTTTACCAGACCATTGTCCGTGAAACTGTAATACCGTCCATCGGGTGCCAAGATGATATGGTCCAGTACCTTGACATCGAACAATTGTGCCGCTTGTAGGACCTTTTGGGTCAGCTGTCTGTCCATTTCACTGGCCTTGAGTTGTCCTTATTGATGGTTGTGCGCCAGAATGATACCCAAGGACAGTGGCAAAAAGGATGCGCATATCCACCATCTAGGTAAGTGATCACGGGGTCCTGCCCCACATTTCCGATAAGTTGCACTTTGTTTCTCAATCTACTCATGATAAAAAGTTTTAAATGTCTGCCATCTTTCACTATGGGATAAATCGGCTAACGGGGTTAAAAATTCCCCCCTCTATTTTTTTGTAGATATCATAACAACCTTCATCGCAAGTGCTCGGAAATTCCGCCAAGATCAGATTGTTCTCTTCAAAACTGAAAACATATTGGATAGGCCCATCCTTACACGGCATATCAATTGTGATCGTGTTGTCATCCATGGAAAATGTACCCTGGCAGGCAGTCAAGAAACTATCGATAAAAACATTTTCTTCCGTAAACGTCAGTGTTTTACCATTGTCAACAGGATCAATACCATCTCCGTCGAAGCGTTGAAATAGAAGCCATTGGCCCGTAATATCATTTTCATGGCCTTTACCGTCATCATCATTGTTGCAGGATTGGATGATCAAGACCATTATCAATCCCAAAAAAAAGTTCAGTTCCAAAACTTTAATAGATTTATTATTTTTCATGATTTGAAATTATTAGATTCCTTATTGTCAAGTGTTAAGCATATATCACTATAAGATTAATCTTACATTTTTTATCTTACCTGTAACATACAGATGTGCTTTTTCTTCGCGGGTTGCCCTTCTGGACATCATCTTATTGTTACCATTAAACCTTATGGATTTGTGGTATTATAAGAGACCGATTTGTCCTTTGACTTATGACCTTTGATCTTAGGGTCAAGGTTTATGGATGGAATTTGGTTTTCTTTTATGTAAATAATCCCCACCTTTTATTTCCTTTGATAATCTTGCAAGCCTAAATACCCATGGATATGGATTTCACCTGCCTTGGGTCGGGCTTCAAGGGCTGTTTGATAGCCCTGCCAACTTCTAGGCTGTAGTGCCCGAACTCTTCGGTCACCGTTCCGTGGCATAGATATACACCTTTTCCATGAATGGGGGTGGATGCCATTGTTTGGGGAAAGTGGACGCAATCAAAAAAGTGCCCTTCCAGATCGAGCATGGTGGTAAAGCGCATGGTATCCCCTTTGGACGTGGTATTCAAACGGGTATGCACCAGGGAACCATAGATCCATACCTTTTGGTTGACTTGGGCCTCAAAATCACTCGCGGTCAACCGGCTCTTTATCTCACTGTCCATGAGCTCATAATAGCCACATAACGGAAATCCCAAAAGCTCCAATTGGTCATAGGCGTCCTCTACGGGGTGGGAAGGCAAATGTGGCAGTTCAAAATGCCTGTGATGGGGCTTGAACAATAGTTTCTGAACTGTATCCTTGCGATGGGCCCTGGTCTTGAACACGGCCTGCCAAAGCACTTGCTTCTTCGGCACCCCAAAGACACGAAAGGCATCGATACGCACCAAGATGGTCAACTGTTCGATGGCAATGGGGACACGGTCTATAAAATCATCAAAATCCCTGAATTTGCCATGGAGCTGCCTTTCGTTGAGAATGCGTTGGATGACCAAACGTTCCAAGCTCCGAAGCTGCCCCAGTCCCAAATAGATGTGCTTGCCATAGATGACATTGACATGGTCACTGCGGTTGATACAGGGCGGATGGATGACCCCGCCCCACATCTTGGTCTCATGGACATAGAGTTCCGTATCGTAGAACCCGCCCCCGTTATTGAGCACCGCCACCATGAACTCCAAAGGGAAATAGCATTTCAGGTACAGGCTCTGATAGCTTTCCACGGCATAGGAAGCGGAATGCCCCTTGGCAAAGGCATAGCCTGCAAAACTCTCGATCTGTTCCCAGACCATTTGGGTCAGGGCGGCATCATGCCCCCTTTGCTTGCAGTTTTCAAAAAACTTCAATTTGACCGCTTGGAATTCCTCTCGGGAACGGAATTTCCCACTCATCCCCCGCCGCAGCACATCGGCCTCCCCAAGGTCCAGTCCTGCAAAGAGATGGGCCACCTTGAGCACATCCTCTTGATAGACCATGATCCCATGGGTATCTGGCATGATCTCCAGTAAAGCGGGATTGGCGGCCTTCCTTCGTTCCGGTTCCCGTTCCCTACGGATGTATTCATCCTTCATCCCCGAAGAGGACACCCCTGGACGGATCACGGAACTGGCCGCCACCAGTCCAAGATAGTCATGGGTCCGCAGTTTCTTCATCAGCCCCCGCATGGCCGGGGATTCCACATAATAGGCCCCTATCGCCCTCCCCTGGCTCAACAGTCGGTTGATATGGACATCTTGTTTCATGGCCTCCACGCTCTTCATATCCAAAAGTACGGCATCCGTTCGGTTGCCCTTGATGATCTCCACCGCCTCCTTGATCTTGGCCAATCCCCGCTGTCCCAGAATATCGAACTTGAACAGGCCCACATCCTCTGCAATGATCATATCGAACTGCACCGTCGGGAATCCTTTGGGTGGCAGGGTCGTGGCCGAATAGTAATGCTCGGAACGGTCCAGGATCAGGATTCCCGAGGAATGCACACTGATGTAATTGGGCATCCCATGGATATAGGTGGCATATTTCAGCACCAATCGGGCCAGTTCGTCCAAAGAACCTTGCTCGTACCTTCCAGCACTGAGCTTATCGATTTCCTCGGTGGGCAGACCGAACACCTTGCCCAGTTCCCGAACGGCGGCCCGGTACTTAAAGGTATTGTAGGTGCCCAATAGGGCCACATGCTCGAAGCGCTGGAAAATATAGGCCGTGACATCGTCCCGGTCCCAAGTGGAAAAATCAATATCGAAATCAGGGGGCGAGGCCCGAAAGGGATTGATGAACCGCTCGAAATATAAATCCAGTTCAATGGGATCCACATCGGTGATCCCGATCAGGTAGGCCACCAGACTGTTGGCCCCGCTCCCCCTGCCCACATAGGGATAACCCTTGGACCTGGCATAGGAGACAATATCATGGTTGATCAAAAAATAGGACACAAAATCCAGTTCTTGGATGGTACGTAGTTCCCGGAACATACGTTCTTTGACCTTATCCGTAGGTCGGGCATAGCGTCGGGGCAGTCCCTCCAAGGCGAGTTCCCGCAACCGTTCCACATCCGCTTGTTTGGATTCCAAAAAACGGGACTGGTTTTGGGAAACCCTATCACTTCCAAACCCAAAGCCAATGGCACAGGAATCCATGAGCTTTTGTGTATTCTCCCAGATATGCGGGTAATCGGCCAAGTCCTTTTTCAGTTCCGCTATGGACCGAAGGGTATCGGTGGGCCTGGCCTCCTCGGACTGGGGCAATTTGCTCAACAGTGTGTTCAAGCCTATGGCCCGGAGCAAGCGATGTGTATTGAAGTCCCTTTTGCCGCGAAAGCTCACGGGCTGTAACAGTACCAATCTATCCTTGTATTCCCGATATAGCGAGAATCGTAACTTACGCAGCTCTTCCACCGAGACCCCGATGTATTCATAGGACTTGAAATCCGTCCGTTCCTCTTCCTGTATCTTCTCAAAGGGATAGATCACATGGACATGTTCAAAGATCGGTGCCACAGTGGGAATGGGTATTCCCTTGTGCAGGTGTTCGGATAGAAAGGCATTGATTTCCCGAAACCCCTCATTGTTTTGGGCCAAGCCCACGAACTCCTGCAGGTTCCCATTGCGAAAATCGATGCCCAGGATGGGGCGTATGCCCTGCTCATGGGCCAAGCGCACAAAGTTCATCCCCGCCGAACTGTTGTTGATATCGGTCAGGGCCAGTACTTCCATCCCATGGGAACGGGCCAGTTCCAAAAGCTCCGTTTCGGAGAGGACCCCGTAGTTCAAGGAGTAATATGTATGGCAGTTCAGGTACATTATTGCTGTCTATGGGCCAATAGGATGGGCGGTTGTCCGTCAAAGGGATTACCTCCCCTTCCTATACTGTGAGCGCCCATGGCCGAGGCCCGCATCAGACTGGACTCCCCAAAACGACTGCGCACCCGGTCCATGGCCTGGTAGAGGTTCAATAGTTTTTCATCATCGGCAAAGAGGTCGATCTGATAGTGCCCCCCTACGATATGGCTGTAGTTGACCCCAACAAGTCTGATCAACATCCTCCTATCGTACAAAGAGGCAAAAAGATCTTGTACCAAGGGCACCAGCACATGGTCCGCGGAGGTGTAGGGAATCCGTTTCTGCTTCGTATACGTCTTAAAGTCGCTGTATCGGATCTTTACACTCACACAGCCCGTCATCTTGTTTGCCCTTCGGAGTTGATAGGCCAGGTTCTCCGCCATGGCGAATAAGGTGGTCTCCAATTTGACCATATCGGTGGTATCCTTTCCATAAGTCCGTTCCGTGGATATGGACTTACGTTCGTGGAAAGGGACCAAGGGGGAATTGTCCAATCCCTGGGCCCGCATCCAGATGGTCCGTCCGTGCTTTCCAAAGCCACTTTCGAGCATTTCCAAGGGCAGTTCCTGTACGGTCTTTATCGTGGACACCCCCATATTGGACAGGAGCCCATAGGTCTTCTCCCCCACCGAGGGCAGTTTACGGATATGCAGTGGCGCTAGGAACTCCTTTTCCAATCCAAGGTCGATCTTCATTTGGTTGTTGGGCTTGGCTTCCCCTGTGGCCACTTTGGAGACCACCTTGTTCTGGGACAGCCCAAAGGAAATGGGCAATCCTGTCTCCTTCAGGATGCGTTGTCGCATTTCCGAGGCATACTTATAACAGCCAAAAAAGCGGTCCATCCCCGAAAGGTCAGCATAGAACTCGTCCACACTCGCCTTCTCGAAGACCGGGACACTCTCCCTGATGATCTCGGTCACATTATCGGAAAACTTCATATAGGTCCCCGCATTGCCCTTGATGACCGTGGCCTCGGGACACAACCGTCGTGCCACCTTCATGGACATCCCGGAATGTACCCCAAAACGACGGGTCTCATAGCTGCAGGCCGCCACGACCCCTCTGTCCCCCAACCCTCCAACCAGCAGGGGTCGCTTCATCAGACGGCTGTCCAGCAGCCGCTCACAGGAGACGAAGAAGGTGTCCAGATCGAGATGGAGAATGGTGGGCTTCATAAGATGTATTGGATTTATTCCTACTTTTTGGAAAATATCCAAATGTAAGCAAAGCGATAAACTGTTTCAAAATTTTAACAATTATGGTTATCTTAATGCTATATAAAAGCAACCTCAAAATGTGCTACTCGACCAGACAGACCCGCGAGCGGAAGGAACTGGAGAAATTGCTCTCCGTCAAGGCCATGTACGGCGATCTCGACACCGACCTGGAACTCATTTACTTCCATGCCAACGGTTGGAGCCACCCGGTCATGTGGACCTTGGGCCAAGAGGAGCCGGACAATCTCCTCCCTGCCATGTGGGGCATCATGCCATCAAGGGAGAAACAGGAGGGTTACAAGGAATATTTCAAGAACCCCAGGACCTTTGGTGGCCTCAATGCCAAGTCCGAAAAAATCTTCGATCATTTCATTTATCGATACACTTGGGAGCACCAACGCTGCATCATACCCGTGGACGGTTTCTTCGAACCCCACAACACCAAGGTAAAGGTCAAGGGCAAGGATTTCAAAGTGCCTTTCTACTTCCACAGAAAGAATGGGGACCCCATTTACCTAGCGGGTATTTACACCAACACTTCCGACGGACGCAGAACCTTTGCCGTATTGACCAAGGAGGCCACTCCCATGTTCGCCGATATCCACAATGAAAAGAAACGACGTCCGGTCATCATCGATGATGAAAACCTGGATGCTTGGCTACATAACGGCAACAACGAATCAGATGTTCAAGATCTCATCGATGACGATCTTTGGGAAGGGGAACTGGAAGCTTATCCCGTTACCAAGGATTTGTACAGTAGGAGCGTGGATTCCAATTATCCCGGTATCATCGACAAAGTGGACTACGAAGAGGTATCGATTTCCCATGGGATTAGAGATTGATACTGGTAGTTATTGGATAAGAACACAAACGGAATACATGAAAAACAGTAACACAACGGACCGCTGATCTGAAACCATACCCCATGGAACTTTTTAATAGCAGGGGTTCCTTTCAGAAAAGAGCGCAGCCTTACCTGAGTACTGCGCCCTCATCAAATTAAACCAACTCAAACAAACTTCTGGACCAAACATCTACTTCTTGCTGGGCAAGGGTCGACTCTCCCAATCAATATCAACATACTTCCAAGAAATACTATCATTTTTCACCTGTATAAGTGCAAAACCCTCTTCATCATAATGGATGCCATCCCCCCTGTCATCCCTCCTCCTCCAACTGGGCCTGCCAGCAACCGAACCTCCCGTAATGAACCGAGTCCTATTTTGAACATTGATGTCCTCAATCCAATGCATATGCCCTTGCAGGACCAATCTGAGATCGAGATTGTTGAAAAGTTGCAGAATTTCATTTCTATTGAAAATCCAAAGTTCATTGGGCACTTCTCGAATCTTGTTTTTTGGGTATCGTTGATTATACGTTGAAATGAACGGGATATGGGTGGACAACACAATTGGGGTATTGGCATCCAATCTAGCGATGTCCTTTTTCAACCATTCCAGTTGTTGATCATCAATCACACCAATATATTTTTGGTTTCTTTCGTCAATGGAGCACAATGAGATAAAATGCCATCCTTTATGATTGAAGGAGTAATATCTTTTTCCCAGATAACGCTCGTACATTCCATATTTATAATCTGGATGATCCGCTTGGATGTCACTTTCCTTATAGATTCCAAATAGCTCATGATTGCCAATGGTATTGTAAACGGGCACATTGAACTTTTTAATGGTATTGCTATAGGTACGGAACAATGAATCTGACCTGTTAAAATTGCCCCTTAGTACATCGTACACCAAATCACCGCCGGTAATCACAAAATCGACATTGAGTTTATTTACCTTATCAATTACATTTTGAAATGCTTCTTGGGCCCCATGTTCGGGTTGTAGATGGATATCGGTCATGAAGACAAAAGAAAAATCTTCCTGAACGCCTTGGCCGATAGGTACAGTAGCTTTTTTTTGTCCATCAACTCCTATTGAAATACTTAAAAATGCTACTGCAATTATTCTTTTCATCGATCTACTGCTTTTTTCTTTGGAGATATTTGATCTTATCTGATTCATAGCTTTTGACCAGTTCCTTATCATAACGTTTTTCAAAATCCTTGGTAGGAATTAGGGATTCAACCGGTAGGTCTGGAGCTTCTTCAAACTGCAATTCACCATTTGATTTTTTGGTAATGGTAAAGGCATCGTACACCTCGCCCAGAACCGTCTTTGCCACGTAATCCAACTGGTTTTCGGAAACATATATTTCCTGATAGAGTTGCATCGTGGTCCCTGCACGCTCGATCCAGTCACTGAACTGTATCGCATTTTGGTAAGGACCGGCAACGGACACGGCATAGATTGGAAAATCCGCCTCCATCCTACCCCTGGCATAGAGGTGCTCATGCCCTGTCAAGACCATCGGGACCTTATATTTCTCCAATAATGCCTTGATTTCAGGAAAACGGATATGGGGATTACGGTTCCTGGCCAATCCGGCCATGGCATGGTGAAAGGCTACAAATACCCAATCCCCATTAAAATTCTTTAGGGCTTCCTCCAACCAGACATAGGTCTCTTTCCGTTGCTCGGACGTGATTTTTGCCGAGGTATCCAATGATATGACCCTGATATTATTGTAATCCATATAATAGGTCTGCTCTTCTTGTCCCTTGGGACCATTTTTGGGAAAACAAAAGTTAAGGTCCCATAGCGGTACAATTTCCCTGGTCTCTTTGACCGCCCATTTGTGTTCATGGTTCCCTGGGGTTGCCACTATGGGGATATTTTGAAAGATCCATCCGCCAGCCGGGAAAAATTCATTCCAATTTTCGGTGTTCAGCCCCCCTCTGTGGATCAAATCCCCCGCAAACAGCATAAACTTGGCATCTGGGTTGGCCAAAACTGCCTGTCTTAAGGTCCTACTTCCCAAAGAGTGGATGTATCGCTGTACATCGCCAAAATACAAGAACTTGAACGGTTCCTTTTGGCCTGTAGCTGTACTAAACTCCGACCATTCGGACCATTTTCCCTTATCCCCTACACGGTAGGAATATCGGGTACCTGGCTTTAAATTTTGGAGGTTGACCGAATGATAGTACCATAGTCCATCCTCCATTGTATATGATTGAGAGGTGGCCCGTACCTTTTTTATGTGCTCTTCAAAAAAAGGAGAGGCCGTGGCCTCCACATATTCCACAAAACCTTTTGGTTCCGAAGCCCTGGTTCTCCAAGTGATCGCTTGACTGTTTTCCGGAGCGGTCTCCCATGATAACTTAATATGATGGGGCAACTGTTCCAAAAGACTGTTGTTTTGCTCTTTTTCCTGTCCTCGACAATGCAAGGAAAGTATCGATAACGTAATAAATAGACTTATTGTTTTTTTCATTCTTTAGGAAAATAAAGGCCCCTACCGCTATGGGCAAGCAGGGGCATTTTTATTTAAAAGCCAGGATTTTGGCGCATTTCTTTCTCCAAGTTCGAATCGATGACCGATTGCGGTATGGGCAGTAATATATCGCGCTGCGGGTCGATTGTATTAGAGCCTCGGTTATTGTACATCATGGTCCGTTCGGCCCATTTACCGGTTCGCAAAAGCGTATACCGTCGAGGCTCTTCCGCCATGAGTTCCCTGGCACGTTCATCCAAAATGAAATCAATGTCAATATCGCTCTCTGATATATTGGAGGCATGGCTCCTTGCCCTGAGGATGTTTATGGTATTGGCGGCCGCTCCAACATCCCCCATTTTGAACTCTGCTTCGGCCTTCAATAGATAGGTGTCCGCAGCCCGAAGATAAATTTGATCGTAGAACGATTCCCTGTTCCCTATGGGATCCACTGGGTCGGCCCAGTCATATTTCCTACTGAAAGGCCATTCCTCGATGCCATTATGGTCATCGGTAATGTCCTCACTCCAATCCAAGTAGATTTTGTCCCCATAATTTGCACCTTCAGGGAGGTTGTCAGCCGGGTAGGGTGCGTTCCCTGTTGCATCTCGGTATGTGAAGGATTTTCTAATGGCATATTCCGAAAATCTGTCGTCATTGGGGTCATCAAAATTATCCAATGCCCATTTGGTCAATGAAGATCGACCGTTTCCATAGCCACCTCTGTCAGCGGTAACGGTCAAATCCAGGTCACCACTTCTATACCTAGAGGTATGGTGCATGGCCATAATGGGGTATTCCCCACCCCCCAGCACGTTGTTTTTAAATTGGAAAACCCACAATGCCTCCGAATTTCCTTCTTCACGATTGGTATTCCCGGCCTTGAACATATCCATAAAGGCAATACCGTCTTGATCCACCTGCACACCGTAGCGTTCGGTAATAAGTGCATAGGCCGGATTGTTGACCACTTTGTTTGCCCAGAACAGTGTACTGTCCGGTCGGTCCAAGGTCAAGTACATTTCTGCCAAATAGTGTTGTACCGCTCCTTTGGTCATTCTTCCTGTAAGGGTGGCCTCCTCGGGTATGATGGGCTCCGCAAAACGAAGGTCCCGGATTACTTGCTGCCTTACCTGGTCTACAGGCGTCCTTTCCCAATCGGTCTTGATCAGACCATCACTTGAGGGGTTCAGGTTTAAGGGAACATCGCCCCACAGATAGGTTAGGTGTCGATAGGCAAATGCCCGTGCCACTTTTGCTTCGGCCAATATCAGGTTTTTGTTTTCCATCTCGCTCCTTTCATTGCCGCTCCAGTCGATATCTTCCCTTTCCTCCACATTTTTTATAATCTCATTGGACGAGTTCACGATTTCGTAGAGCCAAAGAAAGACACCCTCATAAACGCCATAATCGGGCCTGTTTCTGGCGGTCCAATCAATGGATACCCGCGAAACCCCATTCCCACTATGATTGGCGGCAAACATATCGGTACCTGACATGGTAACATCGGTGATTAGGGAAGAGCTTGCATTTAAGCCTTCCCGTTCGTAGCGCATCAGGGAATATAGGCCATTGATTCCCGCTTCCAGCCCGGATAGGTCGGAGTATAGGTTTTCCGCATAGATGACATTGGGCGGATTTTCATTCAACAGATCATCACTGCAACTAAGCACAAGCAGCACGATACCGGTAAGGTATATTATTGTTTTCTTCATGTTATTTTCTTTTTTCTTAAAATCCTAATGTTAATCCAAAAATAAGCTCTCGTTGGAGCGGCAGAATACCGGCCTGATCACTGGGAAGATTCAATTCCGGGTCACCAGCGGTCCAATCGGTTATCGTCAGCAAATTTCGCCCGGAGGCGAACAATTGAAGCTTGTCCAATCCCATTGTGGACAAGACATTTTGGGAAAAATTATAGGAAAAGGTAATGTCTTTCATTCGTATGAAACTGGCATCCTCGTAAATGGTTGCCCCCCTGACCTGATCATTGTTCCTAAAATATTCATTCGTTGGATTGTCGGGGGTCCACCAGTTCTTCTTCATTACATTTCTCCTAATCTCGGCAGCTGTGTTGTCCCTTAATAAGTTGTTGTGCCTTGTGGCCCCGTGGGCACCTATGAAGAATACTTCCAGGCCAAAGTCCTTGTATCGTAAGGAATTGCTCAGACCCCAAGTATACTTTGGATCACGTTGTCCAATGATCTGACGGTCTTCGTCGTCCAACACCCCATTGTTGTCCACATCCTCTATCTTGGCATCACCTGGAACCCTGTCATAAACAGCGGCTTCCTCTTCTTCCCCCAATTGCCAGACCCCAATCATTTTCTGGTTAAAATTGACCCGGATAGGTTGTCCGACAAACCAAGCATTGGCCAGATCATTTACTTCTTCCCCATTCTCCTGAAGATAGCCATATAAGGATACGATCTTATTTTTATTGGTGGCAAAGTTCCCGGTTAACTTCCAATTAAAGTTCTTCGTGGCGACGGGCACAACGGATAATGATAGTTCCAGTCCACGGCTTTGGGTTTCCCCGATATTCTGCGTTACCTGATTGATTCCATGGACCGAAGATATGGTCCTGTTCAATAATAGGTCGGAAGTATTGGTTTCATATAGGTTGATATCCCCAAGGATCCTGTTGTTGAAGAAACCAAAGTCCAATCCCAAATTGTAGGTTTCACTGGACTCCCACCCCAAATCTCTGTCCCCGATAACACTTGGGACATAGCCGACCAGGGATTCGTCCCCTGAAAGGGTATTTCTATCCCGTAAACGCGTAATGGAGGAATATGGATTTACCGCTTGGTTCCCGTTCACCCCCCATGACAATCTTAGTTTTAATTGGTTTACGGCAGTCGAGTTCTTAAGAAAGGGTTCCCTTGAAAGGTTCCATCCCAGGGCAACGGATGGAAAGACCCCCCATTTGTTGTTCGGCCCAAACCCTGAAAACCCATCCCGTCTGCCGGTCAGGGTCAGTAGATAGGTGTTGTCGAACGAATAGTTCAAGCGCAGCATTTGTGAAATAAGGGCGGTCCGCTGATAATCGTTCTCCGTCTCTAGCGAAGAGGCTTGGGATATGCCAAAAAAAGAAAATTCATCATTGGGGAAATTTACCGCGGTAAGCTCTTCGAAATATTGCTCGTTCTCCTCATAACTGAAAACCCCTGTAAAGAACACATTGTGCTTCCCAAATTCCCCATTATAGGTAATAATGTTCTCTACCACATTGTTTTTAAATTCAGTACTGGAGAGGTATGCTTGTCCCGAATTGGCTATACCCAAAACCGTGTTATTCCCAGCATACGTTTTCCGCTCCGACCACCTTCGGCGTATTCCTGAGTTCAATCGATAACTTAGACCTTTTAAAAAGGGGAAGGAAACTCGGATATAATTGTTCGAAACGATTTGGTTGGAATAATCCTCATCCTTATAGTTCTCGGCTTCCAGTGGGTTCTCATCGGGAAACTCCGGCCATGGAAACAGATTAATATCCCCATTTTCATCAAACGGATTGGCCAGTAGGGGATTGATCTCAAAAACAGCTTCGTAGTCGATATCGTATCCTCCTCTGTCATCATAGGTGAATTGACTTCTGGTCCCAAATTCCAACCAATCCGTAATTTTGGTATCCAGATTGACCCGACCTGAAATCCGCTGGTATTTGTCCGTTACCGACAAGCCCTTTACATCCAAGAAATTACCGGCAACATAGTATTTGATATTTTCGCTTCCCCCGGTAATGGAAACATTATGGTTTTCAGAATATCCAGTCCTCAGGGACAGATCGATCCAATCCGTCCACAATCCCGCCTCATAATTGGCAATCTCCGTATCGGTCAATAAATCCGGATTGCGTATGGATTTGAATTCATAAAACTCCTCACCGGTCAAGAAATTGGGCAGGTTGATGGGTTCCTGGACACCGAACTTTCCTTGATAACTTATTTTGGCCTTTCCTGAGGAACCTTCCTTTGTTGTGACCAAAACAACCCCATTGGAGCCTCTTGACCCATAGATGGCGGAGGCAGACGCATCCTTTAAAACCTCCATGGAGGCAATATCGTTAACACTTATATCATTCAGGTCGCCATAATAGGGCACTCCATCAAGTACAATAAGTGGTTCGTTACTTGCCAATATGGAATTACGCCCCCTTACAATAATGGTCTGTTCCCCAACGGCCCCTGCCGATGTTTGTCGTATGGTGACCCCTGGTAGGGCACCTTGCAGTACCTGTGCAATATTCCTGTTGGGAACAAGGTCCATCCGTTCGGAGGAAACAGAGGTCACCGACCCTGTGACGTCACTCTTTTTCTGTGAACCATACCCCACTACTACTACCTCATCCAATTTGGCGTTATCCGGCAATAGCTTAACATTGATGGTGGTTTGCGCTCCCACTTCAATTTCCTGGGGCACATACCCCACATAAGAAAATTGCAATACCGCACTGCGATCGGGAATCGTCAAGGCATAGTTTCCGTCAAAATCCGTCGAAGTTCCCTGGGCAGTACCCTTCACTGCCACCGTTGTACCCAAAAGGGGGGTTCCAAACTCATCAACGACCTTACCGGTAACAGTAAGTTGCAGGGGCTCGGATTTGATCTCCGGTTTACGGATAACAGGGCCATCCTTTTTCTCGGTCAGGAATATCTGTCGGTCGACTACGTTATAGGTAGTCGATGTATTCCCAAACACCTTGTCCAGTACCTTTTCAATACGTTCTCCATTCACTTTGACCGTTACTTGGCGTTCCAAGTCCACGGCCCTAATCATATAGACAAACTTAAATTCGGTGGTGGATTCAATGTTGTCGATCAGCTGTTCAACCGAAACATGCTTCAGGTCAAGTGTAAGTTTTGTCCGCTGCCCATATGTAGTGTTCGCTTGCACGGTCAACAAGGTAACGAACATGAACAGTGCACTAAGTCTCATTTTTAAATCAAATTTCAATAAGGGGTAAGGGCTTCTTGTATGGGTAAGAAGTTTTTTCATACTTTTATAGTGTTAAATTGTGGTTATTCTCTTTATAATCACTGCAACCCAATCGGAAAATGGTCGCACATTTTCCGATTTTTTTATTTCACTGTTCGAGGAAATAAAAGCGTGATCTATGGTGTCGGTAAAGGTTGGCTTATCTCATTGGCAGAACATTTTCAGGGGTTAATAAATCGTTATATGGTCTTTATCTATTTCAAAGCCGATATGGTACGTGGCTTTTAAATTTTCCAAGACCTTGATCAAGGGTTCATTTCCAAAACTGGCATTGAATTTTTCAGATGACAGCCTTTTGTTGTTGTTGATAATGACCACATCATAATGTCTTTCCAACTTTTTGAGAATATTTTGGAATGTCATGTTTCTAAACACCAAATCACCTTGCATCCAAGAGGTATAAACATCAGTGATCACTTCTTGTGTATCAAAATCCTGGTTCTTTTTATCGAAACTCCCTTTGAAGCCTGGCTTTAACACTAAAGGATTCAGCTTATCAGCATGGCCCATCAATTGCACAGAACCTTCCACCAATACCACATCGGCCGTTTCATCTTCAGGATAGGCATTGACATTGAATTTCGTCCCGAGCACCTTTATATTTAATTGATCGGCATTTACAATAAAGGGGTGTGCCGTATCCTTTTGAACCTCCAAGAAGACCTCACCGTTCAGAAAGACACGTCGGTCCATACCTTCCAAAAAACGAACCGGATATTTTAGGGATGAACCCGCATTCAAATACGCTTTTGTACCATCGGACAATTGCAGGTTAAACTTTTTGCCATAGGGCACTCTAAGGGTATTGTAGATTAATTCTTTCGGACCGGTATCAGTATCGTAGACCAATTGATCACCATTTTGATTCGCTATGATACTTCCCTTGGAATCCACAACATGGTCATGGCCATCTTCAGTAATGATTTTTGTACTCCCGTTTTCCATTTCAAGGGTAATGGAATTTCCTTTTTGGATAGATAGTGCGTCATCACTTGTGTTCAGTACCCAAGTCTTGAAGAAATATCCCGAACCCAGGAGCAAAATGGCAATGGCAGCATATTTAAGTACCTCCTTGGTCCACAAAATTGCTGTGTGCTCTTTTTGAATTTCCTTATGGATCTTTCCAAAAATGGCCTTTTTTCGATCATCGGACACAACAGAACCCCCCATTTCATCCAGGCCACTT
This sequence comes from Flagellimonas oceanensis, assembly GCF_003992595.1. Classification (GTDB taxonomy): domain Bacteria; phylum Bacteroidota; class Bacteroidia; order Flavobacteriales; family Flavobacteriaceae; genus Flagellimonas; species Flagellimonas oceanensis. The sequence goes on from NZ_RZNA01000019.1 coordinate 37,198, forward strand.
TCCTGAAAGCTATTATAATATCGTAAAAGAGTTCGCTCTTCTTCAGGTGTGGCTTTACCCGAGAGGTACTTTTCCACAAGATATAAGAATTGATCTTTATCCATTTTTTTTATGATCCACACTTTTCTTGTGTGCTTCATTAGTATAGTGTCCTAAAACTGAAGTACCCCCTAGTTAAAAGTGCATTTTTTTCAAAAAGTGCATTTGAAAACGCCTGACTTGAAAAAATACCGTGATACCCTTTAGTGGAAAATGGCTAATGGAATAGGATTAAAAACGGAAGCCAGCTTAAGAAGCCGCCCAATGATGCCCTCAGCACAAAAAGGGCCTTGGTGATATGGTTCTCCACCGTTTTTGGTGAGATGTTCAATCTATTGGAAATTTCCTTGTGGCTCAATTGTTCTTCACGACTCATTTTGTAGACCAAACGGCATTTTTCCGGCAACTTATCCACTATGGAATCCACTTTTTGAACAAGTTCCTTATAAAGTACTTCGCTTTCCGGATTATCGTAGGTACAACGCTCTTCTAAATTTTCAAACAGTTCTGCCCTCAAATTTTGCTGATTTTTCCGAAATTGATTGAAGACTTGGTACCTTACACAGGAATAGAGGTATTTTTCCAACGAAACCTTGATTTCAAGGTTTTGCCTATTTTTCCATATTCCGATAAAAATATCCTGGATAATCTCCTCGCATATTTTTTTGTCCCTTAAAACGTTGAAGGCCGATAGGAAAAGGGGTTTCCAATACAAGTTGAACAATCTATTGAATGCATGCCTGTCACCTTGCTTAAGTTGCAGTACAAACCATGTATCGTTTTCAAGATTGGAATGGGTCACCTTGGTTTAAATTGGTATCCAAAGCTATCCAAACAACATGTCGTTATCTGGACTTAATTTTTAAGTAATTGTTAAGAATTGGTCCTTTTCCTTAAATAGTTATAAATAGCATGTTGGGACCGAATCGGCTCGGTTCCCTTATAATGATGATTCCAATTTTGACAGTAGTTTTGTAGGTATTGGATAAAAAAAGGAGACCCATAAACTACTTTTATTTTCTGTTTCTCAATAGCGAGAAAACCAAAAGACAAAATCCCGCACTTACTCCAACACAAATGTGGTCACTATGAACCCGTGGTCTGAAGGATATATAAATTGCTTGCTCCTGATTGCCAATGGGTCGCCAATAAAAGTCATAAAGGTCTCCGATTTTACAGGTCTTATACTCCCTTTATAAAAAATATAGTCGATTCTATGTGAGTCCATTTTCTCCTTGGTATTCCAGGTTATGCCGGGATCTATTCGCGGATTTGAATGAACCTCCCTATAAGAATCCTTTAATCCCATTTCTTTCAAAACTTTGGTAGCGTACCATGGCACTACCAGCCCATTATGAAATGCCTTGGTGTTTTCATCCCAGTCCAAATGTGAAGGTGTATTGAAATCACCTCCAATAACCATAGGAACTTTGTCGGTTTTTGCTATATACTTTTTGATATAAGGCAATACATTTTGTACCATCGCATACTTTTTACCTGATTTCTCCCATTTGAGCAATTCCTCAACAGATTTACCCAACTGCTCTGGCCTATCTGCCCAAGGTTCATAATGGAACCAATTGGCAAAAACATTTACTTTTTGATTATAGATAAAAACCTCAACTCCCCCTAAATAAAAAGAATATGGTGTTGTTAATCTCTCTCCCAAGGGATATTTGGAAAAAATAGAAAGATTGGTGGATTTATCATCCAATGGCGTACCCTCAGCAGCACATAAGTGAAAATTGTATCCGAGGTTCTCCGCGATTTGTTTTCCGGAACCATAGGTCTCTACCATTAAAACAATATCCGGATCTATCTCTCTTATTATGTCAATGACATGCTGTAATCCATTCTCAATGTCGTTGCCCCCATGAAGAATGTTCCAGGCCATCACCTTTATCTGCATTTTCCCACTTTGTGCAAAACACGGACCTACCGTACCAAAAAAAACAAGGAATACAACTAGGAGAATCTGTTTTCTCTTTAAAATCAAAACTTTCAAATTTGATGTGGATGATAATGGTTCTCCATGGAGCCATCTTCAAAAAGCTCTATAATGGTATAGCCTGGTGGTGTTTCATGATACCAATACTTTTGGGCTGAATCCTCATCGCCTTTTCCCCACCAATACCCGCTCATTGCGCCATTACAATAATAATGCACATTGTTATAGATAACAGTATCAAATAGATGCACATGCCCCCCGATACAATGTATCCTTTTATCGGGATGCTTGTAAAGAATCTTTGTGATTTGCAGCGAATCTTTATGATTCCCACCCACGGTATGGGTTGAGGCCGATAAAATGGGATAATGTGACATGATCAAAACAGGAGTTCCCTTTGGGAGTTTTGCCAAATCATCGGAAAGCCATTGCATTTGTTTCAGTCCCAATGCTCCACCCCCATCCACATTACTATCCAAAACGATAAAATGCCAATCATTTTTATCAAAGCTGTAAAAAGTCGAAGGCATTCCCAATTGTTGCATGGCATACCCTTTACCATACATGGGGTCATCTTTATCCGGGGCCGCCCACCACATATCGTGATTGCCCAAACAACTGTACATCTCATATTCGGAAAAGCGTTTTCTGGACGTGTTCCATAAATCCCACATTTCACTTACTTGCTCTCGGCCAATGTCCTTACCATCCGCAGCCATAATACTATCCCCTCCATTCAAGAAAAAATCGATTTTTCTTTCTTTGATTTTGTCAATACATGCATTAAATCGAGCGGGAGCATTGTTGTCCGAACTAAGGTGAACGTCTGTAATGTGTGCAATTCTGAGTGATTTTTTTGGACGCCGACCACCATCACTTGCTTGCGCCTTTACCAAACCCGGAAGCATACTGCTACAACCAGCCAAAACCGCTCCTTTAACAAATGTCCTCCGTTTGTTATGATTTTTTTTCTTTTCCATAGTTAAAAGTCAAAAGGAGGCTTTTACCCCTCCTTTTTAAATAAAAAATTAAACATCTGAATTATTCCCAACCGAACACTTGCTCCAAATTTGGGTTAAGTGCCATTTCAGGTGCTGGGATAGGTCTGTAATAATGTTTGGGTTCTTGGAATGTTCCTCGTTCCGGTGTTCCCACAACATGGCCACTGGTTCCCTCTGTCAGGTAAACATCAGCATTGCTGCCCACACTTCCAGTCCTATAATAAATTAGTGCAACACCATCTTCATTGAGTTCTTTTGGTTCAGGAATAGCCTCCTCGATTCCTATAAGCTGAATATCCGCTACACCATCCCCTGTAAGGTCATACTTGCCCAATCCCGGAAAATACATGCCCACGGGTTCCTTTTCCAAAAGTTTGCCAGCATTCCAACGATTCAAATCGTCCAGCCTTCTTCCTTCCATGGCAAATTCCACCCTGCGCTCTCTTCGTATTTCCAACAAAACGGGATCTGTGACTTGTGGGTAACGTTGGGCCTGCACCGGGTCCGATGAAACGGCCATGTTCAATGGGGGCATTCCTGCACGACTTCTGATTTGGTTTACCGTAGCATCAAGCACGCCTTGGTTCAAAGTGCCAAGTTCTGCCCTCGCCTCTGCCAAGTTCAATAACACCTCCGCGTAGCGCAAGACGGGGATATCAATACCTCGCCGAACGTCTATGGAGGGGTCGTTGGCAAAACCTTTGATTTGATGATAGCCTGTGAAGTTTTTCTTGAGTTCCTGCACATAATTGGTGGCTCCGGGACTGTAGGTAGCTGTATAGTATAGTTCCCAACCCGGGTAAGCAAAGGTTTGGGAGAGTCTTGGGTCTCTATCCTGAAACTCTTCCACAAATTCCATGCTCTCAATTCCCACCTGTTGGCTGAAATACGTACCGTCATCCATAAGATATGTTTCCAATAGGTCCCTGCTCATTGACATTTCATAACTACCGAACAAGTACTGGGGGTCGTCAGTGTTTTTAACATCAGCTTCATAAATGTTCGTGAAAATCACCTCTGGGTTCGCGGTTAGATCTTGACTCCCAAAAAGGGTCAAGTAATCTTGGGCAGGATTTCCTGTATTATAGATTGAGAAGGGTCCTTGGTCTACGATATCCTGGGATACTTTTGCTGCCAGTTCCAAGAAACTGTTCGCCGTTCCCTCCAGTCCCAATTCACTGTGATATTTTCTGAAGGTCCCTTCATACAATGCATTACGGCTATAATATGCCATTACGGTCCATTTATCAACGGCTCCGGTCGGCTCACTTTCCCTAACGTGCTCCATGGCAAATTGATAATCCTCAAAAATATGATCTACAACGCTCTCTCTTGAATCGCTTGTTTTGAACAGATCTTCAGAGTCTGTTTCAAGTACTTGGTCATACCATGGTACGTTGGAATATCGCTTTACTTTTTCCATATAGAACTGTGCTCTGAAAAACCGGGCCACACCTATATAGTGATTCTTTACATCCGCGCCGATATCGGCCTTTTCTGCATTTTCCAAAAACAGGTTGATGCTCCTCAAGGCGCCCCAGTGCCAGCCCGAAGTAATCGTCTGGGAGTTGGCATCGGTGGTCATAATGGTCTTTATTTCACGATTACCCGTGGTACCTGCATTATCCGTGGCATCATCGTAGTATATCCCTAGGCCGGGAAAATTATACAATCCATTTACATAGATGGATAAGTCCTCTTCTGTATTGAAGAAGTTGTCGACCCCGATCTCGGTTTCTGGCAAGCGATCCAGAAAGTCATCGTTACAGGCAGACATCAAAAATACCAGTGAACCGGCAAAACCGCCCATTAAAACCCTTTTTATATATTTTCTTGTAAGTTTCATTTGAATGATTTTTAAAATGTAACATTAATACCAAAAGCGTACTTCCGTTGATAGGGATATTGATAACCACTGGTCTCGTTACGTCCAGCACTATGGGCCGGATTAACCCTGTTGTCAACATCAGAGATGGATTCGGGATCAAAGAAACTCGCCACTTCCGACCATTCAAATAGATTGTCCCCGGAAAAATATATCCTTAGGGAAGTAATCCCCATTTTTTTGGTATAGGAAGAAGGTATGGTATACCCCAAGGTAATGTTCTTTAGCCTTAGATACGCCGCACTCAACATATACCCGGTCTGCGGTATGGCCAACCCTTGGGCCTGATCGATACGCTCCCCTAGGTTACGATCGGCCAACCATGATTGAAACACAGGAAAACGTGCATCTGTATTGGCACTTGCGTATCCGGCATCGATATAGGCCTGTGAATGTTGCGCCATTAAATCAGCGGGATCATCAGAGCCTCTGTAAAAATCCTTCAAGTGGGCATAACCCCCTGCATACGGTTGTTGATAAAAGCCCCAATAGATATAATCCTTCGGATAGAAATCCCTCTTTCCTACACCTTGCAGAAAAACACCGAGGTCAAAATTATTCCAATCCATGTTCAGGTTAAGTCCGAAACGATATCTCGGCAACATGTTGCCTATAACACTTAGGTCTTTAGGATCATCCGCAGTCATACCTTTCTCTATTTTTTGGTTTCCGTCCAAGTCCACGTATTTTGGCCAACCCTCAACAATTTCCAAGGCTCCCCACGGAATAATGGCCGACTCGTCCAAAGCGTCGATTTCAGCTTGGGATTGAAACAACCCGTCTGAAGTCAATCCCCATATTTCCCCTAGTTCCATGCCCTCACGATATTGTGTAAGACTATTGTTCGGGTTCTCAAAACTGGTAATGTAGGAACGGCTGTCACTTAGAACAAGCCTTGCGTTGAGATTAAAGGGATTATCGGGGTTTCCAAAACTGTCCTTATAGGAAAGGGAAAGCTCCCAACCCTCCGTTTTAAGGTCGGCTGCATTTTCATTGGGTTCGGAGGCTCCCAATACACCGGGCAAATCAGTTCCCACTGTCAACATGTCCTTGGTATCCCTACGATAAACGTCCAATGTTGCATTGAATTTATTGTTGAAAAGACCTATATCCACACCAATGTTTTTAGTGGTCACCGTTTCCCATGAGTAATTGGACGATACCAGTCCGGGAGCACCAACTTGTGTGGGCAGTTCCCCGCCAATTATATAATTCCCCTGCCCTGCGCTCATCGAAGGAATATACCCAAAAGAACTCACGTCTTGATTGCCCAAGGACCCATAGGAAGCCCTAAACTTCAATAGACTCACTGTTGGTTCCAAAGCTTCCATAAAAGGCTCGCGGGATACATTCCAGGCACCGGAAACAGAAGGGAAGAATCCGAAACGCTTATCCTTTGGAAAACGAGAGGACCCATCATACCTTCCATTAAGTTCTAATATGTAACGATCCTTGAATATGTAATTGGCCCTGTAGAATGCACCTCTAAGGGCCCAACTGTATATGGCAGAATCCGACTCATCTAAAAGTATAGGGCCTGTGGCCAAGTTCAATGTTGGAAGTGAAGATGAGATCACACCTGTTCGGCTCAAAGAAACGTATTCGTCCCTGTATTCTTCTTGATTATAACCTGCAAGCAAGGTCAATTGGTGGTCATCCCCAAAACTCTTGTTGAAAGTGGCATAAAGGTTCAATACGTTGTACTGCTCCACTCCGAAATCCTTCCAAACTTGATTGTTGCCTTCTTCCCTGATATCATCAGGACCAAACCCTATCTGGTACTTGGAGTAGAAAGCATCATAATTTTGGTTTTCCTGTTCGTAAGTATACTCTGCGTTCACCTTAAGAATATCCTTGACTAACCAGGCTTGGGCGGTAAAATTGGTACGGAAGGTATGGGTTATATATTCTTCATCGCCACCATCCTGTAACCGCGCGGCCATTCGTCCAACGGGCGTATTGGCCCAACTTCCATCCGGATTCTCCGCGAAGGCATAGCTATTAAAATTGAAAAGGGTGCCGATATCAAAATAAGATGGATTCTTGCGTTTCCCCGTAATGTAAGAGGTATTGTTACCGACGGACAACCAATCGGTCAATTGTGCATTTAATTTGGACCGCATTCCAGTTCTTGCGAAATAGTCTTCTGCCAAGATCAAGGAGCCATTGTCCTTATTATAGGAACCGGACATGAAATAATTTATTTTTTCCGTTCCTCCCGTAGCACTCAAACTATGGTTTTGGGAGTAGGTGGAACTGGACAAAAAGTAATCGGTCCAATCCCTGTTCCCCATGTATTCCCACAAACCTGGGTTTGTTGTGCTTTCACGTACACCAACAGTACCGAAAGGATCATCGCTACGCTCCCTGGCCCATTGCAATTGTTCGGTCGTGAAATATTGGTTGTGCCATGGTGTATTTTTTGATGCTGTTTCCTGAAGCCTCATATAAATGTAGGGATCGGAAATTTTCTCGGGCAACACGGTAGGTGTGCCCACCGTAACATTGGTATTATAGTTGATTCGCATCTTGCCATCCGAACCGCTCTTGGTGGTTACCAAAACAACCCCAAAAGCTGCCCTTGCACCATAAATGGCAGCAGAGGATGCATCTTTTAGCACGGAAATACTTTCGATATCCTCGGGAGCAAGTTGATTGAGGTATGAAACATCAGAAGGTATATTATCTATGAGTACCAAAGGGTCACCACCATTGATGGAGGTGAATCCCCTAATATTGATCTTTGGGTTTGCACCGGGTGCCCCACTGGAAAAATCGATGTTAAGACCAGGGGAAATACCTTGTAGCCCTTGGGTCACGTTGTTTATCGGTCTTGTAGATAATTGCGCTACCGAGACATTGTTGACAGCTCCGGAAAGGTTGACCTTTTTTTGTGTGCCAAAACCTACAACAACAACTTCATTTAAACTTTGGACATCTTCTTCCAAGGTTACATCCATAATGTTTGATGTTCCAACTGTAATCTCCTTCTTGGTAAAACCGATATAGGAAAATACCAGTACTTGACCTTCGGCCACACTTATGGAATAGTTACCGTCAAAATCGGTAGTGGTACCGTTGGCCGTTCCCTGCACCATAACGGTTACCCCTGGTAGAGGGATACCTGAAGCATCTCCGACCGTACCGGACACCTCCTTCTGGGCGAACCCTGAGGTAAAAACGGTCAATAAGAATACGAATAGTAATGTGTTTTTCATTTCATTTATGAATTTTGATTGGTTTAAAAAAAAGGTTTTTATTCTTCTACATACCACGTATTCAATGTGGTGTTTTTGGTTTCCAATATGAGCTTGCAAAACCCTTTGGATAGTTTGCGCAATGGAATTTTCAATTTTCCTTTTTCGAGCTGTACTGTTTCGATGAGCTTATAATCATCCTGCCCTCCATTTTTAAACGCATTGGTGGAACTCATATAGAGATTTCCACTGCCCTCCGATAGAGCTTCCCAGGATACCTCAAGGTGGCTACCCTTTTTGGTTGCCCTCAAATCGACAGCATCTACGGGTTGAATAAGGGAAACTCCATCCCACTCGCGGCGTACCGATTGTGGTACTTCGATGTTCAGAAAGTCCACAATGGTTGGAAGTATATCCACCACCCCGGGAGTTTTCGAATTGAAGTAACCATTGGTATCCTTCGAATTGGTTACTATCCAAGTACTTCGCTCACGGTCCGATTGTCCGCCGTGATGCTTACCGTCTTCTTCTGTTCTACCATGATCAGTGGTGACCACGAACAACCATTCCTCTTTATGTTCGGTTCGACGCTCTTCAACAGCCTTCCATATTTTTCCCACCAAGTAATCTTCAAACTCAACGGCAGCGGTAAAACGGTCGCTATCTCCATAACCATGGCCCATATCATCCGAGAATTCCAAATAGACCCAGGACAAATCAGGACCTTCACGCAGTATGGTCTCAGCAGCATGATCGGCCACTGTATAATCAATGAGCTTCATAAAATTTCGACGGATATCGTGCGGGAAATTGATGGTATCGTATTCCAGACCATCAAAATGATGATTCACCTCTATTTGCCCGGTAGCGTCCAGACCCTCACCCACCAATTTTGTTCTATTGTCAAGCCAAGAGGAGAATACACCAATAGTACCACTTGGATTCTGATCTTTATACAATCTAAAAATGGTTGGGTAGTTATAATTTGGGGCCTTGATGCCATTGCCCCAAACATTGTGTTTATTGGCCCATGTCCCCGTGATCAAACTATTGTATCCCACAGCAGAAATGGTCGGGGTTTCAGAATAAGTCCCCTTTCCCCCACCGACATATGCATCCGTGTAGGCACCCACCCTGCCAATTTGATCTAAATAGGGAGTGTTAGCTGTCTTTAGTTGATCCGCAGAGATTCCATCAACAATGATGAAGACCACTTTCTTATCCAGCAAATCAGATTGCACATTTTGCGCTCTGGATATTCCAATGGCCAGTATTCCAAGTATTACAGTAAGCTTTCTTAAATACATTTGTTTGTGTTTACAAAGCCCAAAGGAATATAAATTGAACGACTGTTCAATTAAAGAATATTTAAGTCATTGTTATGGAATCGTAAAATAGATTGAATGACTGTTCAGTTCATCTATTTTACAAAAAAAGAGTATTATTGTTGCATTGATTTGAAACAACAAAGACAATTACCAATTCATAGAACATGGGAAGAAAAAGCTTGGGAGCCACAAGAAAACTGGAAATTATCCAAGCCTTTTATGAGGTAGCAAAAGATATAGGCCTTGAGAACGCCTCCATTGCCAAAGTGGCCGAGTCCATGGGGATAAGCAATGGATTGGTAATGCATTATTTTAATACCAAACAAGAGTTGTTATTGGGCTTGGTGGAGTATATCCTGCAGCAGCATATGAATGTACTCGTGGAAGAAAACCTATCCGAACTCAAGACCCGAGAAGATCTTGAAAATCTGATTCAAAACCTATTCTCCCGAAAATGGAACCAGTATTTTGACGACGGGGTATTCTATAGCTGTTACGCCCTGATTTATAGGAACGAAATGTTCAATGATAGTTTCAAGCAATATCTTTTACAGTTGCACGAGGTATTGCGGGGCGAATTGGACCAAGCTTGCACCAATGGTATTATACAAAATACCAACATTGATGAATTGACAGAGATCATATTCGCCCTAGTGGATGGTTCCTACTATTATATGGGCATGTTCCCAACCGGGGATGACAACCATCGGAAACAACAGGACATCTATATAAATCATTGTTTAAGCCTTTTTAAGTATGAAGATTGATGGGCCATTTCTTTGAATTACTGGGCTGGGTGGGCTCCTTTTGTTTTCTTTTTTCCTATTACAACCTGATCAAGGGGGAATGGAATGCTAACCAACCTGTGTATCATTGGTACAATATTGCAGGGAGCGCCCTCTTTGTAGCAAATGCTTCCTATTATGCGGCTTGGGCCGTACTATTCATCAACTTGGCTTGGGGAATAATTGCATGTTTTGGACTTTATAAATCCCTGAAGCGTTAAAACGAATCTGTCAATATTGGGAACCATCTTTATGACTTTATGTTTTAAAAATCAAATATATACACTGTAAACCGTACACCTTTCCCGGGTTTCATTGATAGGTTCCAGGGCCTCCGTGATGACATTTGACAGGTAATCCGATATACCATAAAAGAAGTCAACATGAAATACACACCAACCATTTTACTATTTCTAGGAATCACATTCCTTTCCGGTTGTAGCTCCGATTCCGGAAATGAACCGGGAACCCCAGAGCCCCAGGGACTTTGTCAAAATATCAACGGCTTGACCGGAATCTACTGGGAGTTTGCGCATTCCATTCCGGCCCCGCTGTCCCAGGTACCGACCATCAACAATCCTGGTGGACAGTTTGTCCATAGCCAACATCCTTTAATTGGTTTCATTTATCCCCAGGGGTTCTCGGCCATTGAAATAACCGATGCACAGACCGCCACCCTTGGGGTCAATCTGGTAAGAAACGATGATGCCGTGGTCTTCCGATGGATCCCGAACACACAGTTACCTGGACAGGTGACCGCCAGGGCAATCATCGCCAATGAAATCAATGGGGTTTTCGCCCATTACGGTTTCAGTGGCACGCCCGATGTTGCTTGCCAGACCTCGGTCAACAATTCCTTTGAGGGCATACCCTCCCAATTCGAGGCGCGACTGCTCCGCTTCAATGGAATCACCGCCCAGGTCTGGGTCAGGTCGACCTATCTTGCAGGGGGAACGTTCTCTGCCATTTCAGTGACCTCTGCCCCTTCCAATGAATATGAAGACCAGGTCATGGATACGTTCCTTCCCATCAATTTCCAATTGTTCGTGGGAAGGGACGGGACTTTTGTGGATAATGATGGGGACGGCGTACCGGCCAATGAGGATCCGGATGACAATAACCCCGATGTACCCAACAACAATGGGGGCTGATGGAGCTACCCCACAAGTTTTTCATGCTTAGAGCTCCTTTACAATCAGGGAGCTTTTCTTTTTAAGAAAATGGCCGTAACCATAATCAAAAACAAGCCCGCCATCATAGCCAGTATCCACGTCCGATAGTTGTTTTCAGCGGAAAGTTCCACGGGCGAAACATCGCCCATCAGTACCAGACCGGCCCAATATTGGGGATGCAGCACCCTGCCCTCGGATGACCTTAGATAATCGAGTTTGGCCAAACGTAGTGCCTCGTTCTTGGGTTTACCCATCAAAAGATACTCATAAAACCCATCAAGTAGCTCATTACTGGACTTTTCGTCGATCTGCCACAGACTGGTCAATACACTTGCGCTTCCCGCATAATTAAAGGCATGGGCCAATGAAATCATACCTTCACCAGGTTGGTAGGAGGGCCTTCCGGTCTCACAGGCGGTCAAGATGGCCAATTCGGAACTCAGGTTCTGATCATAGATCTCATAGGTGTACAGATAGTTATTGTCCATATCCAGGGAATCGGAAACATTTTTGGCGAACACCAAACGGGAGAGCTCCGGACTGAGATTGTTGGATTCCGCATGTGTTCCGATATGGATGATCTTATGCTCACGGGCATGGGCCTTGAAAAGTTGTTTGGACGCCCTTTCGTTCAAAAAGGATCGACCGTCCAATCTACCACTGAACTTCTTTACCAGTTCGGTACTGAAGGGTTGTGGCAACAGGGTAAGATAGGTCCTGTCCAAAAATACCGAATCCCTAACGGCCAGTCGATATTCGTTTTTCATATCCTCATCGAACTCTGGGACAAAGGCCACGAAATCCTCTTCGATACCAAGAATCTCTTCCTTTCCCTGTAGATTAAACAGGCTATAATTATAGGACAGGTTATGCTTTGTCAAAAGGCTTCCCGTGGCCAACTGCGAAAGGGACCCGATACGTTCGGGCGTCAACAGCTCAAAACTGAGGTTAAAGAGATCCCCATCGGGCACAACAACAATATCAAGTGTAGAGACCAAGTCCTCAATGGGAGCCCACAGTTCCCGGTACAACTGGTACAGGCAATCAAACAGTTCATCCTCAGCCCCTTTGAAATCCGAAATCCGGGATATACAATCAGAAACATCGGTTCCCACGGGTAACAAATGCCTCTTTCCCCCAGTAACCACATATACATACCGATCTTCCCCTACGGTAAGGTATCGAACCACTGCGGTCTGTTTCGGTATGTCCTTATAAAGATTTTTTAAGGGTTCCACTATGGAGGCATACCTCATCCTATAGTATGCCGGATGTCTTTTCCGTACATCCTCCAAATGGTCCTGCCATGAGGTCATCAAGGAGTCCCATGTTGAGATGTTTATCACGTTTTCCCCTGGATCAAAAAAGGTATTGATCTCCCTGCGGAGTTCACGTTCCCTCTTCAATATATCCTTGGGCACAATACTGTTGTCCGTCAAATTCAGCCTTGCGCGTATCCGGTTGTAGATCGATGATTCGTGAAGTTCGACCACCTTTTCCAGGTATTCCTTATTTTCAGTTTTTTGGTATAGGGCAAGGTATATTTGTTTAGCCAGATCAAAGGTCGCCCTATTGCTCTCGATAAGGTCACTGACCCCTTGTTGGGAAGTGACCAAGGATTTTCTACGCTCTACCAATGTTGTGGCATTGTCAATGATATCAGCTGCTTCTTGCAGATATTGTTCATGTTGTGCCCTACGTGCAAATTTTGCCTTGGCCAAGTATGTCAAAAGCTCCGTCTGTTCGCCCCACAAGTAAGCTGCATTACTTGATTCGGGTGCATCGGTATATGCCTGTAGCAACATTTGACACAACTTCCCCACCTCTTCGTCATCGCCTTTTAGGTCATATATCCTGATTTGGGTGATCTGGGCCATCTTACCCAAATAGCTGTCCTTACCCTGTGTTGATTCGATCCTGGACAGTGTATCTTCCAATAAGGCCAATCCCTTGTCGAACTGTCTATCGGAGGCATAGGTCTGCGCCAAGTTCAAGCGGGCGAAGACAACGTTCTGGCTGAATTCATCGGGGTTGCTCTTGGTATAGGCATTAAGGCAATGGCGGTAGTGATCGATGGCCAAGGCAAAGTTGCCTTCCATTTTTTCGAGATCGCCCATGGTGGAATACAGATTGGCCGTATAGGACCAGTTCTCTCCCGGTATGGAAATCAATGAGGTTTCGGCCTCTTCCAGGTATTTTCTTGCTTTGTCCCTATAGGCTGCGTACAGATGCGCCTCACCCATCATCAATATTGCGCTAAAGTACTGAACGGTATTGGGAAGAAAATTTTCCTTGGCATGATGATAACCCATGGTGGCCACTTGCACGGCACGCTCCTTATTTCCCAAATCATTGTAAAGACTACCTAGGTTCCTATAGGCAATGGACAGGTTGCCATGTACCTTTTCGGTCAAGGGGTGGTTGTTGGTCCCTTTGAGAAATGCATTGAAACTGGCAATGCTCTTTAAGGTCAGTTGCATGGCCGCATCATATGCCCCGGCACTTTGCTTTACCATGGTCCAATTACCATAAATGGTTCCTGGTAGATAGTATAGATGTTCAGGATCCGTATTGACTGGGTCGATATTCCGAATCGCCCTATCAAAAAAATAGTTGGCACTGTCCGGTTTTCCCATAAAGTGCATAAGTGACCCTTTGTAATTTAAAATTCTGGGAGCCATACGGAACGTGACCTCTGGATGTTCCTGCATCAGGCCAAGCGCCCTATCCGTTCGATCTATTAATCTGCCGATATCCCCCAATTTGAGGCCCAGCTCACCCAGATGGAACTCCGAGGCCACCATCCTTTTAATGTCCTCCATGCTATTTGCCAATTCGTTGGCTTGGAGCAGATACTTCTCCGACCGTGCAACATTACCTTGGTCAACAAGGCCAAGCCCAAGCCCAAGATAGGCCTCATACTTAACGGAATCGGGTTGATTTTCAGCCGAAGTAACATCGTCCATCAACGCCATTGCCAAGGGGAATGGCGTGTTTTTGTCACTTAAGTATTCCGATTTGGCCAAGGGATAGACCAATCGACCGATATTGAGTCCCATAGGTGCTCTGGCCTGGCCGTTTTTCCTTATCACATCCTGTGCGATTTTGAAATCATCGGTTGCAATCAGGCTATCGATGGTTTTCAGCAATGGGTACTGTTGGCCATGGATTCCCAAGGACACGAGAAAGATAAGCCCGGGCAATACATATCTGAGCGCTTTTTTCATAAGGGATCAGTCCTTGATTTTTTCCACCAACACCTTGGCTTTTTCCAGATCACTCTCTTTAAGGTATTTCCTGGCTTGCTGTGCCTCATCTTTTTTGAGGTACGCCAGACCGAGATAGAAGAACGCTTCATCCGTAAATGCCGGGTTCTCCTTGTCAAGTATTCCTTCAAAGTATTCAATACCCTTGTCCGGTTGGTCATTGGCCAAATGGGCAGAACCCAGAAAATAGTCCAGGGTATCGTTGGCCACACCCTTTGACCGAAGCTTTTCCCATGCCTCAATGGCGAAGGGGTAATCCCCCTGTTTATAAGCCACCATGGCCCGATAAAAATCGTAGTTATCACTATTGCCCATTACGGTTGGCAATCCTGGATCGGGCACATAATACGCTTCGAAGAGCCTTTCATTGGCATTGGGCGTGTAAAAATACCAGACCCCTCCCAAGGCCATCAGCAGGGCAATGGTAGCAGCCATACGAAATACCGCTCTAGAGGTTTTCACAAGTCGCCTTTCTTTCCCATCTTTTTGAACTCCCTTGTGGAAATCCTCCATGGCATGGCGGAGTCCAGCCTCCTCTATAGCTCTGAAAAGGGCTTTAAATTCCAAAAACTTGGCGTTGAGGGTCGGGTTCGAGATGATGCTTGACTCAAATCCGGCCTTTTCCCCAGGTTCCATTTGGTCCATAAGATACCTTTCGAACAGTCCCTGCTCCTCCTTTGTCCAATATGCTTCTTCCCTATCCATTTTTTGTTAAATCTTCCGCAAGCGAACGCAAACGTTCCATGCACCTGTATTTTTTATTTCTGGCAGATGCGGCCGCAATTCCAAGGTCCTTGGCCACTTGTTTCATTGTCTTTCTCTCATAATAAAAAAGACCCAAAAGCTGTTGACAGGCATCGCCGAGTTGATCCAATGCCCTGAGCATGGTCTGCCTTTTAGTGTCCAGGTCCGCACCGAGATCGTCGCCTTCTTCTTGTACCACTTTGGAAAGTCCCTCAGGCCCTACGGTTTTTCTGAACCGCGCGGAACGCAAGTGGTCGGTCCACTTATTCCTGGCTATGGTATAGAGATAGGCCTCAATGCTTCCTGTGCCATCAAACTTGTCATCCTTGATATTCCTCCAGCAGGCAACAAAGGCATCTTGGAATATATCCTTGGCCTCCGCCTCGTTCCCACTGTTCTTGAAGACATGGTTCCTAAATTTTGAATACGTATGTTCATATACCTTTTGCATGGCCTGCCGATCATTGTTTTTAAATGCGGTGACCTGTGGGTTATCTATTTTCTGCAAGGTTTTCCCCATACTTCATTTGAAAGTATGGGGAATTTACAAAAATTCATCTTTCTGGATAATTTAAAAGGCTGGTGCACAGTTTCATCGACAAAGTACATGTTCTAATTAAAGATCGCCGTGATCTCCACGGTCGTAGGTACCACGTTGATATTGTCGACCAATTCCTTTGCATAGGCCTCGGCCTCGGCCTCATCACAGGTGTTATACACAATGATGCTTCCCACAGCTGTATGATAGCGTAACATTCCACCCCCAAGATCCTCCAGTTGATCTTCGTCCAACTCGATCTCTTGGTTTACAACACCATTACTTCTGGTTATAACTGCTTTGTAGCCACTAGCGCCGTCTACCTTGGCAAAATCCGCGACATAGGGCACAGGGCTGAATGCCTGGTACTCGGGACCACCCGAACAAAGTAGGCTTGAGCTTGAGGTTTCCCTGAAATTGGGCTGTCTTTGAAAGGAAACCGTAAAGGATTCGCAGCCCTTTTTGTTGTTCACGATCATGGTATCCTGACCTGCCTTGGTCCGTTCGCCCGTTGTCTTGTTACGGAAGTACAGCTCGACGGTCACCGTCTCTTCGTTATTACCGCCCCCCAGTTCCGACTCCAGGGCAGCACTGATATAGGACACATAATTATTGGTCGTGACAATGGATGCCCCAAAATTTCCGGAATCGCCTCCGATATCCTGTACCCTACCTTTGAATTCATTGGACGTGCTCCAATGGAACTCAAATTCCTCGACTTCTGGATCATAATCCGTAAGTGCCGATACCCGAAGTTCAGTGGCCTGGCCCAGACAGAGTTCGACCCTATCCTGCTGTAGTTCCACAACGGCGTCGATGGACTTGACCTCCCAACTTTCAAAATTGAAGGCTCTTGTGCGAAGACCGCTGAAATTGGAGTAATAATTGGTTGCCTTGATATTCCTATCGATCGTGGCCAGGATAAATTTTGTCCTGTCATAGCCAGTTTCGATCAACTCTTGGGTCTTTATGAACCTATTTGGAAAGTCCCCGTTCCCGGACAGTATGGCATACACATCCGTTAATATGCCCCTAAGGGCATTGCTCAAACGGACATCTTCATATAAAGCGGGAAGAAAGATCTCCGTGGCTGCCTTGAACTCGTTCCCAACCACCTCATCGATCACATCGGGATATTGTTCAAGAACGGGAAGCACCGCATTGTAAAGTGCATTTTCCTTATCACTGCCAAAGGGGGGCAACAATGATTTGTTTCCACCCACATCAAGTAGGGTGGGCAAAAAATAATCAATGATATAGGTCTCCTTATTGATCTGGGCATAGATGTCCAGCTCCTCGGCGGTCATATCCCGCGCTTCAGTATTGCGCTGGCCTGAACCGATGATGACCACTTCATACTCCGCCACCAGTTCAGTGGCACTGTCCACCGGTAATAGGATGGGATCCGTTTCCATCGCATTGTCTATGGATGCCTGCTGGGCATTGATCTGCTGAAGCGAGTTCCCGACCTCCAGTTCCTGTATGGTGTTGGAACCTCCCGACTCCAATTTAAAATTGGCAAAGGTACTTGAGGTATAGTTCGGAATTTCAAAAGGATCTCCGTTTCTATTGGAATAGCTCTTCTTGTAAATGACGACCCTGGACCTTCTTGGCAGGGAATTTTGCAACTTTATCCTAGTGGAGTCCACACTTGACAAGGTCACTCCGCTTTTGGTGTTTTCCTCATTGTTGAAAATCCTGTTTTCGCTCCCCACGGAATGTTTGGACGTTATTTGGTCCAAAAAGTCCTGCAGTGGGGTTTCATAACCACCTTCGCTGTAGATCAGGGGATTGCTTTCGAACAAAGTTTGAACCTCTCCCACAAAATTTGGGAATCCGGGAACTTGCCCTATACTTTTCAAAAAGGCACTTTTTGCACTTTCGGGCAATAAGTGATAACCCAGTGCATAGTAGACCATCAGTTCGGCGGTGGTCTCGATGGACAGTTCCTTTCTGTCCCCTGAAATCAGACCTGCCAGTAAAACGTGATTTTCGGCATCCAATAGATAGGCTGATTCAACAGTCCCACTGTTCATGGGCAATTGGCCCCTCCCATTGCCATCCACATCGGAATCGGCCCCCAGTGACACCAATTTGGCACTGGTAAGGTCCACATTCCCATTGTCGGGCAACAAAACTTGAACATCCGCCATTTGATAATCTTCCCCATTGCCTGGATCATCGTCTGTAGGTGTAGGGTCGTCATCGGTCTGTGAAAAATCATCATCGGTCATTGGGCCATTCCCATTGTCATTGGAGCTACAAGAAATGTTCAGCGCCAAAACAAATAATGCAATTACAGCTTTCTTATATGGTATTTTCATGTTTGGTATAGTATAGGGTTATTTTCTTCAATTAATCTTTGGATCCTGTCCAAGTACCTGAAACTTGGTCCGTGCTGTTCTCCCAGGTGCCACTGCCCTGATCTGAGGCAAAGGCCCCTTCAAAGGTTGCGCCGTTGGTGGCCGTACCCACTGTCGCCCTGAAATCCCCAGAGGTATCAACGCTGCCGTTCAAGGGAAGGGATTGTTGGAGATTGTTGGAATAGGCCTCACCTTCTACGGTACCGGATGCGTCTATAATGGCATTCCAAGTACCATTGTCGCCCCCGGTAAAGGTTCCGGACCAATTTCCCGCAAAATCGATTGGTCGTGAATCGCCGTCATCGTTATTGGAGCATGATATACCAACAATTAGGACAAGGATGAAGTAAACTATTTGAAAATGTTTCATTGCTTAAAGTTTAATGGTTTATATGGATATCGTGTATATTAAAAAATGTCATCAATAGGCCCCCTCCACCTTGACCCATTCGCGATTATTAAGATTGATGTCTCCATTAGGGGTATAGAAAAGATCATCGTTCCTGATGTGATTTCCATCGCTGTCCATCCAATATTCCGTGGAGCCGGCATCCACTTGATAGTTGTTACCAGTAAGTGGGTTATGGACCGTTTCCTCTTCATTTATCATATTGATGAACTGTCTTTGACCGGTTCCACTGCCCGCTCCAAAGTTCCTGTTCATAAAAGAGGCGTGATTGGCATCCTGGGCCGCCCAGATACCTTTCATTTTTTCTTGATGCGCATTAAAGGCGGCCCATCGGGCCTGCATCCTATTTTGATGCTGGGCGGCGGCCATTTGGGCTCTTCGTTGGTTCTCCTCTGCCCGTTGTTGCCCCAATTGAGCCACATAGCGCTCCCATTGCGGGTTTTCCTTATAGCTGAAAATGGCCTCTTTCATATGCTCAAGTGTGGATTCATACGCCTTACCGTCCACAAAAATGTAATCCACGGAATAGAACCAGACCATCATACTGCCGGATATGGTGGGTTGTTGCATGCTTATCAGGGACACGCTTGCCATTGCCTTTTGCCCGGAACTGTTTTCCCACTCCGTATCATACATGGACAAGGAAGTGTCCATTTGTGATTTGGAGCTAAGTTTGTTCCTGAGGTACCGGGTCAGATCGGGCCGCTTTCGCTCTCCCAGAAAGTTGAAACCACTGTTCACCATACGCGTCTTTACCTCTTCGTTAAAAATCTGTTCAGGGTCGACCAGTGGCCTTATCAATTGTCCATATGGGGTGTTCCGCATCATTTGGGCCATCTGGGAATCTTGGTAATACACATGGTAACGTATCGGGGTATTAAAGCTTTTTAGCCCATTTGGCCCTGTTATCTGTATCAAAAAAGTGGGCAATTTTTGGTCAATGGTATACGATGGTTTGGAAATGACCTTCCAATTGGCCGGATACTCGGTACTGTTCACGGTAAGGCCAGTCCTGGCATCCCTGAGTTCGTGCACTTTGGTAGCACTTGAAGGTATATCCTTTGAAGAAAAATGGTAATCCCGGCCATCTAGCGTATCCCCCTCAAAATCGTCATCCAAGGTGCGATGGGAATATTCGGTTGCTTCGGAATCGAAATCATTCGCATTGGTAGTGGGCCTTCCCCAACAGGAAACAAGGACCAAGCAAGGAAATACCATTAGAATCAATCTTTTCATAAGACTATGTTTAATTTTTATGGTTATCGTGTACATAACTTACGGGTTGTAAGGGATGATCTAGAACTGGTCGAGATCGGTTTGCCAAGGTATATTTCCATCCTTTACGATGTTCAACAATAGGGATTGCAGGTCGTTGTCGAAGGTTGCGGTATCCGTCCTTCTCATATTCAAAAGAATAGTGGCGGTATGCCCATTTTCAGCGATCATCATCCACGAACGATTTCCCGGAAGACTACCTGTAAAATAGGTCAATTGCTGCTCTGGCCATACGGCAAGTCCCCTGCCCATATTGGACAATTCCGTGGTCTGGGACAATAGTGCAATGGAACCAGGGGTCAATATATCAGCTCTTTCGGAAGCTCCATCAATGGCACAGAGAAAGCGGAGCAGATCGGGCGCACTGATGACCACCCCACCATCACCGTCGCGCCTGGAAGCTATAGTGAATATATAATTGGCATCGGTACCCATTCCGTAATAATACACCTCATCAGCTTCCAGGTCGTCCTCCCGAAATGTCGTTGTTTTGAAGCTGGTGATCCCAATGGGGGCCAATAGGTCGGTAAGGTAGTCCTCATAGGTCTCCCCTGAGACCTCTTCGATGATCCTGGCCAGCAACCAGTACCCTGTATTGCTATAACTGAAGGCCTCCCCCGGGGCATGGCCCAGGTCCCAGTGCTGCAGAACGTAAGAGATGAAATCCATTGGTGCCAGAGCCGGCTGGTAGTCGATGGGATCGCCCCCGCTGGATGACCCCCACCCACCTAACTGGTGCAAGAGCAGATCATCCACGGTCATGTCCAGTTCGTCATCGGTCAAGACCGCTGGTCCAAAATCCTCCCCCAAGAGTCCATCCGGGCCAAAAACATGATCTTCAAGGGTCAGCTGTCCGTCATCGACCAAACTAAGTATAGCGGTCGCCGTAAAGACCTTTGAGATGCTGGCTATCCGAAAAAGATCCTTCGGTGACACATCGATATCGTTCTCCACATCAGCCTTGCCATACCCTTTGGAATACACCATTTTCTCATCCACACTGACTGCCAACGCCGCTCCCGGAACCCCATACTTAGACATAAAATCGGTAACGGCACCATCCACGGCACCAATATCATTTTGTGTTTCAGGTTCCGGCTCAGGCTCGGGCTCAGGATTCTGGTTTTGATCAGGATTGCCGTTGGGTTCGGGCGGGGTCTCCCCTTCTCCGGAACTACATGAAATCAATAGTGAAAGGAATACAAAGGGCATCAGGGCACCATACCTGAAAAAAGACAGTGTTCTCATAATCGATGGTTTAAGGTTATATGTATACCCTTATATCGATAAGATCCAAAAATGTCATCATATGCCCGGAATGATTCCTTGTGGCAACTATTTCCAATGGGACAACAAAATGTTTAAGGGCAAAAAACCATTGACCCGCATTACAATAGAACCTATAACCAATTCACAACTAGGATATGGTTCCCATATGGCTACATAGAAACGTTTTCCGAGAAAAAGAACTAATTGCCCAGTTGTTTAAAAAAAGTACACATAATCGGAGAAAATCCGATTATCACATCAAATAGTAACAGTATGGATTCTAGAGTGGAAATTAGGGATTCTGAAAATCACTTAGCAAGTATAGTCGTCCAAGCGATAAAATATATGAGTTAATTATAAACTTTGAACGAATTTTACTTCGAAGGGAGTGATCTAACATTTTACTGGTTATATGCCTCTAGCATTGGTGTTATCTTTAATACCGAAAGCTTCAATATAATCCGGTCTTTCTTTTGATTTTTTTTTCACACAAATAGAATAATCTAGATATCGGATTCTTATTAATTAAATTTAAATTATCGCGTATCGCAATATGCGATATTATTTTATATTATTTTGTTTTTCAGTTATTTATATACTAATATTGCATATCGCAATATGAAATAATTATGAATAAAGATTTCCGACAAATGAAACCTCAAGATATAGTCGTATTGGCAAAGCTCATTGCCATTAATGATATGGATTACACTCAAATGGCACTTGCCGAAATGCTCTATATGAGTCAATCGGAAATCAGTAGTTCAATATCCAGATCTACATACGCAGGGCTTCTTATGAATAGAGGCAAAGAAGTAAACCGAAAATTATTCTTTGATTTTATAAAATATGGCCTTGCAGTAGTATTTCCCCAACATCCTGGTGCCATAGTACGTGGTACATTAACCGCCCATAGTGCACCACCTTTGGATATGGAAATTGTGAGCGAAGAAAAATATGTTTGGCCTTATGCAAAGGGTAGATCTCGGGGTCAAAGCATTATTCCTTTGTATCCAACAGTACCAAAAGCCGTGGCTTTGGATGGCAACCTTCATGAGCTATTGGCTCTAATGGATGCTGTTAGAGTAGGCCGAGCACGTGAAAAAAACTTAGCACTTGCACTCCTAAAGAACCGAATATGTTAAAAAACACATTAATCAATAGGGCTGCGACAAAAAAAGTAGCTAAAGCCTTGGGTGACTTGAACGATAATGTGGTTTACGTTGGCGGTGCGGTCGTCAGTCTTTATATTGACGACAATGCTGCAGAAGATATTAGGCCCACCAAAGATATAGATCTCACTTTTCAACTTGCCACCTTTGCCGAGCTAGAAGAATTAAGGGAGCAACTCATTGAAAAAGGATTTACACAAAGCGCGGAAGACAATGTGAACTGTAGGTTTCGGTATGAAGAATTGAAAATTGATGTGATGTCCACACAAAGTGTGGGTTGGGCTCCTTCCAATCCATGGTTTGCCAAAGGTTTTGAAAAAGCCATTACCAAATCATTAGACGGAGTAAACATAAAAGCGTTGCCGTTGCCCTACTTTCTTGCAACAAAAATGGAAGCTTTCTTTAACAGAGGGGTTAAAGATATTTATGCCAGCCACGATTTAGAGGACATAACCTATCTATTAAACTACACCAAAACTATTGATGAGCAAATTCTTACATCTGAAGATGACGTAAAACCATACTTGATTGAGAAGCTGACCACCTTCGAAAACGACAAGACCATTTTAACCGCGATTCGTGGAAGCCTATATTTCGATCAAGCTGATGAAAGAATGGATATCATCCAGGAGCGAATCAAAAACATAACAAATAATTTGAAATGATTCATTTTCAATTTTAAAAACAAGAACTTTTTGCAAAAGTCACCTATTCGGTGAGCATAAAATTTTAAAGGGCTGGAAACCATACTAAATAAAGGGATCGGAAGTGGTAGGTTTCTAGTTCCTTTTGACCTTCATTGTCCAATGTACCAAATACATCCTTACTGATGTACACTTGTAACCACTTCAATACAGTTGTAACAAAAAGCATACATAATCGGAAAAAATCCGATTATCCCATCAAATAGTAACAGTACGGATTCTAAAACACTACCATATGATTCGTTAAAACTTTTTCAACCGATGTTCCAGTATTTGGGAATACTTTTCCTTCATATCATCGGAAAGAAAAGAAATCGATATGAGATCTTTCCATTTCTGTTTTGCCTGAAACATGTCCTGAAGTATGATCTCTATGGTTTTTTCATTCAATTGCAATCGTTCCTTCGCATAATAATCCATAAAGTCCGACGCCTTTAAATTACTTTTTTTCCCTTTCAGGGTCAATGCAATTTCCTCTTCGGGGTTTTTGATCGCAATGGAGGAGTTCAACAAATCGTAAGCAGGTGCCAATGTCGTCTTGCCATTCTTTGTGATCAGGGAAAAATTTTTTAGGTGCATGTCCTCGTTTCCAGTCACAAAACAATAAACGATCCTTTTAAAGAACTCTACTTTCTCAACCACAGGAAACGTACAATATTCTTCGATAACGGGTACCAATTTCTCCATACTGAAACGATACTTGGTATCCCTGGTATTTCCGGTCAATTGGGCAAAATCCTCCGTTGCATATTTTTTCCCTTTACCATATCTGTCAAAACGCTTTATAAAATAGGACAGACTACCATCCTTGCCATAGACCATTCCATGAAAGGGTACATTTATACCAAGGACCTTGGCCATGCGCATGGTCAGGTCCTCATTCTCTGGCATTTCAGGAAAAATATCATTTTGGGGTTTTATGATGTAGGTCCCGAATTGGTCCACTACTTTAAATTCTTGGTCGACCACGGAAATATTCGCACTTAATTTAGGCTGCACTCCCTGTATGGATAACTTCTTCGCCCTGTTTGCCGCCTCTCTCCTCAATTCCGAAGCGGAATACGGCAAATCAATTAAACCAGTTAACCTGGCGGCAATCATTTTGAGTCCTCTTCCACTATATTTTGCCGTACCGCAAGGTTCATATGTGATAGGACACCTATTCATCCGCCATTGGTTCTACAGTTACTGCCCCCACCAAATCAGCACCTGTGGCCATTAATTGGGAGAAATAATCCTTACGGTCGATTTTGGAAATCCTAAGAAGGCCTTCCAACATGATACCCTCTGGCAACAAACCTTCAAAAAAAGGGGGAAACCCATTAAAACCAAACTTCCTTTGACCAATGGGCATGGTCAATGAAATGGCCTGACCATCATAATCATCATCATACTCAAACCTATATTCTGCCGTCGAGACTTCCGTTAGAACACCTGCCCTTTTTCCATGGGCATATACCACTGCCTTTCTCATACGTTTTCAGTCAATGGACTTTTAAATTCGACTTTTATGTTCAATACCTGGAGTACTGAAAGAATGTTGCTCCAACGAACAGTTTCCTTATTTTTTTCGATATCAAAGACGGTCGTCTTGCCTATACCGGCCAAATTTGCCAGTTCAAGCTGCGTCAACCCGGCCTTCTTGCGATGGTTTTTAACCATCAAACCTAAATCAACCATATATTACCGTTTTAACGGTAAAATTACATGTTTTATTTAAATAAAAATTTTTAAATTTAGAAAATTATACTTTTTTACCGCTATAACAGTAAACCTAACATTGGCTTACTATTTCTCCACCTATACAAAATCATTGTTCAAATAATACCGCCATAACAGTAAAATAGTCATCTTTCCTATCCTTCGTATGTAAATATTGACCCAAGGCAATGACCTTGATATCGCTATTCCCAACCAAGCTTACAAAAGAACCGATTACTTATACGGTTCAAACCGGTCTGAAATAAAAAGAACCGATATAAATTATAACTTCGGCCATGAACCAACATATTCAACAGATATTCACACATGGAACAAGGAGGTTGCCTATTCGGCGCGCATAAAAGCCAAAAAGACTTGAACCCAATTGTTCATAGTGGAAAATTCGGTCAAAGAGAACCTCTCGTACCGGGAACTGACGGATCCCATCCTCAATAACCATATAGTGGATAGGGCGGTCAATGTATACCACCTGCGGCGGATGAAAGTGAGCAGTGCAAATCAAGTGCACGAGATCGACTCATTTTGGTGCTGAAGTTAACGTTTATTTTTAATTTTTTTTCTCATTGATTCCCCTTTTATGTCCACCCTGTGAGCCGAGTGCACCAGCCGGTCAAGGATGGCGTCGGCGATCGTTTTTTCACCGATGACATCGTGCCATGCCTCCACGGGCAGTTGTGAGGCTATAATGGTGGACCTTTTGCCGTGCCTGTCCTCTATGATCTCCATCAAAGAGTGCCTGTTGATGTTGTCCAATGGTTTTAGGCCAAAGTCATCCAGTATGAGCAGGTCCTGTTTTTCAAGTTTTCCAATGAATTTTAGATAGGACCCGTCCGCCTTTGAGGTTTTGAGCAAGGTAAAGAGTTTGGCCGTGTTGAAGTACATGGTCCTGTGCCCCATTGAGCAGGCCTGGTGCCCGATGGCGGAGGCCAGATAGCTCTTGCCGACCCCGGTGCTCCCGGTAATGAGCATATTTTCACCCTTGCGTATAAATCCACAGGAGGCGTAGCGCTGTATCCTGTTCCTGTCGATGTTCCTTCCAGGGCCGTAATCGATGGCCTCCATAACGGCACCGTACCTGAACCTTGCGGCCTTTGTCAGGCGCTCGATCTTGCGGTTGTGCCTATCGTCCCATTCGGACTGTACCAGATAGGCCACCAGTTCATCGTTGGTATAGTCCATGCTCTCGGGCGAGAGGCTGGTGTCAAAGGCCCTGAGCATCCCGTGGAGCCTGAGCTGTTTCATCTGTTCCAATGTCTTTGTGTTCATGTTGTCTGTTTTAATGTTTGTCATTTATAATAGTTTCCTCCCCTGATGTTATCGTGGTCCGGGACCTCGGAGGTATCCTCCGGGTCGTCCTCCAGGGTGTCCCACCCTTTTTTCAGTATCCGCTCCACCATGCTGTAATTATAGGCCCCATAGTCCGATGCCCGCCTGCAGGCATTGTCCAGCCGTTGGT
>NZ_RZNA01000020.1 GCF_003992595.1 Flagellimonas oceanensis
CTTTTTGTTTATACAGCGGTGAGCAAACTGATGCACTTGGACATCTTTGAAATGCGGTTGGAACGGATGCCCTATATATCCCCCTATGCTTCTTTGATCTCATGGGTCGTGCCTTTTCTGGAATTGGTCATTGCTGGTCTATTGTGGTTTCGTAGATATCAAATCATAGCATTTTACGCCAGTTTTATTCTTTTGGGGGTATTCACCATCTATATCATTATAGTTCTTAGGTACAGCGAATCCATCCCCTGTTCCTGTGGCGGGGTCATATCGGCCTTGGGATGGAAGGACCATATCCTATTGAATATCTCTTTTATGTTCCTTGCCTTATTGGGAATCCTTTGGTCCAAGAAACAATATAATATGCAAACACATCAAAATACTGTGCAGTAGGGGATGCCGAAAACCTAGAAAAGAGTAGGCATTAACTTTTATACTTAGTATTATGAAATCTAATTTTTTAAAACTTGTTTTACCGGCCTTTGCCATTTTGTTGGCGGTCGGCTTGGCATTTGCCACAGAGGCTCCATCAGCTGATGCTGATAGAGTGGCCTATTACAAACCGCTCAACGAGCCTTGGCAAACTATCATGGTTGAGGAAGCCTGTTTTCAAGGGGGCAATGAAAATTGTGAATACTTGGGTTACCAGTTGTATGAATCTGATGATATCACAAGTACGCAATTAAGCAAGCCTTAGAACTTGAATGCTTTCCTTACAAAAAAGAAGCCGTCTCATTTCACAGAATGGGGCGGTTTTTTAATTTGGTGTCTTAGACCTCTTAATTTTCCTATTTTGGTGAAGGGATAAATTTTCCAAGTGGCCCTATGCCGCTTTTTTGCGCATATTATGGGCCAATGCGTGCAATCCGAACTCCAATTCCACCTTTTTGATTCCTTTATGGGTAAATCGTTTGAAGTTACGGTTCGATTTGATATGACCGAACACCGGTTCCACATCCGCGGTCCGTCTTTTTCGCCTTTCTATGCCCTCTTCGCTGGTGAGCCTTTTCCTGACGGCCTCTTTGTGACGTTCCAGTTGGTGGTTGCGCTCTACTTTTCGGTTGTATTTTGACTTATGGCACATTCCGCGCAGTGAGCAGCCCTGGCAGTTCCTGGCCTGGTAAATACTGGTTGTTTGCCGGTAACCGGATTTGGTGGTCCTTTTCTGATCGTGTGTTCGCTCCATATGCTGTCCCATCGGGCATACGTAATAGTCACCTTCCGCATTATAGTGTAGGTTATTTCTGTTAAAATCGTCCTTTCCATTTTTCTTTTTCTTGGATTTGTAGGTCTGTTCCTCTTTGTCAAAGGTGCTGTACTTCACGTAGCCCTCGATTCCCACATTTTCAAGGTACCCATAGTTCTGCTCACTGCCGTAGCCGGCATCGGCGGTCAGGTTTTCGGGGAGTGCCCCGTAAAGGTGTTCATAGGTCTGCAGGTGCGGTTTGAGCGTGTGGATGTCATTGGTGGTCTGGTGGAGACTGTAATGGATGATAAACTGTGACTCGGAACTGATCTGTACGTTGTAACCGGGCTTGAGCTGCCCGTTCTGCATATGGTCCTCTTTCATCCGCATGAAGGTGGCGTCGGGATCGGTCTTGCTGTAACTGTTGCGCCCGGCCAGTAGCGCTTCCTGGCCTTCGTACTTTTCTATATTGGCGGGAAAGTGCTTTTCAATGTACCGTGCTTTGGCCCTCTGTTTGCTGCCGACCCCGGGGTTTCCCTTGAGTATTTTATTGATCTTTTGGGCGGTCCTTTCCACTTTCTTCCTGTCCATTTTCGTGAAGTCCGGTGGTGTTGGATCCTTGTCCTCTTCATCGGCCACGCTCTGGGCGTACTGCCAAAGCTCTTCCAGCTGTTCTGACATTTTCTCCCTGCGCGTTTTGATGGCATTGCCCCATACAAAGGTGTACCGACCTGCCATAGACTCTATCTTGGTGCCATCGGTAAAGACTCCCTTAAGGGTGACCAGTCCTTCCTCGGCCAGGAGCAGTACCACCTGCTTGAAGATATCCTTGAAGATGGTCTTGAGTTTTTTGCTACGGAAACGGGCGATGGTGTTGTGATCGGCTACCTGTCGGGCGGACAGCCACATATAATTGATGTTCTCGCGCATGGCCTTTTCGATCTTCCTGGAGGAGTAGGTGTTGTCCATATAAGCATAGACCATTACCTTGAGCATCATTTTGGGGTGGTAGCTCGGTTTACCCTCCCGGCTGTACTCTGCAACGAGCAACCCTAGGTCAAGTTGTTCGATCACCCCATTGACCACACGCACCGGATGGTTCTGTGGGATCAGTTCTTCTATGCTGGGTGGAAAAAGCCAATTTTGCTGTTGGTTGTAATCTTGAAAATTGGTATTCATACGTCTGGTTATCAGACTATAATTTACGCTAAATACAGGATGAAAACAAGCAAATGCTCCTGTATATTCAATAAAAAAGCTGTCCCGGTTATGAGACAGCTTCTTTTCACTAATTCAAATAGACCATGACAAGTGACCTTAGTCATCTTGGATGGAATTCGTTGGAGTCACTAACAATGCAGTATTGATTTTTTCGAGACACAATCGCCAATGGCCCAATGTGTCGACATTTCTATTCCTTCTCATGCCTTTTTCAATCTCTGTTTTCAAATCCATCAATTGTATGAGCAATAGGCCTTTTGAATAGTCAGAATGCACAAAGAATTGGTTTTCAATTTCCATAATGCTCCTTTCCTGTCCCAACATAGCTATTATAGTATCGATATAGGCCCTTTGAATTTCCTGTTTCCTGCGATCAACATGACCGAAACTTTCCCATATCTCTTTGAACAAACCATCTTGCAAATACCTTAGATATGCTTTGACCAATCCTTTATTCCCCGAGACTTCCTCCAGATGCTCCATTCGTTTTATCCTACGGGCCCTAAGCAGGTCGATGATTAACTTTTGTTGGTAGTGCAAGACCAGGTCTGGGAAGGTGGAATATCTGTTTTTGGTATGGAAATCGGGTTCTACCAACCAATCCGGAGGGGCAAAAGCATGTGTCAAAAGAAAATCCAAGGCTTCCATTTGGTCCTTCCAAGGAATGGAAGTGTACATGTTCCCCGGTTGACTCATGGCTTTGTAATGGATATCATACCCCCCTATAAGGGTCGAAACATGTACCATATGATTGTACCACAATTCCAGGGTCTTTTCATATAATCGATTCAAGCGTCCATTATCATTTTGATCGTTCGTGACATCAGGTAATAGGTCGATCACACGTTCTATATTTTTTAAGGCCAATCCTGTACTACGGACCGGATCGTTGGTCTCAACCACCTCATTGGAGGCTGTGGGTCCAATAACCTCCATCTGGTTCCGATTGAACCGGTACCAAGGCACCGAATCCTGCCATCGGACCATCCGTTCCAAAGCAGCTTTCTCCTGCTGGGGAGTTGTCCCCTCGGGAAATTCCGTATAGGCCCATTTGATGTTATACCTATCGGTGGGCCCCACATGTCTTAACAACAACGAAGGGGGTACACTATCCGAGGGCTGGGGAATGTTTGAGGGCCTGGTATAGTTCATTACACTTGGGGTATACCCCATGGTGCGCAACCAAGTGCTGTCGCCCATTTTATCCCATGGGTACCGATACTCCCCAAAATTGGCATCCATGATTCCAAAAACATGTCCTGCTTCGTGGGCCGTTATCGCTTGGAACAGTTCGCCAATGAGTTCATCGGGAAAGGGGAAACGCTGCGCCCTATTGTCCAATGGGGCAGCCCGGACAAAGTAAGCCTCCATTACAGTCCGCACTGATGCCCCCATAAAAATGTCGCCACGTAGAATTTCCCCGGACCTCAAATCAATAATATGGCCAAGGGTTCCTCCATAATCCTCATATTCCCAACCTCTCATATATTTTTTTTGGTTCCAGTGCACTACGTTGGAATGGATACTATGAGCCGTCCATTCGTCCAAACTGTCCAATTCCTTGACCACAAGGGCGTCCTTGAATCCCGCGGACTCAAATGCGGGCACCCACTCTTCAATCCCTGCCTTGATATAGGATCGCCATTTTTTGGGGACCTCTGGGGAAATCAAAAACGAAATAGGTTTAACGGGAACGCTGATATTTTGATCCTTGAATTTTTTTTCCAACCGCCAACGGGTGATATTGGCCAATCCATTTTGTTGGCCGAACCTAACCCCCATCTTCCCGTCGGGATAGAAGCCCATGCGATAATCAAACCTTCTGGCTTTCATTGGTGACCCCAAGGCACAGAACCCAAAATAGAGGGGAACCGAAGCTTTGGAATTCCTCCTGATCATGCCCCTTCGGGCCTTGATAATTACCTCCCCGTCCAAATCCTTGGTGCCCATTAAGACCGACAATCGGGGCACCGGGTTTCCAAAGGAAACTCCCAGTCCTTGGGGCCATTCCAATTCTTGGTTCAAAATGAGGTCGGTGATATTGATACAATGGCCACCGGGTAAAGCCAGTTCCCTTTCCATGGGAAATATGGCCAGGATATTGTCCTTCAGGTCAATCCCTTCCTTGAACGGTATAATGATTCCTGCAGTGGAGGCAACGGCCTGTTGCTTCAACAGTATCTTGTCATGGAGTTTCGACCATACCACTTGCATGGCACTTCGCCTCATATTGTCATGGCAAGTAAAAAGCATCGGCTTGTCCAATAGCGAATCTGGGATGTTCAAATAGAGTTGCCCCCCTTGGATAAAAGAGGTCAAGAAAGGTTCTTGTTCAATGGTTTCAACAATTGAACCATTCATTACAGCTCCTTTGATTGGGTCAAGGGCATATCCCCAACACTGTAGAGACAACAAACAGATAAGGATTAAGTTTCTCATATTTTGGATTTACTTTGGGTTTGGAATCGGAACCCTCCCCGTTTTGAGGGAATAGGGTATCGTTGCTATGTAATGTGATAAACTCAATAGCCCGGGTTCTGTGGCAATAAGTTGGGGTTGGTGTCCAATTCGCTCTCTGGGATTGGCAGCCGTACATCCGTGGCTTTCCAATTCGGTTTGAATTGTCCCAAGATTTCGTCCGCTTTCCCCAATCGTTTAAGGTCAAACCATCGATGTCCCTGCTCTGTAAAAAGTTCAAACCTGCGTTCATTAATGATAGCATCCAAAATCTCGTTCTGTGTACTGGCCATGGTATTGGCCAAACCTGCCCGGTTCCGAATGGCGTTCAAATCACTTTGAGCTCCGACAATATCACCCAACCTAATCCTGGCTTCTGCACGGATCAACATTTGTTCGGCAGATCGAAAAAGAATGGAATATTCCAAGGCTTCATTTTCATTGATACCAGCCTTGTATTTATGGGCATAGTAATAGGTAACAGTATTGTCCATATCTGAAATACCATTGACCCATTGGTCCCTTCGCAAGTCATCCGCTTCAAAAGCATTTAGAAGATCATTTGTTAGCGCATAGGTCTGGCCTGGAACACTCTGGATGATGAGCTGTTCGGCCTCACGGGTATTTTTCGGAGATTCATTGTCCGCCTTTAGTTGCCAAATCGTTTCTTGGGAACCCTTGAGAAAAACTTGATTCAAGTCGGACTCCAGGGGAAAGTCGTCGATCAGTTCGGTTGCCATTGCTGCAGCCTCTTCCCAGTATCCAATATAAAGGTGCATTCGCGCCAATAAGGCCTTGACCACATTTTGGTCAGGATAAATACGTTCATCGGAAACAGGTGCAGTCCCTTCCAACAAAACCAATGCGGCTTCAAGGTCTGCTATGATAAGATCATTTACCTCGTCCACATCCGTTCGGACAACCGTATTGGTTTTCAAGTAGTCCGTGGTCTCGACATAGGGCACGTCCCCAAAAACTGATACCAATAAACTGTGCAAATAGGCCCTGATAAACAAGGCCTGACCCTTGAAGCTGTTCTTTTCTACCGTGGTCAGCCCATCCGTACCATCCACTCCCTTGATTATATCATTGGCCCCATAAATGAGATGGTATGCCTGTCGCCACCATTCCAAGACGGCCCCATTCCCCGGGAGTACATTATGTTGGAAGAGTTGGACATAATCGGCGCTAAAACCATAATAATCCAATTCATCACTATAAATGCCCATCGCCGTTGTCAGGCCAAAGGCCCCCGAAACCATCCCCTGTTCGCGCATATCGTAATAAAGGTTGGCCAATGCGGACTCCACAGTGGCCGCATCATTGAACACGGTTTCGGATACCAAGGTATTTTTAGGTGGTTGCACTTCCACAAAGTCTGCACAACCCATTACCAAAATGGCTGATATTAAAAGGCATGACTTTTTAAGGGTTGGATAGGGTTTCAACAATGACCTCAATAGGGCCACATCAAGTGTATTTATATATTCTGAATGTTTCATACTGCTGTTTTATCGGTTAAAAACTAATTTGGACGCCCAAGGTTATTTGTCTCAATGGGGGCAATCGGGTGCTTGAAGGTTGCTCGGGATCGGGCCCCTCGTAATTGGTCAGTGTCCAGAGGTTCTGTCCTTGGAGATAGACTTTCATATCCAATCCGGGACGCATAGAAGGAACTTTATAGGTCAGGGATATATTCCGCAATCGGACAAAGGATGCATCGGAAATGGACGCATTGCTATCCTCTTGAAGTGACCCTAGATCCTCGCCGCCGGCTAGGCCACCCGAAGCCCTCTGGATGGGTTTCACATCCCCTGGCTCCTCCCATCGGTTGTAGAGTTCTGCAGGAGTGTTGCCCTTGTACCCAGGGGTTGCATCGAATCGTAAGGTGTTATAGGCCTTTTGTTTTTTGAACTGGAAGAGCACATCCATAGTCAGGTTGCCCAGACTTAGGGAATTTCCAAATCCACCATAAAACTTGGGGGCCAGATCTTCTATCCATTGTCGGTCCTCCGCCCTGTTGATGTCACCGTCCCCATTATAGTCCTCAAAGGTATATGCCCCTGTTTCCGGATCTACCCCAAGGGCATGATAGAGTTTAACGATGGTCAGGGGTTGGCCAATACTATAGCGATTTGCAAAAGTGGAGTTTTTCAAGCCATCAAAGGCTACAAGTTTGCTCTTGGGAACGGTCAGATTAAGGGTTGTGGACCAGTTGAACCCTTTTGATTGGATATTTACCGTACGAAGGTCCACTTCAAGCCCCGTATTCTCCACAACGGCATCGAAGTTTCCCGTCAGTTCCGCAAACCCTGTGGTCGCTGCCAAAGGAATTCCTACCAACTGATTGGAAGAACGATTGCGGTACCATGAGGTGTTGACCAACAGTCTGTCCTTGAAAAAGCCCAGTTCCAGGGCGGCTTCCAGTTTGTTGTTTTCCTCCCAACTGAAACGTGGATTGTAGATGCCCGTTGGCTCCAACACCGTAACACCGTTATAGTTATTTCCGGAAACCTGATAGGTGTCCAAAAAGCGATAGTCGCCGATGTTGTCACTTCCCGTGCTTCCATAACTTGCCCGTAGCTTACCGAAACTCAACAGGGAGCCTTCACTGAACAGGCGCTCTTTTGAAAATATCCAAGCAAGGCCTACCGCACCAAAGTTTCCGAACTGTTTTCCAGGGCCGAAGCGCGAAGAGCCGTCCCTACGGCCCGTAAGGTTGAGGATATACCGATTCAATAAGTTCACATTGATTCTTCCAAACAATGCATTGTATTTGTATTTGCCATCGGTATCTGAAAATACTTGAAGGTTTTCTGCGGCGGCAAGGTTTTCCAACAATCCATTATTGGGAAAACCCAGTCCCCTTTGCACTAACTGCTCCATGGTTTCCTCTTGGAATGTGGTTCCGACGAGAAGGTCCAGGGCAACTCCATTCCAATCCTTCCGCCAGTTCAATTGGGGTTCCACGATCCATGACACCCTTTGGGAAGCATTGGTGATCAGATGGGAATAGTTTTGCGGAGTAACCCCCAGACCCGGATTCCGTGCCGAACTGGGCATGGCCCTGTACGAATCCAAGCGGTAATCCGTGAACCCCATATTTGACCTGAATTCCAAGTTTGATGTAACCTCATAGGAAACAAGCGCATTTGAAATAAGGGTATTCGATGTGGATTTATAGGTTTCCTCCAAGGAGGCCAATGGGTTGTCCCAAGTATTGTTCTCCCAATTGATGTTCCCCTCGTCATCATAAATTCGAGGTGCATTGGGTTCCAAGGAATAGGCCTTGGAAGTAAAATCGACTGTGGGCATTTTGTTGTTCTCATTGGTGTACCCGATCGAGAGGTTGATCTTGAAGCGAGCATTCTCGGATTGATGGTTTATATTGCTACGCAGGTTTGCCTTTTGATAATTGGAATCCCCGGGAAACACGGTAGTCTCCTTTTGATAGGATCCACTGATCAAAAATTGTGTCAGGTCATTGCCGCCGGATACAGAGAGCTGTGCATTGTTCCGGTAGGAGGTTCCCCCGATGAGTTCCTTTTGCCAGTCAGTGTATCGGTTATTGTCCCATAATTTGACATCGGGCCAGAAAAAGTCAAATCCGGGATCTTCCAATAGGTCGCCGTATCCATCATTTGTAATGCCCTCCCTTCGTACTTCCAAATACTGTTCGGTGTCCATTAGGTCCAAAAAACGGGACACTTTACCAAGGGTGGTGCTCAAGTGGGCATCAAAACGTGTTTTGCCGGCCCTGCCTTTTTTGGTGGTGATCAGTACCACCCCATTGGCCCCACGGGATCCATAGATGGCTGTGGCATCAGCATCCTTGAGCACTTCAATACTCTCAATGTCGTTTGGATTGATGGCGTTTAAGGGACTGATACTGCCACCGATGATTTGGCCAGATACTCTCGATGCCCCAAGGGATTGTGAACCGAAGGGCACACCATCCACGATGAACAGGGGGTCTGTAGCACCATTGATAAAATTCCTGCCCCGCACTTCGATGTTGAAACCACCACCAGGTAGCCCAGTGGTCTGGGCAATGTTGACCCCGGACAATTGGCCTTGCAT
>NZ_RZNA01000021.1 GCF_003992595.1 Flagellimonas oceanensis
GCCCATTTTCTATATGACCTGGGCCTATAAATCCAATCCATTGATGCAAGAGACCATTACCAAAGGGTACATGGATCTGGCCACATCGCTAAACGCAAAAGTGTTGCCTGTGGGACCAGTATATATGAAGGCCAGAACTGCGAGGCCTGATTTGGAATTCTATTTTGATGACAAACATCCTTCTTCGGATGGTACGTATTTGATTGCTTTGACCATTACCAAATTGCTTACATGCAAATCCATTCTTGAGGTTCCCAACCGTTTGATTACCAAGGATGCGAACGACGAAAAATTATATCTATCGTTTGTTTTACCTACCACAGGTAACTTTTTGAGACAGTTGGTGGATGAAATGAATTTTGAACCTTATAAGACCCAAAAATAAACTTGATAAAAACAGAGCATATTTTTAATTATAGACAGCTTGTTATTAGCATTCTGTCCTATGCTCTTGGATTGAAATGATATTTGGTACAAAGTTTCGACCAAAAGGATATTAGCACTTATGGCCTTACCTTTGGGATCAGTAATGAAGTGGGCAAACAAACCCATATGTCTTCGGTGGTAATTGAAAGGAACCCTATTTCAAAAGCTGTTGAGCAAATAAATCCGAATACAAGACCCACCTATAATATTCGACACTTTAAAAGTTTTGACCCCAATACCCAAAGTTTGCAAACATTTGCACAGGATATTGACCAAAGAGTGGAAACGCCGGACATGGTATACCACCTTCGCCGGATAGAATTGAGCCCCCTCAAGACTAACACAAGAGCCTGATTTTAAAATCACTAAATCCAAAAAATAGGTGGCTCTCATTTTCCGTTTTTGTTGGTCTCATTCATCCGGCTCATCCAGTGGTATTGCGGGAATCCGGCAGTTTTAAAGGAAAGACCAGAATCAGCAAAAAAGGGAACAGTCATATCCGGGCGGTCATGCACATGCCCTCGATGACCTGTGTGCGATGCAACCCTACATTGAAACGATTCTATAATAGGCTAAAGCCCAAAAAGGCAAAACCATTGGTGGCCTTGATAGCCGTTCAGAGAAAGCTGTTGATATTGATGTACACCCTTTGGAAGAGCGAGAAATTCTATGATGAAGCTTATGAAACAAAAAAGCAGCAAAAGCACAAAGCCCTTGCTGCGCAGGATAACAATTTGATAGATCAACTTGTTTCCTAAAATTATAAGGAAAAAACTTGTTTTTTGACACAGTACCTATGATTTCGTTGTGGCTGGCGGCTGATGAGCGACGGCGTGGGCCGGTGCGATTTTCCAGCGAGCCATAGCCGCATTACGAAAGCATTCCCGTGGTTAATTGTTTTCTTAAAAGTAGTGAATTTAGTTCAGGGCAGGAGGGAACAATGAATTATAGCCAGTGTTGTGGTGCGTATTTTATTCGATTTTGTCATAATTTAATTTTTCATTGTCAAGTTCAATGATAACATCAATTTTTGGCCAAAAAGTAATTTTTAAATCTTCTTTGGTTTTCAATGAATCGTAAGATTTTGTTATTATTTCTAAATATCGTTCAATTCCGTCAACTCCTTTATTTCTGTAGAATTCAAAAATGAATAAAACCTTTTCTGGACTTTCAGCAAAATCTGGTTTCTCTCCCATGTTTTCAAAGTTCTGCTTCATTCGCATACTTAATTCGGAAAATTTTACTTTTCGTTCATTTTTGACAATACTATCTTTTTGAATGAAAAAAGTGTTTTTAAATCTAGGATGAAACATTGGTATTTCACAATTTGCAATAGGATAGATATTGCGAATTTTGTTTTCTGTTTCTAAAACAATTTTTGGAATACTATCTGAGCAGACAATTTCTTTGAGGCGATCCAGAAAAGTTTTATAATTATCAAAGTCAGATATGTGAACTGCTACTCGTAAATCATTTGCGGCTTTGCTGTTAAGCCCATATTCTAGTACTTCCTTTTCCTGATTTCTGCAACTTGCCAAAAGAAATGCTATAATCAAATATTTGGCAAAGTTTAACTTCATATTGATGTTTGTTAATATGCACCACAACGGTCTCCTTTACTTTGAATTTATAAATTGAATAAGAGAAAGAGGAGAACTAAAACGGTCTCTAAGTTAAGCCTTACTAGACGTATCAGTCCTCTTTTCTCCTAAAAGTTGCATAGAACCAATTGGAATACCAGGTGTTGTAGCACCCAATAAAGGAAATAGTTTTTGCAACATAAATTAACTGTCAATTTTAAAATTATGAAAAATTACAAAGAAGCCATTGGTATCGATGTATCAAAGAAGACTTTGGACGTTAGCTGTCATCTATTGGGCAAGCACAAGGTATTTGCGAACGACATAAGGGGGTATCGTTCCATGTTGTCCTGGGTGGGAAAAGAAGTGAAGGAATCCTTTTTTTACTGTTTTGAGAACACGGGGAACTATTCCTTGAAACTGTCCTGCTATTTAAGTGGGCAAGGTGTTGATTATGTAGAGGAGAATCCGTTGAGGATAAAAAGGTCCCTTGGTCTGGTACGGGAAAAGAGCGACAAGGTGGATTCCCGGCTCATAGCAAGATATGCCTGGTTGTGCAGGGAAGAACTGACCATGAGCGAGGCAAAGAGTTTGGTTTATCAGGAGTTGGGGAGGTTATTGGGCCTTCGTGATCAAATGGTACGCAATAGGGCGGGGCTATTGGGCACCTTAAAGGAGATGGAACATTTGTTGGGGAGTCCATCCACGGATATAGGCTGTATTTGCATTAAGAGGACGATAGCTTCACTTGATAAACAGGTCAAGGCCATTGAGGCCAGAATGGATCAGATACTAAGGGAGGATGAGGAATTGTCGGGCAATTACGGACTGTTGCTTTCTTTACGTGGGATTGGTTTTGTGGTGGCGTGCCAGCTGCTCTATCACACCCAAAACTTCCGGCAATTCGATTCATGGAGAAAATTCTCGAGTTATTGTGGTCTGGCTCCCTATGACCACCAATCCGGTAGTGGTTTGAGAAGGAAGAGACAGTGTCATTGGATCGGGGACAGAAAGATGAAGACTTTGTTGAGTATGGCAGGTATATCGGCAATACAACATGATCCGGAGCTCAGGGCGTACTATAAACGAAAAATAGCGGAAGGGAAGCCTAAGATGCTTGCCTTGAACAATGTCAGGAACAAACTTTTGGCAAGGGCATTCTCAGTAGTAAAAAGAGGAACGCCATATGTGGTTTTACAGCAATACGCGGCTTGACAATAAGATCTAAATAAGTTTGGATTTGATCTTGGAATACG
>NZ_RZNA01000022.1 GCF_003992595.1 Flagellimonas oceanensis
ACACGGCGGTGGTCCCATTGGCTGACATCGCTGCGGGGGTGGATACCAATACAACGAACAGTAGCTTTTCGATAGTGGGCACGGACCTGGTAATCGAGGACAGTGAGGGCAATACGGTGAGTGCTTCTTTGGCTGACATCGCAGCGGGTGTGGACACGGATAACCAAACGGTAACGGACTTCAGCATCGTCGGCACGGATTTGAGCATTACCCTTGAGAGCGGCAACACGGCAGTGGTCCCATTGGCTGACATCGCAGCGGGAGTGGACACCAATACAACGAACAGTACCTTTTCGATAGTGGGCACCGATCTAGTGATCGAGGACAGTGAGGGAAATACGGTGAGCGCCCCATTGGCCGACATAGTAGCGGGGGTGGATACCAATACGACCAACAGCACCTTTTCTATAGTGGGCGCTGACCTAGTGATCGAGGACAGTGAGGGCAATACGGTGAGCGCCCCATTGGCTGACATAGCAGCGGGAGTGGACACCAATACGACCAACAGCACCTTTTCGATAGTGGGCACTGACCTTGTGATCGAGGACAGTGAGGGAAATACGGTAAGTGCCCCATTGGCTGACATCGCAGCGGGTGTGGACACGGATAACCAAACGGTAACGGACTTCAGTATCGTCGGCACGGATTTGAGCATTACCCTTGAGAGCGGCAACACGGCGGTGGTCCCATTGGCTGACATCGCGGCAGGAGTGGATACCAACACGACCAACAGCACCTTTTCGATTGTTGGCACCGACCTTGTTATCGAGGACAGCGAGGGCAATACGGTAAGTGCCCCATTGGCTGACATCGCAGCGGGGGTCGATACCAATACAACGAACAGCACCTTTTTGATAGTGGGCACCGACCTAGTGATCGAGGACAGCGATAACAACGCATTGAGCGTTCCATTGGCTGACATCGCGGCAGGGGTGGATACCAACACGACCAACAGCACCTTTTCGATAGTGGGCACCGACCTGGTTATCGAGGACAGCGATAACAACACATTGAGCGTTCCATTGGCGGACATCGCGGCAGGAGTGGACACTGACAACCAAACGGTGACGGACTTCAGCATCGTCGGCACGGATTTGAGCATCGCACTTGAGAGAGGCAACACGGCGGTGGTCCCATTGGCGGACATCGCAGCGGGGGTGGATACCAATACAACTAACAGCACCTTTTCGATAGTGGGCACCGACCTAGTAATCGAGGACAGCGATAACAACGCATTGAGCGTTCCATTGGCGGACATCGCGGCGGGGGTCGATACCAATACGACGAACAGCACCTTTTCGATAGTGGGCACCGACCTTGTGATCGAGGACAGCGATAACAACGCATTGAGCGTTCCATTGGCGGACATCGCTACGCAGGAAACCCTTACGAAGTTGGTAGACAACGGAGATGGTACCATTACTTATACGGATGAGGAAGGTGTCGGTTCCAAT
Source organism: Flagellimonas oceanensis (assembly GCF_003992595.1). Classification (GTDB taxonomy): domain Bacteria; phylum Bacteroidota; class Bacteroidia; order Flavobacteriales; family Flavobacteriaceae; genus Flagellimonas; species Flagellimonas oceanensis. The sequence continues at coordinate 1,455 of NZ_RZNA01000022.1, forward strand.
ATTGATTTAGCAACAATCGTTGGGACATTGGAGACCCTTACGGAGTTGGTAGACAACGGGGATGGCACCATTACCTATACAGATGAGTATAGTGTGCCAACGGATATAGACCTGAATAATATAGTTGCCTCCGTGGAGACCTTGACCCGCTTGGTGGATAATGGGGATGGAACCCTGACCTATACCGATGAGGACGGTGTCGGCACCAATATTGATTTAGCAACCATTGTTGGAACATTGGAGACCCTGACAACTTTGGTGGACAATGGGGACGGTACGATAACCTATAGAGGTGAGAATGGGTCTGTGACCGATATTGACCTTACAACGGCTGTAACTTCCTTGGAAACCGTAACCTCGATATCACAAGATGGGGGTGCGGGAACGATTACGTATAACGATGAGAATGGAAATCCCACGGAATTGGACTTGAACGCTATGGACATAGATAATCAAGATTTAAGTCTAAGCGGTGTCAATTTGAACATCACGGATGGTACAGGTGTGGACCTGACCCAAAAAATTACGCTTCCAATGCTGGCTAGTACAACAAACCCAAACTCTGGAATTTTTTGGGATGGTTCGCAATGGCTTTACCAAAGACGGGTGAAATCAGTAAACAATATTGCTCCGGATTCAGATGGTAATGTTGCAATACCCGTGGGCAATGTGTATACCGGCCCAACGACAACAACTGCAGATATTGATGTGAATGAAATAGGAGGTACACCTAATGAAGGTGATATTTACATAGTAAATAGCTCTGCTGCTGATGCAAGCCAAGTCGGCCGAACATATATATATGATAGTGACACAACAAGTTGGGTGGAAATTGACCCCTTCAATGCCGCTTTATATGATCCAAGATATGTGAATATTTCAGGTGATACTATGGCTGGAGACTTGAATATGGGTTCAAATGCAATCACAAACCTTACAGCTCCCGTGGCAGGATCGGATGCCACAAACAAATCCTATGTGGATGGTTTTGATATTACTGATTTGATAGTCGGAAATAAAGTGGCGACCGTAACAGAAGCTGATGGAACAAGTTATGATATCAATGAAACGATTACCATGGTTTCCCAGGATAATACAACAGGGATAATCACATTTACCGATGAGGCAGGGAATACTGATGATGTTGTCAATTCCGGGGAATTATTGAATGTAGTAAGTGAAGAACCTGTGAATGGTAATGCCATCAAGGTGGGATCGGATGGAGGAGCCTATATCAATCCATTGGTAAAAGAAGTATATAGTGCAGAGTATGCAGGAGCTACATTATATGCAGATGGAACGGACAATATTGGAGTTTTGACTTCCGACAATACTGGGGCTTCAGGTAACTATATGAATTACTATGAATGGTCAAGTTCAGAGGCCACGGTACAGGATTATGATGTCATATTTAGATTTACGTTGCCCAATGATTTTGCAAATTGGGGAACAACGCCCATTGAAATTGATTTTCAGGCCCAAGGAAGCACAACATTCTCAGCATCAATGTTCCTTGAGGACGGAACATCCGAAGGAACTATCGGACCAATATCTTCTACAAATTGGACAACGACATCGATTAGCCCCACCTCCATGGGGGCTGGACAAACTGCTGTCATAATACTAAAGATGACCAGTGCAGCCAATGATGGGGACCAAAAAGTAAGGATAGGCGATATAACCCTTAATTATCTCAAATAAAACATCACTGATCATGTGGAATATTATGGTGAAAATCGTGGTGGGAATGTATAAGGTGATTTTGTTGATCTTTATTTTGCTGATGCCCTTAATGGCGGATGCAGCCATATTTACAGTGACCAATGTAAATAATTCGGGTGCCGGTTCCTTGAGACAGGCTTTATTGGATGTCAATGCTTCCGGAGCGGGACCACATACGATCAATTTTGACCCCTCATTGAGTGGACAGACCATTTTATTATCCTCAAGCTTACCGCAATTGACGGTTTCCGATGTGACCATAGATGGGGATATCGATGGTGATGGCAACGGTGATATCATCATCGATGCAGGTTCTGGCGACAATACCAGAAATATATTTTGGGCCAATGGTGGAGGGGATAATGCTACTTTCAAAGGATTCATTTTGCAGGATACCGGTTATGAACCCTTTCGTTTTGATGGCGATCCTTCGGGTATTACCATCCAAGATATCGTCTCACGCCACAATGATGGGGACTATTTCAACCAAGCCATATATTTCGAGGGGAATGCAGTTGACTTGACTGTTTTGAACTTTACCCACAATAATCCACAATCTGGCCAGAACGGTATCCGAATTACAGGGACCGCTGAAAACATTCTGATCGATGGGTTCAATTATCAAAATGGTTCGGGGGGCAGTGCCATTGCCATTCGTTTTGTTGGTGCAGCTACCAATATCACTATCCGTAATTCCATCCTTGACCTTGATCGTTTTGAATCGGACAACGATGGGGACTATGGTATATATTTCCAAAATTCCGCATCGGGCGTAACACTGGAAAATGTGACCATCAATGAGGCCGATGTGGATGGGGTCAGAATATTGGATGCAGATAATCTTACAGTTGACGGCTGCTCGTTTGTCAATTGTTACGATGGTATTGAGTTTCAAAACAATTATGCCCGTACAAACAATATTATACGGAATAGCGTCTTTGATAATAATTCAAGGGGTGGCTTGGTAATCAATGTGGCCAATGCAACCACGGAGTTTTCGATTTCGGGAAACACCTTTTCCAACCATACGACCAATAATGGCCATGGTGTCTGGTTGTACAACAATGGGGGAACAAAGGATATTGGCATAACCGATAATACATTTTTCAATAATAATGTAGGTATTTACAATGAACAGGCGGATGATGTGCTTTATTCCCAAAACTCGTTTTATAACAACCGGGTCGGAATTGACAATGTAGCCAATAATGGCAACAATGATTATGAACTTGAGGACGGGGATGTGCCTATACTAACATCTTCTGTGGATGTTGGGGGAGGCAATTACGATGTAAGTTTTACACTCCCGGACTTTTGTACCGACTGCGATGTTGAACTCTATACCAATGAAGCATCGGACGGACCATATAATGGGCGCACTTATATACAAACTGTTGGTAATCTTGCGTCTGGAAGTCATATGGTTACGGTAAATAGCGGAGGGAATACTACCGGTTTTTGGACTGCCCTGTTGACTGATAATACAAACGGCTCAACATCGGAATTTAGCGATGTTTTTAATATTATTCCAATCGGACCAGGAGGTGTTTTTGCAGGACTTCGTTTATGGCTTCGTGCGGATATAGGGACTACACCCTCCACTACAGGAACATTAACAGAATGGGAAGATTTAGCGCTATCCAATAATGCCAGCCAATTTGGCTCAGTACCATTGCCCTCTGTTATTGATGGTAGTTCTACTCTATTTAATTTTAATAAAGCTGTTGAATTTACAGCAACCAATCAAAAAATAGGGAATATTACTTCTATTACTTTAGGCACGAGTAATTATGACATCTTTAGTCTCACTAAAGAGGGTATGACGGGAACTCGATTTTTTAATATTGGCCGAAACAATACTACAATCAACGGATATAACTGGGATTCTCCTGGGTTAAATACCAATAGCAGTATTACTATTAGAAATACTGGTGGTACACTACGATATAATAACAATCCTGGTGGTGGATTCAGTACAACTATTCCTTCTATTACCTATAACAAATTTACAGATGTGTCCATAACAAAAGGGTTCAATGGAGCAGACACGGGAGGTGTAGCTACCCATGCATCAACAGGGGCGCCTGTTGGAGGATATACCATTGGGAGCAATAGGGGTACGGGAACTGGAGGAGATGATTGGGGGTTTGTAGGAACAGTCGGTGAATATATAGCCTATAACAGAAATATTTCAGCAACAGAGCGAAGACAGGTTGATACTTATTTGGCAATTAAGTATGGTATTACGCTAGATTTTAACGCAACAATTAGTGATTATTTAACGAGTGACACTTCAATTATATGGAGTGCTACAACCAATGCTGGTTATAACAATGATATTGCAGGAATAGGCAGGGATGATGATTCTGCATTGTCTCAAAAACAGTCCAGATCCGTAAATGCCGATGCCATTGTAACCATAGGCTTGGGGGAAATTGCCGACAGTAATTCAGCCAATACCAACAGTTTTTCAGCTGACAAAAACTTTTTGCTATGGGGGAACAACAATGCCAGTACGGACATACAAGATACTGAAATGCCAATTACAGCCAATGCGCTTTACCGTATGGCCAGAACATGGAAAGTACAGGAGACGGGCAGTGTAAATAATTTGACCATTGCTTTTGACGGTATTTCTGAAAGTGCCCAGGATATTGAACTATTTGTAGATACGGACGGTGATGGGGATTTTACTAATGCCATGGTCATTTCAGGAGGTTCTATGCTAAATGGCAAAGCTACTTTTAATGGGATAGATTTGAATGATGGCGATATATTCACCATAGGGTATTCCGCTGCTGCACCGGGAGGTGTTATTTCAGGATTGAATGTTTGGCTTCGAGCAGATATGGGCGTTACAGGAACCACATCGGTTTCAATCTGGGAAGATCAAAGTCCGACAGATAAGTCTGCCGATATCCCTACGGGCGACCCGGCATTGTTGAGCAATACCTTAAACTTCAATCCTGTAATAGAATTTGATGGCAACGACTATTTTTATTTCTCTGCCAGTCCTTTTGTTACCAGTTACACAGCGGCCGAGGCCATAACTGTTGTCCAAGATGACAGTGGATCGGGCAACAATGGGCATCCCTATGATTTTGGAAGTAATTCTCGGCGATTTCACTACACCCAAGGTAACATCTTGTATCAAGGTTCCTTTACCAACAATAGGTTGGGATTTAACCCGGCCAATAATACGATTTCCGATGGCAAGACCGGCGTGTCAGGGATTGTAGGGGATTTTGTGCAAACCTCCGATTGGAACATATACGGTACCTACAGTGAAACCGATAATTGGGGCATCCAGTTTAATGGACAGTTCAAGGCAACTTCGGCCAGTAATGTGGTCAGCTTTAACCTAGCTGCCGGCAATGAGCATATTGGTGCGGTAAGCGGAGCAGTATTTCATGGGAAAATAGGTGAGGTGATTTTATATGACCAAGTGCTTACCGAAACGGAACGTTTAAGGGTAAACTCTTATTTGGCACTTAAGTATGGTATTACCATCAACCAAGCAACCCCAGCAAATTATGTGGCAAGCGATGGAACCACCGTCATATGGGATGCCTCGACCAATGCCACCTACAAAAATGATATTGCAGGTATAGGTCAAGACGATACTTCGGCTTTGAACCAAAAACAGTCCAAATCCATAAATGAAGATGCCATTGTAACCATAGGTTTGGGTGAAATTGCCGAAAGTAATTTGGCCAATACCAACAGTTTTTCAGCTGACAAAAACTTTTTGTTATGGGGGAATGACGATGGTGACACCTCATTACAGACCACGGACATGCCCCTTAGTGCCTCTGCGGTTTATCGTATGGGACGGGAATGGAGCGTACAAGAAACAGGAGCTATTTCCAACCTTAACATAACGTTTGACATCAACCCATCAGCAATTGACCCGGAGCTATATATAGATTCTGATGGGGATGGGGATTTCACTAATGCCACTGTTGTTGCCGGTACGGTTGTGGACGGAAAGGCTGTTTTTTCAGGCATAGATTTAAATGATGGGGATCTGTTTACGATAGGCTATTTTATTGCTTCTCCAGGAGGGGTAATCAATAATCTTGCGGCATGGTATAAGTTCAATGAAGGGGTTACGAGCGCTGGCGAAGGAACCGGAGTGTCCGGCATCATGGATATGAGCGGAAATGGGTATGACCTTTCTGAAGGGAGCGGAGGGTCTCAACCTACCTATGTGGAGAACAGCTTGAATTTCAACCCTGGAGGCAATTTTGATGGAGGGAATGACCGTTTGAACGGAAGACACCTTAATTTTGTAGAAGAAACCGACCCCGTAACCATGATTTCGGTTTCCGTACCTACCTCATTCGGAGGGGAAAGACGCACGATCAGTGTCGGTGGAGGTTATGATCGTCCTGGACTTGGGTATCAAGGAGCTGGAGGAAATATGCAAATACGGGTGACCGAGGGCAGTCCTGTCACGGTGGAACATTCAGTAGCTTTGACCCTGAACACCCCCTACATCTTACTTAGCTCCGTTACCAACGGTTCAAACCCTGGACAAGCGTTAATGTCATACAATGGATTGAACAATGAGGAAACTACCGTCATGTCAGATGGTATTTATCCATTGGCCAATGCTGCTTCCGAAGGTTATATAGCTTTAGGTAATGAACCTAATACATATTCAGATGATCATGTCGGCTTTATCAATGAGGCCATCATTTACAATCGGGTTCTTGAACCCTATGAAAAGGAACGCGTCTATTCCTATCTCGCCATCAAATATGGCATAACCCTGAACCAAGATTATTATGCAGGGAATTGGGATGGCTCAACGGGAACACGGCTTTGGGATATGACTTTCAATGCCTTGTACAACAATGATATCGCGGGTATTGGTAGTGATGATAGCTGGGCCTTGAATCAGAAACAGTCCCAATCGGTTAACGGGGATGCTTTGGTAACAATTGGTCTGGAAGGGATAGAAGCCGACAATGTTTCCAATGTCAATGCCTTTGATACAGAAAGTAGCTTTTTGGTCTGGGGGAATAACGATGGTAGTACAAGTGCGGTAAATGCAGGAATTCCGCCGGTTTTTGCCGAAAAGCTAACAAGGAACTGGTTGATTGTGGAAACAGGTTCGGTCGAGGAGGTCTTGGTCCGAATCCCAAGTGCACTGGCCAATGGTTTTGTAGATGCTTCAGATTTGGCCTTAGTGGTAGCGGATGATGAAAATTTCACCTTCAATGTACAAAGTGTTCCCTTAGTTCAAAACGGAAGCTATTTAGAAGCCTTTTTCAATTTTGAGGGGTCCAAGTATTTCACTTTTGGAATCATAAGTTCAGGTGACTACATGAGACATGGAAAATATTTTCAAGGAGGAGAAGAAAAACCAATGAAATTCTAGCATCAATGGTTCCTTAAATGTTGTTTGGTTGACAATAATTTGACTGTGGTTATACCAATGCTAGGCAAGAGAGGAGCAAGGGGGTAGGGAAACCTCCCTTCCCCATCCTCTCTTAAAAAACATTATAAAATGGACAAAAAGAGAAATTTGGTATTGCTCGTCGCACTATGTGTCGGCTCTTTTATTTGGGGGCAAACCTCCAATACAGGTTTGTTGACCATTTTGCCAGATACGGAGGTCAGTGTCCTGGACAATCTCGAGAACACTTCTTCGGCAATGCTTTACAATGATGGTCAACTCTATCTTTCGGGCAATACTTTAAATGAGGGGGATTGGACCTACTCTCTGGATACGGGCACAACGCATTTTGTTGGACAAGTGAATCAGCTTGCTACAGGGGGGCAGATGTATGAATTATACAATACCGCATTCGATATGATCGGTGATTCACCAGAGATTATTGTAGATGCTACCTGGAGTTTGAATGGGAACTCCAATTTCATCAACGGTGTAGTTCAAAACCGCTCAGAAGGTGGTGTTGTGGTTTTTGAAATCGGAGCAACCCACGAGGGCGCTTCCAATACCAGTTTCATAGATGGAACGGTTCTAAAATCGGGTGGAGAAGGATTTGATTACCCGATTGGACACCTTGGCCACCACCGTAATGGGGAAATTACAGGAACAGGCAATCCATCAGACCTGATATCGGCCATGTATTTCTTGGACAATAGTAATGATGTCCATCCCCATGATCTTGCTGTTGGGGTTATTGAATTTATTGATGACAAGGAATATTGGGTAATGGATCCATTGGAAGGAGCAGAGTTTGTTTTCTTGACCCTTGGATGGAATGAAGACACTACGGCACAAGAATTGCTTGAAGACCCTTCTTCAATACATATTGTTCGCTGGGATTCCGATTTGGGCCTTTGGGTGGACGAAGGTGGGGTGGTGGATGAAAACAGGGGAACCGTTACCACGATTTCCGAGATTTCAGGCTATGGCATGTTCACTTTGGCAAAGGTCAAAAAGGAGGAAGTCCTCGCAGAGGGATTGGTCGTGTACAATTCCGTTACACCCAATCAAGATGGGACCAATGATTTCTTTTTCATAGATGGTATTTCAAAATATCCAGATAATGAATTGGTGATTTTCAATCGTTGGGGCACCAAGGTATATGAGACGAAGGGATATAACGAAACAGACAACGTGTTTCAAGGCTACTCACAAGTGCCATCAACCTACCGGGTCGAAGATAAATTGCCCGCAGGAACTTATTTCTATGTCCTGCGCTATAGTTATGAAGGTGGAGAAGGAACCCCTAAAATGCAGAAAAGAGCTGGATATCTATATATAAACACGAATGATTAATTGATTATGAAGATAAGAGTAAGTCCTATCCTTTCCATTTTGTTTTTGTTGTTATCCGGAACGATATCCGCTCAACAGGAAATACAGTTCACACAATATATGTACAATACGGTCTTGGTCAACCCTGCTTACGCCGGAAGTCGGAACGCTCTGAATATAAGCGGAACTTACCGTTCGCAATGGGTTGGCTTGGAGGGTGCCCCCCGAACACTTTCTTTTTCTGCCCATGGACCGGTACGAAACCGGTTGGCACTTGGCATTTCAGTGCTCAGGGATGAGATAGGGCCCGCCATTGAATCTTCCTATGTGATGGATATGTCGTATACCTTGGATTTACGAAGGGTAAGGTTGGCATTCGGACTTAAAGCGGGTATGTCCAACTTGGATGTTGATTTCAATCGATTGAATACATATGATCCAACGGATGTGGACCTTTCCCAAAACATAAATCAGATTTCGCCCCAGTTCGGTGTGGGGGCATACCTTTATTCCCAACGCTGGTATTTGGGCATCTCCTCCCCAAATGTCCTGCAAACGGACCACTACGATCAGGTAGCGGTATCAACCGCTTCGGAGCGCTTGCATCTATATACCATAACCGGCTATGTTTTTGGGGTTGGCGATAATATAAAGATCAAGCCTGCCGCGCTATTGAAAATGGTTTCGGGATCTCCATTGTCATTGGATATTTCCGCTAATGTAATGCTGGATGAAAAACTGATATTGGGAACATCCTACCGCTGGAATGCCTCCATTAGTGCCATGGCAGGTTTTCAATTGAGCGATGATCTTATGTTGGGCTATGCCTACGACTTTGATACCACTGAAATTTCAACGTATAATTCGGGATCCCACGAAATATTTTTACGATTTATGATCTGGAACAGAAGAAGTGGTAAGGTTTCCCCTAGATTTTTCTAAAACCCATAAAGTCACATGAAAAAAATAATTCAAGCTATTCTTATTTTAAGCGCAACGCTTTCCATGGGTCAAGAACTTAAATTGGAGAAGGCCACGGCGGATTTTGATCAATTGAACTATATCGATGCAAAGGAAATCTATCTTCAAGTGGCGAAAAAGGGATATGGATCCGAGGAAATGTTCAAAAGACTTGGCGATATATATTATTTTAATGGCGACTATGGGGAGGCTGAAAATTGGTACCATAGACTTTTTGATGAATATGAGGTTTCAGACCCTCAGTATCTTCTTCGTTACTCTCAAACATTGAAATCCCGTGGCAATGATAGCTTGGCAGCTAAGACCTATGACACTTTTTTGGAGAAATCGGGTGTACTGGATGATGACCTGGCTTCCTCGGTGGACTACAGGCAAATCATAGCAAAAAATTCGGGCCGCGTCGATTTAATTCCAATTCCCTTTAATTCGGATGATATTGACTTTGGCACCTTTGTGCAAGGGGACAATCTTTATTTTTCATCTTCCAGGAGCAAAGGCCGTACAAAGGTCATAGACACATGGAGCAGCTATCCTTTTTTGGATATTTATGAGGTAAGAATAAAGAGCGGGGATTTCGAATTTGGAAGACCCAAACCAATCAAAGGAACCATAAACGAAAAGTTTCATGAGTCTACCCCGGCCCTTACCAAGGATGGGTTGTCCATGTATTTTACCAGAACCAATACATCCCCAAAAATTGAAAGGAAAAAGCGGGAAGTTGACCATTTGAAAATTTACAGGGCCACCCATGTCAATGGGAAATGGAAGCAAATAGAGGATCTTTCAATCAATGGAGACAATTATTCAACGGCACATCCAACACTATCTCCAGATGGCAATATGCTTTATTTTGTCAGTGATATGCCTGGAGGCATTGGGGAAACGGATATATATTCCGTGGTTATCAATGCAGATGGTAGTTTGGGAAAGCCGGTTAATCTTGGACCTTCCATCAATACCAAAGGAAGGGAGTCATTTCCTTTTATTACACAGGATTACGGTCTTTATTTTGCTTCTGACGGTCATTTTGGGCTAGGGGGCTACGATATTTTCTATGTAGACCTTAGGTCATCCAAAAAGGGACTGTACAATCTAGGAGAGCCTACCAATGGGCCTTTTGACGACTACGGTTTTTGGATGGACGATACGACAAAAAAAGGGTTCTTCAGTTCCAATAGGGATGGAGTGGACAATATCCATGGTTTTGTGGAAAAGCAGTCGGTAACAGCTGCTTTTGAACAAGAACTCTCGGGAATCATCTCCGATACCAAAACAGGAGAACCTATAGAAGGCGCAAAGATTACCTTATTGGAAGATAATCTCAATATCTTGGAAAGTGCCCGTACCAATGCCAAAGGAACCTATGATCTCATAAGAAATATCAGAGAGGACTATACCATCAGGGTGGATAAGGAAGGGTATGATAGTACTGACAAATATGTTCCCAAAGGACTTGGGTCCCCTCTTAACCTTATGATGAACAAGAGTTCATTCAAATCCATTTCAGGAGAGACCGATGCGGATTTATCGGATGTGCTCAATTTGAACAAGATTTACTTTGATTTCGATGACTACTCCTTAACGGATGATTCCATGGTTGAACTGGAGAAAATAGTTCAGGTACTGGAACTACACCCGGACATCAAAATTTCAATAAGATCCCATTCAGATAGCAGGGGAACGGCATCCTATAATCTGAAGTTGTCAGAGAAAAGAGCCAAAGCCACCTTTGATTACTTGGTGGAAAACGGTATTCCGGCATCTCGATTGAAATACGTGGGGCTTGGAGAAAAGTATTTGTTGAACGATTGCGGTAAGCGAGATGATTGCTCCGAGAAGCAACATCTCATCAATAGACGTACGGAATTCATAATTGGCCATGATGCCCATTTTGATCTTGAGGAAAACGGTTCTCAAAAAAGCAGTGATGATGAAGCAGATGAATGGCAACTGGAAGAAGATGTAAAGAAGGGATTCTATTTGATCGCAAATGCTTTTAAAACGGAAAAGTATTTCAAATCATTCATGGCTCAATTACAATACAAAGGATTGCGGCCAGGTGCTTTTAGAAAAGATTCTTTTCTGTATGTCCACTTGGGATACTTTGAAAATTTTGAAGAAGCAAAAAAAGAATTAAATCGATTGAAAGAAAATGTTTATCAGGAAAAGCTTTGGGTTTATGAAGTAGAATGAGTTGTGGTTAGGAATCCACTGATGGGTTCGTCAACATAATGGAGTCTTGATTTTCCAAGTGTGATAGCAGGTTTGGTCGGAAGTTTAATTAAAATGGAGCCATACGCTGAACTGTATTTGATGCCATTCCTTGGGTTCATCTTTTTTGTAATCCAAGCTTATTTGGCAAGGCAAGGCAATTACATTAATTACCTTTTTGGAATTTGTTCCATTTTAATCCATATGTGGCTTTTTTGGGAATCTCGATTGTATGGAGAGATTTTGATGACACTTGTTTTTTTGTGCGTAATCATTTACGGTTGGATTAGTTGGGTCAAAAGAAAAGGACAATGGGCATCTTCGATTACATATTCTACCTGCCATGAGCATAGGGTTTCTAACCTGATCGTTATGTGCTGTCTTTGTTTCTTTTCATATGTACTACGTCAGCATACTAACTCCGTGGAGCCCTATTGGTATGCGATGGTTTGCGCTTTTGCCTTTACGGGTATGTGGTTGATGGCCAAAAACAACATAGAGAGTTGGATTTATCTCAATATTGGCGGTTTGATGGCAGTCCCTCTTTTTGTGTACAGGGGTTTGTACATTTTTGCTGGCCTGACCGCCGTATTTTTGGCCATTGGTATTTCTGCATACGTCAGGTGGAAAAAAAGAATGAACAATAGCGGCGAGGACAAACTTGTGAAAACCTGAGAAATGGACTTGTTTGGATATTGACTTCCCACTGAGAATTCCATTGAGCAAACTACAATTGGTAAAGAATACTTTCATGACAAGGGAGGAGGACTACGGATATACCATAACATTAACTCTTATGATCAGCTTTATGTGCCGGTTTAAGGATATTTGCAATCATGAAGGATTAACCGCTTACAAAAGTTCACAAGTCGGCAATATTTTGAAATCAATAAGTGATAGCCCAAATAAAACCAAGGGCGGGAAAAAGGTTCGATTTTTTTTGCCACTTTTGATTTCCGAATCAATTAGTGTCAATAGCAGTCCATTTTGATCTGACCTTTGTTCTGATAGTAACTCAAATCCCTTGCCAAGTGGTATTTGCAAATGCTTTTCAGTTCGCTCATGACTTCACGCTGCATGGCGATAGAACCACAGATCATAGCATACCCCCCTTTGTTTAGGGTTCTGGCAACTTTGTCCCCATCTTTTTTTATCAAATGTTGTACATAGACCTTTTCGGTCTGTGCACGGGAATAAGCAGGGGAAAAGCTTTGAAGTCTTTTTCTGCGCTTTGCCTCATCAATATAAGGTCGGTAAAGCTCGAATGATTCAGGTGTTCTACCCCCCCAGTACAAGTGCATTTTCCGTTTGGGGGTATTGGTGGCGATCATCCCCAAAAAAGGTCCGATGCCCGTACCCGTTGCTATGAGCACGACATCCTTTGTGTTGTTGGGCAAGTGGAAATGTCTGTTTTTGGCCACTGCCGCGCTCAAAACCTGACCTTCCTCGAGCTGACCCAAAAGATTGGAACAAATCCCGTTGGGATGTTTTTTGACACTGATCGCCAATGTGTTCTTTCCAAAGTGGCCAATGGAGTAAAGACGCTCGCGCCCATCTTCTTTCGGCGTTATGGATAGGAGGTCGCCCGAGACCGCTCTTCTGCCTTTCACATCCCTTAGCGTGAGTAGAAAGGCGCTTCCCCCTTCGAGCTCAGACCTATGGATCACCTCAAAATCTGAGACCCGGTTTTTGGTAAGTGAAATCTTTGGTTTTTCAAGCTGGAGTGTCAAGCCCATTGTGGGAGCCCAACGGTTTGCCCAATTTGAAAAAGACTCGAAGGATTGGTCGTTCACGGTGTGAACCCCTTCCATGGCACTTGATTTTGGGAGGCTTTTCAAGGCCCCGAATGCTTCATGGGCAAATTGGCAATAATTAGGATAGGCCGTGGATCCAAATCCGACAATGGAATAGGTAAAGGGGCGGTTCTGTGGTGTTTTTTTCAATAATTCGAGAAACCGATTGGCGCTCGCGGGCGCTTCCCCCTGGCCATAGGTAGCGGTAAAAATCGTGAGGTGGCTCATTGTTTTGAACTCGCCATAGTCGTTCATCAAGCCCAGGAAACTCTTAGTTCCGGCCTTCAGCAATTGCCTGTGGAATTCTTGGGCGTATTGCAATGTGGTGCCCCCCTCTGTCCCGACCAATATAATATGGTCACAGTCATTTTTGGCATGGTTGTTCTTGATTCGGATTCTGGGCCTCTTAAAGTAAATGATAAAACCGGTGATGATCAAGAAGGGAACGGACAGGCTACCAAGGCCTAAAATGCCGCTCCAAACAATGCTGCCTTCCCCAGTGTGCAGAACCGTCGCCCAAGAGGAAGCAATGGCCGCGAATGGATATTTCTTTTCGGTAATGACCTCCCCATTGAATTGGTTCATTAGAATCTCCCTGTCCTTAAGGCGGAGGGTATAGTAGTCCTCCACAAATTCCGAAAATGGATATTCCAACTCCCTTAGCTCTCCCAGGTAGGTGTTGTTGAGCAGGGCATACTCTTGGAGGGATTTGTTCGGCATGTCCGTCAACGATTCATAATCCACCTTGTGCACCATTTGTTCCTGTGGTATCAGGTTGAAACGGAGCAGGGACAGGTAAACGCCAGATAGGGAGAGGATGACAATGGGCAATAAGGTTATACGGGAGAATACCACATGGTTGAACTGTGAAAAGTTTTCGTGTACCACAGGGGCGAAAAAGTACCTGATGCCCCCTTGTCTTTTGGCAATCAGAACAATGCCGGACACAGCGATCAGGACCAGCAATAGGGATGTCGATCCGATGAGCAGACGACCAGGTGTTTTGAGGAACAAGGAACGGTGTAAACTGGTACTGAACTGAAAGATAGGGGCCCTCTCAATAAGTGCTCCCAATCTTTCCCCGCTGAATGGGTCGACATAAAATCGTTCGTCATTACCATCAATAATGGCCGAGACGCTGACAAAACCATTACGATCACGTGAAATGGAAAGAATTTCATCGTATTCGGCATTAAGGTTAGTCAGTGTCTCGGTCAATGTAAGCCCGTCCGCACCATCAATACGGTATGGACGTGCTTTGTTCGATATGGGCTCTACCGCCAGGATAACCCCTGTAACCGATGCGACCAGCAAAAACAAAGAAGATACAATAGCCAGAATCAAATGGCAATAGCGCCATACCGAAAGAACCATAGGGGATTGATATCAATTTGGAACCATTCGTATATAACGGATGTACCCCTTTCCTTCTACCTTGTTCCTAATGGTTGATGAGTTGAGGGCTATCTCTGCATCCACGGTGTAGTATTCTTGGTTTTCTACTGCGGATTCAAATCGTATTTTGTGACCGTTGTCCACCTGGGATGAATCCACGGCCAAAGAGATGATGTTCCTTTCCCCATTGCCCACGGTAGCACCTGTGACGGCGTCTATGTTTTCATTGGCCCCATGGCTGAAAGCCCACCATTGCTTAAGGTCCGGGAACCATTCCGGATCGTCCCCCTGTACATACAAAGTCTTGACATAATTGCCTTGTTCATCGATCAGGGAAACCACGACATACGCTTTTTCGCCTGAATAGTTGGCCATTTGTATCATACACTTGTAGGATACCGTTGATGGTATTCGCACAAAGGAAGATGAACATAAAAAAATCAAGGCTATTGTAAAGAGTGAAGGTAATCTGTTTGTTTTTCTTTTCATGGTTGTTGGATTAATTGAGAAAGTCCAGGCTTGCGTTGTTGCTGGCCAACAATTCATTCTCTTGGGCCAAATCGTATGCGGTTTCTCCAAAATCGGTAGTGGCGGTGAGATCGGCGCCTTTGGCGATCAAATACTTTAGTATCTCGGTATTACTGGATTTCATGGCGGCATAATGCAAAACCGTGTTTCCTTGACCGTCTTTTGCATTGATGTCCGCACCAAAACCTTCGACCTTTTTCAGCAATCCCAAATTGTTTTTGGCGATGGCCAAATGCCAGATGGTACTCTTGTCCGCTTGACGCTCGTTAAAATCAAACCCCGTCTTGCGCATTGCCTCGACTTTCTCATCAAAATCGCGAGGGTTGCCGCGTGTGGCAAAAAGATAGTAGGCCAAATTGTATCCCTCGTTGTCCAATACATTGGTTTTGGCCCCTTTGGAGATCAAGTGGTTTACAACCTGCGCACTGTTGTTCTGTATGGCCAACGTTAATGCGGAGTGCCCTTCTTGGTTCGTATGGTTGATGTTATCCGTTTTTTCTGCCAGATATTCGATCACTTTCAAATTGTTTCGCACGGCAGCGTTCAATAAGGGGGTGTTTCCCTGGTTATCGGCTGCGTTGGGATCAACGCCCTTGTCGATGAAATGTGCGTAGATGGCCAGATTGTCTGAGGATCGGGAAAGGTTGTGCAAAGGTGTTGTGCCTTCCCGGGAAGTAATGTTGGCATCGAGTCCAAGCCCTTCGAGATATTTGAAAACCTCAATGCCATTACCGGTCCCTCGGCCGCCTCTACTGGCGAAAAGAATGGCGTTTTCATTGGTTTTTGTGTTTTTTTCGGTGGAAACCCCTCTGGATACAAGAGCTTTCAATACATCGATATTTCCACCTTGGGCGGCAATGTTGAATATGCCGTTTCCGTGATCATCCGTTGAATGAAGGCTAAGTCCTTTACGTACGAAATAGTCAATGAGATCAAGGTTTTTAGCCCTTGGAGCGGCCACCAACAGTACATTGCGGCCATCATGGTCTTTTTCATTCTTCAGGTCGGCCCCGTTTTCGATAAGGAAATCATAGATTTCCGGATCGGTTTGTCCCCCTGCGGCCGTAAATTGGGTCAAGGAGTATCCATGGGAATCTTTCAAATCCGTTCGGGCCCCTTTTTTGACCAAGTATTTCATGATCTTTAGGTCTCCTCTGGACGCTGCCCAAAAGATATAGGTCCTAGAATCGTGCGTGCGTTTGTTGACATCATTGCCGTTTTCAATAAGGTGATGGATTGTGGCCACCGGATTTCCGGAAAAAATGGCAAAGGTCGTTGGGTCGAACCCACCTCGGTTGGCTTCGGTAATGGAGTGTCCCTCGGCGATCTTGACGTCAATGTCGTCGATGCTTGGGTGTGAGGCCCAATATTCCCTATCCATGAATGGATTGTCATCAATTTCCTGGGCGGCACCGGTGGCGGAGGCCATCAGGACCATGGTTCCGAGAACGATGGATTGTATGGTATGTATTTTCATTTTTGATTCTTTTTGGATTTTTCGAATGGAATTGTTCCCGTAGTGGAAAAACTCTGTGGGGGTAATTACCCCCACAGAGCCTAAATCTTCAAAATGAAGCTGCAAAGGTTTAGAAGGTGCCGATAAAATGGCTTCCTTCCACATTGACCAATTCAGCACCTTGGATGACCTCACCGGTTTCGGTATCGATCACGTAAATGTTTCCGTTTTCCCCAACAGGTGCCTGGGTCACATAAATTTCCGTTCCATCGACCACGAAACCTTGATATTGGAACAGGTAAAAGTCCGGGTCATAAGGAATGGCATCGATCCTTTCAGCAGTTTGCGCCTCTAGATCGATCAATGCGAAAAACCCTTGTGCCCCTGCGACACCTTCAGCGGAACCTGCATGGCGGTACGCCAAGACTGCTTTTCCGTTTGAGGCTGGCCTCCAGGCCAGTATGTAGGCGTCTTCCACACCCAAGGCCTCGTCCAAATTGAAATCATAGGAGTCGTCGTATTGGTTGTCCGCATCTATTTTTAGGATGTGGGAGCCTTCTGGGTCCCCTTGGTTGGCCTGATAGACGCTTCCGTTGTAAAGAAATGCATTGATACTGCGGTATCCGTTCGTATTGCCATGTCCCACAGTGGATGTGATCACGGATGGGTTCAACAGTGATGGGTAGTCCAATACTATGGTCTTAGATCCCAAAATCTCATAATCACTGTCCCTTTCAGCAGTTTCAGGGTCCACCTTGCTCAATCGAGCGCCGATATAAAGTTTGTCCCCGGCATCGTTCAGTACGGGCATATCGATTCTCGATATATAGTAACCATTGGCCTCTTCTTCTGCGCTTAGGGCGATACTGTGCTCTTGGAACTCATTGATCTGTGAATTGGCCAAATCCAGGGTCAGAACACCCATGGTCGCTTCGGTACGAAGGTAATTGCCCTCTTCATCGAATTGATGTTCCGTGGAAACATATACGGCCGAGCCGGTCTGGTCGCCATCGAACAATTTGATCCATCTTGGGGCCGATCCCACGTAAGGGGCAATACTGATTTCCGTTCCCGTCTGTGCAAAATCCTGACCACCTTCCACAGTGTACTTGGTGTAATTGCCACCGGTATCCCCGGCATAGCTGATATTGAAGATGGTGTTCCCGTCCTCGGAGGACTGTAGTCTGGCTGTTCTGTTGGATGGAACGATGAACCCATTGTCAAAGGGCTCAACGGATATGGTTGGATCTTTTGCATCTTCGCTGTCAATGGCATAGATCAATGTTCCCCCGTTTCCGTCACCTGGGTTTTCCCCCATTCTGGCCGCGGCAACAGTGATCCACCTTGTTTCTTCCACTGGTTCGCCATCGCCATCGCCATCGCCGGGAGGTGTAGTGCCCCCGTTGTCGTCACTACTGCATGAGGCACAAAGCGCAACTATCATAAAAACAGATGCTAAAAATTTAATGTTCAAAAATTTACGTTTCATTTCAAATGATATTTTAAGTGATTAAATGGAATTGATTATATAGTTTAATTTCAGGTAGAAAGCCCTTCCCGGCTTTTGAACGGAAAGGTTGTCATATACAGGTTTGTCAAATATGTTTTTGATGTCAAAGCTCATAATGAACCTATTGTTGGGGAAGGTGTAGCTAAGCCCAATATCCTGAGCCAATTGTTCAGGTACTTTAAAAAAGTCATCCCCTACGGTATTGGAGCCCTGCGGGACCAAATAGGAAAACTCCCCCGTAAAGTACATGGTGTAGAACAGGTTGAGTCTTGAATTCTTTTGTATCACATCCCTGAAGGAATACCTGGCACTTCCGTTCATGGTGAAGAACGGGGTGTTGGGTACATCGATTTCCACACCCCTGTTCTCAACGGTCAAATCGAAACGGGAAAGATTGAAGTTGACCCCAAAATTGTTGTTGTGGGTATAATCGAATTGTACATCGAATCCCCTTGAGGTACCGCTCCCTTGATTCACATAGAGAATAAGCTCATCGTCCACGTTGAGGGATGTTTCAATGGGCAGACCGATCCTGTCCTTGATGTTTCTGGTAAAGAAGTTGGTGGAGACACTGAAATCGTGTTTTTTGATGGAAAAGGTCCCCAAGCGAAATCCAAGGTTGTAATTGTTGCTCTGTTCCGGATCAATGCTTGAATTGGCCACAACATTGTCCCCATCGTTACCGAATATTTCCGTTTCGTTGGGAAGGCGTACGGCTTTCTCGGCCGATGTCAAAAGTGTTATGTTGGGCAAAAGTGCATAGGACAGTGCAAAACCGTACCCATCATATTCCTTGTTGCTGCTCACCACTTCATCCACCACCTGGTTGTTTCCTTCCGCATCCGTTTCAATGGCAGGATCTGAACTGATCGTTTTTTGTTGATAGTGCTTGCCAAAGAGGCTTGTCTTCAATCGGTTCTCAAAGGCACTCAGTTCATATGTCAGGGAAAAGATGTTCTTTCGCAGGTCACGGGTTCCGGAAAATGTGTTTTCCAGAACGGACCGCAGTTCATCGCTGTCTTCCCTGTCGATACTACTGAATACATGGTTCAATAAAATTTTGTGGTTGTTGTTGATGGAGTAGGACAGCCCAGAGCGAATGGATGCCACATTGCGTTCGATCTTGGCCAGTGTGGGGCCTCCTTCTTGCTGTGACCCCCAAGAGTACCGGTATTCATCCCCCCTAAAGTCAATGGCCCTTTCCCCGTCCCAACCGTAGGCCCAGGCCACTGTATCGTTCACGGCCCTGTTGCGTTTTCCGTACAAACCGTGTACGTTCAGGTCCAGACCTTTGGTAAACAGATCGGTCTTGCGATAGGTAAGGTTGGCCAAGAGGGCATCGGATTCCATGAACCTGTCCTTGTAGGGGGTAATGGTCATGAATGCCCCATGCTGGACTTCTTTGTAGTCATCGGAACCGGTAATCCCGACAAAAAACTGATCGGCCCATGTTACATCGGTGAAACCAACCTGTGCCATACCACCGGTGGATCTATATGCATCGTTGAAACGCCTCGCGGTTATGGGTGTCTGAACCCCACCAATGCCGGTTACGACAACACTTCTGCCCGAAACTTTGTAATCATTGTCGGAATAATTGTGGAAAAGGGATGCCTTTACCGTGAAACCAGACCCATCAAAGCGGTATGTACCGTTTGCATTGGCCTGGAATGTGTTGAACGATCCATAGGAAACGGAGGCATTGAAGTTGTTTTTTGCCTCTTGATGCAATTGGATGTTGATGGCGCCCCCCAATGCGTCATCGGCAAGGTGACCTGGGACGACACCTTTGTATACCTCGATTTGTTTGATCATGGATGGCGGGATACTGTTCAAGTTGAACGAAGACCCATAGGTTGAGATGGGAATACCATCAATGAAGATGCGAACCGCATTCCCGGAGAGTCCATTCAAGGAGTATTCAACATTGGAACCCAACCCACCATTTTGACGTATTTTGACCCCCACAGTGGTATTCAACAATTCGTTGGCCTGTATGTTTCGTAAACCGGCTTCCTTGGTCTCCACGGCATTCACTGCAAACCCCTCGGTTTCCAGCACGGTTTTCCTGGACTTGCCGTTAACTGTCACCCCGTCCAGGGTTTCGGTGTTCTCTCGAAGGACAAAATTCAATTCTACCCTATTGTTCCCGGCACTTGTCTCAATGTTCCTGTAAGTTTTTTGATAACCGATGAAAGAAACGGCAACCTTATGTTGTCCATAGGGTGCAATGATCTCGAAATTGCCCTGTTCGTCGGTCAAGGAACCGAACTTTGTCCCCTCTATCAGTACCGTGGCGTATGCCAGCGGGCTGCCATCTTCTGCAGTGATTTTACCGAAAATAGCGCTGTCTTTTGTATTCTGTGCATGTGAGAGTAAGGCGCCAAAAAAGAAGATGATGAAAAAATTCCTGCCCATTCCTGTAATTAATTATTATTTTTATTAAGATTTAATCTAAATAAGTTAGGTTTGCAAATCTAGGGCGGAAGTTGGTTGGGCAATACCGCAAAAGGAAGTTTTAAGTACGCAAATGGAAGAAATGCAGTCGGTCTTAAAAAGTGATTTGTTCGAGGACAGTATTTATCAAAGGAAATACCCCAAAGACTTTTTTACCGGTAAGTTGATTGAGAACCGGATTGAAATCAATTCAAAGGGCGTTTCGGGGACGATCCATGAAACCCAATTGGATGGGATTTTCATGGTACATAAGGATATCATTGCCCCTAAAGGTTATCACATTGAGGTGTCCAATGATTTTTCCATGTTCGCCCTGCATTTTGAGATCACGGGCAGCTATACCTATACTCCCTTTGAAAGAAAAAGACCTCTGTTAAGGATAGGGGATTTTCAATATAACATGTTCTATCTGCCATTGACCAACGGTCTTCTCCAATATACGGGAACCCCCAGACGAACCTTGGAGCTTTTTTTCACCTCGGGCCTGATAGAAAAGTTGGTAGGTCAAAAGTACGGACAGGTTTTGCGAAAGATTGATGGTGCCATTGAACAGGGAAGACCATGTGTGTTCTGGAAACAGCCGAGACCGATAACACCGGAATTGGGCCGTACAATCGAGCAGATCATAGCCTGCCCGTTCAGTGGCCAATTAAAGAGGACCTATTTGGAATCGAAGATCACGACCCTATTGTTGGAACTTTTGCTCGATGCGAATGGTAAAAACAACCCGGGTCCAAGGATTGGTCTGCCCCAATCCGATTTGGACCGTTTGCATATGGTGGAGCTGTATATTGAAACCAACTTGAACAGGGGATTGAATATCCCTGAACTTACAGTTGTGGCAGGTTTCAATAGTTCAAAGTTGAAACGGGATTTCAAACGCGTATATGGTACCACCATTTTCAAATACATTACCAAACTACGAATGGAGACCGCCAGTGATCTGATCGTGAACAAATGTCTGACGATAGCGCAGGCCGCACATGAAGTAGGGTATTCAAACCCACAACATTTCACCAAGGCCTTTAAGCGGACACTGGGCTATTTGCCGAGTGAACTCAAAAGGTGATTTCCTGCTTACCTACTTTGATCAAAGGGCGGTAAGATGGATGGGCCCATTGATTTTCATCGTGATGTGCGGATTGATACGTTACCGACCATGAACATTTTAAAATGGACCGAACTCACATATCATTGATCGTTTCCATAAGTTGATGCAATTGGACATCGGTCCCATGCAAAGCTTGTTCGACTTTTACCGGGATAGGCATGTCCGGTTCTGTACCGTTGCCATCCAATGTTTTTCCATTTCTTTGAAAGGAAAGCATGGTTGAGACCCTGAGCCGTATGTTGGAATTTTTCAAATGGATCCTTTTTGAGTTTCCGCTGGAGCCATCCGTTGTCACACCCACAATGTTGACATTGGGCAAGCCCTTAAAGGCGCTGGCAAAAACGGAAGCGGCACTGAAACTGTGTTCGTTGACCAGTATGTAGATAGGATGCTTGTAATCTGGAGCTCCACTTTTCAGGACCATATAATGGGGCTGACTGAACTTTGAAGAGTCGAATCCCCTTTCCGTTGCAAAGCTCTTGGAAAATTCATCAATTGCCTTTCTGTCCAAATCATCGAAGTGGTTGGAGTCATATGTATATAATAATCGGTTGGACATTGAGCTATGAACGGTCTCTCTTTTGTTCGTTCTCAAGTAGGCCACATTGGCGACCCATGGGGAGTGGGATTCAGGAATGATATGCCCAGCAAATTTTTGTATCAGATCTCTGGTTCCCCCTGGATTGAACCGAAGGTCAACAATAAGGGCCTTGGTGTTGGGTAAATTGCCCAAGACAGAATCAAGGTGTGCTTCCAATCCGGGCACATCATCAAAACTGAACATTTGTGGGATTGAAAAGTAGCCTATGTCGCCTTTTAGCAATTTGAAGATGCCTTGAAAATTTCCCTTGGCTATGTCCATGCCATTGTGATGAATGTTCCGCTCAATATGGGATTCATATCCTAGCGGGGTGTTGACCAAATTGATCGTTTCCGTGATATCTGTCTGGCCATTGGTAAAAACAGTTTCAATTTTTGCCGGTGGTTCCAGGTTGTTTTTAAAATAAAGGTCTCCAAGCTGCTGCACCTCCAAAAGTCCCCTGGAAAGTTTAGCCTGTTTTGGGGCCTTTCTGGACCTATATGCCATGGAATCGATGAAAACCTCCATGGGGATTCCGTTGATCGACCTTACAAAGGGGAAATCCCCATGCAGATATTCATAATTGCCATCAACCTCTGTAGCCCGTAGAGCAATCGTTTTGTTGTTTAGCGGAGCCATGGAAAAAGGCAATTGCAGGTTATGGGTTGCATGGTTCTTCCTTTCAAACCATTCATTTTTCACACTGGAATGGCGATCTCCGATTTCGGCCATTATTTTTGCCAATTCATGTGTGAGGTAATTGATGCCCACGCTATCCATGGATGTTGAAATGATCCTGGCCTTCAGGGAATCAATGGCAGTTTTCATGTCGTAATCCGTTAAATGGATATAGGAGGATTTTCCTTGGAGAATTCCGTAAAACTGATCGATGTCCTCAACTGCTTGGGAATACGTCATATTTTTAAGTGCCTTCCTTTTTCTACGCTCTTGATTGTACAGATATACCTTTTGTCTGTTCTCCAGGGAATAGGTTCCCGTAACTTGGATTTGATTTGAGTCCTTTTCAAGGACGAGTGCTACTTTTTGGCTGGGCGGCGTACCCATTTTGGTCAAAACTTCGATCAAATCTTCCGAAAATCGTTTTTGCCATTTATCATCGAACTCCTTTTTGCAAAAATCCAAGAGCTCTTTGGTCGTATGGTTGTCCAATTTTACCAAAGTGAACCATTCATCCTTGAACTTTACCATAGGTTGATCTTCATCGGTCCATTTAACGGCTGTAAATGGAGAGGCTTTTTCCAAATTCAATGTTTGGCCTAATGAAACGGAAGTGAATAGCAAAAACATGAGCAGAGAGAAATAGGATTTCATTTTTTCAATCTTAAAATTTCCACAAACGTACCCGACCCTGACCTCCGATAAAAAAGTTATCGACCAAACCGGGTTGATTACAGACAGCCCCTATCCCATACTCGACTTTTCTGAATGGTATTTACCTATATTTACTTGGCGGACATGTACCGTTGATCTTATGAAGCAATTATCAGAAACCACGATTAACAAGATAAAGGCAGTTTTCAATACCGGGTTCATATCGGTCATGGCCATGTACCTTTCCAAAAGGGCTTTTGATCTTTTGCCCGATAATTGGCTGTTTTTTATCACTAGCGATGCCATGGAGAATTTTATTGCCGTCTGCATTGCTTACCTCGTTTATTTCCATGTGTTCCGTTTGGACTCCCTTTGGCAAAAGGTGGGGTATCTCATATTTTCAGCTTTGGTTCTTTTGGGATTGGCCCTGCTAAAGGACCTTAGGACCGATGATGTCATTTTCTTTGATGATACCTTTGGTCAATTTACTGGTTTTTTGGGACGGACATTGCTGTTTTATCTGCTATTGTACTTTATGGACAAATTGGACGATCTCTACAACTACAAAAAGTTGAGGGACGAACTGGACACGGCCAAGGCGCAATTGCTCAGAAATCAGATGCACCCACATTTTCTGTACAACGCGTTTAATTCCTTGTACAGCCTATCATTGAAAAATAACGAAGACGTATCCGAGTATATCATGAAGCTCTCCGGAATGATGCGCTATTTGACGGACGATACAGGAGAGGGCAAGGTGCCCATTGTAAAGGAGCTGGATTTCATCGAAAAGTACATAGCTATTGAGAAATTGCGATTTGGTAAGGATGCCGCTATTGAGTTTGAAAGTGACAAAGCTGTGATGGTAGATCGATTCATTGAGCCATTTCTTTTGATCCCTTTGGTGGAAAATGCCTTCAAACATGGGTTTTATACCAATTCCAAGGATGCTTTTGTGAACATCCAATGCGATCTTGATGGCAATGAACTTGAATTTTCAGTGAAAAACAGTGTTTTCAGGAAACAGCATTTTCAGCAAAATGACAGAACGGGAAAAGGGCTGAACAACTTAAAACAACGTTTGGACCTTTTATATAACGGCCATGCAAATTTGGCCTTGCATAGCGACTCCGATTCCTATACAGCCAAACTTAAAATAAAGTTAGACTAGATGAGCCTTTTCAAAACCGTGATAATCGATGATGAACCTTTGGCCATAGATGTTATCGGTCACTACCTGGAACGTTTCCCCGATTTTGAATTGGTGGGTTCATTTACCGATTCGGTCGAAGCATTCAATTACTTAAAAGAGGGTCATCGGGTGGACCTTGCTTTTACGGACATTGCCATGCCCGATATCTCTGGAATAGAGTTGGTCAAACTCTCAAAAGGCCCTACCAAGTTCATAATGACCACTTCTTACAGTGAATATGCCGTGGAAAGTTTTGATCTTGAAGTCGTAGATTATTTGATGAAGCCCATTGCGTTTGAACGATTTGCAAAAGCATTGGAGCGCTTTGAAAAATCAAGTAGTGCGGACAACGTGGAAAAGCTTACTCCCTCTCTTTTTGTGAAGGATGGTGAGGAATACATAAAAATACGGATAGATGACATCGATTATATCCAAGGGCTGAAGGATTACGCCAAGATTGTCACCGGGAACAATCACTGTTTGGCACTTAAGACCTTAAAGTCCATAGAAGATGGTCTAAGGGCCTATGATTTCATGAGGATTCACAAATCATATATTGTTCCGTTGAACAAGATCGTCCAGTACAATGGCAAACGTGTGTTGATCAATAATGTTGAGGTCCCTGTGGGAAGTAGCTACCGGGACAGACTCAAGCAATTCATTCAGGACAATGGATTTTGAGGTCCATCGCAATTGCAAAAGGAGTTGTCGGTCAGCGAGTGTTTCCCAATAGTTTGATGGGATTCAATGTTTTTTGGTTTCAAACTCCGCAGTTCTTTTTACCTGATCTTCCAAGTTCCATTCCAAGGGGAACCTTCTGTTTTTTAAATACTCGGCCATTGGTTCCAATCCGATTTCAGCACGTTTTTTGTCAACATTTTCCGGGTCTATGATGGGCCAAACGTCGAAGGATTCCGTTTCGGGATAATATTTGATCTGTCCCCCGTAAATTTGAAGCTGCCCACGATCCGTCGCGATTCTGTCTTCCGTTCTTGCCAATAACCAAGGGCTCAATTCTTTGTTTTTGACAGCTTGGCGCATTAAAGGAAGGTATTTCAAACGGGTTTCGGGGCTACTGTGCTGTAGCACATTGCAAATGGTCAAATTGCCCTGCTCCCCGATCTCATTCAAACTCGGCCATCCGTCCTTCAAGATCTTTGCTACTTTTTGTTCGTTGATCAGATGGTTCTTTTTATAGATGGACTGATATTCTTTATACATATTGGATTGGTCGCCATAGGCATGAAATGCCGAATCGCGCTTTCTGATGGGGATTTGTTCGGTTCGCCAAATCGTGTCCAATGTTGCCGCTAAATCAACTGTTTGTGGTTTCACTTGGACTTGTTGTTTTGGTTTGCTTTTTCTGTCACAGGCCATTGACATGGCCACAGCCAATAGGATCGCTATTCTCAACATCTTCATTTTGGGTTTGATGGGTTTGTATCTACTGGGCATCGAATATTTCAACCGCTTTTCTGACAAGCTTCATTTGGGTTTGAATGGAATTCCTTCTCCTATAAACGCTATTGGTTTTAAAGGCCAGAACAACATCGATATTTGGATAAACCGTGATGTTCTGGCCCATGGCACCTTGTGCCGAATAGGCATTTTCCAGCTTGGGGTCGTCGGTGTTTTCCAAGAGCCACCACATATAGCCATACCCCAAATCAATTCCGTCGTTCTTGAGTACCGGTACGCTTTTTTGTGCTTCGGCATAAGAGGTCCGTTGTTTTATGACCTCTTGCACCCAGTCCTTGGGGATTAGCTGTGTGTTTTTCCATTTCCCGTTGCGCAGCATTAGCAGTCCAATACGTGCCATGTCCCTTGTGGAAAACCACATATGGTATGCGGGAAACTTGGAGATATCGCTATTCCCGCTTTTTTCTTGGAGAGATCGGTCCCAATCTTGCATTTGCAATGGCGTGGCCAATTGTGATTCGATTTCGTCATAGATGTTTTTTTGGGTCTCTTGCTCAAATATGTGTCCCGCTACATTGAAATCCCAATTATTGTACAGCCAATGGCTTCCTGGCTCAACAGAACCCCTGTCAGGGGCAAATCTTCTGAAATCACCGCCATTGGAGCCCCTTAGATATACCCCTGAACGTGCCGAGATCAAATCCCTTACCGTTGCCTTTTTCTCCATGGGCAGAAGCTCGGTCACATCGGTGATGTCCAGTTCCCCCAATGTCCTGTCCAGGTCAATGGTACCGTTCTCCACATATTTCCCGTACAATAGGGCAAGCACACTTTTTCTGCAGGATGCGATATAACTGTTTTCTTTGATATCCCCATATTCAAATACAATTTCCCCTTTGTGGACCAGGACCAAACCGGTTATGCTGGTGCTATCGATAATATATCTCGTAAAATTCGACCTATCCGCATCCGGCCAACCCATTGCTTCGGGGTTTTCAGCTCTTGACCAAGTTTCATCGGGATATGTTTGTGCTATGCTCTCACAGCTTACTAAGATGTAAGTCAAACAGCATATGATCCACATCGTTCTTGCCATATCAATAGTTGTTTAAGTTTGATATTATTTTGTTGAGTGTTGCGTCCAGCTGCATCAATTCTTCTTGGGATATTCCGGCAAATGCCTTTTTTCTGTTTGAAACGATTACCGGGGCCAATTTTTCCAGTACTTCCTTCCCTTTGGGTGTAAGTTCAATCTTGAACCTTCTACGGTCATCAGGGTTGATCGACCTTTTGAGGAATCCCTTGCCGACCATAAGGTCAATCATCCGTGTTAAAGAGGCATTGTCTTTGAAGACCAGTTCGGCTATTTCGTTCTGACTTAGCTCAGGGTGGTCATTCAAGTATTGGAGAATCAATTTTTGATCGACTGTAATATCATCGACCACTTCCAAAAAATGCTGTTTGGAGAACTTCCTATACGTTTTAATGGTGCGTTCGATGGTATAGAAAACCGTTTTTGCAGGAATCTTCATGAAATTGTTTGATGCAAATATAATTGATATATCAATTAAATATATCAAAGTCGATTATTTTATTGTGGGTATGGGGAATTGTGTTTTTCGTAATTTTTGATGCTACCACTTGTTCCTTTACCCTTTTTTAATGCCCTTTTCAAGTTAACATCATTTTTGGTCGATAAAATTGCACCAATTTTGACAACCCAAGATTTTTTTTATAATTTTTCAATACAATTTTTATTCTAACTTAGAACAAGAAGTAACCACAACATCATGGATAACCTCAAACGTGTAATAGTTGATTATAAAAAACTCACATCGGAAGTGCTCAAACTTTTGGTGGAAAAATATCCCGATGGATACGGAGACGACGATGTGATCAACTTCAAAAACCTAAAAGGGGAATCCATAGAGGCGGTGGAAGTATCCACGGATGACACCAAATACCTTGTGAAAATCAGCTCCAAGCTGGAACGTACCATGGCCGACTTTGACGAGGACGATGATGAAGAGGGTTTTGATTCCGAGGATTACGAAAAAATCCCCGAGGACGATGATGACTTTTCGGACTCCGAAGAAGATGATGAGGATGAATAAACCCCTACCTCTTTAAATTTCCAAGCATTTCCTGGGTCGTTTGATCTAAATCAAACCTTGGTTCCCAGCCCCATTCTTTTCGTGCTGGGGCATCATCGATGCTGCTGGGCCAAGAGTCGGCGATTTCCTGCCTGAAATCTGGAGCATAGCTTATTTCAAACCCGGGAATGTGCTTGGCAATGCTCTCGGCCATTTGTTTGGGGGTAAAGTTCATGCCCGCCAAATTATAGGAAGACCGTACCTTTATTTTCTCCGAAGGACTGTCCATTAAGCTGATGGTGGCCCTAATGGCATCGTCCATGTACATCATCGGAAGTTCGGTGTCACTGTCCAAAAAGCATTCATACGAACCTTTTTCGAGGGCTTCGTGATAAATCTCCACGGCATAATCGGTAGTACCTCCTCCAGGCATGGTTTTCCAACTTATCAGCCCCGGATATCGAACACTTCTTACATCGACACCGTATTTTTTATGGTAGTACTCGCACCACCTTTCCCCGGATTGCTTGCTTATGCCATATACCGTGCTGGGCTCCATAATGGTACTCTGCGGCGTGTCGTTTTTTGGTGTGTTTGGGCCAAATACCGCTATACTGGATGGCCAAAACACTTTGGATATTTTCCTTTCCTTTGCCAAATTGAGCACGTTGAACAGGGAATTCATGTTCAAGTTCCAGGCACGCATCGGGAATTTCTCCGCAGTGGCGCTGAGCATGGCGGCCATTAAATACACTTCATCAATTTCGTAATGCATGACCACATCCTCGATCGCAGCATAGTTGGTCGCGTCCAAAAGTTCAAAAGGTCCCGATTGCATCAAAGCTTCGTTGCCTTCACGAATATCGCTGGCAATAATATTTTCAGCTCCGTATTTGCTACGTAGTTCAAGGGTAAGTTCAGTTCCAATTTGGCCACATGCGCCTATGATCAATATGGGTTTGTGCATTAAAATAGAAGTTAATTTAGTTTCGTGGCAAAGATACCCTTTATTAAAATTTGTACATTCGCTTATGCGAAAATTGTTAAGCATTCTTATAGTGATTTCGGTTTTGGGCGGATGCAAAAAAGCCGAGAAGACCACAGCTGAGGTGGACACGGAGGCATTGGAATTCAACTACCAAAAAATGCCCGATAAATCCGATATAAACCCCGATGCTACGGCCATTGTTGAAAACTGGCAGCAATTCAAGGATTTGAATGCCAGTGTGGATGTGCTGTACAAAGCAACCAACAATGAGGATTTGGCCTTGGCCATTGATGACCTTATTGAAAAAGAGAAGAACATGTCCAATGGAAGATATCCAGAGCCATTTGATACCTTCCAAGTAAAGAGCAGGCAAACGGTAATGCGAACCTTTCTATATAAAGTGAAGGCAAGTATTCTGGAAAACCAGCCGACCACGGAGCCAACGGTCAAAGTGTTGGAAGCCTACAACGATATGCGCAATCAATTGAATGTGATCATGAACAGTCAGTTGGACAAAAAATTGATTTTAGATGAAACATAGGATTTTTGCCTTGGTACTTTTCATGGTCTCCATGACCATCTTTGCCCAGGATACAGAAAAGGAAAAGATCAACAGGGTTTTGGATGGGTGGCACTTGGCTGCCGCCGAGGCAGATTTTGATGCATATTTCAGCAAAATGACCCAAGATGGGGTGTTTATAGGGACCGATGCCATGGAAAACTGGCAGAATGAAGAATTCAGGGCATTTTCCAAACCTTATTTCGATCAAGGGAAAGCATGGAGTTTTACCGCCGTGCAGCGTAACATCTATCTCGACGATGACGGTACTTTTGCTTGGTTTGATGAACTACTGGACACCCAAATGAAGATATGTCGAGGTTCTGGGGTGCTTAAAAAAGTAAATGGGCAATGGAAAATTGCCCATTATGTACTTTCAATTGCAGTGCCGAACGACAATGTGTCCGAACTTATCAAAATCAAGGAGGAAAAGGATGATCAATTGCTTCAAGAACTAAAAATGAAGCAATAGCCAACGCTAGTTTTCTTCTCCCTCTGTTGTTGAATTGGCTTGTGCCTTTCGGGATTCCAAAGCTTGTTTGCTCAAACTCGCCAAGTTGAAGTTGGGTGCGATTTTAAGCGCTTCGTCAATGGAGACAATGGCTGCATCAATGTTTTCCTTGTCCTTGTTGAATGATACCAAACCTTTTAAATGGTAAAAAGCGGCCTTCAAAGGAACTTCGTAGGGTTGTTGTCTCTCGTAAAAAGCATATTTCATTTCATCGGTGGCGTTCGCGATCCCGTATTCAATATTGGTCGAAGCACCATCCATATCCCCAGTTTGAATCTTGAGGTCGGCCATTTCATAGGCCAAGTAAGGAGAGGGTTTTCTTGTGTTGAGTTCTTCAAAATGCTCCAGAGCCCTTTTGGGTTGGTTCAAGGATTTCAACGAAAAAGCCTTTACCTGTACAGCAAGGTCGGAATCATCGGCATTTTTATCCACACCAATGGTGTTCAGGGCTTGCATGTGCTGCCCGTTGTTCATGTAAACAAAGGCAAGGGTGTCCCTTCGTTGTTTGGACGGATTCAGTACGTTCAAATGTGTCAATGCACTGATTACGCCGGTTACATCACCTTGCATGCGCATTTCATTGTAATAGGCCTTGTAATGTTTTACAAGAGCGTCGTTGGTTTGGGAAATACCACTAAAGCCCACCAATAGGAGCAATAAGAGTACAGTCTTTTTCATTGATCTTCAATTTAGTGCGCCAAATCTAACAAAATATTCCCAACCCGGCTGTTAAGAATTCGATAAGGAATCAGTAAATCACGGGCGTTTTGAATGAGTGCCCTTTGCTTGTGAGATTTTGGCTCACTACTATTTTGCCTTTTTTATCCGATAGCTCCGTTTGATAACTTGGGGCAGGGAGCCCTCTTTTCTGGGCTTCTTCAAAATAGTACACCTGTTTTTGGGGATGATGTGGGTATACCCCGTTAAAGATTTCTCCCCAATACCCATGCTTCAAAATGGTTTGAATCAGATGGATGCAGTCGTGAAGATGTATCAGGTTAATGGGATTGTTGCCTCCAGTTAGATGTTCCCTGCCGGAAAGAGTGGTCACTGGATGGCGGTCCGGGCCTATCAAACCTCCGAACCTGATGATGGTGGTTTTGAAATTGGCCTCATTCTGAAACATGGCTTCACATTCCACCAATTGTTTGCCTGATTCCGTTGTGGGGCGGGTAGGGGATTCCTCGGAAACCTCTCCCTCAGCATTTCCGTAAACGGCGGTACTGCTCACAAAAATGACGTTGGAAACGTGGCTTTTTTTGATTTCCGCAATCAGGAATTTCATCTTTTCCACAAAGCTCTCGGTATGCTTTCCCCTTAATTTTGGTGGTACATCGATGATCAAGGTGTCGATATGGGAAAGGAACCCTTCGATATTTCCTTGGATTCCCTTTTCGGATAAATTGACCTGGAAAGCAGTAATCCCTTCATTTTCCAAAACCTCCAATTTATCTGATGATGTGGTTGTTCCTGAAACTGTATACCCATCTTCAATTAATTTTTTGGCCAAGGGAAATCCCAGCCAACCACAACCTAAAATGCCTATGCTCTTATTCAAATCGCAACGTTTTTATCGTCAATATAGCATCATTTAGCACAAAAGGGGTGGGGATACTGTTTTTTGGTCGTTCCGGAATACTGAAATCGGGATGGGTCAAGAGGTCGTTCGAAGCCTCGTACAATGTCAGTTCCAGAACAGCGTCTTTTGGGAATTCCAATTGCAGTTCCGTGAAATCATTATTGGAGATGTAGTGTGTTACCAACTTACTGCTTCGGTTCTCCAAAAAATGGGAAGACAATTCGATGCGATTCACTTTGGCCTTGCTGAATTCAACGGGATTTGCGAATACCTCAAGACGGTTTACGTTCCTTTTGGGCGTAATGCAAAGTTCAATAACCCTGTTCGCACCGATGATGGTGTCCATAACGGTATCAACGTAAGGCATGGGTATGTCTTTTTTGGGTGCATCGGCCACACGGCTCAAATTCGTACGGTATTTACTGGAAATCGTCTTCGCTTCGGGCTTTTTACCATTATCCCCTAAAAACTGACCGTTCCAACTGATGAGTTCATGGTCATAAGTGGCCCATTGGGAGGAGTTTTCGTCGGCATTGTATACATACAGCAGACTGCTTGGTTTTGGTCTTTCCTCATTGAAATCGGATTGGATATGACTTGAGATTCCGAAAGCGAAGAAGAGGAACAAAAACAGATATGCCAATCTGCCCTTGCTTTTCAATTGACCGAAAAATGGAAGGACCAAGAAAAACAACAAAGTTGTAAATATTGTGGCGGCCACCATCATTTTTAACCCAAGGCCCACAGGAAACATTTTGATGAACGGGGAATAGATCAATACGGCGGGCAATGCCAAAAACA
Source organism: Flagellimonas oceanensis (assembly GCF_003992595.1). Lineage (GTDB taxonomy): Bacteria > Bacteroidota > Bacteroidia > Flavobacteriales > Flavobacteriaceae > Flagellimonas > Flagellimonas oceanensis. The sequence goes on from NZ_RZNA01000022.1 coordinate 34,409, forward strand.
CCATCAAAAATGGATTTGGTTTCTTTTGGCTGATGGTAACTAAAAGCCCCGCCAACAAACCGAATAGGGGAACTATGAAAAAGCTGGCTCCTTTTAGATACTGCGCCACCAATCCGCAAATGATCAGCCAAATAAAAATGGGGGCCACCAATAGATTGGGGGTGCTGGTTTTCCTAAATTTATGATAGGTGTAAAAACAGATGAACAGGGAAAACATTACATATACCACAATATATGTGTGACCATTGTAGGTAAACCCATGCAGCATATCCTTAAAGCTCGGATACCACCAAGTGATGATGGTCCAACAAAAATAACCGGCCAGCCCGTTAATGATCAGAGTAAGCAAAACAGGTACAAACCCCTTGAAAATATCCTTTACATTGAGCTTCCCTTTTTTGAACCCTGTAAACAGCAAGAGCATAAATGCCAGAACTGCAAGGCCGAACATGGGCCATATCCATTCAAAAGGGTAGGAGATAAGTTTAAAGAAGGGCATATTGAAATACACAAGGTCGTCCAAACTTTTTAGGTTGTCCAAATCAGCATCACTGAAATAGGAAAGCAACGGCATTAAATAGCTGCCTTGGTGAGCCAAGGTGTTTCGGTCCAATCTTTCATAATTGTCCAAAGCTGTGTGATAATCAAAATGATCATCGATAAAGGCAAAGTTGAAGCCTTCGATGTCACCATCTTCCCTAAAAACGGTCAGATCTGTATCGTTCGGGAGCATTTTGTAGATACTGTACATTAGGGAATTGGCCACGGGATATTTTGGATTGGCCTTTGTGAACTCCTTGATCAATGTGCCATTGCCCCGATTGGTTTCAATTAGCATGTAACTAGGGCCCCCGCTTCCCCGTGCTTCAAAATTAAGGGCAAGCCCCACATCTTTTGCCCACGGATGCTTGTTCACAAAAAGGTCGGCTCCGTTGAGGCCGAGTTCCTCGGCATCGGTAATGAGAATGATAATGTCATTTTTGGGTGTTCTGTTCTCGCTCAAGAATGCACGAACACCTTCCAGAATTGTGGCAACACCGCTTCCTGCATCGCTGGCCCCGTAGGAAGAGTGTGGATTGCTATCGTAATGTGAAAGTAAAAGGAGGGCTTTACCTTTCCCACTTCCCTGGATCCTGGCCAAAATATTGGTCGCCTTGCTCAGATTGCCCCAGTCACCGGCGGTATATCCTTCTTGGATAGTGGTTTCCAATCCCATGGTGTTCAGTTCCGAGATGATATAGTCCTTGGTCCTTTTATGGCCTGGAAAACCTACGGCATGGGGCTCTTTGGACAATTGTTTTACATGCTCCAATGCCCTGTCGGTGGAAAAGTCTTCCAGCGCAATATCCTCATTGGTTTTGTAGGAAGGCATTAGGGATTCAAAACTCCAATATGCAGCAAAAAACAGCAGAATCAGGGCAAGGGTTCGGGAAAATTTCATGGTGTAGCATTGTTGAATCTTAAATGTATGAAATTATGAAAGGTTCTCATATTATGATAGTTAAAATTAGGTTATTCGCTAAAAAAGTCTATATTTATTATTCAACTTTAAAATCTAACCTTATGGCAATCAAAAGTTTTCAAGGCGTACGATGCAAAGAGGAGGCTAAGAAGAAATACAATGCCCCGATTTTGGTGGAGGATTACATGACCAAAAAATTGATCACCTTTTCTCCAGACCAATCCATTTTGGAAGTGATGGAGACTTTTGCCAAGCACCATATCTCTGGTGGGCCCGTTGTGGATAACAGTGGTTTTTTGGTGGGAATCATCTCGGAGGCGGATTGTATGAAGCAAATTTCGGAAAGTAGATATTTCAACCAACCTATTTTGGACAAAGAGGTGGAGCGGTTCATGACCAAAAATGTGGAGACGATTCCGCACGATATGTCCATTTTTGATGCAGCAGGTGTTTTTGACAGACACAATAGGCGTAGGTTGCCCGTAATGAAGAACGATATTTTGGTCGGTCAGATCAGTCGAAAGGATATTGTTGTGGCTGCACTGAAACTGAACGCGCAAAGCTGGAAATAAGCTATTCTCTTTTCACGATCATAAAATAGTCGTTGTCGAGCGGTAAATAGCCAAGATCGTAAACGAAAAAGTAGGTGCTGCCCTTTTTGGTGGTGTAAAGGTTAGTGATGTACTCAAAATCAAAACCTTTGTCCAGCAACTGCATTTTCGTGGTCTTTGTTTTACCGTCCCTTAGCGGAAAGCTGTCGAGTATCCTGTAGTTCTTGCGAAGCTTGTTGTTGATATTGCGCACCAAGTTTTTGCTGTCCCGGTTCAACAGATTGTTGTAGGCGTTCCTACAATGATCGGAACAGTACTTTTGATCGATACGGCCCAGTAGCTTTTCACCGCATACCAAGCATTTTCTTTCAGGCATAGGATAGGATTAGGTAACCACAATATCATACTTTTTTAGCAAACCGATCAATCCATCTTTGCTGAAACGGGTTTTCTTTACTTGGTTGATGGATGGGTCTATATTGAAATGTATAGCAGAAGAAAAATCAGCTTGTTCCAAATTGGTATTGTCGAAAATGGCGTTTTCAAAATCACAGTTCGGGAACTTGGATTGTTTTAAATCCGCCTCGGAAAAGTCTGTTTGATGGAACTTGCAACCTTCAAAATCAGTGCGGGGCAAATCCATGCCATGGAAAGATGCCACGGAAAGATTGCATTCCATGAAATGGAGCGACAACAAAAGGTGGTTGCAGGTTTCAAACTGGACCCCCACCATTTTACAATTGTTGAAAGTCACATCATTGAAAGTGGTATGGGCTATATTGGCGTTGGTAAGGTCGCAACCTTCAAAAGTACATTCCACAAAATTTTGGTTGTCCAAAAAGCTCTCGGAGAACAAACAGTCCAGAAAATGGCAATTTTCGTAATTGCCCTTGGGCAGTGGATTTTGAGTATAATCCTTTTTTATGAATTCTTTGTTTTCCCAAAACGATGTGGACATTGCTCCTCGGTTGAATGATTCTTATTTGGCTTTTGTATAGGCAAATAGAACTTCATCCGTCTTGCCCTCATCTTCGATTAGGACCCAAATATTCATTTGGTCGTCACTTATTTTTTCCATCGTGAGTCCTTCAAAATACACCTTGTTCGGCTCCAATTTTACCAGTTTGAAATCTATGGTCTCGTTTTTTTCCTCCCAGCCTCTCATATTGCCATCAAAATGCTTGAGTTGGAGAATGAGGGATTCATCCAATTGCTGAATGTGTCCCGATTCGTAGAAGGATACTTTGTCATCATTGACCATTCGAAAGACGAACATCATGGAATTGCCCAAAGGCGCACTCCAGATTTCTTCGGCAATGCCACCGAAGGCCTCTCCGGTCCAGTGGCCCTCTATCCAAGAAACCTCTTCCAAATTTGCCTTTGGGGATGATTGGCCTTCCGCCAGTTGCAGGGTTTCTTGCGCGGAAACAAGTCCTGCGCTGAACATTAAAATAAGTGCGATCGATTTCATAATTGGTTTTGTTTGATTGATGATTGAAAGCCTTGCCATTAATTGGACAAGGCGAATTTTACGTTCACAGAGGTTTCTACCTTTATTTTTTCAAAGTCGATATCCAAGGGTTGTGCTTGGCCCATATCTGCGGAAACAGCTTTCATTTCCATTCTAGGGGCTTGATTGTATCTTGGGTAATACTGGGAATTGTCGGCAATATGGATGGCCATGCCCACTTTTTGTCCCAGTGGCTTTGTGAGTGCTTCGGCTTTTTTCATGGCTTTTTCAACTGCCCTTGTTTTAAGTTCCAATTCCAGTTCGTCCATTTTGGAGTATTCGGTTTTCTCGATACTGGTGTTGGCGATGTCCAATTGTTCCAGGGCCATCATTACCTCGCCCAATTCTTTACCGGAATAAACGAGAAGGGAGTACTGTTTGCTTTTGAGCACTTCTTTTTGCCGCAAAAAGTATTTTTTGAAGTTGCTACTGGCATCTTTTATGACCAGTTGCTTCTCTATGTCAATGCCCAAAGCCTTGAAACGCTGTGCCATTTGATTTTCCTGTTCCTCCACCGAAACGCGGCCCTTGGTGTCCTTTTCTTGAATAATGATGTTCAGGTAAATCTTATCAGGAGTGACCATGGTGTCCACTTGTGCTTGGGTTTCCAGATAAGGGGTGTCCAAAAAGTTTTTGGATTGGGCAGAAATTGTCATAGTAAATAAAACTGTTGCTATAAATAAGATTGCTTTTTTCATGATGTAATTTTATTAAAGGTAAATACTTCCCCGTTACATTCAAAACCTGTGCCGCATTGCATTTTATCCCCGTGTAGAGCAAATTATCTGGGTTAACTCGATTAACTTGAGTACATTGTAGGGATGAAATTTATTTTGGCACCCGATAAATATAAAGGTTCCCTTACAGGACGCGAATTTTGTGAAACCGTTGCCCGAGGTATCAAAAAAGTTTTTCCAAATTCGGAAATGATACATAGACCTTTGGCCGATGGTGGTGATGGCACCATTGATGTGGTCGCGGATTATCTCAATGCAACGAAGGTTTCCGTGACCGTATACGACCCACTTTTCCGGGAGATTACCACGCAATACCTGCTTTCAAAGGACAAACAGACCGCTTTTATAGAAATGTCCGAGGCATCCGGCTATAAGTTGCTGCAAAAGTCCGAAATGAACTGTATCAACACCACTACGTTAGGAACCGGTCAAATGATTTTGGATGCCCTTGAAAAAGGCGCAAAGAACATTGTGCTGGGTATTGGAGGCAGTGCCACAAATGATGGAGGCATGGGTATGGCAAAGGCCTTGGGATATTCGTTCTTGGATGCTAAGGGAGATGAACTGGAACCTATTGGAAAGAACTTGGGCATGGTAAAGGAAATACAAAGCAATCGTGTGACCTCTAAACTGTCCGAAGCCAAAATCCAAGTGGCCTGTGATGTGAACAACCCTTTTTATGGAGAAAATGGTGCTGCCAAAATCTATGGAGCGCAAAAAGGTGCGTCGGAAGAAGAAATAGCGTTTTTGGACAAAGGCTTGGAAAGCTTTGCATCAGTGTTGAAATCCACTTTTGATGTTGATGTGCAGGACATCGATGGGGCAGGAGCTGCAGGTGGAGTAGGTGGGGGTGCTGTGGTTTTTTTGAATGCTGAACTGGCTTCTGGTGTTGATTTGGTAATGGAATTGGCCAATTTTGATGAGGTGTTGGAAGGCGCTGATTGGGTGATTACGGGAGAAGGACAGCTGGATGGTCAGACTTTTTCGGGAAAAACCATCAATGGGGTAGTGCAATCCGCGAAAAAACATCATGTTCCCATTGCGGCATTCTGTGGTTCCATAGATGTATCCATCGAAGAAATGAAACGGATGGGATTGGATTATGCGGTTTCCATTCTGAATCAAATTGGGAGCTTGGACGATGCCAAAGCTAAGACGGTAGGGAACCTTGAGTTGGCCAGTTATAATTTTGCGAACTTATTGAAGCTGAGCAAGGGCTAGCCCAAATAGCTTTTGCCCATTTTAAATTCCAAAGACTTTTTTACGGTGTTCCATTCGCTGTCCAGAATGGAGAATACCACGGTGTCCCTTAGGTTTCCCGACTCATCAATTCGATGGTTTCTTAAAATACCGTCTTGTTTGGCCCCCAACCGGAGAATGGCATTTCTGGAGGGATGGTTGTGAAAGTGGGTACGGAACTCCACAGCTATGCAGTTGAGGTTTTCAAAAGCATACTTTAGCAAAAGGTACTTGCACTCCGTATTTATTCCTGTTCGCTGTACTTTTTTGGCATACCAGGTGGCGCCGATCTCCACACGTTTGTTTTTTGCGTCCACATTCAAAAAGCGGGTGCTTCCCACAATGGTGTTGGTTTTTTTGTTGATGATGGCAAAGGGCAATGCATTTCCAGATGCCTGCTGGGACAGGGCTGTGTCCAAATAGGAATCTATGGTTTTTGGGGAGGGCACGGAGGTGTACCACAGTTCCCAAAGCTTACCGTCCGATGCGGCAAACGCCAAGTCCACTTTTTGCGATTTCTGCAGGGGGACGAGCTTTACCAATTCGCCTTCCAATTGTATGGGACGTAACCAAGAATCCATAGGTTGAATTTAAAGTTCAAATATAAGTTTTAATCCTTCGATTCAAACAAAGAAAAAGCCAGGGAAAATCCCTGGCTTCTCATCAATCAAAAAACGAAATTATATCAACTATTTCGATTCAAATTCCTCGATAATAAAGAAGTTCTTATTCTTCTTGTTCACGAGATAGTTGTTCTCCAGCACATTGTAGTGCATGGATTTATCATCAACATTGATGTCAAATCCGTTATCGGTCTGTACAACTTCAAAGTCATTGTTTTCGGTACCTTTATATTTAAGTACCATGTAGTCATCATAGTTTGCGTCGGAATCACTGTCAATGGCTACCAACTTCGTTACAAAAGGCGAGGAGAGTTTTCTGTCTTGATTGACCATTCCTCTATCCTTTTGGTCCAACGCCATTCCGTATTTTCTGCGTTCCATAACTTTTACGCTGTACTCTTTTTCCACTCCGTTCTCGGATACGGTAAAGGTCTTCATCTGTGTAGTGGCCTTCATGACCCCGGAGTTTTCAGTTTGCCCATAACCGGCAAAGGCTGTTAAAGTTGCGAATGATAGTATTGTGAATAGCTTTTTCATAGTCTTATTTTTAATGGTTAATACATCAGTTTTCTGGATGGATTGCTTGATTCTTACTTTAAGTAAGAAGTAAACATCCAGTGTCTTTTCTCCAACTCGGTCATGAATTCGGTCAGCATGTTTTCTGTGACAACGTCACCGGTTTCGAGGGATGCATTTACGGCATCCAACATGTTATTGTGCAAGATTTCGTAATCGTGCAATACTTCTCGAACCATTTCCAGAGCGGAGAGATTTTTATCTTTCTCTTCAATTTTGGAGAGTTCCATGGTTTTTTTCAGGGTAAAATTGTTTTTTACACCAAAAACACGAATACGTTCTGCTACGATATCGATGTTTTCTTTTACCATGTTATATTCATTTTCAAACTCCTCGTGAAGTTCAAAAAAGTCTGGTCCTTCAATGTTCCAGTGAAAATTTCTTAGTTTATTGTAGAATACTTGATAATTGGCCAACAATGTGTTCAAACTGACCACGATCTCGGCGGTTTCCAAGTAAGTGAATCCCAATTTTTTGAATGTTTTATCTTTTGCTTTAATAGCTTCCATATAATAGATTTTTTGATTTGTTCACTGTAAATGTACAAGTCACTGCCCAAGAGGCTTGATGGTAATGATGTAATTTTTGATGCAATAGATTTTTGAGCTACCTAAAAGGGTTAATCGACCTTATTTATGCCCGTATAGCCATGATTTTTGTAGAAATCATCATCATAAAACACATATATAAGATATGTGTATATTGTTTGAAATCAAGTGTTTAACGTAATTTAACGCTAATTATGATTTGTTTTGGTTTGATGAATCACTATCGTCTCGAATGATGAATCCTTGGCAGAGCGCATCATAAACTTCAGATGAGATATCTGTCAAATATTCCTTCTCTTGACCAAATACCTTTTGGGGATCTCCGTGGGCAAGGTCTTGTTCCTGAATATATACAGTTTCGGCTATGTCGTACATTTTTTTACAGAAACTGAATCTTTTGATGACTTGATACTTATATATGGTTCTGATATGCATTAGGTCGACGGTTTTGGGTTATCCAATGGGACACAGGATTATCTTATAAGTCACTTTTAAGTAGTTGTAATTGATTACATACGTTTACAAACGAAAGCAAATGATTGCAAACCGAATATGGTTTTTGGGAGCCTCTAAGTTTGCCCTGTCGGACAATGAGAGTTCGATAGTTGAATGTTTAAACTTAAATCTTACTATTATGAATTCACTCAGAAACAAAGTTCAATTAATCGGTAATCTAGGGAACGATCCAGAAATCATCATGTTGGAAAATGGGACCAAACTGGCCAAGTTTTCCATAGCCACCAATGAATCATACAAAAACGCCAAAGGAGAAAAGGTAACGGATACGCAGTGGCATAATATCGTAGCTTGGGGCAAATTGGCTGAAATAACCGAGGGTTTCCTCTCCAAAGGCAAGGAAGTCATGATTGAGGGCAAACTCATGAACCGCTCCTATGAAACCAACGAAGGAGAAAAAAGATACATTACCGAGATAAAATGCAACGAATTGCTGATGCTTGGCAAGTAAGTTGACGAGATTAATTACGACAAAAAGGGGGTAATGTCCCCTTTTTTTGTTTTTTGGATTAGGGTAAATGCATTTTCGGTTGTTAGATAACCAAACGCCAGAACTTTAGTACATGAACAACGTATTGATTAAAACTCACACAAATGAGATTAAAAGCTCAGCTTACAGTTCTATTTACTTTGGCGTTGGCGGCCTCCGCCTCGGCTCAGGACAACCTGCCTTTTTATGAAGAACAAGCTCGAAAAGATGCCCAGCGCGAACAGTCTTCAACCTTTTCCAGTTTAGAGGACGAAAAAGACTTTTGGTACGACCAGGTTCGGTATGAAAAAGAATTAAAAAAGCAGCATAGCACTGCATATAGGGCCTATATGGAAGCAAAAAGGATTGCATATTCCAAGCATGCCGAAGAATGTAAAAATGACTGCACCCATAGTGACTATTACTATCAGCAAGCTAGTTTTTACTTTACAGATAAGAATGATGAAATCTTCCCTAAGGAAGCTATTGATGGAATAGTCCAAGTGGCTTCCCCACGAATTTTTTAAATGTGCATTTTAGTTGGTTAATTGAAAAGCGCCCCGATTTTGGGGCGCCTTTTCTATTATGTTAAGTAAGTTTCTCCATTAATTCTGACCACCATCACGTTCTGGAGAACGGGGTGTGGGCCATTCCAATTGTTCGCCTGTTCTGCCGCTTATGGGCAGTACAGCTTTTTCTCTGGATGTTTTTTCGGGATGCTCACTGGCCATGTAAGCCAGAATAGCTGTTAGAATCGCATTGTTCCGAACATCATCAAAAACGATTTTATCGTACGTGTCCCTGTTGGTGTGCCACGTATAGTTCCAGTAAGACCAGCTTAGGGAGCTCAAACTGAAAGCAGGGGCTCCAGCCGCTTGGAAAGAAGCATAATCCGATCCGCCTCGTGCAGGAGTTCCGGGAAAAGTCGTTTCGATTTCATCAGTGATTTCCCTTGGCACTTCGTGCAACCATTTTCCGAGATAATCATAGGAATCCAAAAATCCACCACCCGAAATACGGACCACTCTACCGGTTCCATTATCTTGGTTGAAAACAGCTTGTACGCCGTCAACGATTTCAGGGTTGTCCTCAACAAAGGCCCTGGATCCGTTCAACCCTTGTTCCTCACTTCCCCAATGTCCCACAAGGATGGTACGTTTTGGGTTGGGATAGGCTTTTTTCAAAATGCGCATGGCCTCCATCATGACCAAAGTTCCCGTTCCATTGTCCGTAGCTCCTGTTCCTCCGTCCCAAGAATCAAAATGTGCGGATAGGATAACGTATTCATCAGGTTTTTCGGAACCTTTAATTTCAGCGATGGTGTTGAATGTAGGTACCTTGCCCATTTCTTTGGATTCAGCTACGACATGAAGCTCTGGCTTTTGCCCTGATTCCACCAATCGATACAACATTCCATAGTCTTCCAGTTCCAAATCCACAGTTGGGATTTCCTTGGTATAGGCACCGAAGATTTTGTTCACACCAAATCCTCTGGACCAATAAGAGGCAACGATGCCAACTGCTCCTGCTTCTTCGAGGGCAATAGGAAGACTACGTCTGTTCAATCCAGTGTTTCGTATGTTTTGGTTCCAAGCATCATTTTGCTCGTCACGTTCCTTTTTCATTTTTTCAAAGGACTTTTCCGTAGCGAACTCTTCCCAATTATAATCAGGCCTTCCTGTGGGTTGTGGCATGGAAATCATGACCAGTTTACCTTTTACGTTAGGCAACCAGTTCACAAATTCCAAAGAGTCGGATACGGTCGGTAAAACCACCAACTCGGCAGTGACCCCTTTTTTTGAAGTGCTGGGACTCCAGGCCAATTGGGTACCCCTTAGGCTCTGTACCCTGGGGTGTACCATATCAATATGGGTAATTCCGCGTTCCCAACCTTTCCATTCGCCCCACTGTTCGTTGCGGGCTGGAATTCCCCAGCTTTCGTACTTGGCAACGGCCCAGTCATGGGCGTTTTTCATTTGTGGTGTACCTACCAGTCGGGGTCCAATACCATCCATTAATTGGTGGCCGAGTGTTTCCAGTTGAGAGTTTTGGTTGGCTTCTTCAATGATTGCTTCAATCACTGCATCCTTGTCCTGTGCCAGCAAAGAGATACTGGAAGCCAGAAAAAGTGTAATTAAAAGAGAGGTTTTTTTAATCATGGTTAAATTAGTTTGCCCTAAAAATAGTACAAATAAAGGAACCATGCTTGGTAAAGACCATAAATAAAGGGATATGCGAAGGTGTCTTACGCTACTTTTTTGAGAAGATCGAAGCAAGGACATTTTTTACAGCGCTTACTTTCACTTTTCTTGTATTTTTTGCAGCACTTGGATTTTACTTTACCAGTTGGCGGCAATTCTCGAAGCTTTGCCTTTTTGAGTTTCTTTTTGTCCTTTTTCTTTCCCATGGATAGAAGTGAAATAGGGGACGAAAATAATTATTTTAAATCAATCTAAATAATATTTAACACAATCGAGGCACCAAATCATTAAAAATGAAGGGAAACGCCCAAAGTGTTCGGTCCAAAGGAAAGATTCCAACTTACATTTTTAGGCTTTTGATCATTGTACTTTTCGTCGTATTTGGAATCCAGATATTTATCGATTGATTCCACAATGAAGATGCTGAGTACAGTACTGAAAGCCACATCGGAAACCCAATGAAAATCATCCATCACACGTACAAGTCCCGGAATCATCCCGATAGTGTAAAGACCGCCCTTCACCCAAGGATTCTTGAACTGCTTGGCAATTGCATAGGCATTACTGAAAGCCAACATGGCGTGGCCCGATGGGAATGAGTCGTAATCGTAGACCCGATCTAAGTGCAATGGATCAAAGGTCGCGGAACCAGCTCCGCTTTTGGGCCGGGCCCTACCAATGATACGTTTGCTCACTTGTTGAAGAAAGCCACCTGCCGTAGCTGAAGAGATCAAAAGCACACCGGTTCGTCTCAGCTTTTCATTTTTGGTAAACAAGCCTGCAAGGTAAACCCCACCGGTCAGCATGTAATTGTTTTCAGGACTCCCGTACTCATGACCGTAGTCCATGATGACATCCGGTATATCCTGATCGAAGCCGTTTTTCCATCTATTGAACTCATCGTCCACGGTAAAAAGGAGCAAGGTTCCCCCCGTTAAATAGCCAAAATTGGCCCAATCGTTCCCTTTCCAATGGAACGGGCGTGAATAGGAGTATCCCACTCCCCCGAACATATTCCCCACATCGTAGGTAAAGTTGTTCCAAAGGTTTTTCTCTTTTTTGGGTTGTAATTCTTGACCTGTCATACTAATGGTCACTAAAATAAAAGCGAGGTATCTAAAAAATCTCATGAGGCTATAAAACAAAAGTAGTCGGCAAAATTAGGCATAAATATCTTCTGCCAAGCGAAAAGTGTTGGCATGTGCCTCGACAATGATTCTAATCTCGGGCGAATAACCGCCACCCATACTGCATTGCACAGGGATTTTGGCATCATAACAGCTCTGAAGCACAAAACGGTCACGTTCCTTGCAACCATCCAATGCCATGGATAGGGTGCCCAATTTATCGGTTTCCAGCACGTCCACCCCACATAAATAGAAGATAAAATCAGGCTGAACCCGTTCCAGTAATGCTGGCAATGTCTTTTTAAGGATGCTCAGGTATTCTTGATCAGTGGTGCCTTTTTCCAAAGGAATGTCCAGATCAGAGACTTCCTTTTTAAAAGGATAATTGCCCTTGCCGTGCATGGAAAAGGTAAAAACCGAATGGTCGGTCTCAAAGATTTCGGCGGTGCCATTGCCTTGATGCACATCTAAATCCACAATCAATATCTTTTTGGCCAATTCATGGTTCAAAAGATACCGGGCACCAATGGCTTGGTCGTTGAGCATACAAAATGCCTCCCCTCTGTCCGAGTAGGCATGGTGGGTTCCTCCTGCAATGTTCATGGCAATGCCTTGTTCAAGGGCAAAATGACAACCTTTAATGGTGCCATCTGCGATGATGCGTTCGCGTTGAACAAGTTCGTCACTTAAAGGAAAACCAATTTTTCTGGCCTCTCTTTTGGACAGTTCCAAACTCATCAAATTTTGATAATAGATCTTATCGTGGGCTGCCAAGATATGATGGTCTTCAGGGAATGAGGGTTCAAAAAAATTATCCTCGGTACAGGTGCCCTCGTAAAGTAATTGCTGTGGCAGCAATTCGTATTTGATCATCGGAAAGCGATGTCCTTCGGGCAATGGGTGTTTGTAAATGGGATGATAGGCTATTTTGAGCATTTAGGAACCGTGTTTATGCAGTGCCAACTGTATCCGTTTTCGAGCTACATCCACATCCAAAACTTTCACCACAATCTGCTGATGAAGGCTCACGTGTTCATTGACATCCTTCACAAAAGTATCCGAGAGATTGGAAATATGAATCAATCCACTCTCTTTGATGCCGATATCCACAAAGCAGCCAAAATTGGTAATGTTATTGACAATGCCAGGTAACAGTTGACCCTGATGCAAATCGGTAATTTCCTTGATGTTCTGGTTAAAGGTGAACACTTTGGCCTTTTCCCGAAGGTCCAACCCAGGTTTTTCCAATTCTTTTACAATATCCTCAAGGGTCGGCATTCCAATGGAATCAGTGCAATAGGTTTTTAGGTCGATGCTTTTTAGGGCTGTTTGATTCCCAACGATTTCATGGAGGGAAATACCTTGCTCCTTTGCCATTTTTGATACCAGGCCATAACTTTCAGGGTGCACAGCGGAATCATCCAAAGGATTCTTGCCATTTTTGACGCGCAAAAAACCCGCACTCTGTTCAAAGGCCTTTCCGCCCAAGCGAGGCACATCTTTGATTTCTTCCCTGCTTTTGAAGGCTCCGTTTTCATTCCGATGACTGACAATATTCTCTGCCAGTTTCGGACCAATGCCCGAGACGTAGCTTAAAAGGGGCACACTTGCCGTGTTTATATTCACGCCGACGGAGTTTACACAGCTTTCCACCACCGTGTCCAAGGATGTCTTTAATTGGGTCTGGTCCACATCATGCTGGTATTGTCCGACTCCAATGGACTTAGCATCGATCTTGACCAATTCGGCCAAAGGATCGGCCAAACGCCGACCAATGGAAACCGCTCCTCTGACCGTAACATCGTAATTGGGGAATTCCTCCCGTGCAATTTTGGAAGCCGAGTAAATGGATGCCCCTGCTTCACTCACTACAAAAACATCGATATCCTTCTTAAACGGGACACGTTTCACCAATTGTTCTGTTTCGCGTGATGCTGTTCCGTTGCCAATGGCAATGGCCTCGATTTTATAGGCATCCACCAAGGAACTCAATTTTTTGATGGCCCCAGAACTATCCCGCTGTGGGGGGTGTGGATAAATGGTTTCGTTATGTTTAAGATCTCCCTGTTCATCCAAACAGACTACTTTACAGCCAGTTCTATAACCAGGGTCAATGGCCAAAATTCTTTTCTCCCCCAAGGGGGCACCGAGCAACAATTGCTTTAAATTTTTGGAAAAAACCTGAATGGCGGCAGCATCTGCTTTTTCCTTGGCCGTATTCAGAATTTCCTTCGACAATGATGGGAACAAGAGTCTTTTGTAGGCATCTGCAATGGCCAGTTCTATTTGTTCTGCACAGGTATTATTGGATTTGATCAAGCGTCTTTCCATGCTTTGAAGCGCACGTTCATCGTCAATTTCGACTTTAACCCTTATGAAACCTTCCTTTTCCGCTCGCATAATGGCCAAAAAACGGTGCGATGGACAGCGTTTCAAAGGTTCGCTCCAATCAAAATAGTCACGAAATTTTTGAGCTTTTTCATCCTCTTTTTTGGTTTTGACGACCTTGGTGGTAAACAAGGCGTGCCTTTCCAACTGACCCCGCAATTGGTTACGGATATCGGTGCGCTCATTGACCCATTCAGAGATAATATGTCGGGCTCCTTCGAGGGCATCATCTTCGTTAATGACATCCTTGCTGAGGTATTGGGAAGCAATGTATTCAATCTCATCGCTCCGTTGCGCCATAATGATTTTGGCCAAAGGCTCCAATCCATTCTTGCGTGCGGTCTCGGCTTTGGTCTTTTTACTTTTCTTGAACGGGAGGTAAAGATCTTCCAAGCTGGTCAGGTCGGTACAATGTGAAAATTTGGCTTCCAGTTCCGGGGTAAGCGCACCTTGTTCCTTAACAGCTTTGATGATGGCGGCTTTTCGCTTTTCCAATGCCTCGAACTGGTTTTTGAATTCGACAATGGAACCAATCTCGACTTCATCCAAATTTCCCGTTAGTTCTTTCCGGTATCTAGAGATAAAGGGAACGGTGCAATCTTGATTTAAAAGAGAAACGGTGTTCTCCACACTTCTCTCCGAAAGATTGGTGTGGCTTACGATATAGGGGACAAGTTGCATGATATTTGTTTAGTAGTTGTCACTTCGAGCGCAGTCGGGAAGTCTTTCCATCCAATTAATTTTTTAATATGGGTCTCGACTGCACTCGACCTGACAGTTTCTTTGGAAATGAATTAATTTATGGTTTCTCCGTTGCTCACACCATCTTCATCAGGATTTACAAAAACGAGTTTTCCGTCCTTGTTCTCCGTCATCAAGATCATGCCCTGGCTTTCCACACCACGTAGCTTTCTTGGGGCCAAGTTGGCAACAACGGTTACCTTTTTGCCCACAATATCCTCAGGTTTAAAACTGTTCGCAATACCCGATACAATGGTTCGTGTGTCCAATCCCGTATCCACTTTCAATACCAAAAGCTTATTGGCCTTGGGCATTTTTTCGGCTTCTATGATGGTTCCCACACGCATATCCAATTTGGAGAAATCATCAAAGGTAATAGTGTCTTTTTGTGGAATTACTTCTTTGTCCATTTGGGCATTTGCTTTTTTGGTGGCTTCCAATTTGTCGAGTTGTTGTTGAATTTCCTTGTCCTCGATTTTTCTAAAGAGCAATTCGCTTTTGTTGATGGTGTGTCCTGCCGGAAGTAAAGCTTCTGCCGTGGCAACGCCATCCCAGTCGGTTTCTACAGCGCTTGAACCTAGATTTAAGATTTTCTTCAATTTTTCTGAAGTAAACGGTAAAAAGGGCTCACTCAAAACCGCTAATCCCGTCGCGATCTGAAGTGCGACGTACATGATGGTCTTTACCTTCTCCTCGTCCGTTTTAATGAGCTTCCATGGCTCTTGATCCGCCAAATATTTGTTGCCCAATCGTGCCAAGTTCATCAATTGCTGGCTCGCCTCACGGAAACGGTAACGCTCCAAGGATTTGGATAGGGTATTTGGGAATTCCCTTAAGGCTTCCAAGGCTTCTTTATCAAAAGCTGTAAGTTCAGCGGGTGCCGGTACTTCGCCTCCATAGTATTTATGTGTCAAAACAGCCACTCGGTTCACGAAGTTCCCGAAAATTGCAACCAGTTCGTTGTTGTTCCTAGATTGAAAATCCTTCCAAGTAAAATCATTGTCCTTGGTCTCGGGCGCATTTGCGGTCAACGCATAACGGAGCACATCTTGCATGTCTGGAAATTCCTCCAAATATTCGTGCAACCAAACCGCCCAGTTTTTGGAGGTGGAAAGTTTGTTCCCCTCTAAGTTCAGAAATTCGTTGGCAGGCACGTTGTCCGGTAAAATGTAATCACCATTGGCCTCCAACATACTCGGGAAGATGATACAGTGGAACACAATGTTGTCCTTGCCGATAAAGTGTACCAGTTTTGTATCCTTGTCCTTCCAATAAGGTTCCCAGTCCTTTCCCTCACGTTCAGCCCATTCCTTTGTTGAGGAAATGTAGCCAATGGGCGCATCGAACCAAACGTACAATACTTTTCCTTCGCCTCCTTCTACGGGAACGGGAATCCCCCAATCCAAGTCACGGGTTACGGCGCGCGGTTTCAGCCCTTCATCTATCCACGATTTACATTGTCCGTACACATTGGGTTTCCAATCGGCTTTGTGCTCTTCGAGAATCCATTTTTTCAGGAAGCTCTCGTATCGGTCCAATGGCAAAAACCAATGTTTGGTCTTTTTCAAAGATGGAACGGTTCCGGTTATGGTGGACTTTGGATTGATAAGGTCAGTGGCATTCAGCGAGGACCCACAGTTTTCACATTGGTCGCCGTAGGCTTCTTCGTGACCACATTTGGGACATGTCCCGATAACGAATCGGTCCGCCAAAAACTGTTTGGCCTCATCATCATATAATTGTTCGGTCTCCTCTTCGATGAAGTCCCCTTGCTCGTACATTTTTTTGAAAAATTCCGAAGCGGTCTCATGGTGGACCTCTGCCGAAGTTCTAGAGTAGTTGTCAAAAGAAACACCAAAGTCAACAAACGATTTTTTGATGATGCTGTGGTACTTGTCTATGATTTCTTTTGGGGTAACGCCTTCTTTTTTGGCCTTCATGGAGATGGCCACACCATGCTCGTCACTGCCACACACAAAGGCAACATCGTTGCCCTTTAATCGTAAGTAACGGGAATAAATATCGGCAGGGACATATACGCCGGCCAAGTGGCCAATATGGATTGGGCCATTGGTGTAGGGCAATGCCGCGGTAATGGTATATCTAGAAGGAGATGTATTTTGAGCCATTTAAATCTAATTAGGCCCCAAAAATACTGATTTTAACGGGATACACATAAAAAACGAAACCCTCGAAAATGCGACCCGATTTGGGGTGTGGGGTACATTGTCGAAGGGTTCCGAAAAATGAATTGAAATGTGTACTGTTTTCTTTAGGTTATCATCACTGATTTGCTCATCTTTTTCTCTCCTACCGAGATGCGATAGATGTATTTTCCAGTGGATAGACTGTCACGCATGCGCTCGCGTATGTTGATGTCGACCTCGCCTTCCAACATCATTTCATTGAACAAGGTCCCTACACGTTGCCCCAAAATATTGAAGAGTTCGATATCCACGTGGGCGGCTACGGGCATTTCCAAATGGATGTGTGGGTTTCTCGGTGATGTGGGAGGGTATATGGCAGCGTGTTCTATACCGTCCAAAATATCAATGTTTGGATTGTTGGGGTCTTGACCTGGCGGTGTTTCGGGCAGTGTTGGAGGGGTGTTGTCCGATGCGATTTCATCAAATGTCTCACCACTACAGTTAAAGCCCAAATCGATGGCTTGATACGGGTGTCCCAATAAATGCTGTTCCACAGACTCCCTTGGAACGCAAAGCCATTCGGCCAATACGGTTCCGTAAAGGTTTCTGAAGTCCATGGTGTATTCCAGGTTCCCTCGGTTGTTGGGTTCGTCCAATGAAGGATGGTCGCCCACAAACGCACTTCCGCTCAATCCCGATCCAAAGAAAAGGGTGGGGGCGGCCTTACCGTGGTCTGTGCCATTGGAGCCATTTTCAAAGATCCTTCGACCAAACTCGGAAAAGGTCATGCTCAACACTTTGTCATCCTGTTCGGTAAAAGCAAGATCTTCGTAAAAGTTGTTGATGGCAACGGATAGATTGGACATCAACCGTTCATGCACTATGGGTTGATTTCCGTGGGTGTCAAATCCCCCCAAAGAGATCATATAGACTTTTGTGCCCAAATTTCCTTTGATCAAACGAGCCAAGAGCGCCAATTGCCTGGCAAAGCCATTATCCTGATATTCCACTTGATTTTGACCGGCCATATAGGCATCATGAATGGTGCCCGCATATTCGTAGGTAGTATTGGCAACGCCACGTAAAAAGCGTAATTGATCTCCGTACATACAATCACCAAATGGGGCATTTTCTATATCGTAAAAGGCACCAGTTTCCGCAATTTGCTCCAATTGATCCACATTATTGGTCACAAAGGCATAATTGGTTTCCTCTCCTTGAAAGATCATATTGGCCAAGTTCCCAATTTGAATGGCTGCCGGGGCTGCAGGTGGATGTATCAGGTAATCGGGGTAAAGTTCCTCGAAATGTCTTCCCATCCAACCGGTGTTCTCTCCAGAGAACCCGGTCGTGGTCAAATCGGTATTGGCAAAAATATCGGAGCCAGTAAAATGGGACAGACTCTGGTTTTCGTAACCAACGCCATGCACGGCTTTGAACTGTCCGTCTCCCCAAAGTGGTTCTAGGGCACTCATATAAGTGGGCACCCCAAAATCATCGGTAAGTTTCAGGACCTTGCTTTCCGGGATATAGATGTTGGGCCTTGCATTGGCATAGGTGTCATATTGTTGAATGGGGATCACGGTACTGAGACCATCGTTCCCTCCCGATAAACGAATCAGGATTAAAATATTGTCGGTTTCCGCAGCTGCGACTGCAGCAGTTAACGGCGATGGAGAGGAAGCCGAAATCATATGGCTTCCCAAAAACATGGAACCCGATCCTGCAATGCCCAAAGCTTGGACAAAGGAACGTCTGCTCCATTTTTTGTGTTCCAAATCGTGGCCTTCGTGTTCGAGACCTTTGTGAGGGGATTTATCGTGGGTATGGTGATTATCGCACATGATGATGGGGTTATTTGAGTTGAAATTCGGGTTCACGGGACAAATGACGTAATAAAAGGTACACTTGTGATGGTCCGGTTTCCCAGGCAAGTAAAGTCCATGAAGGTGTTGTGCCTCCTTCATAATAATTAATGTCAACATCGCTCCTGAAAGCGAGGTATGCTCTCTCGTAGTCGGCGTCGGTCAACAAACCCTTAGGTACAAATTTTTCGATAATGGGTTTGGCCACTTCGTCCGGATTATTGCTGTTAAGTCCAGCATTACCGGAAAGCTCTAGGCCTAAGTCCCTGAATTGTTCAGGGTTATCCTCATAAAACCGCTGCAAATAAAATTCTGCGGTCAACCATCGCCCAATGATAAAGTTGGTGTTGATCCACGTTCGATTTCGTTGCCATCCTTCCACTTCCGGTGGTTGAAAAAATTCTTGGCCAATCAGGGCACAGGAATCGATCATGTTCAAAATCGTTATATCATCGTAGGTGAAGCCGGTTTCTTTCAATAGATTGAAATAAAGATCGGCTGGACTTTTAATAATGACCCCAATGGCGGTTTCATCAAAAAAGTGCTGACTTTTGAAAAGTTGGCGGAGTACGGGAGCTATCTCAAACCCGCTGCTGATAAAAGTCTGGGCCAGACCATCAATGATTTGAGGAGCTATTCCCCCATCATCATTTGTGGAATCAGGATGGACGAAGTACTCGTATAATTTTTTACAGATGAACCATCCTATTTCGTCAGGTCTTTGGTCGAAAAGGATATCAATGACATCATCATACCCCCAATTTCCAGTCTGACCAAATATGGTTTTGTTATCGGTATTGAATTCTGTTGGGTCAAAAGTGACTTGGGTACATCCTTCTTCTCCCCGCTCGGTATATCCGGATATGGCAGCAGCGGTTTGAATGATATCTTCTTCGGTATAATTGTTTCCTTCGCCCAATGTGAAAAGTTCATAAAGTTCACGCGCGTAGTTCTCGTTGGGATTGTCCCCACGGTTGCGAACACCATCCAAATAATAGAGCATGGCACTGGTAAGCCCAATTTCACTGGTAAAGGTTTTAAAATTACCCAAGGCATTTCGTTGTAGGCAATTGATGTAATAATAGAGAAATCCGGGACAGTTATAAGTGCTCAATTGAGTTACAAAATGGTTGCTCCAGAAAAAACTCATTCGGTCCAATAACTCATTGTCGACAATGGCGTTTCCGTAGGTGGCGGTAAAATCTTCAATTTGTGCCCTCCGCATTTGTCTGGCCAAGTCATCATCAGCGGGATAGTTGGTATTGTTCCAATCCGCCCATTCAGGAGCTGGAATGGTTGGCGCGGCAAGCGCTTGATCCACTAAATTATCGACGAGGGCTCCCGCTGTCTGTCCAACAGCGTCACTTATAGTCTGTGCTGAAGCACTAAAACCAAGCCTTCGGTACAAGTGGGCCGCACGTACCTCGTCCAATGGAGTAGTGTACGGCGCCAAGGTTGAGGAATTACAATTGATAAAGTACTCCATAGCAGTGTCTGGCGTTAATATGGTACATAGTTTTTGGGGTAACTATATGCTTATGCTAGTGTTGGATGTGGTTCAATTGAGCCAACAAATTACAATCTTAACGCTCCAAAGTCCATGAACAACCAAATTTTTCGATGAAATGCATAAATTTTTTAGAATTTTACAAATTGTATGGCCAAGCACAACACATTTGGAAAATTGGGAGAGCAAAAAGCAGTCGACTTTTTGAAGGCTTCAGGTTACGAGATCAGAGCACTCAACTATCGGTACCTCAATGCCGAAGTGGGTATTGTTGCCGAGAAGGATGGCTTCTTGATCATCGTGGAGGTAAAGTCAAGGAATATAGGCTTTCTGGAAGATATATCCCATGCGATCACATCCAAAAAAGTAAAACTTTTAACCATGGCAGCGAACCATTATGTGGAAGAATTGGATAGGGATTTGGAGGTTAGGTTTGATGTGATTACCGTAGTAAAAAATGTAGATAAATTTGACATTGAGCACTTTGAAAATGCATTTTATCATTTTTAACCATTTGTTTGTTTTATAACAATATGTTAGTTTTGTTCAAAACCAACTGGAAAAAAATGAAAACAATATCCGCGGTAGTGGAGCACTACATCAAGAAAAAGCCCTTTTTACAAACGGCTTTGGCACAAGGAATTATCAATTTAACTTCTTTGTCCAGACAGATAAAACCTGAAATCGCCGAGGAATTGGGTAAAGATGTGAAAGATGGTGCCATTGTGATGGCGCTCAAGCGTCTTTCCGATGATCTGGAATTCAGGGCGACCCATAAGATCGTAAAAGTGCTCAAGAACATCGGCGAAATTACCGTGCGTTCCAATCTAACGGATTATACCTTTTTGGCCTCGGATACCATATTGGGGCAGCAGGCAAGACTTCTGGAGGAAGTGAATGCCAATCAGGATGTATTTTATACTTCTTCGCGTGGGGTGAACGAAATCAATATTGTGATCAGTAATGTGATGGACGGGGTAGTGGAAAAGTACTTTAAAATGGAGCGCTGCACCCAAAAGGCAGAGGGCCTTTCCTCCATTACCGTAAAGTTGCCAGCGGAGAACGTTTCAGTACCCGGAATCTACTATTTCATCTTTCAGCGATTGGCCTGGGAGGGCATTGTGCTTTATGAGGTAATTTCCACCACCAACGAGTTTACGATTTTGGTAAACGATGAGCAAGTGGACGTTGCTTTCAAAACAATAAAAGACCTGAAATCACTGTAAATCGGTTTTCCTTTTTAGGACCTAAACTAAAAAGTCATCTTCTTCGTTGTAGAAAGAGACACTTTTTGGAAAAATGACCAAAAAAAGGATTCTTTTCGGTATGCTGGGCCTATTAGCGCTGTACCTGTGCTACTTGGCCTATATTTTTATACTTTCTCCCAAGACCAATCTCCAATCCATTTACCTGATTCCGAAGGATGCGGTTTTCATCATTGAATCGGAACAGCCCGTGGAAAGTTGGGAAAAAATCAGCCAGAGCGAAGGATGGCGCCATCTTAAAAAGAACGACTATTTTTCAGAGCTTACCGAGAACATTCAAAAAGTGGACACGGTTTTCAACGACAATCATAAACTCTTCGAGTTTTTTGACAACCGTTCCCTGTTCATTTCCATCCACATGATTTCCCCTAAGGATTATGGGATATTCTATGTGCTGGATTTAAAGCGCATTGCCAAATTGCAACTGCTCAAAACTTATTTGAACACCTTACTGGATGATGGTTATGTATTGAGCAAACGGACCTATCACGATCACGAGATTTTGGAAGTCCACGATCGGGAGAGCAAGGAAACGATGTATTTGTCCTTCATCAAAAACCAATTGGTGGCTTCGTATACCCATACCTTGGTCGAAGCTTCCATAGATCAGTACATGGAACCTGTATTGGGTCGTAATCTTAATTTTTTGGAAATCAATCAAAAGGTGGGGCATGAGGATTTGTTCCGAATGTACGTCCAGTACCATTATTTTGATGATTACATTAAAATGTATTCCGATAGACCTTCCGATTGGGTAAAGCGCGTGAGCGAGAACTTTTTGTTCTCTGGTTTTTATTTTGATTTGGACGAAAACAGCACTTTAACGGCCAACGGATATACCAACATCAGCGCCGTGAACGAATACTATTTGGAAGCGTTGCAAAAATCGGGTAAGGCAGAACGTTCCATTCCCGAAGTAGCTCCCAACAGTACAGCACTCTACATCAGTTATGGGTTTGATAGCTTCGCTGAGTTCTATAAGAATTTTGAAATGGTCCAGCAGAACGACCCAGAGCAGTTCGAGAATTATCAAGCGGGAATTGCCAAAGTGGAGAAGTTCCTTAAGATTGATGTAAAGGAACATTTTGTGAGTTGGATAGGGGACGAAATTGCCGTACTCCAAATCCAATCCCACATTACCAAAGGTAAGAATGATGTTGCACTCGTCCTCAAGGCTAATGATGCCGAGGATGCCAAGACCAATCTGGATTTTGTTGTGGAACAGATTCGCAAAAAAACACCCGTAAAATTCAAAGCGGTAAATTATAAGGACTACGAAATCAATTTCCTGTCCATCAAAGGTTTCTTTAAGATGCTCTTGGGTGGAAGGTTTGATGAGTTTGACAAACCCTATTTTACCCAGATTGATGACTTTGTGATTTTCAGTGATAGCCCCAATACCCTAAAGGGTATCATTGATAAAGTGTCGGAGGGGGATATTTTGGCGACTTCGGAGGAGTTCAAAAATTTTGATGGAAAGTTCGATTCCGAGTCTACCGTGTTCGTGTACAGTAATGTGCCTTTGCTATTTGATAATATGTATGCCCTGGCCGATACGCCCACCAAACAAAAAATGCGCAAGAACAAGGATTTCATCATTTGTTTCCCTCAGGTGGGATTGCAGTTGACGCCCGAAGAAGACCTGTTCGAAAGTAGATTGGTGCTCAATTATCAGGATGTGGAAGAAGTGAAAAAAGCGATCGGTCTTCCGAAAAGCACCAATACAACGACTCCCAAAAATCAAAAGACGGCCTCATTGGAAATCACAGACGCCGTTTTTAACCTGAGCCCCATTTATCCAACGGATTTGAATGCCAAATCCTTCAGTAAAGAATATGCCAACGGAAACACACGGTTTGAAGTGGACCTGAAAGACGGTCTAAAACATGGTCGCTACGAAGAATTCTACACCGACGGCACCCGAAAAATCCGAGGCCGCTTCCGTAATGACGAGCAGGTAGGCACCTGGCGCTACTATGATAAAGAAGGGGAACAAGTGCACAAGAAACGGTTTTAACTAGTACTGTCATTCCTTGCGGATGCTGAGCAAAGTTGACACAGAATCTCATCCAAATAGGTGTTTGCTGAAAACTATCCTTGATGTTGTGGTGGATACTTTGGAGTTGGATTTTTTATTTCCAAGGAGGATATGGCCCGATTCGGTATTCTTTTCCTGAACAATGGGAAATGGCAAGATGAACAGATTATCAGTGAGCATTTGATCAAAAAAGCTACAATCCCATTAGTTCCGAACGTAAACTAGGGCTATATGTGGTGGACCAAAAAAGTGGATTGGTCATCGTGGCCCGATGGTTGGAGCCTTCAAAAATTGGGGGCGTAAAGCAGGTGTACAAGGCTTTTTAAAATATTTTTATGTCAAGTTCTTGATTGAACAAGATTCAATATTAATAAGTTGCATATTTGTCATAATAGGAACCTCTTTGTTAAATCTATACTTTCAATAATTATATTCAAATGGTAAAATCTTTCTTCACGAGAGTAGTCTCGAGTGATTGCATTGATGTTTGCACTCAGGTTATTAGGGTCCAAGTTTTTATTCAGTTCTGAATTTATCTTTAAGGTTATATTATCATTTAAGTCTTCAGTTTTTTCAAAAAGTTTTTCATTGTTAGATCTTGGAAGATATTGCCAATAATTATATAACAATTCGCTTTCGAAAAAGGATAAAATGTGATATTTATCTTGAGGCCAACCCTCAAGAAACAAGTCTTCAAAAAAGTCATTTAACTCTTGTAAGCTTGCGGTTTTGTTTTTCATTTTGCGATAAAAATTATTGTCTGATAATTTTAAGGTTACCATAAAAATCAAACTTATTGGCAAAATCATACTTCTTTTGTCTAAAGATTTCAAGCTAACAGAAATATGGCCTAAAATTTTTTCCATTTTTCTCAATGAAATGTTTAAGGAATTCTGAATACTTTCTAAAAATAGAATAGTATAGTCCAAGTCATATTGATACCCATGGATCCCTTTTCGGTTGCCAAAAAAGTCCTTTAATCCATAATTATCTACAAGAAACTTTATGTATCTCTTATTATCAGGTTTAGGTATTGAATACTCTAAGTCTATAAATCGTCTTAGATATTCGTTGGAATCTATATTTTCACTACCATAAGCACCACAAATAGCATGTCCAAGTTGTTCCTTATCAATGGATAGGACAAAAACTATCCCATTTACATTGAAAAGATGTTTTATCTTTTCAAGTACTTTTACTGAATAATCAGGTCTACACCTGTCTAATTCATCTATGAAAAAGATTAATGGCTTATCATTATCTATTTCCTCTAAATATTCTTTAAGTGAACTCCGGAATGCTTCTATTCCTTTTTTCTTTTCTTCATATTGTTCTAGATTCTTATGTAATGAATCCAGGGAATAATCTCCAAAAGCTCCTATCATTAGTTCAACTGCTTTATCACCGGTAGCTTTGCCAACAGCATGCTTTAGAAGCTCAATTCCAGCCCCTTTTAATACGGGAAGTGCATTTTTTAAAACTTTCTTAAATTTTTCTCTACCCTGACTTTCAAATTGTCTTAATTCTGATAGTAATGCAATAATAACCTCTTCCTGAAAATCATTATTCCAAGCATTAAAGTAAATTGTCTCAAACCCTTCGTTTTTCAAAGACTGTTTCCACATTTTTAAAAATGTGGTTTTACCAGTTCCCCATTCATTATTGATTGCAAGAACAAAACCGTCACTATAGTTTGAAACAACATTAGTAAGTACAGAGGCGTATTTCCCTCTTTCTAGAAGGCAATTTAAGAAAGGGTCTGTTGTTCCATCTTTTGGGATGTCAATTTCCCTACTTTTTAAAGAATTTGCCATTTAAGATTAGTGTTAGTCTTTTAAAGATATGAATCTCTTAACTAAACTATAAAGAAAGGACAGAATTATTGAAAGGCTCCAAAGCCTTCAGCGCCTTATCCACACTAGTGATTTTATCAAAAACCAACAATAATCGAAGCCCGTTCCGCGTCTGTTTTTCCTTGAGTTTTACCAGTTGCGGATGTGTTTGCGCATATTGCAATATTTGAGTAAACACCGCACTTTGGTAAAAGCTGGATTGCTGGTCGGCAATAAAGTAACCGATGAACTTATCCTTTTTCATAATGACTTTTTCCAAACCAATATGCGTGGCGATCCATTTAATACGAACGGAATTCATCAAATCCAGGGCAGGTTCTGGTAACTCCCCAAAACGGTCCACCAGTTGTGCTTCAAACTTTTGAAGGCCTTCCTCATCCTCTACATCGTTCAATTGGGTATAGAGGTTCAGGCGCTCGGTAATATTGTTGATGTAATCATCTGGGAACAACAATTCAAAATCCGTGTCGAGTTGCATCTCCTTAACGTATACTTTTTCCTTGTCGCCTTCCACTTCATCATATAATTCCTTGAACTCATTTTCCTTAAGTTCATCAATCGCCTCGGACAGTATTTTTTGATAGGTCTCAAACCCGATTTCATTGATGAAACCACTCTGCTCCCCTCCCAACAGGTCTCCCGCTCCACGAATTTCCAAATCCTTCATTGCAATATTGAAACCACTTCCCAAATCCGTGAATTGTTCCAGGGCCTCGATACGTTTGCGAGCTTCGGTGGTCATCACTTCGTACGGAGGGGTAATGAAGTAACAGAATGCTTTTTTGTTGCTTCGGCCCACACGACCGCGCATCTGGTGGAGATCGCTCAGCCCAAAATTATTGGCATTGTGAATGAAAATGGTATTGGCGTTGGTCACATCCAGGCCACTTTCAATAATGGTGGTGGAAACCAATACATCAAACTCCCCGTTCATAAAGGAAAGCATCAAGGACTCCAATTTTTTTCCTTCCATTTGTCCGTGGCCGATTCCAATTTTGGCATCGGGCACCAAACGTTGGATCATCCCTGCCACCTCCTTGATGTTCTCAATACGGTTATGGATAAAGAACACCTGTCCACCTCTTTGGATTTCGTAGGACACCGCATCGCGGATAATATCTTCGTTCAACCGAATGACCTGACTTTCGATAGGGTATCGATTGGGTGGCGGTGTGTTGATGACCGAAAGGTCCCGAGCGGCCATCAAACTGAATTGGAGGGTCCTCGGGATAGGGGTGGCCGTTAAGGTAAGCACATCCACATTTTCTTTGATGGAACGCAGTTTTTCCTTGACCGAAACCCCGAATTTTTGCTCTTCGTCCACAATCAGTAGTCCCAAATCCTTGAACTGAACGTTTTTGTTCACCAGTTGATGGGTACCGATGATGATGTCGATTTTACCAGCGCCTAAGCGCTCCAATACATCCTTTTTCTCTTTGGCGGTACGGAAACGGTTGAGGTAATCCACCGTTACGGGCATTTCCTTTAAACGTTCCCTGAACGTTCTGTTGTGCTGAAAGGCCAAAATGGTGGTCGGTACCAAAACAGCGACTTGTTTACCGTTGTCCACGGCCTTGAATGCGGCCCGAATGGCAACCTCTGTTTTTCCGAAACCAACATCGCCGCAGATCAAGCGGTCCATTGGGCGTTCACTCTCCATATCCTTCTTGACCTCTTGGGTGCTCTTTTCTTGGTCAGGGGTGTCCTCGTAGATAAATGAAGCCTCCAGTTCGTGTTGTAGGTAGCTGTCGGGAGCGTACTGAAACCCTTTTTCCAATCGACGCTTGGCGTAGACTTTGATAAGGTCGAAGGCAATTTTTTTGACCCTTGCCTTGGTTTTTTGCTTCAGTTTTTTCCAGGCAGCGGAACCCAACTTGAAGATTTTCGGGGGGGCACCGTCCTTGCCATTGTATTTGGATATTTTGTGCAGCGAGTGGATGCTGACGTAGAGAATATCCCGGTCGCCATAGATCAGTTTGATGGCTTCCTGTTTTTTGCCCTCCACATCGATTTTTTGCAGTCCGCCGAACTTACCGATACCATGATCAATGTGCGTCACATAGTCCCCAATTTCCAGTTTGTTGAGATCCTTCAGTGTGATGGCCTGCTTTTTGGCATAGCCATTCTTTAAATGGAACTTGTGGTAACGTTCAAAAATTTGATGATCTGAGTAGCAGGCAATTTTTAAATCTTGATCTACAAACCCTTGGAACAACGGAAAAATGATGGTTTGGTAGTGCACCGTCTGATCCACTTCATCAAAAATGTCGTGAAAACGCTTGGCCTGCTGCTCTGTGGAACAGAAAATATAGTTGCTGTAACCCGCATCCCGATTTTCGTTGAGGTTTTCAATGAGCAGGTCAAACTTTTTATTGAAGGAAGGTTGTGGTCTGGTGTTGAATTGGATTTCGTTACCCTGAACTTGTTTCAGGGTCTCACTCGAAACTCCGATGTGAATACACAAATAATCATTCAACTGCTCTTTCAGCAAAGCCGAATCCAAAAACAATTCCTTGGGTTGGGCGTGTTTGATTTCTTTGCTCAACTTATCAAAACTTTCCTTTGCTTTTTCAAAAAAGGAATCGATGCGGTCGTAAATCAGCGCAGGATTTTTGGCAAAGACCACCGTTTTATCTGAAATATATTTTAAGAAACTTTCCCGTATTTCCTCCGTGAACTTATTTTCCACGTTCGGAATAATCGTGATTTTCTTCACTTTATCCGTGGAGAGTTGTGTTTCCACATCAAAAGTTCGAATACTTTCCACTTCATCCCCAAAAAACTCGATCCGGTAAGGCTCATCGTGCGAGAAGGAGAAAACATCCACAATACCGCCTCGAACCGAAAATTCTCCAGGCTCGGTCACAAAGTCCACTCGCTTGAACTGATATTCAAATAACACTTCGTTCAAAAAGTCCAACGAAATTTCGTCGCCGATCTTTATCTTTTGCGTGTTCTTGTCCAGTTCCTTTCGCGTGACCACTTTTTCAAAAAGCGCATCGGGATAGGTAACAATTACGGCAGGTTTTTTTCTGGAATTGATGCGGTTGAGCACTTCGGCACGTAGCAACACGTTGGCATTGTCCGTTTCTTCAATTTGATAGGGCCTACGATAACTTCCAGGGTAAAAAAGCACATCTTTTTCTCCGATTAACTGCTCCAGATCGTTCAAGTGATAGGCAGCTTCCTCTTTGTCGTTCAGAATCAATAGAAATGGAGATTCAGCTGATTTGAAAGCTTCTGAAATCACAAAGGAAAGTGAAGAGCCCACAAGTCCTTTGATGTTGATTTTACGTGAGGCTTGGGCGTCGTTGTGTTGAGTTTGGGCAATCCTGTCCCTCAGTTTCCCAAGTTGGGGAGACTGTTCAAAAAGTTGGGAAATCGGGGTTTTGGTCAATCCAAAAAACTTTGCGGCAAAGATAGACCGCGAAAAGTTTTACTAAAAATGTTTTTTGGGGTTTCTTTTCGTCATACCGAACTTGTTTCAGCATCCCACTTATAGGTAATCGTGTTAATCGGCAGTGTCATTTCGAGCGGAGTCGAGGGGGCAGTCGAGACATCTAAACCTTAATAACACTGTTCTCCACAATGGCATATACCTCGTCTGAATCCTTAGGGTCGAGGGAATGGGTTCCTGTAAATTGACCGAATGCGGGAAGAATCATTTGATTTACAGATTTGAAAAAACAGGGCAACTTGATGCGTTCCCGGCCAAAACCTCTCAGTTTTATGGACGGATGTATGTGTCCGCAAAAGGTAAAATACCCTTTGCGTTCCTCGGGATGATGAGTCAATAGGAAAGAATCAATGACCAACTCTGAAAATATGGAAACCACTAGTTTCTCAAATTTTTCTGGGGCAATGATGTCGTGGTTGCCCGCTACCAAAAGTATTTCGGCAGGTGTCTTTGCCACCCAATTTTCAAACAATTCCCACTCCTTGTTCAACGATGAATGAAAGAGGTCGCCCAAAAAACAGATTTGAAAAGGTTGAAAATCGGACACGATTTTATCGAGTAGCAAAAAGTTTTGGTGAATGGCCTTTCTCGGAACGGCCGCTCCGAACTTTCTGAAGTGGGATACCTTGCCCAAATGTACATCACTGATCAGCAAGAGTGATTTCTCTTCCCAAAATAACCCGCCCAAAGGGTGGAGTTGAAATTTTTGGTTGTGTATTTGAATATTTTGCACCATTAATATCAGATACCGCAAAGGTAGTTCAATTGTTATTTCGAACCGAGCGAAGCAAGTGTGAGAAATCAAGTTTTAGATTTCTCAATCGTCGTTACCCTCCTCATATCGAAATGACCTTCTTGCGTCATGCTGAACCTGTTTCAGTATCCCTGTCGGATGAGATTCCGTGGCGGGGCACGGAATGACAAGAGGCTTGGGTTCGATGGTTATTTGGTCAACTTGGCCATCATTCGTTGAATACGGTCCGCCAATTTTTCGTTGGACAGTTTTTCCCGTAACCTATCGGTGATAATGGGGAAGGAGAGGGGCGTGGGTTGCGAACATTGTTTCCATACGATTTCTTGTTGTGCGATTCGCTCCAAGGCCAAACGCATACGACCTTCTTCCAATTGGTGCTCAAAGGTTTCGGTGTAGGCTTGCTGATAGAGTAAATTATCATCCTCAAAATCACGAAAAACATCAAATAACAATTCCGAACTGCTTTGCAGGTGTTTCATTTTGATGCCTTTTTCGGGATAGCCCGTAAAAACCATACCGCTGATAACGGCAATATCACGGAATTTTCTACGTGCCATTTCGTTGGAGTTTAAACTTTTTTGAAGGTCGGACAACATATATTCGGGTGTAAAAAGGTTGTTGTCCAAAATTTCCTGAATGTCAATTTCCCTGTCTGATAGCAATTCAAAACCATAATCGTTGAATGCAAGGGAACAGGTTATTGGTGCCAGCAAGCTGATACGATAGGCCAACAGGCTGCTCATTCCCTCATGGATGGCCCTGCCCTCGAAGGGGTAGAACATATGGTGGTAGCCATCGCGGGTCTTGAAGGTTTCAATCAAAAATTGATGGGGCTGTGGCACAATGCTTTCTTCTCGTTGTTTGGCAAACATGGGATTCAATGCCTGGATTTCTTCCGACTGTTCCGAAAACTCCAACTCGGCGGTATACAGCTCTTGACGCAACAGTTCCGACATCTTTGCGGAGAAGCTCAAACGTCCACCCATCCAACTGGGCACTTTATTGGTCCTTTTTTTGGAGTTGCGTACATGGGCCGCCATTCCCTTGATCCTTATAAATTCCAGGTTTCGACCAGCGAAGGTAAAAACATCGCCCGGACTTAACTTGGAGATGAAGTATTCCTCGATACTGCCAATGTATCCTCCTTTTTGATAGCGCACAGAAATAGTGGCGTCGCCCACTATGGTGCCAATCTGAAAACGATGCCGCATGGCCACCGCCCTGCTGTTCACTTTAAATTTGCCATCTTCTTCGACCTCTACTTTTTTGTATTCGTCGTAGCTCTTCAGACTTTGACTGCCCATCACCAAAAAATTAAGCAGCCATTGCCATTGTTCCTCGGTCAAGGTTTGGTAGCAAAATGTTTGTTTGATCTCGGGGTAGATCTCATCAGGATAAAACCCATCGGAAACGGCCAAGGTGGTCAAATATTGGATAAGTACGTCAAAGCTGTTCAAATAGGGGATGCGGTCTTCCACAGCGCTGTTCAACACCGCTTTTTGCATGGCCGAAGCTTCGACCAATTCTATGGCATGGGTGGGTAAAAAATGAATCACACTTTCCTTGCCCGGTCTGTGGCCACTGCGCCCAGCTCTTTGTAAAAAACGGGCTACGCCTTTTGGACCGCCGATTTGGATTACCGTTTCCACAGGTGCAAAATCCACTCCCAGGTCTAGGCTCGATGTGCAGACCACTGCTTTTAGACTTTCGTTACGGATGGCCTGTTCCACCCAAAGACGGGTTTCTTTGTTGATGCTTCCATGGTGCATGGCCATTTCCCCGGCAAATTCCGGATACTTCTCCAGTATTTTCTGAAACCAAATCTCACATTGGCTTCGGGTGTTGGTAAAGAGCAAGGTGGTTTTACTGTTATTGATGATGGGTACCACCTGATCCAAAAGGTGCAGCCCCAAATGTCCGCGCCAAGGAAAGGTTTCCATTTCCTTAGGAACAATACTTTTTACCGTGATTTTTTTATTGAGGTTGGCCTTGACCAAAACCGAATTTTCCAGTTCCGGCGATGTTGGGCCCAACAAGACTTCCCGGGCTTGTTCCAGATTCCCAATGGTGGCCGATATGCCCCAAATTCGTAACTCCTTGCAGATGGTTTTTAATCGGGAAAGCCCCAATTCCATTTGAACGCCCCGCTTGGTACCCAAAAGTTCGTGCCACTCATCCACAACAACGGCGGAACAGTCCTTGAAGGTTTTTTCGTAACCTTTGGAGGATAGCAACAACTGTAAACTCTCTGGAGTTGTGATCAATAGGTCGGGCATATGGGTACGCATTTTTGCCCGTTCTTTTGCCGAGGTATCCCCTGTACGAATTCCAACGGTCATTTGTGTTTCCAAATCTTGGGTGATGCGCTCCGCCGATTGTTTTATTTCTTGTGAAAGCGCTCGCAATGGGGTAATCCAGATCGCTTTCAGCCCTTTTTTGTGTTTAATCTTATAATCGGGATGGTTTTTGATGTAATTGAGCACGATCGGAAACCAAAGCGCATAGGTTTTTCCGCTTCCCGTGGGGGCATTCAAAAGGCCGTGTTTGCCATCCAAAAAGGCGTTCCAACTCTCTTCCTGAAAGGGAAAGGGTTTCCAATTTTGTTCTTTGAACCAATTTTCGGCAATATGAAACAATTCAGAATCTTGCAGGGCTGTAGTGCTTTGGATTGAAAAATACGAATTTCTTTATTGGGTTTGTACCCACTATTTTGTGATAAGATTTATATTTGTGCCACAAAATTTGAGATATGCCGATTTTAGATCTATACGAGCACGGAGACCATAAGAAGAATTTGGCCCATTTTGCCACATTGGCAAGTTTGGCTGCGGTGGATGGGGAAATCAATCCGAAGGAGATGGCCGTTTTGGAAAAATTTGCCTTCAAACTCAATATCAGCGAGGATGAATTCAAGGTGGTCATGAAGAAGGAGAACAAATATCCCATCGAGACTCCGCACAGTGGCGAGAAAAGATACAAAAGGCTATTTGAATTTTTCCAGATTATCTTCTCTGACCACGATATCGATGATGAAGAGCGTAAGATTGTGGAAAAGTATGCCGTGGGCCTTGGTTTTTCCCCAAAGTCGGCTGCAGAGATCATCGATAAATCCATAAAGATCTTTACGGGTAACATCCCATTTGAGGATTACCATGAATTGGTAAAGCGGGAAGGCTAGGACCTCGCCATAAATTCTTCCGCTTTTTCCACCATTTTTTTACTTCCGCAGAAAAAAGGAACACGTTCGTGCAACTCGGTTGGTTGTATGTCCATAATGCGCTGGTAGCCATCACTTGCCTTGCCATTGGCCTGTTCGGCCAAAAAGGCCATTGGATTGCACTCGTACAATAGGCGAAGTTTACCATTTTGGGCTTTGCTACTTTTGGGATACATATAAATACCTCCCTTGATCATATTACGATGAAAATCGGAGACCAATGAACCGATATATCTTGAGGTGTACGGTCTGTCCCCTTCTTCCATTTGGCAGTACTTGATGTAATCCTTCACTCCTTGCGGAAAATGGATATAGTTTCCTTCATTTACAGAGTAGATTTGACCTGTTTCTGGAAATTGCATATTGGGATGGGATAGGTAAAAGGTCCCCAAAGCGGGATTCAGTGTAAAGCCATTTACCCCATGTCCCGTGGTGTACACGTACATCGTGGAAGTGCCATAAATGATGTAGCCCGCGGCAATCTGGTTTTTGCCCGGTTGCAGGAAATCTTCCAAAGTTACCGGTGTTCCAACAGGCGTAACCCTTCTGTAGATGGAAAAAATGGTGCCCACCGACACGTTCACATCAATATTGGATGAACCATCCAGAGGATCTATCAAAACCACATATTTGTTTTGATGCTGCTTGTCAAAACTGTTGATACTGATAAAATCGTCTTCCTCTTCCGAAGCGATTCCACAAACGATCTCACGGTTCTTCAAAGTTTGAATGAACTTTTCATTGGCCAGAACATCCAATTTTTGTTGGTTTTCCCCTTGAATATTGGTTTCGCCTGCGGCGCCAATGATGTCCACAAGCCCGGCTTTGTTCACTTCGTGATTCACTACTTTTGCGGCCAAACGGATACCGTTAAGCAATCTTGAAAGTTCCCCGGAAGTGTATTGAAATGATTCTTGGTTGGCGATGATGAACTCGCCCATGGTTAGTCGTTGTTTGTCAAACATTGGGAAAGACTGTTTTATTTGAGGACAAATATCGGGCATTTTGTGAAACTACAACGTTTTCGAAGGACTTTAATTGTGTAATTTTATAACTTTGAGTTTTATTTGTAACAATTATGGAATATACGATCAGAGAGGCCCAACAAGAAGATATGGAACAAGTGTTGAACTTGGTTCAAGAACTGGCCAATTATGAGAAAGAACCCGATGCTGTTGAAATTACCAAGGACGATTTGGTAAAACACGGATTTGGCGAAGAGAGGATGTTCCATTGTTTTGTTGCCGATACTCCAGACGGCATCGCGGGCATAGCCTTGGTCTATTCAAGGTATTCCACATGGAAAGGTCCGGCGATCCATTTGGAGGATTTGATCGTGTCCGAAAGAATGAGGGGAAGTGGCTTGGGAACAGCTTTGCTGGATGAGGTGGTCAAGTACGGAGCTGGTTTGGGCGTAAAGCGTATTTGCTGGGAAGTATTGGATTGGAACGAACCCGCCATCGAGTTTTATGAAAAGAAAGGGGCCAACGTTCTAAGGGATTGGGATGTGGTTCAATTGGATGAAAAAGGAATTAAAAATTATATGGAGAGCCTCAACTAGGCATCCAAAAGAATAGCATACATACATGAGGGTATTTAAGTTTGGAGGAGCATCGGTCAAAGATGCAGATGCGGTCAAAAATGTAGTGAACGTTTTACAGGAGGT
Source organism: Flagellimonas oceanensis (assembly GCF_003992595.1). Taxonomy (GTDB): domain Bacteria; phylum Bacteroidota; class Bacteroidia; order Flavobacteriales; family Flavobacteriaceae; genus Flagellimonas; species Flagellimonas oceanensis. The sequence continues at coordinate 68,866 of NZ_RZNA01000022.1, forward strand.
GGGTTACCAAGATACTTTGGTAGTGATTTCCGCCATGGGCAAAACCACCAATGCCATGGAAAAGGTGGTGGAATCCTATTTTAACGATAAAGATGAGGTAAATGCCTCAATTCAAGAGGTAATTGATTATCACCATGGGATATTGTCCGATCTTTTCCCAAACCAAAATCACCCCGTTTATGCAAAAGTGAAGGTCCTTTTTGAAGAGGTCAAAGGTTTTTTGGCTTGGAACAAATCGCCCAAATATGCTTTTGTATATGACCAAGTGGTCTGTTATGGAGAATTATTGTCCACCACCATCGTAAGTGCCTATCTGAATGAAATTGGCATCTCCAACGAGTGGTTGGATGTCAGGACACTTATTAAAACGGATAATACCAACCGAGACGCCCAAGTGAATTGGGAGCGTACACAGCAAGAAGTTGTTTCCCTAGTGGACGTGTCGAAATTGAACATTACCCAAGGATTTTTGGGTAGTGACGACAATAACTTTACCACGACATTGGGTAGGGAGGGCTCCGACTATTCCGCTGCGATTTTGGCCTATTGCCTCAATGCGGAATCCGTAACCATTTGGAAAGACGTCCCCGGGGTATTGAATGCCGACCCCAGAAACTTTGAAAATGCCCAATTGTTGGATAAGATATCATACCGTGAGGCCATTGAACTTGCGTTTTACGGAGCTTCGGTAATTCACCCTAAGACACTACAGCCATTGCAACGTAAGGAAATACCTTTGAAAGTAAAGTCGTTCGTCAATCCCAGGGACAAAGGGACCACGGTGGGCAAAGGGAATGGCATTGAGCCGAAAGTCCCCTGTTTTATCGTGAAGAAGAACCAGGTGTTGCTAAAATTGTCTTCTCTTGACTTTTCTTTTATCGTGGAGGATAACATCAGTGAAATCTTCAAGCTGTTCCATGATCATCGATTAAAAGTGGACCTTATACAGAATTCGGCCATTAGTTTTTCGGTTTGTTTGGATAATAAGTTCCGTGGATTACCACCTTTGTTGGATGAACTCAAAAGAAAGTTCAAAGTGGTGTGCCATGAGGATGTTTCCTTGTACACTATCCGCCATTTTAACGATGAATCGGTCAAAACCCTTCAAAACGGAAAGTCCGTGTTGGTCGAGCAAAGAGGTAAGGAAACGGTTCAATTGGTTGTAAAATAAGGCCTTAGTCTTAATATTTAGGTAAAAGGACCTCTTGGGTTTATTTTCTATCTTTACAGGTACCTAAACACAATTTCTATGGGCTTGGTTTCTGCTAAGGAGGTGGCGAAAGTCATCCATCTGGACAAATATGGCTTTTTGGGCACTTTTGTAGGATGGCTTTTAATGGTAGCCACTAGAATTAGTACCATCAATAGATTTTACGATAAAAATAAAGACCTTTCAGGTCCCGAATTCCTCGATTCCATACTTGATCATTACGAGATCAACTTCGAAATACCTGAGGAGGATATCAAACGCTTGCCCAAATCCGGACCTTACATTACCATCAGTAATCATCCATTGGGGGGTATAGACGGTGTTCTGTTGCTAAAATTATTGCTGAACGAACGACCCGATTATAAAATAATCGCCAACTTTCTATTGCATCGTATTGAGCCGTTAAAGCCTTATATAATGCCCGTGAACCCTTTTGAAAACCATAAGGATGCCAAGAGCAGCATTGTTGGTTTTAAAAATGCGTTGCAACATTTAAGGGATGGTCATCCCTTGGGTATTTTTCCTGCAGGCGAAGTTTCTACCTATCGCGATGGAAAACTGGTGGTGGACCGCCCTTGGGAAGAAGCGGCCATAAAATTGATTCGTAAGGCGGAAGTTCCCGTTGTGCCCATATATTTTCACGCCCGCAATAGCAGGTTGTTTTACCGTTTATCCAAAATAGATGATGTGTTCCGAACGGCCAAGTTGCCTTCTGAGCTTACTTCGCAGAGCCGCCGACCGATTAAGGTTCGAATCGGTCAGCCTATTTCGGTCGCTACACAAAACGAGGAACAATCTTTAGAAGGTTTTGCGGAACTGCTTCGTAAAAAAACTTATTTATTGGCCAATGCGTTTGAGAAGGAACGTTTTTTGGATAAGGTGCCCACTTCGCTCAAGATTCCGAAGCCACCGAAAAAGATAGCCACTGCCATCAGCAAAGAAGTGTTGAACGGGGAAATTGAAAAGCTCCGGGAAAAGGACTGCAGGATGTTGCAAAGCAAGAACTACGAAGTGTTTTTGGCCCAGGCCAAGGACATGCCGTTTTGCTTGAACGAAATCGGTCGTCAACGCGAGCTTACTTTTAGGGAAGTAGGAGAGGGGACCAATAACGCCATTGACTTGGATAAGTTCGATTCCTATTATCATCATTTGTTCTTGTGGGATGACGATTCCAAGGCCATCGTAGGTGCCTATCGGATGGGATTGGGTTCTGAAATCTTCAAAAAATATGGTATCGATGGTTTTTACCTGCAGGATCTGTTCCGATTTGAGCCCGAGCTTTACGGCATGATGGAGAAATCCATTGAAATGGGCAGGGCATATATTGTGAAGGAATATCAGCAAAAACCCATGCCATTGTTCCTGCTTTGGAAGGGCATTGTACATACCACTTTAAGGCATCCCGAACACCGATATTTGATTGGGGGAGTGAGCATCAGTAATCAATTCTCCAATTTTTCCAAGTCACTGATGATTGAGTTCATGAAGTCCAATTATTGGGATCCTTACGTGGCGCAATACATTCGACCCAAAAAAGAGTTTAAGGTAAAGCTTAAGGACGGCGACAAAGAGTTTGTATTCGATGAAACACAGGCCGACTTGAACAAATTCGATAAACTGATAAGCGAAGTGGAACCCGGAAGCTTACGATTGCCTGTTTTAATTAAAAAATACATCAAACAAAACGCCAAAGTGGTGGCTTTCAATGTAGATCCTCTATTCAACAACTCTGTGGACGGGTTAATGTATATCCGAATTGCGGACCTGCCTGAAAGTACTGTCAAACCTGTTATGGAAGAATTCCAGGCAGAGTTGGAACGTAAAGTGGCGGAGGGTAACGGAGCTACAGAATCGGATTAATCGATGCCGACCTTGCTGCTTCGTTTTTCAAAGAGGAGATTGTCTTTCCAAACGCCATGGATTTTGCCCACACGCTCTCGTTTGCCAATGTAGCGGAAGCCCATTTTTTCATGCAGTTTAATGCTCCCCATATTTTCTGGGAAGATACCCGATTGTATGGTCCAAAAACCAGCCTTTTCACTTTTATCGATTAAATGCCGCATCAATAGTTTGCCAACGCCTTTGCCACGACTTTTATCTGAAATGTAAACGCTGACTTCACCGACACCACCATATACACAACGACTGGATACTGGGGACAATGCTGCCCACCCCATGATTTCCCCATCGTTTTCCGCGATCAACCGACACTCCTTGGTATGTGCTTTGTCCCAATGTTCGTAGGTGGGTGCTTTGGTCTCAAAAGTGGCAAAACCCGTAGCGATTCCTTCCAAATAGATGCGGGCTACTTCTTCCCAATCGGATGGTTTCATGTCTCTGATAACCATTCTTGAAGTTTTATTTATTGTAATATTACGATTAATATGCATCAAAAAAAGCCAGAGATATCCTCTGGCTTTTTAAGTAGGTTTTATAGACTTTTGAACCAATTCTGGAAATATTCGCCCACTAGGAAAACGGGTTTTTTATTCCCATTTATGGCTCCCACTAAACTTACAATCCATAAAATAAGCGGGAAAATCCATGCAATGAAGTTAATTATCGGAATAATTCCTAATACGATGCCAAGCAAACCGATTCCTAAGGTTTGCCTTATGTAAAAGGAACCTATTTCCGTTTTATTACTGCTGTTCATTATCAAAGCGATAATCCAGCCGATTATGGTTAGGTGAGCTACAATGGCAACTGTTTTACCGCTATCTGGGTTTGCAGGGTCAAATGCTTTGTTCACATCCTCTTTAAAATCTTTGGCTGCTTCTTCAGCTTTATCGCCAAAGTCCTTTTTCTCTTCTGACATGTTTATTTAATGTGTTGGTTAATGAGCGTTAAAAGTAACAAATAAATCAATACCTATAGAAAGGCTTTATCAACAGGTTCCCATAGTTCCAATTTGTTTCCTTCAGGGTCCAATATCCAACCAAATTTCCCGTATTCGTACTCTTCTATTTCTCCCACCACAGTGACCCCCTCCTTTTTTAGGACCTCGAGCAATTCCACCAAGTTTTCCACTCTAAAGTTCATCATGAACTGCTTTTCGCTAGGTTTGAAGTACTCCGTTTTCTCATCCATGGGGCTCCATTGGGTGGAGCAATCGTTTCCATCCTTGTCCTTCCACCAAAAGGTACAGCCATATTGGTCGGTATTCAATCCCAAATGGTTTTTGTACCATTCCTTAATGCCATTTGGGTCTTTGGTCTTAAAGAAAAAACCTCCCAGCCCTGTTACTCTGTTCTTCATGATTTTTTGGTGTTTTTTTCATACAGTGCAACCCACTCCTGTGGTGTCATTTTTTGACATAGCGCTGCAATCAGTTCATAAGGTATTGTATTGATATTCTTAAAGCGGATGCAGCTTTTGCCCATATCCAGTTTGGTGCTTACATGTTTGGGATATTCGACCACGAACCAATCCAGTAATTCGGGATTGGCATAAATGCCCATATGGTAAAGTGCCACAAAATTTTTCTGTGAAGCTATATTGATGAAGGGCAATGGCAATTTTGGGTCGCAATGGTATCCGTTGGGATATATGGAATGAGGCACTACATAACCCAACATTTTATAGTTGATGCATTCCTCAAACCCTTTGGGCAAATTGTTTTTTACGGTCTCCCGAAGCTTTGAAATGACTTCTTTTCGTTCCTTGGGCAGTTTTTCTAAGTACTCATCAGGTGTTTTGGCCTCTATGGTCATATCTGGTCAGGTTTTACCCAATGCCAGAGCCAAAGTCAGGATGGAATTGGTGCCTAAAGTTAGGAAAATCTTTCTTTGACCTTGTCAACAATGGTCTGAGCCAGCTTCTCCTTGCTCTCCACGGTCCAACCTGCTACATGGGGGGTAAGCAACACATTCTTAGCCTTGCGGAGATATTTAAAAGCTTTGGGTTTTTGCACGAACATGTTTTCGAAGGATTTTTTCTCGTATTCCAATACGTCCAATCCTGCTCCAAGTACTTTTCCGGCTTTTAAGGCTTTAACCAAATCCTTGGTCACAACACATTTTCCACGGGCGGTGTTCAAAAGCCAGAATGGTTTATGGAACCCATTTATGAATTCAAGATTGATCATGCCCATGGTTTGTTCGGTCTGTGGTACGTGCAAACTGACGACATCCGAGCGTTGTTGAAATTCCATGATACCCACTTGACGGGCATTGTCATCCCCAACACCACCAACAATATCGTAACAGATGACCTCTACATCAAATCCTCTTAATTTTTTGGCGAATGCCTTGCCCATGTTGCCATAACCAATGATTCCCACTGTCTTGCCATCCAATTCAACACCACGATTGGCTTCCCGTTTCCATTTGCCTTTTTTTACTTGGCGGTTGGCCTTGCACATGTTGTTCATCAGGGAAAGCAACATGCCCAGGGTATGCTCGCCCACGGCATTTCGGTTACCTTCTGGGGCCGATGCCAAAAACACTTCTTTGAACTTTGCGTGCTCCACATCTATGTTCTCCAATCCAGCGCCCACTCTTCCAATGAATTTCAGGTTCGTGGCCTTGTCCAAAAATTGCTGGTCTATGGTAAACCTGCTTCGGATGATGATTCCATCGTATAAATGGATTTTTTCCTCTACCTCTTCTTTGGTCGAGGTATAGTCTTCATGGTTTTCGAACCCAAGCTCTGCGAACTGATCTAGGAGTAGGGGATGGTTGGTATCGAGGTGGAGAACTTTCATGGGGCAAATATACAACTCCTAGATTTTTGGGTAGTGGGTCTGTGTTTTTTCGTGAAGCACATTACCTGTATGTGCTGTGCTCAATTTTTCAAATAACAAAACATGGACCTCTTCCCCGTTTTTGGTCATGGGATTGTGTTCCACTCCTTTGGGCACCACGATGATCTCGCCTTCTTTCACTACCTCGGTTCTGTCACGAAATTGCATGTAAAGCGTACCCTTGATGACCTGAAACAATTCATCTTCGTTCTCATGGGCGTGCCAAACAAATTCGCCCTGTAGTTTGGCCAACAGTACCTGCATATCATCCACAATGGCAATTTGATGTGGATGCCATTGTTCGGTAAATTCGGCGTGCTTTTGTTTTAGGTTGATGGATTTCATGTCTGATAGGGATCTATTTAGTGGGAAGGGGCAGATTGTGCATGCGCAAAAAGGACAATTTGTCCCAGTAACCTCGCTGGAATTTGATTTTTCCATCAACAATATGAAAGAATCCGCATCCACGAAGGCCCAATGGATCTTTCCATTCCAGAATGGCCCATTCCCCATCTTCAAAAATATGCTCAACGATACAGACCATGTCGGCAGCTTCAAACTCATTTTTGAACATTTCTTGGATGGCATCCTTGCCGACCACGGGCTCATTGGTCACCTGATGGTTCACGGCATCTGTGTGGTATAGCTCAGCTATTTTTGCTGCATTGCCCTGGTTGAAAAGGTCGACCCAATGCTCAACGAGTTGTTTTGGACTTTTGTACACTGTACTTCAAATATTAGGTTTGATTATATGCCCAAGATCATCTTGGCTATCCAAAAATAGATCAAGATACCGAAGATGTCATTGCTTGTGGTGATAAATGGTCCTGTGGCAATGGCTGGGTCGATATTTCTTTTGTGAAGAAACAACGGGATGAAAGTACCGATCAATCCAGCTACCACGATTACGACTACCAAGGATAGTGAAATGGCCAATGCAGTGGCAAAAGCACCTTTCCAGATCCAAGTGAAAATCAATAGTAGAACGGCCAAAATGAACCCGTTCAAAAGGGCCAATAGCATTTCTTTCATTAAATGCGTGCTCACGCTTCCTTTCAGGTCATCATTGGCCAGACCCTGTACCACAATGGCGCTGGACTGTACCCCAACGTTACCTGCCATCGCTGCGATCAGCGGTGTAAAAAAGAACAAAACGGCATGTTTGGAGATCATATCCTCGAAAGTTCCCATAATGGCCGCTGCGCTGAGTCCACCCAAAAGGCCTAGAATCAACCAGGGCAATCGGGCACGGGTCAATATCCAAATGCTGTCGTTTACTTCTACATCTTGCGAGATACCGGCCGCCATTTGGTAATCCTTATCAGCTTCTTCACGGATTACATCAACAATATCATCAATGGTGATACGTCCTACCAATCTTCCAATTTCATCTACCACGGGAATGGCTTCCAAATCGTATTTGGACATGATTTTGGCAACCTCTTCGCCTTTTTCATTGACGTTCACGGCATCCACTTTGGCAATGTATACATCCTTGATGTGTGTTTTGGTCGAGGCGGTCAACAAATCCTTCAGGGACAGTCTTCCTTTTAACCTCCCTTCATCATCCACCACATAAATGGAATGAACCCGTGTCACATTCTCTGCCTGGGCCCGCATTTCCTTGACACAAGTGGTCACGGTCCAATTCTCATTGACCTTTACCAACTCTTTGGCCATAAGACCCCCGGCGGAATCCTCTTCGTAGCGTAACAGGTCCACGATGTCCTTCGCGTGTTCACGGTCCTCGATTTCGGAGATTACTTCTTGAACGAGTTCTTTGGGCAGTTCGTTGATGATATCCGCGGCATCATCCGTGTCCAGTTCCGATAGCTCGCCCGCAATTTCTTTGGCAGTAAGGTTCTTTAGTACTGCTTCCCGGATATCCTCGTGCATTTCGGCAAGGATGTCCGAGGTTTTTTCACTGTCCAGTAACTTGATCAAGTAGGTGGCCTCTTCAACCTCCATTTCGTCCGCTATCTCCGCAATATCGGCATAGTGGAACTCCTTCATCATGGATTGAAGTTCGGCGTTTTTGCCATCGGCAATCAGTTGCCTGATTTCTTCTAAAAGTTCGTCTGTGAGTTTAAACGGGGTCATCGGCTATCTTTTGAGTCAACGTTACAAAGTCAGCTACACTTAGCTGTTCTGGGCGTTGATCAAAGATAGTATCTTCTTTTAGATTATCGGAAAGGTTGAAGGTTTTAAGACTGTTACGAATGGTTTTTCGCCTTTGGTTGAAAGCCGTTTTCACCACTTTAAAGAAGAGTCGCTCATCGCAAGGGAGGTTCAGTTCTTTTTTGCGTGTTAACCGGAGAACGCCGGAATCCACCTTTGGTGGTGGGTCAAAAACACCGGGTGGGACAGTGAATAGATATTCGGCCTCATAATACGCTTGGACCAATACGGAAAGGATCCCGTAGGTTTTGCTCCCTGGTCCTTCGCAAATACGTTTGGCCACCTCTTTTTGAAACATCCCTGAAAATTCAGGTACCTGATCCCTTATGTCCAGCATTTTAAAAACGATCTGACTGGAAATGTTGTACGGGAAGTTGCCCGTGATGGCGAATTGTTCTTCGCCATAAAGTTCCGAGAGGTCAAATTTGAGAAAATCCGCCTCTATGACATTCAAACGGTTGTTCTGTTTCAGAATCGCGGCATGTTCCAATGGAAAACTGTGGTTAAGGTATACGATGGATTCTTCATCCAAATCCATGGCCACTAGGTCCAGATCACGCTGAAGCAAATGTTTGGTAAGCACTCCCATACCTGGGCCTATCTCCAACACATTTTTATAACCATCCAACGATAGGGTCTGTGCAATTTTTTGGGCCACGGACTCATCTTTGAGGAAATGCTGGCCTAAATGCTTTTTTGCCTTTACCGTACCGTCATCTTGGTGTTTTTGATTGTGATGGGTATGGTTGGAATATTTTTTTCGCTTCTTTTTGGACACGGAAGGTTTTTTTGCAAGTTAGTTGGAATTTTCGATATAGATCCATGCCTCGTCCCCAGATTCCAAAGGAAATTTTTGACGTTTGTAGGCGCTTGTTTCGTAAATGTCCGCTTTTTTCAAATCGGCTTCATCCACTTCGTAGGCAACACCTGCAACTTTATCTTCAGGGTTGTTCGTGTTGATGACCAAAGGATAACGCCCATAAACGGCATTTTCCATTTTCTTGAACCCCAATGCCGAATCCCTTTTCCCCTTGAGCAAACGACCAAAAATATGTTCCTGCACTTGCAGGTCCTGAAGCGTTCCGTAGGAAAAAAGATATTCCAAAGGTTAAGGTATTTGTTGACTGATGACTTCCAGTTCGGTTCGAAAAGCGACAAATTTATTGGGAAACATTTTCTGTGCATCGGCACGTAAGCGCTCGGCATCCTCTTTGTAATAGGCCTCCAAAGTATCCCTGCTTTGGGTGGTGTATTGTATGGAGTACGTGATGCCGCCCATATCTTCCTCCACCAAGACCTTGACCATTTTGGCATGGGAAAATTTACCTGTTGCCAGCATATCGGGCAGGTGCTTATCCTTCATCCAATCCAGCCATTGGTCGTGTACACTTTCATCTATATTGATGGTAACGTTGTAAATGAGCATTAGCTTTGTCTGTTTTAGCGTGGACGAAGTTAGTGTAATTCTGAGAAACCTCTTAAAGAGATTCCCGCGAAGGCGGGAATGTCAAGTTGATTAGTTAATGGCGTCCCCTCGCAACCTCCTGAAATTCTTGCGGGCCTGGGGAAAATAATAACTGTCCTGATAATTATATATGATCTTCTCGTAATGTCCCTTGGCTTTTTCTGGCTCGTTCAGGGTGTTTTCGTATAGTTCTCCGAGGGCAAAGTGCGCATCATCGGCCAAAATCCCATCGGAATAGAATTCCACAATTTTTTGATAGTTGAACTCGGCACTTTCGTATTTTTTCTGCTCTACCAATAGTTCGGCTTGTTTTAGCAAGGCTTCGTCCTCAATTTTTTCTCCTTTGTGATTTTGTAAAATATCTTCAAGTGCGGCAATGGCTTCAGTATTTTTATTTTGATAAGCCAAAAGGTCTGCCTTGGCATATTTTTTCAAAGCGGTTTGGGTGGAATCTTCCAATGAGTTGTCGGAGATCAGTAAACTCAATTGCATGGCATCGTTTGCAATCAGTTGTGATGTGGAACTGCGAAGTACTTTCAATTGGGTAAGGGCCCAATCAAAATCCCCTTTGTAAAAACTGGTCTGTGCCACTTTGAACCGTGCGTCTTGACCCACCACGTCGTTTTTGACGCTCTTTTGAACTTGTGTGAAAAGAATCAGGGCTTCGTTGAATCTTTGGTCGAATACCAAAATGTCTCCAAGCGCCAGTTTAATATAAGCCATGGTCATCCTGCCCATTGGGAGTTCCATGCTTTCCTTGAGCATTGCAATGGCGGGTTCGGGTGTTTCTTTTTTGAAAGTAAGGAAGTTGGCATAGGCAACTTGAAGTTGGAGGGTTTGACTTTCGATTCCGTATGTTTCCACCAAGCGCTCAAATTTCTTTTCCACATCCTCCAGAACTTTCTCCGTTGGGTTTTCCAGCGCAATATCAATCAGGTTGAGTTCTGCATTGAGCCTGGTCCGTGGATTTTCTGTGTTGTCCACGATGTATTCGTAAATCTCTGTTGAGGTTTCCCAGTCTTTGTCTTCCAAAGCTATATTTCCCAAATTTTCCAATCGGTCCACGGACTGCCCCTCGCTACGTTTATATATGGCCTTTTCCTGACTGAAGGCACTATTGTATTGTTTTTGCTGGACAAAAAGCCAACTCAAAAGCTCGTTCCAAAGCACATCTGGGGTATTCTGAGCATTTTGTAACAGTACTTTTCGCAATAGGATATTGTTTTCGTCAGACGGGTCCTCGGAGATAAAATCATCTATGTTGCGCAACACATTGGAACGTGAGGTGCGCCCTTCCCAAATCAGGTTGAGGTAGGATTGGTACATTTTTGCGATATCGCCCTGTTCCCCATAAATGCGTGCCAATTGAAAATCGTAATTAAGATCCGGCTTTAGTTCCATGGCCTTGGTGTAGGCTTGGATGGCATAATCCAGCAAAGCATATTTTTGAAAGCGATATCCAACACTGTAGCCGTAGTTGGGGTTGTCCTCTATTTTATTGATGGCCTTGTCATAATAGGCAGTGGCCTCTTCAGCTTCATTCTTGAGGGTGAAGTTGTATCCCAGCTCAATATAAAAAGTGGGGAAAGCGTAGCTGTCCTCTATTTTTTGAAGTAAAAACGCTTCGGCATCATCATAGCGTTCCAATTGCTGGTAACAAGCCACCAATCCCTCGGCATAGTCAGTGCGCCTTGGGTTGGTCTCGACCAATTTCTCATAAAAAACCACGGCTTTCTCATAATCACCATCCTGAAAGTATTGTTTGGCCAAGAAATCCTCTTGGGCCATTCCAATGGCGCCGGATAGCATCAATATGAGAAATAAAAGACGTCGCAATAGCTTGTTTTATTTCAAATATAACGTAGAAATGTGGGAGATTCTGTTAAGCGAGTCCAAATTAATGGTAGAAAACCTTAATCGATGGTGTCAAAACCGCAATAGGGTACCAATACTTCGGGTATTTTTATTCCTTCTTCGGTCTGGTGGTTCTCCAAGATTCCCGCCAGTACCCTCGGCAATGCCAATGAACTGCCGTTCAAGTTGTGGGCCAATTGGCTCTTGATTTTTTGGAATTGAAGAAAATGATATTATGTAAGAAAATACACTTTTATTTCAAATCAAGAAGCCATAGACCCCTTTAGCACGGCATTTATGATTAAATGTGCAGTGTTGCGAGCCGTCAACCCTGAAATTTGTGATGGGCTTTCCATATGGGATTGCAATGCCAAGGTCATGTGGTTGGCCTCCAAGGAAGGAATTCACATAGTCCTTGACGTTTTCGGATTGGTTCCCGTGGTCGGGGAAGTGGCCGATTTGACCAACGGGGCGTTGTATCTGATCTAAGGGGATGGGGTAAATGCCACATTAAGTTTTGTCGCGGCCGTTCCTGTGGCGGGATGGGTAGCTGCTGGAGCAAAAGGAGCCGTAAGGATTGTGGAGGCAAGCAACATTGCCTCCAAAGTGAAACTGACTTGGAAGGTGGACACCTTCTCAGGGAAAATTTTGTGGCCGAGCGACAATTACAGCCGCAAACAGTTGCGAAAAGTGTTGGGCTTGACCTCCTCATCGACCCATGCTCGTCATATCATGCCATTGGCCTTTAAAGGAACGGATCTGGTCCAAAGGGCCGCCAAATCTTCTAACGCCTTTCTTATGAACGAGTTTTTAAATGGCTTCCCCTTGCCTTCTTCTAGTCATTTAACTGGGCACTCGACCTATAACAATAAAATTCAAAGTATATTAACAACAAATAACGTTGCGATTAGTAATATGAGCCCTGATCAAGCTTTTACGTTTTTAAATGGTTTAATTGTTCATATTGATGATTTATTAACTGCCAACCCAAGCAAGATTTGGAAGAGATATCGAATTTAATCAGTTACCCATAGATGGAATGAAGTACTATAAATTGGAATACAACTCCATGAATATTAAAGAAACAGGAACACAATTTCAGTCTATTGATGGAAACTTTGGTGATATTCAAAGCATCAATTTTCCCATTGAAGGTAAAATTGATTTTAATTTTGCGCTCCCTGAACCATTTATGGAGAGAAAAGCCATACCAACTACATTACTAAATGCTGTTTTTATTTCTAATGGATTTTTAATTTTCAAAGACTATTTCATTGACTTTTTGAAAAATTTTAGTATCGACGAATACCAGACTTGGAAAATTAAAGTACACTACAAAAACAACGTTTTAACGGATTATAGTCTATTCAACATAAGTTATCCAAAACAAAGAGAATTGATTGATTTTAAAAACAGTTCTTTCTATTTGGGAAAATTTTCAGACCATAAGCATGTTGGAGAGGATATTAATATTTCCGATTATGACAATTATTTAAGCACTTTGGAGGTGTTGAAAAACAGTAAAGACAGTTTTTTAAAGCAAAAAAAAGTAATCTTGGATTTGAGGTTTGTGAAAGTTGACATGTTTAAATTGTGGATTGACCCCCTCGGAGGCTTTTATGTTTCAGAAGAATTAAAAACCTCTATAGAAGAGCAACGGTTTACAGGCATGGCTTTTAGGGAAGTAACCGAGATGGACAAAAGGATAGAGGTAGTTTATTAGTGTAAAAGGCCATCAAATCTTCCAACGCCTTTCATAAACGGGTTCTTAAATGGCTTTCCCTTGCCTTGTTCAAGTAATTTAACTAGGCACTCGACCTATAAAAACATAACCTAAAAGTTTAAATAAACGTCAGAGTATAAACTATTTATTTAGTAAGGGAAAAATGAACTCTAACAAACCAGTGAACACGTTTTACAACGTAAGTTCACTATGGGAAGTAATGTGCTTACCCTCTATGCATAATTGTTGAAATGAATGGAAGAGACCAGAGTAGAACTCATCAAGGTATTGGTTGGTTGATTTAGTATGAATAGAAGAAGTTTTTACACGGTGCTTGTTTGAATCCCACTCATTGGTTTGGATTCTTCGCTTTAAAATAATGTTGAGCTTTTTTCAATTTACAGAAATCCTGGCATAAATGGGGGCTTTGCCATTTTTAGACCTACTGGAATAAAGCCAAAGGAAGTGGAATAGACATTTTGCCTGTTTTTGTAATGAAAGGGGAAAGTTGGTTTGATTAGGGGTGCAAATGTTTCATAAAACAGGTGGATATCATCTAAGTGAATAGTTATGGTGTAGTTTCAAAAAGATTAAAAGAAGAAATAGAACACCAGAAAATGACAGATATTGAATTAAACCTGAGGTTAGTATAAACGATTTGTAGACTTCCCTTGGCTCACGCCAAAGGCCATTTTGTGTTTGTACGAGGTGTATATCCGAAAATATCCCTATACTTGTTCCGCTGCTACGTTTATGATCAGCGATGAGGGAAAATCCTAGTCAATCACCGTAAACCCACAATAGGGGGCCAGCACTTCGGGGATGTTGATGCCGTTTTTGGTCTGGTAATTTTCCAAGATGCCCGCCAAGACCCTGGGCAATGCCAAAGCGCTGCCGTTCAAGGTGTGGGCCAATTGGCTTTTTCCGTTTTCGTCTTTGTAACGCAACTTTAGGCGATTGGCCTGATAGGTCTCAAAATTGGATACGGAACTGATTTCCAACCAACGGTCTTGTGCAGTCGAGAACACTTCAAAATCAAAGGTCAGGGCAGAAGTGAAACCTAAATCCCCTCCACAAAGACGCAAAATACGATAAGGCAATTTGAGTTCACGTAGAATAGTTTTTACGTGCTCTACCATGTCATCCAAAGCTTGGTATGAATTGTTCGGATGTTCCATTCGTACGATCTCGACTTTGTCGAACTGGTGCAAACGGTTCAAGCCGCGAACGTGTGCCCCGTAACTTCCTGCTTCACGACGGAAACAAGGCGTGTAGCCCGTGTATTTGATAGGGAAATCACTTTCTGCCAAAATATCTCCTCGGTGCAAGTTGGTCACGGGGACTTCAGCCGTTGGAATGAGGTACAGATCATCAGCCTGTACATGGTACATTTGCCCCTCCTTGTCGGGCAACTGACCTGTTCCATAACCAGAGTCTTCATTGACCATAAGTGGCACCTGCATTTCGGTATAGCCCGCTTCGGCGTTTTTGTCCAAGAAGTAGGCAATCAAGGCACGTTGCAATCGTGCGCCTTTTCCTTTGTACACTGGAAAACCTGCTCCAGTGATCTTAACACCGAGCTCAAAATCGATGATGTCGTATTTTTTGGCCAATTCCCAGTGCGGAAGTGCACCTTCCGATAAAGTTGGAATGTCGCCCTCCTTGAAAATCTCTTCATTGTCCTCCTCGGAATTACCCGCGGGAACGGATTGGTGGGGAACATTGGGGATCAAATACAGTTGCTGCTGAAGTTCATCGGCAGTAGTGTTGAGGTCTTCCCCTAATTTTTTGGATGCTTCTTTGAGTCCTGCCGTTTTTTCTTTCAGGACATTGGCCTCCTGTGCCTTTCCTGTTTTGAAAAGCAGGCCGATTTCTTTGGAAAGTTTGTTGGATTCGGCCAGAGTGGCGTCCAGTTCAGTTTGGATGGAACGTCTTTTTTCATCGAGTTCCAAAACCTTTGATAGCATAGGTTCGGCATCGATGTTTCGCTTTTTTAAAGCGGTGATGATACTTTCCTTGTTTTCCCTGATGTTCTGTATTTGAAGCATGGCCTTGTTTTGAGCCGCAAATTTAATTCAATCTGGAGAAGTGCCCAACTTTATTCCTTAGGAGAGGGGAGAATCCAATCATTATGGGCAAAATGTTTCCACGGAACGTTGGCCAAATCCACTTTTGGGTCGATAAATTGCTGATAAGGTCTTTGATTGATTTTGACCTTGTTCTCCACAAACACCTGGATGTCCTTGCCATCTTTGGCGTATTCTTTTTTGAGGTGATGTGCAAATTGCCAGATAAAATCGGGATAGCAGGCTACTCTGCGTTGTTGTTTTTTTGTGAGATAATCGTTCAGGTTGATGTTGGTGGTGTCCTTGGTTTGGATGTTCACGGCCTTAAATGTGATTCTTCCCCCACGGCTGCGTAGCATCATTCGCCAGCTCAAACGATGCCCTTCCTCGGTCCACAATACATCATCCTGAAAGAAGTGGTGCCGTATTGGCAAAACCAGTTGGAATAGAAAGTAGATGCCCAAAACCGTCAATGTGATTTTTTTTGTCTTTGGAATGATGGTTTTGGTCTCTGGAATAATCTTTTTAGTCTTTAAAAAGATATTGCGGATGGTCTGTGGTTCAAAAAAGAAGACCGTAAAGGCAAGTGACAGGTAGGGGAATATCCCAATTTGGAATACAATGCTGTTGAACAGATGAAAAAAGATGGCCAATACAAAGGCTGTTTTCCGCGTCGGCCTCCAGAGGAGTGCGGGTACAATGAGCAAATCAAAGAAAATTCCGAAGAATGCCACTATTTTATGGACCCATTGCTGTTGAAGAAAGTCCCCTATCAAATAATAGTCTTTTTTATGGGACATCAATACCTCGATCATGCTGAAATCCAACCAATCGGCGTATAACTTGGCGACCGATGCATAGGTGTACACGATGAACAATTGTAGGATAATAATCCATCGGACCCAGTTGTACATGGTCTGTGAACGCAGCTTCGGATGCAGTTTTGCATCCAGGGATGCATCTCGGTTCGCTGGTAGAAATGCCATGATGTAGGCGAGGAGCATCAGTAGATAATAGTGGTTGTTGTAGGACGTTTTCTGCATCAAATACACCCCGGACCACAATACGGCAAAAGCCAATGCGCTAAAACGATATTTATATCCAAGGGCTATCAGCAGACCCAAAGTGCCCATCACGGCAAAATAAATGTACATGCCGTTTCCGGGTAACGGTTGCAACCATTCAAACCCAATAAAGGAAAAAGTAAATTCGGGTTCCACCAGTGTTCTGCGCACCCAACCTGTGGCTATGGCGCCATAGCATTCGGCACCGACCAATAATCCATAGAACACTCGAAAAACAACAAGTTGCGCATTGTCAATTTTCTTAAAAAGAAATTGGTCGAGCATTTACTTGGAGATTAGGTCCAGAGAATGGTTTTTGTCTTTCTTCAATTGTTCTTTAAGTTCTTCAACTGAATTGAACTTATGCTCGTCCCGGATGCGGTGCAAGAGTTCCACCTGAATCTTTTTGTCGTAGAGGTTGCCTTCAAAATCGAAGAAATTGACTTCTATGCTTTTTTTGGAACCGTCCACGGTGGGGTTGAAGCCGATGTTCATCATCCCAAAGTATTCTTTTCCATCAATGTCACTTCGGACCACGTACGCACCATTTTTTGGGATGAGTTTGTACGCTTCGGCAATATGTAGGTTGGCCGTAGGGAAACCGAATTCCTTGCCCAAACCTTTGCCCTTTTTTACGGTTCCCGTGAGCATATAGGCGTAGCTCAAGTAACTGTTAGCGGTTTCAACATCGCCCTTCAATAGTGCTTTTCTGATTTTTGTGGAGCTTACGGAAACATCATCTATTTCCTGGGCGGGAATTTCCTCTACCTCAAAATCAAAGGTGTTTCCAAAGGAAATAAGGTCTTGGATGTTGGCATTCCGGTTGCGTCCGAATCGATGGTCGTACCCAATGATTATTCTTTTGCTTTTGATGTTGTTCACAAGAATATCGCGTACAAAATCTATTGCCGAAAGTCTGGAGAATTGTTTGGTGAAGGGGTGAATGATCAAATAGTCCAGCCCCAAAGTCTCTAAAATCTGTTTTTTTTCTTCGAGCGTGTTCAATAATTTGATGTCCACATCCTTTTGCAATACCATCCGTGGATGTGGGAAAAAAGTAAGCACTGTGGACTTCAATCCGGTATTTTTGGCATTATTTGTGAGGCGTTCCAATATCTTGCGGTGCCCCAAGTGTACACCATCAAAAGTGCCAATGGTCACCACGGTGCGGTGCGAGATATCTTTGAAATCAGAAATGTTATGGATTGTTTCCAACGCAATAAAGAAATAAAAAAAGGCTTACATTTGAAATTATACTATGCCCTAACCGTGTATGAAAGCTAAATTACATCTTGTTTTTTCAATAACCATATTTTTTAGCTGCTTTTGCATTTACGGGCAGCAAGGTTATTGGAAAACAGCGCCCAAACAGTCCAACCTACGAAGTGCTTCCCTGAGTGATATATCGGGGGCTACAAAGGTTTTGTCCTTGGACAAAGCAAGTTTTTCCAAGGAAATGAATTCTTTTTCCACTTCCAAAGGGAATCAACGTATGGTTTATCTGCCCAACAGCGATGGAGACGTTGTTCCTTTCCATTTAAAGGAGACTCCCGTATTCCACCCTGATCTTGCCAAAAAATACCCGAATATTAAATCGTATACAGGTATAAGTTCTGATGGAAAATACAGAGTAAAACTCAGTAGTTCGCACAAAGGTCTTCAAACCATGATCGTGGATTTGCAGAACAACAAAACCGCTTTTATGGAACCTGTTTCCAATAAACCGAACACGTACGTTTTGTATGAGGACCCGGGGCTTTCATCAAAAATGAATTTTATTTGTGAAACCAGTAAGGACTTGTTCGGTGCTGGCGATAAATCTTCGGGCACTACGGCAAAGACCATTGTTCCATTGGTGGATGACCAGTTGTTGCGCACGTATAGAATCGCAGTTTCCGCATCGGGAGAATATACCCAGGAAATGGGTGGCACCGTGGAAGATGCACTTGCGGGAATCAATGCGACGATAACCCGTGTCAACGAAGTTTTTGAAACGGATTTGGGAGTAAGATTGGAATTGATAGCCAACAATGACGAAATTATTTATACCAATGCCACCACAGATCCTTATGATGATAGTTTGAATTCGGAGGTGCAAAGCACGATTACTTCAATGATTGGCGAGGAGAATTACGACGTGGGGCATCTTTTTCATCAGGTTGGCGAAGGTTTGGATAACGGTAATGCAGGGTTTATTGCCGCAGTTTGTGTGGACAATAAAAAGGGAAGTGCTTTTTCTGCGGCCAACGTTCCACAGGGTGATGTTTTTGACATTGATTATGTAGCACACGAGCTAGGGCATCAATTTGGGGCCAATCATACGTGGTCGTTCGAATCCGAGGGAACGGGCGTCCAGGCAGAACCTGGAAGCGGCAGTACCATAATGGGCTACGCAGGAATCGTTCCAGGTAACAACGTGGCATCCCAAGGTGATGATTACTTTCATTATAATAGCATATTTCAGATTTCGACCTATTTGGCGACCACTTCATGTGCCCAAACCGAAGTTTTGGCCAATTCACCGCCTGTATTGACCCCGGTCGAAGATTTTATTATCCCAAGAGGGACCGCTTTTGTATTGGAAGGTAATGCAACCGATCCAGACGTTGGCGATGTACTTACCTATGCATGGGAACAAATAAATGATGGTCTGGTAACCAGCGCTTCTTTCGGCCCCATAAATCCAAATGGTGCCAACTTTAGATCGCTGCCACCTTCAACAGAACCAAGACGATATTTTCCAAGACTATCCCGTGTGGCTCAAGGAGATCTTACCCAAACAAATCCCTTAACAGGAGGTGCATGGGAGAGCGTTTCGGATATAGAGCGAACCCTTAGCTTTGCCTGCACTGTTCGAGACAATGCAGAAGGAGGTGGGCAGGTGGTTTCCGATGTGTTGGATGTAATGGTCATCAAAGCTGCAGGTCCTTTTGTGGTGACTTCGCAAGCAGCGAATGAGGTTTATCAGGCAGGTTCTGTACAAGAAATCAACTGGGATGTGGCAAACACAGATATCGTCCCCATAGAAGCCCAAAATGTAGATGTCCTTCTTTCTTTGGATGGTGGGCTTACTTTTCCCATTACCCTATTGGAAGACACCCCGAATGATGGTTCCGAAGAAATGCTTTTACCGGGAAATGTGACAGGCACGGCTAGAATAATGGTCAAGGCCAGTGATAATATCTTCTTTGCGGTCAATAGTACTGACTTTACCATTGAGGAATCTGAGGTGGTGCTGAATTTTGAAAGTTTGGATTATGAAGTATGCCAGCCAGATGATTTGGTAATCCCTTTTGTATATGAAAGCTATGGAGGATTCAATGAGAATTCCACATTTTCTGCTGATGTCCCCGTAGGATTATCGGCAAATTTTTCGCCAGTCGATGCAAATTCCGATCAAACCGCGGTTGAATTGACCTTGTCCAATACCAATAGTGTTGCTCCGGGTGTTTATGATGTTGTTGTAAACGCTACTTCGGCATCTGTGACCAAAAGCGTCACCCTTACGTTGACCATTCAAGATGGGACCTTCTCAGATGTAGCTTTGTTATCTCCAGCCGATGGGGAAATCGGGGTTTCTTTAGGTGCTGAACTGAGCTGGGAAGCTAATCCGTTGTATTCAAATTATGATGTAGAGGTAGCTACCGATGCTGGGTTCACTGATATTGTGGAATCTGCTTCCACTCCATTTACAAATTACAAAACTACCGGGTTAGATCCGGAAACCGAATATTTTTGGCGAGTACGTCCATCCAATGGCTGTGGAACCGGTACTTTTGGAACCGAACAGAGTTTTGTGACATCCTCCGTGGATTGCAAAAGTAAAGAGGCCAATGATTTGCCATTATTGATTTCCTCTTCAGGGACGCCCACGGTAACCTCATCCATTCTGTTTGTGGAAGACCTACCGATATCCGATGTGAATATAAACTTAGAGTTGGAGCACACCTACTTGGAGGATCTTATCATTACATTGATATCCCCATCAGGAACGCGGGTGGCCTTGATTTCAAATACATGTGGTAATACCGATAATATCAATGCAACTTTTGATGATGACGGGACCGCAATTGTGTGCGGGGACGATCCTGCGATTTCTGGAACGGTTGCCCCATTGGGGTCGCTGGCTTCGCTAAAGGGAGAGTCTATTTTAGGGGAGTGGGTTTTGGAAATACAGGACACGGCAGCAAATGATGGAGGGAATTTGATTGATTTTTCTCTGGATATTTGTATTGAGGGAAGTTATCGTCCCGATGATGATGAGGACGGTGTTTTTGATGATGGGGACGATTTATGCTTGGGTACGCCCAAAGGAGTGGAGGTGAATACGAACGGTTGTGCCATATATCGATTTGCGTCGGACAATTTTGAGGTTGAAATAGAAAGCGAAACATGCAGAAGCAGTAACAATGGGTCGATAACAATCACTCCTTTTGATACATCCATTACCTATACTGCGGTTTTGAATGGTGGAAGCGACCCTGAGTCATTTGATTTTACGGATTCCCAAACCTTTTCCAATTTGACCGCAGGGGAATATTCCCTTTGCATTACGGGAACCAATGGATTGATAACCTATCAGGAGGTCTGTTTTGAAGCTGTAATCACACAGCCCGATATATTGGACATTGAGGCCGTAACAGATTCCGGTACCTTAAGTGTGGATATGAGCGGTGCTTCATTTTACAATGTGGAGCTCAATGGATTGGTCACGCAAACAGAAGCATCAAAAATCGAGCTTGATTTGAAGGAAGGTGTGAATACCTTGAGAGTGTATTCCAACCTGCCTTGTCAAGGTGTGGTTGAAAAGACCTTGTTTTATTCTTCAAGGCCTATTATCTCCCCAAACCCTGTGGATACGGTAACCGAAGTTTATCTAGGTGGTTTTGAGGGAACTGTTGGTATTCAAATATTCACTGTTAATGGTAGGTTGGTCAGAACGGAGAACCGAAGGGTTTCAGGAGAAGACCTGCAATTGGATTTGTCCAATCTTCCCAAGGGGATTTATTATCTAGGAGTTGAGAAAGCAGGTGTAAAAGAAATGTTTAAACTTATTAAAAGATGATTCGGAATATAATCTGGCTATCCATATTGGTTTTATTGGTCTCATGTGGAGGGGATGATGGTCCGCCACCTGCCCCTGAAGGAGCGGAATTGATTTTTCCCGAAGAAAATTCAGAGTGCACTACTGGAGTGGAAATCAATCAGAACTCTACACAGATCACTTTTCAATGGAGGGCATCCAATCATACCGAAAGTTATAGATTGAGTGTTTTGAATTTAGAGACCAATGTTACTCAAACCATAAATACAGCGTCAACTTCCGCAAGTGTCACGGTTTCCAAAGGAACCCCGTATGCATGGTCGGTAACGTCCCTTAATACCACATCCGATCAAGTGGCTTCAAGCCAAACATGGTTGTTCTATAATGCGGGATCCCAAACCACTTATGCTCCATTTCCCGCGCAATTGGTAAGTCCTTTGTCCGGTTCAACAGTGCAAAGGGATATTGCCAACGAAGTGCTCTTGGAATGGTCAGGAGGAGATGTGGATAACGATATCGACACTTTTGAGGTCTTTTTATCGGACACGAATCCACCAACGACATCAATTGGAGAAACATCCAATATGGAGATGCCGGTAAGTGTTGAATCGGGAACCGTTTATTATTGGAGGGTGGTCACTACGGATTTGGAGGGGAACACCTCAATATCCGGGGTATTCGACTTTAAAGTGCTTTAGTGATTATGTGCCGTTGAATTGGTTCATGGTGTTCTTTGCACCGGCAAACACAAAGGAACGGATTAAGTCCGTGGATTTTTCCAGACGCTCGGGCATGGCCTTTTGTTGATCATCGTCCCATTTGCCCAAGACATAGTCCACTTGTTTGCCTTTGCTGAAATCGGCACCGACACCAAACCTAAAACGGTTGTATTTTGTGGTCTGTAGAACATTTTGGATATCCTTGAGCCCATTGTGTCCGCCATCACTTCCCTTGCCCTTCAATCTGATGGACCCAAAGGGTAGGTTGATGTCGTCGGTTATGACCAAAACATTGTCCAGAGGTATGTTTTCCTTTTCCATCCAATACTTTACCGCTTTTCCGCTCAAATTCATGTAAGTGGATGGCTTAAGGCAGACCACGCTCTTTCCTTTGTGCTTAAATGTGGCCACGGCACCCAATTTGGCACTTTCAAAGGTAAAGGCCTCTTGTTCCGCCAAAAAATCAAGGACTTTGAACCCGATGTTATGACGGGTTTCGTCATATTCGGTTCCAATGTTTCCTAGACCAACGATCAAAAATTTCTTCATGGGGTCGGTTTCTTGCAATAGTTGTTTTGATGAGCCAAAAAGTTGCTTTATAAAATGGAGCATCGGCTGTGTAATGATTTGTCTAAAAATACAAAAGCATCCCAAATACCTAAGTAAAAAGGGATGCTCTTGTTACATTTTAGAAAGTGTTATTCCGCAGCTTCCGCCTCTGGAGCTTCGCCACCTTCGGTAGCTTCTCCTTCTGCACCTTCTTCGTCTTCATCTTCAAGCTCTTCGTCAACAGAAGTCCTGGAAGCTTTAACCTGAACGATAGCGGTGCTATCAGGGTGCAAGAATGTGTAATCGTCGTTTAGAACGGTTTCCACAGCAATGGTCTGACCGATTCTCAACTTGGAAATATCGATGGTGATAAAATCCGGAAGCAAATCGGGCAATGCACGAATGGAAAGCTTTCTTTTTCTGAAAAGCAGACGTCCACCGTTTTTAACACCTGGAGAGTTTCCTTCCAAACGTACTGGAATTCTCATGGTGATTGGCTTGTCTTCGAACAATTGATAGAAATCTATGTGAAGAATGTTGTCCGTGACAGGGTGGAATTGGATATCCTGCATTACGGCGGCAAACTTTTCATCTTCCAATTCAATTACCACGGTGTGCGCATTTGGGGTGTACACCAAGTCTTTGAACGCGATTTCATCAGCTGAAAAATGCACTGGTTTATCCCCTCCGTAAAGCACGCAAGGGACCTTTCCAGCATTACGTAAGGCTTTGGTAGAAACCTTGCCCACGCTTTCTCTTTGGGATCCTTTGATTGTAATTGACTTCATTGTTATATATTAAATTGATTTACATTAAAAATTTTGAAGATATTGATGTGTTGTGGTGGACCCTGTGCATTACATCTGCAAAAAGGTCGGCACACGACAATACCTGTATCTTGTTTTTGTCTTTATCTATCGGGATGGAATCGGTCACGATCAATTCCGATAATTTTGATTCTTCAATCCTTTCGTATGCTTTTCCGGACAGCAATCCATGTGTTGTGACGGCACGTACACTTGCTGCTCCTCTTTCCATCATCAAATCCGCAGCTTTGGTAAGGGTTCCAGCGGTATCGACCATGTCGTCCACCAAAACCACATTCTTGCCTTCTACATCACCAATGAGTTCCATGTGGGAAATTACATTGGCCTTGGCCCTTTGTTTGTAACAGATGACCACATCGCACTCCAGTGCTTTGGAGTAGGCATATGCTCTTTTGGAACCACCCATATCGGGGGATGCTATACAAAGATTGTCCAAATTCAAGCCTTTTAGATAGGGTAAGAAAAGGGTGGAGGCGAACAGGTGGTCCACGGGTTTCTCGAAGAAGCCTTGGATTTGATCTGCGTGCAGGTCCATGGTTATGATCCTTGTGGCCCCTGCGGTTTCCAACATTTTGGCCACCAATTTAGCGGCTATGGGAACACGGGGCTTGTCCTTTCTATCCTGTCTGGCCCAACCAAAGTAGGGCATAACAGCGGTAATGTGTCTTGCAGAGGCTCTCTTGGCGGCATCCAACATCAACAACATTTCCATCAAGTTTTCCGAACTTGGATTGGTGGAACCGATGATGAAAATGCGTGCTCCCCGGATGGATTCCTCGAAAGAAGGTTGAAACTCGCCGTCGCTATAGCGTGAGAATTGGACTTTTCCCAATTCCGCGCCATAGGAAGCAGCGATTTTCTTGCCCAGCTCAACACTTTGGGTACAAGCAAAGATTTTAGGTTCCGGAACTTGATAGGCCATTACAATCTCTTGTTAACTAGCGTTTTAAAGTACTTATAATTAAGGAGGTGCAAATTTAAGAATTAAATCGGGTTGCTAAAGGATAAATCGAAGTATTTTTTGGTGTTATATAAAATTATTTTTTTAGCTTTGCACTCGCATTTGAAAATGTGGTACCGATGCCTTGGTGGCGGAACTGGTAGACGCGCTGGATTCAAAATCCAGTTCCTTCGGGAGTGAGGGTTCGATTCCCTCCCAAGGTACGAGAAAGACCTCGACAGGATTGTCGGGGTTTTTTTATGCCCCTCTCCTCTGTATCTAGAAAAACAATCTAAGGGCAAGATTCGGGGTAAAGCCCAAGGATTTTCTTTGAATGACCTGCTCCAAGAGCAGTCCGTCGTTTTGTTGGGTGGTCCTGTGGATAATGGCAAGTGGCACGATACGGTCATAGATGTTCAGGGCGGAAAGGCGCAATTGGACTTTGGTGGATTTGCGCTGGATTGCAAAATCATAGGTCAAAGAGGCATCCAGTCTATGGAAATTGGGCAAACGGCCGCTGTTCAAAGGTTCAAATGTAACCGTGTGGGTTTCCTCGCTATAATTTTTTATCGGGGTAAATGGTGTTCCGCTGCGATATTGCCATCCCAAGGAAAGCTTGAGGTTTTTGATGGTCAGACTATTGGATACCCTAAAACTATGGGGTATGTCATTGTTCCCGGAAAAGCTTTCCTCTTGGATCCCATCAAAGGTGAAATCCACATTGTTCAAGGCGTAGCCAATCCAAAACCGGTAATTTCGGATGCGTTTTTTCAAAAGGATGTCCAAGCCCATGATATGGCTTCTGCCTTTTGCAAGGACGGGTTGGGGCAGATGGAAACCTTGGCTATGGGAGGTAAGCCCAGACAGGTTTTTATAGTATGCTTCAGCATCAAAGGTCCAGCCATTTCCGTCCAAAAGGATACCTGTCGAAAACTGGTTGCTCTGCAGTATGGGGTAATCGGCATTGTCGGAGAGTCTCCAAAGATTGTTCTCCAACCTGAGCTCGGTCTGGTTGAACTCGATCAATTGCGAAATGGGCTGGTTTCTTCTTTCCAGTCCCATTCGTGCCCGGAGGGATCTGCTGAGAGGTATCTCTATATTCAATCTAGGCTCAAGGTACAGTTTGGCCAAACTCCCATAATGGACCGCCCGGAGCCCCATTTTGACCAGGGCACCATTATCTTTTCGCATGCTGTATTCCCCAAAGAGCGCATTCTTCAAGTTACTGTCCTGTACGGGAAGGTCGATGTTTTCAGAGGGATTGGAATTGGATACATGGCCCAGGTCGATTTCCAAATTGGTGTTGGAGAGTTGATATCCAAAACTCAACAGGTCGTTGTTCCTTAAAGTTCTATCCGATTTGAGCTCCAGTCCAAAATCACTGATTCTGTTGCCCCTGGTATTGGTTTCCTCCAATTCCCTGCCATATAGCTCCAAATTTCGGTAGTACGAATCGTAGG
Source organism: Flagellimonas oceanensis (assembly GCF_003992595.1). Lineage (GTDB taxonomy): Bacteria > Bacteroidota > Bacteroidia > Flavobacteriales > Flavobacteriaceae > Flagellimonas > Flagellimonas oceanensis. The sequence continues at coordinate 94,709 of NZ_RZNA01000022.1, forward strand.
ATGAAAAGTAAGTGGTGATCTGATCGGTCTGTCTAGGGGAGGTTTGGTGTTTCCAGTTGATACTCACACCTCCATTTCCCGTGGTCAGGGAATCCCTTTTTGTCTCACCATCGTTATGGAAGGAAAACAGGGTGCGGTTTCTGGTCATCAATGCGCTTACAGAAAGTTTGTTCTTCCCCGAGGGCCGGTAGACATATTTTGCATTGATGTCGTAAAACCGAAACTCACTGTTACTGGTGTCATAGGTGTAGCTGTCATCGGATCTCACGTTCAACGGGTTCCCGTTGCTATCGGAAATCGGGCCCGAATTGCTGAAGATTTTCTTTGAATAGGCCTCATAGGTCTGGGTCTTGAAAATGTCCAGATAGGCATTCCTGGCATAAAGCGACAAAGATGATTTTTTGGACACAGGGACCTTGATGTACCCATCCACGCTCAGTCCATCGATTCCAATCCCCCCGGATGGTCTTTGGGCGACCTTGTCATCGGTGTTGATATTGATGATTCCAGAAACCCGGTCGCCATAAACAGCACTGGTGGCTGTTTTGAAAATGGTCGCTTCTTTCGTGGCATAGGGGTTGAACCTGGACAACATACCATACAGGTACCCCGTGTTGAATACCCGGATATGGTCGAACAGCACCAAATTCTGGTCCGATGTCCCCCCATGTATCTGTATGCCAGAGGCCGATTCGTCCAATGAGGCCACACCTGGAATCATTTGTATGCTCTGCAGGATATCCGGCGAGGTCAGCCCCGGTATTGGTCCCAATGGTTTTTGGGAAAGGGTAAGGGATCCATCGCGATTTCTGTCGATCCCCGTGGTAATGTATGATGTTACCACGACCTCCTTGAGCTCGCGGTAAACGGCCTTAAGGTATACGGAGGCGCTTGTGCCTTTTGCCGATATCAGGGCTGGATGGTATCCGGTGGCTTCCAAGCGATATTCCGGTCTGCCGATATCCTTGAGCTGGATCCGGCCCCTTTTATCGCTTTCCATGGTCAAACTGGAGTCCACCACCACTTGTTCTTCGGATATGGGCAGTCGTGTGTCGTGGTCCAAAAGGTAGATGGAGATTCCATTCTCCTGGGAAACGGGCACAATGATGACCTGGGGTCGTCCCTTTATCTTTTCAAAACGCAATCCCGATTGTGCTTCAAGAATACCGAGAACCTCGTCCAAGGTCAAACCCTCCACCAATGCGGTGATGTTCTTGTCCCCAACGAGGTCCTCGGCGTAGGAGAAACTGGTTCCCGTTTCACTTTCTAGTTGCTGAATGACCTTTTTCAAAGGGGTATCCCCAAACTCGTAGAATAGGTTTTCTTGGGCATGTGACAAAGGCATGCCCAATAGGAACAGCAATACGGTTATAAAACACCTCATTTCTTATTCGGACAAGGTAATGATTCTTTTGTCCTTAGAAATATGATATTTGATGCCCATGGGTTCCAAAGTGGTCTTCAGGGCGTTTTCAAGGTTATCGTGGGTGAATTTCCCCGTGAATTTCCGATTGACATCAATAGCACCTGAATTGAATCCAATGGGATATTGCAGGGCAAGTTCGTCCAGTACCTCGGAGAGCGGTCGCCCTGAAAAGGAAGAGAATCCATTTTTCCAATCAGGGGAACTGTGGGGAATTTCCCTTTGAAGGATTTCCCCATCGATCAATTGGATTTCCGTTCCTTGGGTAAGCTCTGTATCCGTTCGGTTTTCGCTCAATGGCACATACACTATGGTTCCTTCATAGCATTCAACCTTGAAATCCCCACGGTTCCTGATGTTGAATCGGGTTCCCAAAACGGTAATGGTCCCCCTGGGTGTCCTTACCGTGAAATCCTTACCTGATCTAATATCAAAAAAAGCCTCGCCGTCAAAATCCACGGCCCGGTCTTCTTGCCAATTGAATCTCCTGTGGGACAATGTCGAATTGGCATTTAACTCAATAATGGACCCATCTGCGAGAAGAACAGTCTCTTTTTCGCCAATGCCGGTGGAATAGGTTTTGGTGCCATAAAAATAGATGTAGCCCCCAAAAAGTATCGCAATGCAGGCTGCTGCTGCAGTAAATGCCCATAAACGTTTTACTTTGGGTTTATTCTGTGCCTTTTGATTTTTTGAAGTAACGAGGGAGAGTGCCTTTTCCACATCGATCTTAGGGCCGGAAAGAGATCTGGCGGCTTTGTCGATGGCCATGATCTCCCTATGGACATCGGATGCCCTGAACCCAGCCAGCTCCTCATCGCTCAATTCCCCCGCCAGCCATCGGGCCAAAAATTCCTCATTGGCGTATTTTTCTTTCATAGGCATTCGCTCTCCTATTTAATTGACAGTTAAACAATCGTTTACCCTATTAAAATTTCAATTCTTTTCCAAGATTGTCCCTTAGAATCAACAAAGCCTTGCCCATCCTTCGTTCAATGGCCTTGACACCAAGTCCCAAGATCTCCGCGATTTCCGCATAGGTCTTCTTCTCTACCCTGCTCATGAGGTAGACTTCCCTTTCCCTTTGTGGCAATGAAGCCATGGCCTGTTTCAGTTTTTCATGAAATTGATCCATCTGCAACAAATATTCGGGACTTTCATTGTCAACCGAAGGAGCCGTGCTTTTCAGGTGTTTCAAAACAACTTTTTCATGCGCCCTTTCATTCAGGAAGGCGTTATTGGCCGCTCTGAACAAGTAGGCCTTTACCTTGGAAAAAGTGACGGTGGAACACAATTTCCAAAGTTTCAAAAACACATCCTGAACGATATCCTCGGCTTGTTGAAGGTCTCCACATTTAAAATACACGAATCGCGTCACGCCCTCATAGTGGGTGCGGAATATTCGATCATAGTTTTTTTGTTCACAAATGGATGGCTCTTCCTCTTTCATGGTCTGTTTTGGGCGAAACTACTTTGTGTGAATCACAAAAATAATTAGAAAAAAATAGGGTGCTCCGTCTTTTGGCTGTCTAAGTAATGGAAAAAGAAATTAATATCAAGATTATGGATAACAAAAAATGGTTTGCGTTCTTGGTCATCTGTTGCCTCTTTGCCTTTCAGGAAATTATGGCCCAAGATTGGCTGACAAGTATTGACAAGGCCAAGGAAATGGCCCGAAAAAACGATAGGAACATTGTTCTGGTCTTCCAAGGTTCCGATTGGTGTGCGCCGTGCATCAAGTTGGATCGTGAGATTTGGGGTTCCAGTGAATTCCAAGCCTTGGCAAAGGACCATTTTGTGATGCTCAAGGCCGATTTCCCCAGAAGGAAAAAGAACCAATTGTCCGAAGCACAGGAATCGCACAATAAATCCTTGGCGTCAAAATACAATCCCAATGGTTATTTCCCGTATGTGGTGGTCTTGGATCCATCTGGAAAAGTTTTGGGACAATCCGGTTACGAAAAAACGAGTCCAAAGGCCTATTTCAACAAGTTGAACTCTTTCTAAGAATACCCTTATGTTGAGATCAAGGCTAATTTTATCCGTAGTGTTCCTCTCCATTTCGACCTTAGGGCATCCGGGAAGGTTGGAGCCCACCTTGGGCGGTACGATACAGGAAGTGAAAATATACCAGCGAACCCTGAAATTGATGGGAAGTCGGTTCGATCTGACCGTGGTCGCCGATGATCGGGAAAAGGCCGATGGGTACCTTGATCTGGCCATAGATGAGATCACAAGAATCGAAAGGCTCATTTCGTCCTGGGACCCAAACTCACAAACTTCTGTCATTAATGAAAATGCGGGGGTGCATCCGGTAAAAGTGGACCCGGAACTGTTTCAGCTCATCGAAAGGGCCCTAAAGGTTTCCAAGTTGACACAAGGTGCTTTTGATATCAGTTATGCCTCCATGGACCGAATCTGGAAATTTGACGGTTCCGTAACGGAGATGCCTCCCAAGGCAAAGATAAAAGAGTCTGTCTCCAAGGTAGGGTACCAAAATATTGTGTTGGACCGCGATGAACAAACGGTTTTTTTGAAGAATGAAGGCATGAAAATCGGTTTTGGCGCCATAGGCAAGGGATATGCCGCCGACAAGGCCAAGCAATTGTTGATAAAGCATGGTGTAAAGGCGGGGATCATCAATGCATCTGGGGACTTGAACGCGTGGGGGTGCCGACCCAATGGCAAGGATTGGATGGTGGCCATTGTAAACCCACTGGACAAAAGCAAGGTTTTTTCCTGGTTGCCCGTAAAGGACCAGGCCGTGGTCACATCCGGCAATTATGAAAAATATATCATCCTTGACTCTCAACGCTATGCCCATATCATCGATCCAAGGACAGGTTACCCCAGCAAGGGGATTTTAAGTGCCACCGTATTTACCCGGAATGCCGAGCTCGCAGATGCCCTGGCCACATCGATTTTTGTGATGGGGGTCGATGCGGGTCTTGATTTTATCGACCAATTGAAAGGAGTGGAGTGCATTATCGTGGATGAGGACAATAAAATCATTGCCTCAAAGAACATAGACCTCAAAGAAATTAAAACGCAAAGTAGATAAACCCAAATATGAAAAAGATTTTAATTGCATTGTGCGGTTTGTTCAGTATGTCGTCCTGCATGGTACTGCATGAATATGACAAAGTGAACATCAATGACCCGGATATGGTGCTTGCCGATAAAAAGCTCACAAAATTTGAAACCAATTATCAAGTCTATCGTGAAGGGGCATCTGGAGGGAATGGAGGAAAAACAGGAGGTGGTTGTGGATGTAACTAGGGGAATCATGCAAATAGGTGTTTGGTTGGTGCTATTTTGTCCTTTGGTGGGATTGGCCCAACAGGGGAATACAGGAGGGTATACCAAACGGGTATTGGAATCCACTGAAGTGGACATTCTCTCCAGTTACTATGAACAAACGGGAAACAATGCTTCGGTGAGCGGCGGAGTCGGTACGGAAAAATTGACCGACGTGGCACCGTCCATTGTCATTAGCATTCCCTTGAATGATGATGATGTGTTGACAGCGGATGTCGGGATCTCCACCTACACTTCAGCGTCCTCAAGTAATTTGAACCCATTTGACCTGACCAAAACGGGTTCCGGTGTGTCAGGGGCCTCTGGTACCATGGGGATTGGTGGCGGTGGCGATGACGATGATGGATTTGATGACGATGATATGGGCAATGGTGGCTATTCCGGTGTTATCGGAAGTCCGTGGGTGGCCTCTTCCGGCGCTTCGCGTCAGGATACCTGGGGAAGTGTGAGTGTGGCATACTCCCATAGTTCCGACGATAGAGATCAGATCTGGAGTGCCAATGCATCCTTTGCCACGGAATATGATTACCTGTCTTTTGGTTTCGGGGGTGGAATCACAAAGCTGTTCAACGAGAAAAATACCGAAGTGGGTTTGAAGGGGAGTGTGTTTTTGGATTCCTGGCTGCCGAGATACCCAACGGAATTGGATAGTTACCTTGAGGCCGGAAACAATTTGAACAGCGGTTTTTTCAATGGGGTTGACATTTTGGACGGTAACGGGAGCGTCACTGATAAAAATGGATCGAATACGTGGAGACCTATGGATGGGTTTGGTTTGATTTCGGACAAGAAAAGAAACAGCTTTGCGGTTTCGGTATCCTTTTCGCAAATTCTGGGCAAGAATACGCAAATGTCCATTTTTGCCGATGTGGTCCATCAACAGGGGTGGTTGTCAAACCCCATGCAGCGGGTTTATTTTGCCGATGTCCCCAACTATTTCATCGGCAATCCTGCCAGTATACCCAACTATACTTCATCCCGGAACAAGGATGTGTTCATGTTGGCTGATGATATGGAGCGACTGCCGCATACCAGAATGAAATTTCCAATTGGTCTTCGACTGAACCATTATTTCAATGAGATGCTCACAGTTAGGACCTATTACCGGTATTATTTTGATGATTGGGGACTGCGTGCCCATACAGCAAGTATTGAACTGCCGATAAAAATTTCGCAGAACTTCACGTTCTATCCATCGTACAGGTACTATACCCAGAACCGCATAGATTATTTTGCCCCCTTCGATACGCACTTGTCTTCAGAGCAATTTTACACATCTGACTTTGACTTGTCCGCCTACGATGCCCATCAGGTTGGATTTGGAATTAGTTACACGGATATATTCACACAATTCAGGACATTGGGTTTCGGACTAAAGGGCATTGATCTGAAGTATAACAACTATTCCAGGACCACAGGTCTCAAAGCCAACTATTTCGGTCTGGGGTTCAAGTTTGTAATGGATTAAAGAAACCATGGTTATGGTCAAGAACTTATTTCCATCTCGTTTTTCGGTTCTCAATGCTTTTTCGGTGTTGTTTCTCCTTGTTTCATTCGCAGTGCGATTGATTTTCCTTTTATTGGATTTTCCACAGCTTGAAAATTCCTTTTTCGGATTGATAAAGATTTTCGTTGTGGGCCTGTTCTTTGATTTGGGGACACTGTCCTTTTTCTATGTAGTGGCATCCTTTTATTTCCTGCTTTTGCCAAAGCGGGTCTATGGGTCGGTTTTTGACCGGATAGTATGTTATTTTGGTTTGGCCGTATGTTTATTGGTGGTTTATTTTTCCTTTTTCGCTGAGATCACCTTTTGGGATGAGTTCCAAAGACGGTTCAATTTCATTGCCGTGGACTACCTTATATACACCTACGAGGTGGTCAAGAACATCAACGAATCCTACCCATTGCCCCTTCTTATAGGGGGCATGTTGTTTTTGGTGGTGCTCACGATATGGTACTTTGACCGGAAAGGGGTTTTCAGGATAGCATTTGAATCAACCTCTGATTTTGGACAGAAATCGGTGCCTACCGTTTTGGCAATTGCCGTTGTGCTTTTTTACACCGGTATGGTGGAGAATGAACAGGCGGAACTTTCGAACAACCGATACAACAATGAGCTGTCCAAGGCCGGTATTTATTCGTTTTTTGCAGCATTCAGGAACAATGAGCTCAGCTATACCGAATTTTACAGGACCATACCGGAACAAAGGGCCCTTTATATGGTGGAGGAGAGCCTTAAGAATTCTTCAGACAGTCTTCTGTCCCCTGAAAAGGGCATTCAAAGGCTTGTGAGGGGAGATATGGGGCAAAGGCCAAATGTAGTGTTGATATGTGTGGAGAGTTTGAGCGCTGATTATCTGGGCATCTTCGGGAACAGGGAGGGGCTCACGCCCAATTTGGACTCCATTGCCGGCGCAGAGGCCTATTTCACCAATTTATTCGCCACAGGGACAAGGACGGTGCGGGGCATGGAGGCCATTACCTTGGCGATCCCGCCAACCCCGGGAAGGAGCATTGTGAAAAGGGAGCGCAACCAAAACCTCTATACCATAGGGGAGGTCTTCAAAAGCAAAGGGTATTCTCGGACCTTCTTTTATGGTGGCGATGGTTATTTTGACAATATGGATAGGTTCTTCAGCGGGAATGGTTTCGATATCGTCGATAGGGGACGGGGTTTTTTACCATCTGGGGATATTGTGACGAATCGACGGAACATTGAGGATGGTGAGGTAACCTTCGAGAATGCATGGGGTGTCTGCGATGAGGATATTTTCAACAAGGTTTTGAAAGAGGCCGATATGGCATCGAAACGGGGGAGGCCGTTCTTTGATTTTATCATGACGACTTCGAACCACAAGCCCTATACCTATCCGGAAGGCAAGATCGATATTCCCTCCGGCACGGGAAGGAGCGGGGCGGTCAAGTACACCGACCATGCCATCGGTCAATTCCTCAAGCAGGCCAAAACCAGGCCATGGTACGATGATACCGTGTTCGTGATCATGGCCGACCACTGTGCCAGTAGTGCGGGCAAATGGGAATTGGACGTGGCCAACTACCGTATTCCCGCTTTGATTGTGAACTTGAAAGGCTTCCAGGGAAAACGGATTGTCCAGCAGTGTTCCCAAATAGATGTGGTGCCCACCCTGTTTTCCCTTTTGGGATGGGAGTATAAAAACAACTTTTTTGGACGGGATGTCCTCAGTGTAGCACCTGAAGGGCAAAGGGCCTTTATCGGAAACTATAGAAAACTAGGGCTCTTGAAGTCAAATGATTTGATGGTGCTCGGGGATGGCAAGACCGCCAATCAATACAAATGGGACCAACAGGACAACAGTTTGAAAAAGCGACCCATGGACACGATTTTTTTGAATGAGACCATTTCCTTCTATCAATTGGCCGATTATCTCTATAACCATGATGGCTTGAACGTTGATGCGGCACCATGATCGATATACATTTCATCATAAACCCAATCTCCGGTAGGGGGTCTCATGTTTTGGATCTGGAAACTTTGTCCGACCACTTCGATCCGTTGCATTACAGGATGACCGTGAAGATCTCGGACTATGCCGGACATGCGTCCAAATTGGCAGAGGAATCCCTTGGTCAAGGAGCGGGGATAGTGGTGGCTTGCGGTGGGGATGGGACCATCAATGAAGTGTCATCCTGTTTGGTCCGAACCAATGTGCCATTGGGCATTTTACCAATGGGATCAGGGAACGGTTTGGCCGAAAGTCTCGGGATTCCGCGAAGGCTTCATCGGGCGATCGAGATCATCAAAGGGGGCAGAACCAAGGCCATTGACGTTGCCATGGTAAATGGAAGGCCTTTTTTCAGTAACATGGGCATCGGGTTCGATGCCAGGGTAATATCCAACTACAACCAATCCAATGGCCGCAGATTTTGGGCCTATCTAAGGGCGGTTTTCAAATCCTTGAGGGAATTCAGCGCAGTTGAGAGGATCAAGGTGGAACTCAATGGGAAAACATTCCATGCAAACCCGTTCATGTTCTTTGTTTCCAACTCCAGGGTCATGGGCTATGATATTTCCCTGACTCGAATGGCCTCCATGGAAGATGGCCTGTTGGATGTGGTGATCATAGAAAACCTGAACAGGGGGGAGGTGCTTTTATTGGGCCTATTGATGGTCCTCAAGTTGAACCGGTACCTCAAAAAGGTAAGTTATTATAAGGTAAAGGAGTTGAAATTGGGATTCGATGGGAAACCTGCCGACCGTTTGATGCAAGCCGATGGAGAGCTTCACCGCATGGAAGTTGACGAATTGTCGGTCTCCATTGAGGAAAGGGCATTGGCCGTTCTAGTGCCGTGAATCCAACTCCCCGTTCTTGCTTTTTATGCCGCTTTGGATTCCTTCTCCAATGCCATGAAGTGGGTCAGTTCCTTCTTTGTGTTGTAAAGGGGGACTATTTTGATCTGGCATGTATAGGTTTCCCCATTTTTGCGGTAATTCAGGATGGAGAAGGTGGAGGTGCGCTCCATCTCCAATGACTCCCGGATTTCCTGTTTCGTTTTTTTCGAGGTCAGGGCCCCTTGGAGAAAACCGGGTCTTTTCCCGATGGCGAAGCTCTTGGGGTACCCTGTCATTTCCTGAAACCCGTCATTTACCCAGACAATGTGTTGGTCGGGCCGGGTAAGTACCAATGCGTCATATGCCCCATGGAGTATCAAGTCCCGGATATGGGTCGTGATATCTGATTTTAGTATCGATCTCAGTTGCCTTACATCAGCTTCTTTCTTTAATTGTTTCATCAATTTGTGGTAATTCTCCAGATATATGTCAAAACTGGTCAATGGTGAGACATAGGGTTTTGCCTCTTCATTCACGATTATCCTTTTGGTGGATGGCTTTACATTGCTCATAAGACTGAAACAGGTTTTTTGTTTTCATCCAAGGCCACAAAGGTAAACTCCCCGCATATGGCTTTTCCCCGATGATCGCAATACATTTGCTCCACAAAAATATCAACCTGGACCTTAAGGCTTTTGTTGCCCACTTTCACTACTGTGCCCACAAGCTCTATAATGGTCCCGGCTTGGATGGGGTGGTCAAAATCGATGCGGTCGGTACTGACGGTGACCATTGGTTTTCTGCTGAAACGCGTGGCGGTGATAAAGGCCACCTCGTCCATAAGGCTGAGGGCGGTTCCTCCGAAAAGGGTGTCGTAGTGGTTGACCGTATTGGGGAAGACCGCTTTGAATATGTTGGTTTTGGATCGCTCTATCCTTTCATTTATTTCCATGGTTCTCTTTATAGTAGATCCCTAAGATCTTTTTAAGGGATCGTTGGTGTTTGGCATTTTTGTGTTCGGTTCTCAATACCTTGAGACAATTGGCGCAAAGGCAGTCATCATATTTTTGCTCGATGTGCCCCCGTTCTTCTTTACTCAATGTTACGGTGCTACATTGGCAAATGGCAATGGTCCCTACCTTGCATTCAAATTGGGTGTCACATCGTTGACAATATTTGCTTTCGTGATGCGCCATTGGTTCAGAGGGGCCGATACCGGTACCGGCCCCGTTCATATTATTTTTCAAGGCTGGCCTACAGCTTTCCTCATTTGTTGGGCGGCAGAGACCATTACCTTTAAGGCGTTCTTGGTTTCCTCCCATCCCCTTGTCTTCAAGCCGCAATCCGGGTTGACCCACAATTTGGACGGGGGCAGCACCTTCCCGGCCTTTTGTAATAGCTTCAGGATCTCTTCCTCTGATGGGACCCTTGGCGAATGGATATCGTACACCCCGGGTCCGATATCATTGGGATAATCAAACTCGTGAAAGGCGTCCAATAGCTCCATTTGGGATCGTGAGCACTCAATGGTGATCACATCGGCATCCATTTCCGCAATGCCCTTGATGATGTCATTGAACTCGGAATAGCACATATGGGTATGTATCTGAGTGGAGTCCTTGGCCCCACTTGTGGACAGCCTAAAGGCACCGATGGCCCAGTCCAGGTAATGGCCCCAATCTTCTTTGCGCAGGGGCAGGCCCTCGCGTATGGCGGGCTCATCCACTTGAATGATACCGATGCCCTCTTTTTCCAGATCTAGGACTTCATCCAAAATGGCCAATGCAATTTGTTCGCAAGTGGAGGAACGGGGCTGGTCATCCCGAACAAAGGACCATTGCAAAATGGTCACGGGTCCCGTGAGCATTCCTTTTACGGGTTTTTCGGTCAATGATTGTGCAAATGAGCTCCAGAAAACCGTGATGGGCCTTGGTCTTGATACATCCCCGTAGATGATGGGGGGCTTTACACAGCGAGATCCATAGCTCTGCACCCATCCATTTTGGGTAAAGGTGAAGCCTTCCAACTGTTCCCCGAAATACTCCACCATATCGTTTCTTTCAAATTCCCCATGTACGGGCACGTCCAGACCGATCTCATTTTGGAGCGATATTGCCTTTTTGGTCTCATTTTTCAGGTATTCCACATATTGCCCTTCATTGAGGTCCCCTTTTTTGAACAACGACCTGTTTCGTCTCACTTCTTTGGTCTGAGGGAACGACCCTATGGTTGTGGTCGGAAAAAGAGGGAGTCTTAACTCTGATTCCTGCAAGACCTTCCTTTTTTCAAAAGGGGATTTCCTGTGGTAATCCGTTTTGTCCAACTGTCCCACCCTTTGTTTTACCATGGATCTGTGGATCAGCCCTGAACTTCGTCTCCGTTGCATGGAGGCCACATTGTCCAAAAACAGTTGATGTGATTCAAAATCAGGGGATAGGGCCAGTTTTTTCAGGCTGCGGAGCTCTTCCAGTTTCTCTTTGGCAAAGGCCATCCAGTCCTTGATTTCCTTTGATAGCACTTTTTCGTTCTTTTCAAGTCCCAAATCATAAGGGACGTGCAAGAGCGAACAGGATGGGGAGATGATGGTACGTTCCTGGCCCAATTGCCGTTTTGCCTGTTGGATGAGACGCAAAGAGGATGCAAAATCGTTTTTCCAGATATTCCTGCCATCGATCACGCCCAATGATAGGGATAGCCTTTCATTCAACTTGCTGGATGACAAAACCCTGTCCAACTGATCCGGTCCCTTTTTCAGGTCCAGGTGCAAAGCGCATATGGGCAGTTCGATCACGGTGTCAAGATTGTTCCCGTAATCACCGAAATAACCGGCCAATAATGTTTTCAGGTTTGGGAAGGTCTCGGCAATTCCCCGGTAAACTTGGCTGATGGCCCGTTTCCCCTTATCGGAAAGGTCCGTTGCGAGCACGGGTTCGTCAAATTGCACCCATGTGGCCCCTGCATCCGACAGCCTTTCCAAAATGGAATGATAGACGGGAAGCAGTTTGGGCAAGAGATCGAGTCGATGGAAGCCCTCTTCTTTTTCCTTTCCCAAAAGTAGGTAGGTAACAGGGCCCAATAGCACCGGTTTTGTATGTATGCCAAGGGATTTTGCCTCCTTGAACTCCTCCACTGCCTTAAGTGACAATAACCCAAATTCCTGGTCTTTGGTAAATTCCGGTACAATGTAATGATAGTTGGTGTCGAACCATTTGGTCATTTCCATGGCGATCACATCCACCCCTTGTTTTTGCAGGCCCCGGGCCATAGCGAAATATAGGTCCAAAAGACTGTTGTCCGATGTTTGCAGGTTTGTGTAGCGTTCGGGAACGGCCCCGACCATCAGCGTGGTGTCCAGTACTTGGTCGTAAAACGAGAAATCATTGGATGGGATAAGGTCGATGCCTTTCCCTTGTTGAAGTTTCCAGTTCTCCTTTCGGATGCTCTTTCCCATCTCGATAAGGTCCTCCAAAGGGGTCCTGTCGGACCAATACTTTTCGCAAGCTCTTTTCAGCTCGCGGTGGGCCCCGATCCTTGGGTGGCCCAGATTGCTTGTTTTCATTGCTAAAGCTTTTATAAAATTGAACAATTTGATAAAAGCTCCTTAGCTCAACTTCGCAATGCCTTGAAACAAGAGGAACGTGGATGGGGTCTGCCCGGGGTTTCGGGCAAAGTTCAAACGTTCGACCCGCCCTTTTACGCGAAGGCACCGTCAAAATCCCACGGAGTGGGAACGATATGGGCAGGTATCCTGGCTTGTCCGATTTTTGCCGCCTTCTCATCCATTCACTGGTGGACAATGGCACTTCTGGCAAAAACACGCTATTCCGAAATGGAATCGAACTTACAGTTGCGCGTCAGCTCGTGATTTACACACGATTCCCTATTAATCCCGACATCCGTCGGAAACCCTTATCGTTTTGATAAAGAAATTAAGTAAAGAACTTATTCGATGTAAATGTATGGAATATTGGATTGATTTCACATAAAATTTGGGTGCTGGGTCCCCCAGTGGGCCAAAGTCGCTTCATTGCTGTTGGTTGACCCTAAAGGTTATTTTTCTGTTGGAGATAACGGTCCTTACGCGCACATCCAAGGTTATGCTATTGGATGTAGTGGAAGGTGAGCAAACATAGGCGTCGTTATACAATTCCACACGATACTGGTATCCATCCATATCCATATCCGGGTTGTTTATGGTCAAGGTGTCGGTGTCCGTTCCGGAATATGGGCCCATGTCAAAAATGTCCACGAAGGTCGTGCCCCCGTCCGTACTTATCTGCCATTGGTATTGTGTGGTGTGGTTTGTAGTGAGCGATATATTTCCGGAATGACCATCAAAGACAACGGCACTTGCTGGGATTGTTGAGATGGTAGGGGTGTTGCCTGCTTCGGTGTAATCATACACTGAGTTGCCATCCCCGTCCAAAGGAGTGTTGTACCCACCTTGTCCCATGACAATTCCTGTTGAATTTATGGTTACCGGGGAGTTGCCCAAAAAACCATCCCCGTCCGGATCGGCATGGCCAGCTTCCAGAACATCGTTGCATCCGTCGGAATCGCTGTCCGTGGAAGCGTAGTCCAAAATATTATCGCTGTTGGAGTCGGCTATGCTGTAGTTGATGGTTCCATTGTTGTATTGCGACGGGGCCTGTACCGCATCCGGGATGCCATCGGTGCCCACCGGTCCGGGAATGCGCCCGTTGATGGTGGCAACACCATGGCCGGCTTCGACCGCATCCAAGATACCGTCATTGTCGCTGTCCAGATCCAGGCCATTGGCGAGTCCATCCCCATCGCTGTCCGTAGGGGAACAGCCGGTTATGAAACTGTCGTCGTTCACAGCAAAGAAGACCGGGTCCGCATTGGCGGAAATCTCCAAGCGGAAGATTACAGCCTGGGCCCTTTCCGCCGGGCTAAGTCCGAATTCCGAAAGTTCCACTGCGGCCAAACGGATGTTCTTCTTTACATTTTTATTGTTGGGAGTGTCGTTCACGTTGTATTGATCGATCATGGAATTACCGACAATGGGTGTGCTGTTCCAATTGACTTCAACACCATTTCCCAGGTAATTCCCGTTCTCGTCGAGTAAATGCAATCTGTTGTAGTTGGATCCTCCGGATAGTTGGGCGCCCTGGGTCAGTAGGATGTCCATGATCCCGTCCCCATAGGCCGGTGTGTTGGTGCCTCCCAATCGAAAATACCAGGCATTTCCGATGTTGGCTATCGCATAGGTCATGTCCAATCCGCGTTCACCTTGATATAGGTAGGGATTGAAGGGAATACCGCCCGTGGTCAACAAAGGTCCGTCCGCCTGTCCATTGTTGCCATCCACTGACCTACCTTCCAAACGGATTCCAGACTGTATTTTGGTTACCGGTTTCAAGGCGCTCCATGAAGTTTCTTCGACGCCCAGGTCTCCTGTTCCGTTTCCATCGGTATCCATTTGATCGAAATAGCCATTGCTGTCGTTGTCCATCATACGGGGAGAGGTGACCCCTGTTGCGTAAGTGCTGCTCCCGACCGTGAAGCCCAGAAGGGTGGAGACATCGTCGTAGGCTTTCGGGTTCAGACTTCCGACCGATGAGGACCAAAAGCCACGGTAATCGGTATAAATGGAGGTGACATAATTTGTCGTCGTATTCGATGGGGGAGGAGACCCGAAACCAACATTGGTCTCACAGCCATCCTCATAAATATCGGGTATGCCGTCGTTGTCGTCATCTTGATCGATATCGTCGGGGATACCGTCCCCGTCAGTGTCCGGATTGACATAGTTGATGGGAACAGCGTCTTTGTGGGTCAAGGATGAACCCTTGGTAAGATCAAGGTCACTGTTCAGTAAAATGACTCCCAATAAGAAGATGCCAAAAAAAAGTTTTGTGGTGGACAAGATGTTCGTTATGCTTTAGGTTGTTATTGGTGTCGTTTTTCGATTGAATCAGAAATTCCCGGGCAAAGTACCGGATTACATCTTTTTGATGAATTTTTTGTTGTTAAAGGGCCTTCAAGTAGAGTGTAAAGGGGATTGAGGGTGGTTTCCACGAGGATTGAAAGCCCTGATATGAAGTGATCTGCCCAATTGTTAAAAAACTGTGAAAAAAAATTTGGTGAAAATGAGTTTTGTCGGCTTTTATTCGGAGCCCTTGTTCTACGTTTGCTCCCACGGATTTTTTTTGTTTCAAAACACGAATGTTGATAAAAGTGTTAAGAACCTAATGGGGGTGACTTAAAATCCAACAGAAGAAAATATGAATTTTACAGTCAAGCTATTTTTTACAACTCCAAACCCGTTTCTTCATGCAGATTACTCAGATAACTAAGAGGGATTTTAGTACGCAAGAATTTGATTTACACAAGATTACGAATGCAATCTTGAAGGCCATGACAGCTGTGGAGCATGGCCAGATCACCGATGCGCAGACCATTGCCGACAACGTTAACAAGGTGTTGTTGGAGAGAAAAAGTCAAGATGAACATTATTTGCCGACCGTTGAGGAAGTTCAAGATGTTGTGGAGAACGAACTAATGGATAGTGAGTTCCACGATGCGGCAAAAGCCTACATTATTTACAGAAACAAAAGGGCTCAGATGCGTGAGTCGGATATCTTCGAAAAACGTATTAACCTGAAGCCTTATGAGTATCCACAATTGTATGAGTACGTGCCGGCGATTCGCCATTCGTATTGGATCCACACGGAGTTCAACTTTACCAGCGATATCCAGGATTTTAAATCCGGGTTGAACGAGGTTGAGCGCAGTGCCATTAAAAACACCATGTTGGCCATTTCCCAAATTGAGGTGGCGGTAAAAACGTTTTGGGGCGATATCTACCATAGAATGCCCAAGCCAGAGATTGGTTCTGTGGGTGCTACGTTTGCGGAAAGTGAAGTGCGCCACCATGATGCCTATTCGCACCTATTGGAGATTTTGGGCTTGAACCAGGAGTTTGAGAACCTAAAGAAGAAGCCGGTCATCATGAAGCGTGTGCAGTATTTGGAGACTGCGCTTAAAAATGCCAAAAGTGAGAACAACAAGGACTATGCGGAATCCATCTTGCTCTTTTCTCTTTTTATTGAGCATGTGTCCCTATTCTCCCAGTTTTTGATCATCATGGCGTTCAACAAGCACAAAAATGTGTTGAAAGGAATTTCCAATGTAGTGGAGGCTACTTCCAAAGAGGAACAGATTCATGGGGATTTTGGTATCGATGTGATCAATATCATCAAAAAAGAACACCCAGAGTGGTTCGATGATGAATATAAGGCGATGATTCAAGATATCTGTGAGAAAGCATTTGAAGCAGAAAGTAAAATAGTGGATTGGATCTTTGAAGCGGGTGAATTGGATTTCTTGCCAAAGAACTTGGTAAACGAATTCATCAAAAACAGATTCAACAATTCATTGGAGAGCATCGGCATCTCCAAAATATTCGATGTGGACCAAAAACTATTGGAGCAGACCGAATGGTTCGATGACGAGATCATCGGAACAAAACACGGAGACTTTTTTGTAAAAAGATCCATCAACTATAGCAAAAGAACACAAAGTATAACAAGCGACGACCTTTTTTAAATTATGGAGAAGAGAACACAAATAACCCCGACCACTGACCAAAAGCAAGACAATAGAACACAGGAACTTGTAAATGCGAGAAAGGATACCTTGTCCAAGCTCAAGAGCGAGGAAGACAAGGGATTTGAATGGTTGAACGAGTATAGCCGACAATTCTTGGCATCAGGATACCTTACCGAAGGCGTTAGCCCTGAGGAACGTATCCGTGAGATAGGGGATAGGGCAGAGGAGATTCTGCAGATTCCGGGGTATTCGGACAAATTCTACGGCTATATGTCCGAAGGGTTCTTCTCATTGGCTTCTCCAGTATGGTCCAATTTTGGTAAAAAGCGAGGGCTTCCCATCAGTTGCTTCGGCTCCCATATCGATGATGATATGGGGAACATCCTTTACACGCAATCAGAAGTGGGGATGATGTCGAAACTTGGTGGGGGAACATCCGGTTATTTTGGTAAAATCAGACATAGGGGAGCACCTGTGAAAAATAATGGACAAGCTTCGGGAGCGGTTCATATTATGCAGTTGTTCGAATCCATGGTGGATGTAGTAAGCCAAGGATCGGTTCGTCGCGGTCGTTTTTCTCCTTACTTGCCCATTGATCACAAGGACATCATGGAATTCTTGGAAATCGGTACCGAAGGGAATCCAATCCAACAATTGACCCACGGTGTAACGGTGACCAACCAATGGATGCAGGAAATGATCGAAGGGGATACGGACAAGAGAACGGTCTGGGCCAAAGTATTGCAGCGAAGGGGAGAAATGGGATACCCATATGTGTTCTTTACCGACAATGCAAACGATGGTGCTGCGGATGTTTATAAAGACAAAAACCACCGTATCCATGCCAGTAACCTGTGCACAGAGATCATGTTGCCATCCAATGATGACTGGTCGTTTGTATGTGTACTTTCCAGTATCAATTTGATGCATTACGACAAATGGAAGAAGACCGATGCCGTAGAGACCATGGTTCACTTCTTGGATGCCGTGATTACCGAGTTCATTGAAAAATTGGAGACGTACAGGGATTCTTCCGACAGGGATGACCAACAGACGTTCCTATTTATGGAAAGAGCTTACAACTTTGCCAAACAAAACCGTTCATTGGGTCTGGGTGCATTGGGGTGGCACTCTCTTTTGCAGTCCAAGAGATTGGCGTTCAACAGCCAGGAAGCTTATAACCTGAACAGCGAGATCTTCAAGGAAATCAAGGAACGCTCGTACAAAGCCTCTGAACAATTGGCAGAACGTTTTGGTGAACCAGACGTATTGAAAGGTTACGGAAGGCGAAACGCCACATTGAACGCGATTGCACCGACTACTTCTTCCGCCTTTATTTTGGGACAGGTATCTCAAGGAATTGAGCCCATCTGGTCCAATTGCTATGTGAAGGATATTGCCAAAATCAAGACCACCATCAAAAACCCATTTTTAATGGAGTTGTTGGAAGAGAAGGGTCAAAATACGCCCGAAGTCTGGAAGAGTATCCGAGATATGGATGGTTCGGTACAACATTTGGAATTTTTGACCGAAGAGGAGAAAGCGGTATTTAAAACGTATTCCGAGTTAGATCAGTTGGATATTGTTTATCAAGCGGCCAACAGACAAAACCATATTGACCAAGGGCAATCGGTAAACATCATCGTACACCCTGATATGCCTACCAAGGATATCAACAAAATCCACGTTACCGCATGGAAACTGGGCCTAAAATCCTTGTACTACCAGCACAGTATGAATGCTGCACAAAAATTCAAGCAAAAGAAGGATTGTGTGAGCTGCGAAGCATAGGAAAGCAAACAACCAATTCTAAAATAAGAGAGGCTCTGATAAATCGGGGCCTCTTTTTTGTTTTAACATATTTTTAAAGTGGGATGTTTCTTTCATCAGTTATGTGCTATTTCACAACAAAAGCATCTTGCCATACAACATAACTTATCATTTTCACCATGTTCTTGATAAGTTTGAGTACGTCTTACTTTGTAAGAATAACCTCATCAACCCAACTATGACCAAACCCCAATCCAACCCTTTCTTCAGGTGTTTTCTATTGATGGTTTCCTTTGTGTTCGCTTCGTTTCAAGTGATATACTCACAAGATTGTTTGGTTGAAGCAGGTTCGGACCGAATTCTATCGCAAGCTTCGCCTTTTTTTTTGAATGCGGACACTCCATTGGTGGGCACAGGGGAATGGACACAGTTATCAGGCCCCAATTTGGTACTTTTTGATGATGATACCGATCCCAATACAGAGGTGTCCAATGTGACCTATGGAACCTACATTTTTCAATGGACGGTTTCGGATACCTCTTGCGATGCAGCTTCGGATGTTGTTGAGATTACGATAGAGGGAATTGACCTGTCCTTGACAAAAGTGATCGATACATCCCCACCATTGGTAAGTGACAATGTGAGGTTTACCCTTACCGTTACCAATGATGGCCCCAGTGACGCCACAGGTGTGGAAGTAACCGATCTGTTGCCTTCAGGGTATAACTATGTGACGGATAATGGAGGTGGTACATATAATGAGGTAACAGGGGTATGGAATGTAGGGGCATTGGCCAATGGAAATTCTGCAAGCCTTGAGATCCTGGCCAAAGTGAATGCTTCGGGCGATTACGATAATATAGCTGAGATAACCGGACACGACCAAACGGACATTGATTCCACTCCGAACAATAATGTTCCAGGGGAAGATGATCAAGATGGGGTTTCTGTTGTTCCGGAGCCTTTGGTGGATATTTCCGTGACCAAAACGGTGGACGAACTGATTGCCGAAGTGGGAGAGGAGCTGGTCTTTACCATAACGGTCCAAAATGATGGGCCAAGTGATGCGACCAACGTAGTGGTCACCGATGTTTTGGCATCGGGATACGAATTGATCAATGGAGTCCCGTCGTCCGGGACCTATAATGTTGCCAATGGATCTTGGGTAGTGGGCGATTTGGCCAATGGAGCTTCAGAAACCTTGGAAATCGCAGTAGAGGTATTGTCCACTGGGAATTATACCAATACAGCTGAGCTGACCAATGTTTCCGAGCAGGATGCTGACTCAACACCCAACAATAACAATGAATCCGAGGATGACCAACAGAGTGTGGAACCGACCGTGATACCCGTGGCCGACCTTTTATTGCGCAAATCCGTCAATGTATTGAGTCCCTATGTGGGTCAAGAAGTGATTTTTACAATCAATGTGACCAATTTGGGTCCAAGCGAAGCTTCAGGTGTGGAAATATTGGATTTGTTGCCCGATGGTTATACCTATATTTCCCACAGTGCCACGGCAGGGATTTACAATGCTGCTTCAGGACTGTGGGTGCTCAATGGCGATATGGCCGACGCCAGCACTGAAACCCTTACCATTTTGGCCACGGTAAACAATACCGGCAATTATTTCAATGTTACCGAGGTGTTCGCTTCTGACCAATACGACCCCAACTCCATACCGAACAACAACAATATTTTTGAAAACGACCAGGACAACGCGGGAACCACGCCCATACCATCCGCTGATTTGAATTTGGACGTACATATGGACAATGAAACTCCGGATGTTGGGACCCAAGTTATTTTTACCGTCACTTTGGTCAATGAGGGACCAAGTGATGCCATTCGTGTTGAAGTTGAAAATACATTGCCCGATGGTTTCACCTATGTATCGGATGATTCGGGTGGGCTTTTCAATCCGTCGAATGGAATTTGGGATGTGGAAGTCATTGCCGTGGAATCACAGAGGGAATTGAACATTGTGGCCGAGGTAAATCCGGCAGGTGATTATACCTTTGGTACAGAGGTGGTGGATGCAACCTTTTACGATGTGGATTCCACCCCGAACAATAACATACTATCGGAAGATGACCAAGACGAACTAACTGTCATACCACGACATGTAACTGATATTTCAATATCAAAAACGGTCAATGATATGAATCCCGAAGCAGGGGATGAGGTTGTTTTTACTATCGAAGTAAACAATGACGGACCCAATGATGCTTCCGGATTGATCATTGAGGATGCGTTGGAGAATGGTTATCGATTCGTTTCCGCTACAACATCATCTGGAACCTACGACGAAATTGCGGGTTCATGGGATTTGCCAGCTGTTTCCAATGGGTCAACAGAAACTTTGGAGATCAGGGCAATAATCCTTTCGAACGGCGAGTACAAGAATACGGCCGAATTGATCGCTTTGGATACCTATGATCCTGATTCCACCCCGAACAATAATCTGGGCTCCGAGGATGATCAGGCAACCGTGATTCCAGTTCCAGATGGATTGAACGATCTTTCTTTGTCCAAAACTGTCGATAATCAAAATCCGAATGTGGGGGATGTGGTTCGTTTTGTGGTCAGTGTTACCAACAGCGGTCCTTCGGATGCCAGAAATGTAGAGGTTACCGATATGTTGCCTTCTGGGTATACTTATGAATCCCATGCTGCAACTGCAGGGAGTTATGATTCAGATACTGGACTCTGGACAATCAATAGAACAATTTTGACCCAAGACACGGAGAACTTGGAAATCTTGGCCGTGGTCAACGCACCAACCGGTACCGAAGATGAGTATTTGAACGAGGCTTTTGTTTCAGCCAGTCTGTATGCCGACCCCGATAGTGATCCATTGACAGGAATTGGTGATGATGACTTTTCCGATGGTATTGTAGATGATGACGAAGCAACTGCTTTTGTAGTCCCACAAACCACTGATATTGCTATTACAAAAGCTGTGGACAATACCATGCCCAATATAGGGGATGAGGTTGTTTTTGAGATAACTGTGATCAATCAAGGTGTGGACAATGCAACCAATATCGGTATACAAGAAGAGTTGCCTTTGGGCTATCAATTCATTAGTGCGGAGACCACCATAGGAAACTACGATACAGAAGCTTCTTTTTGGGAGATTGCATCCTTGGCTGTTTCCGAAGCGGCAACTTTAATGCTTACGGCAGAGGTTCAGGATATAGAGGATTATATGAACCGGGTCAGTTTGGCCTATGTGGATCAATGGGATACTGACGAAACCAACAATGCTGCCGAAGCTTTTGTAGCGCCTAGCTGTTTGGTGGTGTACAATGAATTTTCCCCCAACGGCGACGGTGTCAACGATTATTTTACAATTGATTGTATTTCCCGTTACCCGGGCAATACGCTACAGGTATACAACCGGTGGGGAAATATCGTGTTCCAGACCAAATCCTACAACAATGATTGGGACGGTACGCCCAATGGACGTGCCATGGTTCAACCTGAAGACCAGCTTCCGGTGGGCACCTATTATTATGTGCTGGATTTGGGAGATGGCTCGGAACCGAGAACGGACTGGTTGTATTTAAATAGATAAAAATGGGGATTACAGCATCAAAACATAGAACAAAGGGATGTAAGCTGCTCTGTTTACTGATAGTTGCCCTGTGCTCAATTTCCATTTATGCACAGCAGGACCCACAATTTACCCAGTATATGTACAATACTATGAGCGTGAATCCTGCGTACGCGGGCAACAACGGTCATTTAACGGCTTTACTGCTACATCGTTCGCAATGGGTAGGTGTCAATGGAGCTCCGAATACGCAGGTTTTGGCGGTGGATGCGCCATTGGAAAACAAACTTGGTCTAGGGGGGATTATCTCTCGTGACGCCTTGGGGCCTTCTTCTGAAATATCGTTGGACGGAAATGTTTCCTACACCATTCAAGTGGACAGTGCGAACAGCAAGCTCTCTTTTGGGATGAAGCTGGGCGGTCGAGTTTTTGATGTGGATTTCTTCAAAGGCCTTACAGAAGACGCCGATATGGCCTTTCAGGAAAATATAAAGAGCAAGTTCTTCCCAACCATTGGAGCAGGTCTGTATTATGATACTAAGAAGGGATATCTGGGCTTTGCCATACCCAACTTCCTTTCACAAAAGCATTATGATGGCCAGGAACAGGAAATCGCCACAGAGCGTCTGCACTACTATTTTATCGGAGGAAAGGTTGTGGATTTGACCCCGGATGTGAAATTGAAGCCCGCCTTCTTTGTAAAATGGGTGCCTGGCGCACCGATCATTGTTGATTTCTCAATGAACGCGCTGCTCAAGGAAACCTTTTCCTTTGGTCTGGCCTATCGTTGGGACGATTCTTTTTCCACCTTATTTGGGATGCAAATCGACCCTAATTTTAGTGCGGGCTATGCCTATGATCTGACCACGTCCAATTTAGCGGGTCACACAGGGGGCTCACATGAACTGTTCATTCGCTACGAGTTCAAATCCTCCAAAAAACAAAAGGAGGCTCCCACATTTTAAAACACACACACCATTTTCCGCGCGAAATAGTCTGTATCTTTAGCTCTGCAAACACTGCTAAAATTGATTCGCTATGGAGAGGAATGAGCTGTATCCCGTTTTTTTAAAGGTTTCCAACTTGAACGTACTGATCGTGGGTGGGGGGAACGTTGGTTTGGAGAAGTTGACGTTTTTGTTGAAATCGAGCCCTAGCGCCCAAGTACAAATGGTGGCTCCCGAGTTCTTGCCCGATACTTTGGAACTGGCAGGAAAACACCATGTGGAAATTACCAGGGATGTGTATGCCGAGAAGTATCTGGAAGGAAAGCACATGGTGGTGGCCTGTACCGATAGACCGGAGGTCAATGAACAGGTGTACCACGATTGCAGAAAGTTGAGCAAACTGGTGAATGTGGCGGACAATCCGCCGTTTTGTGATTTTTACATGGGCGGAATCGTTACAAAGGGCAATGTGAAGGTCGCCATTTCCACCAATGGAAAATCGCCTACCACTGCCAAGCGACTACGTCAGTTCTTTGAAGAGGTACTCCCCGAGAACATTGATGAGCTGGTGAACAACCTCAATGAATATCGAAACACCTTGAAAGGGGACTTTGAAGAAAAGGTTAAGGCCCTCAATGAGTTCACAAAAAGTCTGGTGAACAAGAAGGATTGATTCCTGTGATCGCGCTCCCTGGCCATAAGGTAAGCGTCAATGGACCAACACTGAATTGGCCAACGGGCCTCAAAAAGTACATAGGTAACATTTATCCGCACGCACCACAAAGATAAAAGCAAAAAAAACAGCCCTTTTTAGGCTGTTTTTCAATATTGTTGGAATGGTACTGATTATTCAACTTCTTCCACGGATGCACCGGGAGCGTTCTTTTTAACCGAGGCAATACCGTTTTCCATGGCGGATTCGCTGGAATACATTTCGCTGTTTCCAATGACCTGACCGTTGGAGGCCTTTAGGTTGAAGTAAGGGCTTCCGTCCTTCGCCTCGTTTCTTTCAAAATTCCCATCGTCCTGTGAATGTGTTTTTACAGACTCGATACCATTTTCACAAGCAGATTTGGAGGAATATCCTTGGCTGCTCAAAATTACTTGACCGTTTCCAGCTTTTAAATTAAACCTGAACTTTCCGGCTTTATCCGTTTTAATTTCAAATTTTCCCATGTTTATTCTATTTTAAGTAATAAATCTAGATATTTTCTTAAAAAATGACCAATAAAAGACACGAAAAATACCAATAAAGTAAGGTTTTAAGACATGGAAATATGAAATTGGTATGGGACCATGACACCTGTCACAAAAAAAGGAGGCAATTTGCCTCCTTTTTTACTAATGTTTCTATAGTGAGTTACACCCTAATTTGTCCATCCCCAAATACATAGTATTTGTTGGTGACCAATTGTTTTAGGCCCAAAGGCCCTCGGTGGTGCAATTTATCGGTACTGATGGCGAGTTCCGCACCAACGCCCATTTGTCCCCCATCGGTAAAGCGGGTAGATGCGTTTTGGTATACGGCCGCGCAATCCACGTTTTCCATGAATGTTTTGGCGACATCATTGTTTTCCGTCATTATGGATGCTGAGTGTCCTCCGGAGTTCTTATTGATTTTCTCCATGGCTTCCTCAATATTGTCGACAGCGCCAATGACACACTTCATGGCCAAAAATTCCTCTTGCCAAATGGATTCATCGGTAATGGTGTCTTCATTTGCCAATACTTTTTTGACCTGATCGTCCACGATAATGGAGACATTGTTGACTGTAAGCACTTGCTGCAGCTCTTTGAGCTTGGCTTCGTAACCATCAATTTGGGTGTCAATCAGGATTTTGTCCAATGCGTTACAGGCCGAAATTTTATGGGTTTTTGCGTTCAAAATCACTTTTAAACTCTTTTCCCAATCGGCCTCTTTGTGCACATAAAGGAAGTTGTTACCTCTACCGCTGATAAGTACAGCACATTTGGCGTGTTCTTTTACAAAAGCGATCAAACGTTCGCCGCCACGGGGAACGATAAGGTCCAAATCTTGGTCTGGATTCCTTAGAAATTCCTGTGTTTGGGTCCTGTCCATTTCCATGAACTGGATAAAATCTTCGGACAGGTCGTTTTCTCTCAAGGCCTGATGCCAAAACTTGACCAAGGCTTTATTGCTATGGTAGGCTTCCTTACCTCCTTTGAGCAATATTTTATTGTTGGCCTTAAATGCAAGCACGGCTGCCTCAATGGTTACATCGGGGCGAGACTCGTAAATGATCATGATAGTGCCAAAAGGTGCCGTTCTGTTGATGATCTTAAGCCCGTTGTCCAATTCCCTTGTAGAGATTTCCTTGTTGACGGGGTCATCTTGCAAGCGAACCTCTTTCACGGCCTGGATCATTTGATCCACTTTCTTTTGGTCCACTACCAAACGATCGTACAAAGCCTGATCGTCGCGGTTGAATGCGTCTAAATCTTTCTTGTTTGCTTGGAGCAATTCATCCCGATTTTCATCGAGTATACGCTCCATATCTTGTAATACTTTATTTTTTAAATCTGTTTTTAATAATTTCATTTCTGTTATTTTGAAACTTCTGTTCCTACGTTCTTTCCTTCTACAATATCCAGGATTACGTTTTCGCGCTTACCATTGACAATGTAGGATGGAATATTGTCGGCTGCGGCTTTTTGGGCATAGCTCAATTTTGAGCCCATACCTCCACGGCCTTCTCCTTCTTGCTTGTTTCCTTCTTCGATATACTTGTCCAAGTCTTCTTTCGGCTCAACTTTGTCGATTACCTTGGACTCCTCTTTTTCAGGGTGTCCATCGTAAAGTCCATCGATATCCGTCATAAGGATAAGTCTGTCGGCCTTCATCAACTGTGCCAGCAATGTGGCCAGCTCATCATTGTCCGAGAACATGGACATGGACACGGAAACGGCATCATCCTCATTGGCTATTGGAATCACTCCTTCAGAAAGGAGCCCTTCCAAACAATTGATCATATTGTCACGGTGCACACCAGGGTTGAAATCCCTTTTTGTTGGGAGTACCTGGGCACATTTCATACCGTAATCGTTGAATATATTATAATAATGCCTCATCATTCTGGGTTGCCCAATGGCGGAATATACTTGCCTCCGTTGGGTCTTATCCTTGATTTTTGCTTTTCCCAGTACCTCTTTACCGGCAATTACCGATCCAGAGGAGACCAAAATGGTCATGATGTCCCGTTCGTAAAGCTCAGCAATTTGTTGTACCAAACTATTGAGTACAGGTCGTACGATTCTGTTGTCTTTATTGGTCATCACGTTTGTACCTACTTTGATGACCACTAGTTCTTTATACATGTTTTAATATTCTTCGCCCAGTTCCACAGCTCTACCAAATGCTGCAAAGGCGGCTTCTTTGATTAATTCGTTTACATTGTTGTCCTGCATGGAATCCAGGGCGGCCCTGGTGGTTCCCCCTTTGGAGGCTACCATTTCCATCCAAGTGTCGGGATTCAGGTTGTTCTGGTTGAACAACTCCACCGCACCTGTAAAGGTCTGGCTTACCAATACCTTGGAAACGTTCTCGGAGAATCCCATTTGCAGTGCGGCCTCCATCATACTCTGCATAAAGTAGAATACGTATGCGGGACCACTTCCGGAAATTCCCGTGGATGCATCAATAAATTTCTCATTTTTTACCCTAAGCGATTTTCCTGTGGTGTCCAACAGGCCTTCCACCATAAAAAGTTCCAAACGGGAAACTTCTTCAGCGGATACGTAGCTGGTCAGCCCCTTGCCGACTTGAGCGGGCAAATTGGGCATGGCCCTTACTACCTTTTTGATCCCTAGGGATTCTTGTATAAAGTTGATGGTAACCCCGGCCATGATCGAAATGAACAATTGCTCTGGGTTCACCAATTTTTTCATGCGCTCGAAAAGTTCTTCGGCATGATAGGGTTTTACGGCCAAAAAGATGATATCTGCTTGTGGTACGCAGTCCTCAATCTTGTCAATGGCATCGAAATAGGCAATTTTACCCACTTCTTCCAATTTTTCCTTTGACTTGTCCAGCACCATAATGTTGCGTTTTTTCAACAGTTTGGATTTAGACATACCTGTGGCATAGGTAAGCCCCATGTTACCTGCGCCAATAACCAATACTTTCATTGTTTTTATTAAAGAGTTATATAATAAATTATAAAGGTGTTATGCCAATACATTACATTCCTTGCAATCTTTGATCTTACCGTTATAGGTTGCACGGTATTTGTGCAAAGTGCGAACGGGAAGCCCCATGAAATACCTTTTGATATAGGTAACACGGGTAGTAAGCTCTCCCATTTTAAGGCTATAACGTTTTTCGTACTTGGTCTCCCTTCTAATTCTTGAAAGTCTCATTTTGTTGTTGATACTTTTTGTTTTTGATATTATTGGTCTTCCTGTTCTCTTAGGAATTGCTCTTTATATTGCGCCTTTTTCAATGTTTTTCGGCGTTCTACTGATTTTTTTGTGTATTCTTGGCGGTCTCGAATTTGGTCCAAACGCTTTGTGTTCCTGTATTTTCTCTTGTAGCGTTTTAGAGCCCTTTCGATACTTTCGCCTGGCTTGACTTCAATTTTTAGCATATAATGGTTTATCTGTTCAATCTCATTTCTAAATGGGTTGCATTGAACCCTTTTTCTTCAAAAAATTTTTTGTTTGGATATTGGTTTTCATCTGTAATATGAATGGCAACGTCCCCTTTGCAATATTGGAGGGTATAGTCCAATAATTTCTTTTCGATGTCGTTCCCCCTGTGTTCCCTGTGTATCACAAAGAATACCAGGAAGTTCTCGGGAATATAGTCTCCCATACCCGTTTTGTTCACAACGGCCAGACCCAAGATCTCATCCTTGTCCTCCATGGCAAAGACATATCCTCCTAGACCGGGGATATCTTTTGTGGAGTATTGAATGGCCTTCCTAATGGCTTTCTTTGTGGCCTTCTTTCCTTCTTGGTGGTCAAAAAGAAAATTGGCGAACCTATTGGCTTCCATGGTGGAAAGTCGGGTATAGGCATCGTAGGTCTTAATTACCATGCTTTTGTTTTGAACGATAATAGTTCTGATTTTTTTGTTATTAGTTAACGGTTTCGAATCGGGCAAAATGGAAACACGGGAAAAATTCCTATGGTTTCCATGGTAATTGGATTTACTTCCCAAATGGGAAGGTAATTATAGGGTAGGCGGAATGAACTTATCTGACTGGTTTCTGAATACCAGATAGTCAAAACTTAGGATTCTATAGTTTTTTCTCTCGTGGAGCTTAACGTTCATCGGTGCAAAGTTAAGTAAAACCGCCCATAAATCCCAATAATACTGGGGTTTATGTTTTTCCTAACGTTTTTTCGGTCGTTATTATGACTTTTGAAAACGTTATAGTTGCCCTATGTTTTCCTTAAACAAAATCGTTGATCGTACTATAGGTTCACATATCCTTTCACTCCCGACCCTGATTCTTCCTTGACCGACCCGCCTTTTCCTATTTTGAAAAGGGAAACGAGCTTGGCGTTTTCGTTGTCCCAATAAAAGGCACTCCCCATATTGACACTGATCAAGGCCAAATTAGGGTCATCCTTGCCCTCGAACCAAGTCAGGAGGTTGGAATTCCACAATTCATCCTTCTTTTGGTTTGCTATGATGTGCGTAGCGTTTCCGTAAATGGAAATATAGGTGTGCTTTTGTTCGTCATTGTAAATGATTTGGACCCTGTTGTCCTTTTCAATGTCCTGAAAAAGACCGCTGTCCTTAGCCACAAAGAACCATAGGTCTCCCTGTTGGTCCATTTGCTGGAGCGTCATGGGACAAATGGAAAACGGTACGGTGTCCAGTTCACTGGCCATCATCACGGTTTTCTGCTCGTCGATCAGCGTTCGTATGTGACGGAGCCCTTCCGGGTTGTTGTTATAATTTTTATTGTTCATATCTCTTGTTTTTGTGTTATATCGATCATTCATCTAATCAACCTTAAGATAAGTTCTTGGCTTGGGTTTGTTTTGCTCATATGCTGGGATCTTTGACGGTATTGCCCGTAATGTGTTGGTTTGGAGTGGATTGAGGGTGTTCGTGGGGAAAGGAGGGATAGGGAGAGCCGCTAAAAAGGAAACCATTTGGCCAGGGAATTCAGGAAACGTTATGGTTATAGCCCCACCGAACTCCATATGCTGTAAAAATAATCCTTCTCAGAGCCTAAATAATCCCTTACAGAGCCATAAGTCTTCCTAACTTTACCATTGTAAATCAAATAGTTGGAACGATATGCGATGGAACCGAAATTTCAGGGGCCTTTTGGTAAAGACGGTAAGTCTACTGTTCACGGTACTTTTTGTTTATACAGCGGTGAGCAAACTGATGCACTTGGACATCTTTGAAATGCGGTTGGAACGGATGCCCTATATATCCCCCTATGCTTCTTTGATCTCATGGGTCGTGCCTTTTCTGGAATTGGTCATTGCTGGTCTATTGTGGTTTCGTAGATATCAAATCATAGCATTTTACGCCAGTTTTATTCTTTTGGGGGTATTCACCATCTATATCATTATAGTTCTTAGGTACAGCGAATCCATCCCCTGTTCCTGTGGCGGGGTCATATCGGCCTTGGGATGGAAGGACCATATCCTATTGAATATCTCTTTTATGTTCCTTGCCTTATTGGGAATCCTTTGGTCCAAGAAACAATATAATATGCAAACACATCAAAATACTGTGCAGTAGGGGATGCCGAAAACCTAGAAAAGAGTAGGCATTAACTTTTATACTTAGTATTATGAAATCTAATTTTTTAAAACTTGTTTTACCGGCCTTTGCCATTTTGTTGGCGGTCGGCTTGGCATTTGCCACAGAGGCTCCATCAGCTGATGCTGATAGAGTGGCCTATTACAAACCGCTCAACGAGCCTTGGCAAACTATCATGGTTGAGGAAGCCTGTTTTCAAGGGGGCAATGAAAATTGTGAATACTTGGGTTACCAGTTGTATGAATCTGATGATATCACAAGTACGCAATTAAGCAAGCCTTAGAACTTGA
>NZ_RZNA01000023.1 GCF_003992595.1 Flagellimonas oceanensis
TGTAGATACCCCGATCTTTAGGACAGTTTCTCTACAAAACTAATATAATTCAAGCCGCTCTCTTAAATAGATCGATAGGTCTTTCATAGTCGATGGACTGGTGTCTTCTTTCATGGTTGTAATAATCAAAGTACTCTGCCAATAACAGATAAAGGTCCATACCGTCCCTTGGAGGGTTCAGGTATATCTTCTCGTATTTTACATTCCTCCATAGCCTTTCGATAAAGGCATTGTCCGTGGCCCTTCCCTTACCGTCCATGCTCAGGCGTATTCCCTGGCCCAAAACATAATTGGCGAACTCCTCGGCGGTGAACTGGCTCCCCTGGTCCGTATTGAGGATCTCAGGTGTCCCGTGCTCACCTATGGCCTCTTCCAATGTTTCCCTGCACCATTGGGCATCCATGGAATTGGACACGCTCCAGTTCAGGACATAGCGGCTGTGCAGGTCGATGATGGCCACCAGGTAGAGATATCCCTGTTGCATGGGGATATAGGTGATGTCGGTTGCCCATACCTGATTGGGCCTGTCAACTGTCAGGTTGCGTAGCAGGTAGGGATACGTTTTGTGGTCCTTGCACCTTCGGGAGGTGTGCTTTCCCGGAAGTACCGCCCTAAGCCCCATTACCTTGTAATAGAGCCGTTCGATCCGGTTCCTGCTCACTTTATAGCCTTTGTCTTTGGTCAGCCAGATGTGCATCCGCTTGGCCCCTTTGAAAGGGTGGTGGAGATAATGTTCGTCCATCTCCCGCATGAGCTTCAGGTTCAGTTCGGTCTCGCCCCTGGGCTTATAGTACAGCCCGGAACGATGGACCGACAATGTTTCGCATTGTTTTACAATGCTCATCTTGGAATGACCCTTGCGTATCATTTTTCTGCGTTCGGAGAGTGGTCTCAGCGCAAGGCGTCCTTTAAAAAATCGTTCTCGACCTTCAACTGGCCTATGGCCTTTAGAAGTTTGTCCTTCTCCCTTTCGGTCTCGCTGCGGGCATCCTTCTTGCCCGATTCGAACACCTGCTCGGCCCCATCGAGGAAATCGCGCTTCCATGCGCTGATCTGGGTCGGGTGTATCTCGTACTTCTGGGCAAGTTCGGCAAGGCTATGCCGCTCTTTCAAGGCTTCCAATACCACCTTGGTCTTGAACTTCGGGGTAAACTTTCTTCGTGTCATATTCAGTAAATTTAATGATTAAACTTACTGCCCTAATTTTTGGGGTATCTACATTTCTTCAGAACAATCAGGTGAAGATGATAACTATAAAGATACCTTTCTTAATTTTTTATTGGAAGAAAGTATTAGTGCAGATGCTTTACTTGTACCAGGTGATCTTACCCACACAGCTAAACATGCTGAAGCTCAATTTGGAGTTTCACTATTAAAAGATATTGCTGCCATACTTGGCGTAGACAATAAAAATGTTTTCATTGTCCCAGGAAATCATGATGTTGATTGGACTTTACTTAATGGGCTATCAGATGAAGAATTTGAAATGAAGAAAAAATTTCGCTTTCTAGGTCTTGATGACGCAACAAATACCATATTTTCTGTTCCCGGTATTATGAATAATGGGTCATTATTTAAAAACCCCTATTTCAATATTTGGGATAGGGATGACTATATAGTTGCTGGTATAAATTCTGCATATGATGATTTACCAACTACGCAACCTCATTATGGTAGGTTTTATAGAGACTCAATTTCAAAACTGAATGATGAACTAAAAAAAATAACTGCTCCTGACAAAATCAAAATTTGTCTTATCCATCATCATCCTATTCAGTACTCTGATCCTGTTCCAAACATTGATTTTAGTGTAATGGTTGATTCTGAATTGCTTTTTGACGTTTTAGATGAACATAATTTTGATTTTTTAATTCATGGTCATAAGCATGTCCCAATGTTAAATACTCATCGGTTAAAATCTGGAAGGCTCCTGAATGTTCTTTGTTCTGGAAGTTTCTCAGCTTATCTTAGTACTAAATTATCTGGGTTCGTTAATAATCAGTTCCACCTTATTGAAATTCACGATAAAGACAGTGCCTCTGAAGATGTTAAAGGAATTATTAAAAGTTGGGCATACAAATCCACGCCAATTTGGGAGAAAAGTTCTCCATCGTTAGGTATTAGACATATTCTTCCTTTTGGGTCTGAGTTACAACCACATGAATTACAAAAAAAGTTGACCGTAGAAATACAATCTATTTTTAGTACCAAGTCTTTTATTAAGGTTTCTGACATAACAAATAAAGACCCATTACTGAAATATATTCCCTATTCAACCTTAATCGATTCTCTAAAAAAACTAGAACAAAGCCTAAATTTCGAATTACATGTAGATACCCCAAAAATTAGGGCAGTAAGTTTAATCATTAAATTTACTGAATATGACACGAAGAAAGTTTACCCCGAAGTTCAAGACCAAGGTGGTATTGGAAGCCTTGAAAGAGCGGCATAGCCTTGCCGAACTTGCCCAGAAGTACGAGATACACCCGACCCAGATCAGCGCATGGAAGCGCGATTTCCTCGATGGGGCCGAGCAGGTGTTCGAATCGGGCAAGAAGGATGCCCGCAGCGAGACCGAAAGGGAGAAGGACAAACTTCTAAAGGCCATAGGCCAGTTGAAGGTCGAGAACGATTTTTTAAAGGACGCCTTGCGCTGAGACCACTCTCCGAACGCAGAAAAATGATACGCAAGGGTCATTCCAAGATGAGCATTGTAAAACAATGCGAAACATTGTCGGTCCATCGTTCCGGGCTGTACTATAAGCCCAGGGGCGAGACCGAACTGAACCTGAAGCTCATGCGGGAGATGGACGAACATTATCTCCACCACCCTTTCAAAGGGGCCAAGCGGATGCACATCTGGCTGACCAAAGACAAAGGCTATAAAGTGAGCAGGAACCGGATCGAACGGCTCTATTACAAGGTAATGGGGCTTAGGGCGGTACTTCCGGGAAAGCACACCTCCCGAAGGTGCAAGGACCACAAAACGTATCCCTACCTGCTACGCAACCTGACAGTTGACAGGCCCAATCAGGTATGGGCAACCGACATCACCTATATCCCCATGCAACAGGGATATCTCTACCTGGTGGCCATCATCGACCTGCACAGCCGCTATGTCCTGAACTGGAGCGTGTCCAATTCCATGGATGCCCAATGGTGCAGGGAAACATTGGAAGAGGCCATAGGTGAGCACGGGACACCTGAGATCCTCAATACGGACCAGGGGAGCCAGTTCACCGCCGAGGAGTTCGCCAATTATGTTTTGGGCCAGGGAATACGCCTGAGCATGGACGGTAAGGGAAGGGCCACGGACAATGCCTTTATCGAAAGGCTATGGAGGAATGTAAAATACGAGAAGATATACCTGAACCCTCCAAGGGACGGTATGGACCTTTATCTGTTATTGGCAGAGTACTTTGATTATTACAACCATGAAAGAAGACACCAGTCCATCGACTATGAAAGACCTATCGATCTATTTAAGAGAGCGGCTTGAATTATATTAGTTTTGTAGAGAAACTGTCCTAAAGATCGGGGTATCTACA
>NZ_RZNA01000024.1 GCF_003992595.1 Flagellimonas oceanensis
GCCCTGAAACGGCTCCCGTTGTACAACTGGTCCGAGACAAAATCCATGCTCCAACATTCGTTCAAACTGGAGGCGTTCCCCTCTGCGGGCTGTCTGTGTGCGGCGGAACGGTTCCGTTTGGGCCGCTTGCTCCTCAGGTTCAGCCCTTCCTCACAATAGACCCTGTACATGCGTTTGTGGTTGTCCATGAAACCCTCCCGTCTCAAAAGAATATGGATACGCCAGAACCCGTAGCGTACCCTGACAGCGGCAATCTCGTTCATTCTCATGCGCAACAGTTCATCGCTACGGCCCTTGGCCCTGTAATAGAAAACACTCTTGTGCAGCAATACGAGCTTGCAGCAACGCTGGATGGAAATATTGTACTCCATCCTTATATTATCGACCATCCCGCGCTTTCGGGACGGCCTCAGAACTTTTTTTTCAGCACGTCCTGTAGGATCTGTTTGTCCAGACTCAGGTCGGCGACCAGTTTCTTCAACTGTGCGTTCTCCTCCTCCAGGTTCTTCAGCCTCCGGAGTTCGGAAACACCCAGCCCACCATATTTCTTCTTCCAATTGTAAAATGTGGCCTCACTGATGCCCATCTTGCGACATACCTCTTGGATACGGGTCCCCGTCTCCACCTGTTCGATCGCAAATACGATCTGCGATTCTGAATACTTTGATCGTCCCATAAGCAAATACTTGTTTAAAGTCAAACATTTATTCGCCCAGAACACTCTAATTCCAAACTGTCCGGTTTAACGGGAGGAGGTCAAACCCAATTGATAAAAAGTGTATTGATGTACAATGCTTTATTGCTTGTATTGGCAATATCATCTAGAGGTTTACTAAAAGATCGGTCTTTAAAACTACTTATTGGGATTTGGTCAATACTTACCATATCAATGGCTCTGATTAATCTCCATTTCT
Organism: Flagellimonas oceanensis; assembly: GCF_003992595.1. Taxonomy (GTDB): domain Bacteria; phylum Bacteroidota; class Bacteroidia; order Flavobacteriales; family Flavobacteriaceae; genus Flagellimonas; species Flagellimonas oceanensis. Next base: position 915 of record NZ_RZNA01000024.1, read on the forward strand.
TTAAAAAAATAAAGGAAAATAATGCAATTCTAATTTTAGACAAAAAGGGTATTCAAATTTCAACAAAACCCTTCTTGGCTTGGAGCGATATAATTCCAAATCAAGTAATCTATCATCGTGGACACAACAGTAACGCCCATCAATATTATCTAAATATCAGAGCAAAAGATTTTAAATGGCAAATGAAATCAATGAAATAGATATGGAAATGGATGAAATCTGTCATTGGATTGCTTAATTCAAGAAGCAACTGAATTAAAATGTTTACGCTCTATTTTTTGTCTCGAATAAAATTCTTGGAGCGCAAAATAAAACTGTAAAAAATAGTGTATATGCCAAACGAGCTGGGTTTGGTTTCCTTTCGGGGATTGTGTGACCCTTCTCTCCCATAATCCCTAAAACAATTACTTTATATTCTTCAAATTGATGACCTCCTGCTCCGTTAAGTGTCTCCAATGGCCACGAGGCAAATCTTTTTTGGTCAAACCAGCGAAGATCACACGGTCCAATTTGGTCACGTTGTAGCCCAAATGTTCAAAAATACGGCGTACAATACGGTTACGTCCGCTGTGGATTTCCACTCCAATCTCACGCTTTGGTGCTCCTTGGATATAGCTGATGCTGTCCACTGAAATGGGTCCGTCCTCCAGCTCAAGACCAGCTTCAATTTTATGAAGGTCGCCCAAGCTTAGGTTATTGTCCAAATGCACATGATAGATCTTGCGCACATTATGCTTGGGGTGCGTCAGTTTTTTGGTCAGGTCTCCATCATTGGTAAAAAGCAATAGACCTGTAGTATTCCTATCCAAACGGCCAACGGGCAACAAGCGGTTGTTCGAAGCACTTGAAATCAGTTCCATTACGGTACGGCGTCCCTTTTCATCACTCGTAGTGGTAATAAAATTCTTGGGTTTGTTGAGCAAAATGTACTCCTTCTTTTCCAAGTTGAGTCGTTTTCCATCAAAACGAACATCATCGGAACGCTTTACCTTATAACCCATTTCGGTTATGGTTTTTCCGTTCACGGTAACGTTGCCTGCAGCAATATAGGTATCCGCTTCCCTTCGGGAACAAATGCCCGCATTGGCAATATATCGGTTCAACCGAATCTCATCTGGATTTGATTTTTTCCGTGGAGCGCTCTGCTTAGGTTTTGAGGAAAATTTTTTATCGAACGGTTTCTTTCTATCCCCGCCCTTGAAGTTTTTGGAAGGCCTTCTGCCCTTATTGTTGTCTGATTTCGCCATCAGTCGAATTTTTTGCAAATGTAGTCTTTTTAAGTTCCAAAAAACTTAAAGAACAAAGAATTACATAATTCGATTCAGCACTACATCCACATCAATCAAAAGAATACTGAAAACCCCTGCAACAATAATGAACTTGATGATGTTGTGCAGCCACACATAGTGTTTTTTCCCCTTTGCCTTCCATAACAGTACGAGGAACAAAACCAATAAGACAATGCAAGCCATGAAATAGAGGTACATATACCCTATATCAAACGATTTGATGAGCAGCAGTGCGGGAACCAAGGTCAGTCCAATTAAAAAAGTAATCATGGATTTTGACACATTGGGACCGTAAATAATGGGTATGGTCCTATAATTCTGTGCCATATCGCCTGCCATATTCTCCAAATCCTTGATCATTTCACGGGCCAAAATCAACAAGAACAGGAAGAGAGCGTGCACAAAAATTACGGTCTGGAAATTCTGATAATACACAAACACCACAAAAAATGGTGCAATGGCCAAAGTGGAGGATACCAGGTTACCCACAAAAGGTATACGCTTGAGTTTGTGTGAGTAAATCCAAATACCAAAAATATAGGCAGAGAAAAACAGCACTGCCTTGAACGAGATATAACTTGCAGCGAAAACTGTCAAAAAATTGAGGATAAAATAGGTCGTCAATTTAAATCGCTGGCTTACCAAACGATCCAACATGCTTTTGGTGGGTTTGTTGATCAAATCCTTTTCGGCATCGTAAAAATTATTGATGATGTAACCGCTCGCTATCGTAAGTGCCGAGGCGGTAACAATAAGAAAAAGGTTCAAATCCAGTATGACATGCTGCAGGGGGATGTGGGGCGCCAAAATATAGATGGAAGCCAAGTACTGCGCCAAGGTAATCACAAGGATGTTGTAACCCCTGACCACAGAAAACAGACTCAACAGCTTAAACAGCAAGAGTTTGTTTTTTCTACTAAGCATGTATTTGCTTTTAGAAGTTGTACACTACCTCCAAATTATGGCCTTTGAGTGCTTTTTTGGCCTTTTCCAAATCTTGGGTAAAGCCCAAAATATATCCACCACCACCAGAACCGCAGAGTTTAAGGTAGTAATCGTTGGTCTCGATTCCTTTTTGCCATAATTGGTGGAATTTGGATGGAATCATGGGTTTGAAGTGATCGAACACCACATGCGAAAGTTGCTTCAGGTTACCGAACAAGGATTTTACATTGCCGTTCAAAAAGTCTTCAACGCAGGCATCGGTATGTTTGATGAACTGGTCCTTGATCATATTGCGGAAACCTTCCTGCTTCATGTTTTCCATGAACAATTGCACCATAGGTGCAGTCTCTCCCGTCATTCCACTATCCAACAAGAACACAGCTCCTTTTCCTTCGGTATTTTGAGAAGGAATGCTGGTGGATTCTATATTGTCTTTGGAATTGATGAGAATCGGTAAGCTCAAGTAGCTGTTCAAAGGGTCCAATCCAGAGGATTTACCATGGAAGAAAGACTCCATTTTACCGAATATCTTCTTCAATTGAAGCAGTTTTTCCCGGGTCAGGTTTTCCAAAACCGTGATCTTGTCCGTGGCATAGCGGTCATAAATGGCAGCGACCAATGCACCACTACTCCCAATGCCATAGCCTTGCGGAATGGAACTATCAAAATACATTCCATCGGCAACATCTTTTTCCAAAGCTTCAATATCAAAAGAAACCAAACCTTCTTCCTTGATTTCGAGCACCTTGAGATACTCGGCATAAGCCTTTAGGCTTTTATTGGATTCTTGCGCCATTTTGGAATCGTTCTTGTCCCTCTTGAGCGCTCCTTTGAAAAAATTATACGGGATTGAAAGTCCTTTGGAGTCTTTGATAATGCCGTACTCCCCGAACAATAAAATCTTGGAATAAAATAATGGACCTTTCATATATACTACTAAGATACAAACAAATTTTGTTTAATTTTTGATAAAATTCGATAAACAAACCAACTTTATCTTTAAAAACCTGTTCCCATGGTCTAAAATCTTGGCAAATAACGTAAAAAAACAGCTTAGCTGTTCATTTTTAACCGTTTATTTTGATTGCCCCCAACCCTACTTGATCGTGGATATATTGACCGTTCTGGCAATGTTCAGCCAATTCATTCTTTATAAAATCCTGTACTTTTTCCTTGTCTGCTTCCGGATATAGTAAATGCACATTGGCACCGGCATCCAAGGTAAAGCAAACAGGTGTCTTGGTTGCTTCGCGATATTCCCAAATTTTATTGATGATTTCCAAGGTATCGGGTTTCATCAACATAAAATAGGGCATACTGGTCATCATCATGGCATGCAAGGTCAGCGCCTCACTTTCCACCAATTCGATAAACTCTTCCAGATTGCCATCGGCCAAGATGGGTTTTAACCTATCCAAATTGGAAAAAGCCTGTTCAAATCTATTTTCGGCATAGGGGTGTCCATGCATCAACTGATGCCCCACCGTACTACTGACCTGTTTTTGTCCTTTGTGCACCAACAAAATCGTATCGCAATAACTTTTAAAGACGGGATTTATCTCAAACGGGTATTCAATACCATACAAATCGGAACTGTTGGGAATATTTTGGTGTGCTCCCCATTGAACCAGGTTGCCCTTGGTGCTTCGACATGCACTTCCCGACCCCAATCTAGCCAAATAGGATGCTTTTACAAAGAACAAGGAATCATCCAACTTCGGATTCAATTGCTTTTCAATATCCATTAAACACATCGATAGGGCCGCCATTCCGCTGGCCGATGATGCGATTCCACTACTGTGCGGAAATGAATTGGAGGTTCCGATCGTAAAATGATATTCCTTCAAAAAAGGAAGATACATCTCAATCCGCTCCAAAAAAGTTTGAATCTTGGGTTTAAAATCATCCTTTGGTTTTCCTTCAAAAAACAAATCAAAAGAAAATCCATCTTTGGTGTTTTTTTTCTCAAAAGAAACTGATGTGGTAGTTGCACATGCATCCAATGTAAAGCTAATGGAAGGGTTGGCGGGCATTTGAACAGGGCGTTTTCCCCAATATTTTACCAAGGCAATATTGCTGGGAGCTTTCCAAGTGACCTTACCTTGTTCTGGCAAATTTTGGTAATCGCCGGGCAAAAAATCATTTTCCGTCATTGAGCGTGGATGTTTAAACAAATATAAGCAGCGGCAAACTTACTGGAAATCGGATTGAAATAAATTCTTATTTTAGTGGAAGTTGCACCAACCATGAAAAAAAGAATCGTTTACATAGCCATAAGTGTTTTGGTCTGCCTTGTCATTGGTTTTTTGTCAAGCATCGCGACCCAAAGCTCCGTCAACGATTGGTACGTTACGCTGAGCAAACCATCATTCACCCCTCCGAATTATCTTTTTGCCCCGGTTTGGACAGCATTGTACATTATGATGGGGATAGCTGCAGGTCTTGTTTGGTCCAAGGGCTATCATCATGTTTGGGTAAAAACAGCCTTGTATCACTTTGTGTTCCAACTGTTGCTCAACGCCTTATGGAGCATCGTTTTTTTCGGACTCAAAAATCCATTCGGGGGAATGATTGTTATCTTGGCCTTGTTGACCATGATCATCCTTACCATAAAATGGTTCAGGGTCATCAGTAAACCTGCCGCGCTGTTGATGGTTCCCTATGTTCTATGGGTGGCCTTTGCCTCAACCCTCAATTACAAAATCTGGGAACTCAATCCCTAACCCGAAGTCATTTCCAAAAGCTTCGACATCGTTTTGTGGTTTCTAGTGGTAGCTTCCACTCCCAGCTTTTTTTCAATGAGATTGTTATTCAGTTTTGCTCTACCATAACCATTTTTACAGAATAGGTACACGCAGGAATCGGTCATGTGAAATCCTTCATGTTCAAATTGAAGTTGGTTGAACTGCTTGACCAAATCATCCTTTGGATGACTTTTCAGCAAAACATAGTACAATTTGTTTTCCTCCGCCTCTTCTGAAAAAGGATTGGCATTCAGAATTTGTTCAACGTCATTTTTCTGGATTACCAAGGTCGGCACATCAAATCCAAAATGCTGATGGATGGTTGCCGCAATTTTTTCTTGAAGTATGTCCTTATCAACCTGATCGCTATCAAAAACAATATTACCACTTTGGATATAGGTTTTTACGTTTTTTAGATCGCTATCCTCCAAAATATGCCTCAAATCGGCCATTTTTATCTTTTTTTGACCACTTACATTGATTCCGCGTAGTAAGGCTATATATGTATTCCCCATACTGATGGATTCCAAACCCGAATTAATTTTAGTAAATTCAAACGCACTTAAATTAACAAAATGAATCAATATATCCTTGCCTTGGACCAAGGCACCACCAGTTCCCGTGCCGTGGTCTTTGATAAAAAGGGAACCATTATCTCCGTAGCACAGAAAGAATTCACGCAAATATTTCCCAAACCAGGATGGGTGGAACACGACCCAGACGAAATCTGGTCCACCCAAGCGGGAATGGCCGCAGAGGCTGTGAGCAAAAAAGGGTTGAAAGCAGCACAAATGGCTGCTATTGGCATTACCAATCAGCGGGAAACCGTAGTGGTCTGGGACAGGAACACCAGTGAACCGGTTTATAATGCCATTGTTTGGCAGGACAAGCGTACCGCTGATTATTGCGATGAGTTGAAAAAAGAAGGTAAATCCAATATGATTCGGGAAAAAACGGGATTGGTCATTGATTCCTATTTCTCAGGCACCAAGGTAAAATGGATTTTGGATAATGTGGATGGGGCACGAGAAAAAGCCGAAGCAGGGGATTTAATCATGGGAACCATAGATTCATGGTTGATATGGAAAATGACGGATGGAGGGCTTCACATTACCGATGTGACCAATGCCTGCCGTTCAATGCTCTTCAACATCAATACCATGGATTGGGACGATGAGCTTTTGGATCTGTTGACAATCCCAAAAAGCATGCTCCCCGAAGTAAAACAGTCAAGCGAGGTCTACGGACATACCAGCCCCAATTTATTTGCCACTCCAATCCCGATCGCAGGGATTGCCGGTGATCAACAAGCCGCTTTGTTCGGTCAAATGTGCACAAAAAAGGGCATGGTCAAAAACACTTACGGTACCGGTTGTTTCATGCTGATGAACATTGGGGAAAAACCGATTGTTTCCGACAACAACCTACTGACCACGGTGGCTTGGAAAATCAATGGAAAAACACACTACGCATTAGAGGGAAGCATTTTTATTGCTGGTGCTGTGGTACAATGGTTACGGGATAGTCTAAACATTATAAAAACCTCTGCAGAGGTGGAAAAACTTGCCAGTTCGGTGGATAGCACAGAAGGCGTTGTTTTTGTTCCCGCTTTTGCGGGGTTGGGAGCCCCGCATTGGAACCAAAAGGCACAAGGAACCATATTTGGTCTTACTCGAGGAAGTACCGATGCCCATATTGCTCGTGCTGCCCTGGAATCGATCGCCTATCAGACCATGGATATCCTCAAAGCCATGGAAGCGGATTCCGGCATTTCCATAAAAGAGCTTCGTGTTGATGGTGGTGCCACTGTAAACGATATGCTGATGCAGTTTCAGGCCGATGTATTGAATACCGTTACCGTACGACCAAAGATCGTGGAAACCACCGTGATGGGCGCCGCGTATTTGGCAGGGTTGGCCGTTGGCTATTGGGAAAGTCCAGAAGAAATCCAGGATATTTGGCAAACCGATGTACATTTTAATCCAACTCAAGAACGTGAAGCCATTGATGAAGGCATCAAAAGTTGGTACAAGGCCATAAAAGCATTGGAGTTCTGGACTGAGAACCCCTAATTTTCAAAAATATCATAAACACTAACATTACATTTATATGACTCCTTTTGTATCTGAGATTGTAGGTACTTTTTTGCTGATGGTACTCGGATGTGGCGTAAATGCCAACGTATCCCTACAAAAAACCTACGGTAACGGCTCTGGCTGGATTGTAATCACCACGGGATGGGCTTTTGCCGTGTATACCGGCGTTGTGGTCGCTGGACCACACAGCGGTGCACATATCAACCCTGCCGTAAGTATTGGATTGGCCGTAGCGGGCGAATTTCCTTGGAGCGAAGTACCCGGTTATATTTTGGCTCAATTTATCGGCGCTATGTTCGCAGCATTTTGCGTGTGGCTGGCAAACAAAGATCATTTCAATGCCACAGAAGATGGTGGCACCAAACGAGGTGTTTTTTGTACAGCCCCCGCCATTTCGAACACATTTATAAATCTGTTTTCCGAGGTGTTGGGAACCTTTGTATTGGTCTTTTCGGTGCTTTATTTTACAGATGCAGTGCTATCCACAGACAATGCCATTATTGGGTTGGGCTCGTTGGGTGCGTTGCCCGTTTCTTTGATAGTCTGGGGCATAGGTTTGTCCTTGGGCGGCACTACGGGCTATGCGATAAACCCCGCTAGGGATTTAGGGCCGCGAATCGTACATGCACTTTTACCTTTAAAAAACAAGGGGTCCAACGGTTGGGGGTATGCTTGGATTCCAGTTATAGGCCCGATATTGGGAGCGTCGATAGCCGCGTGGATTGCTTTAGCATTGCAATAAATTTTTAGGAGGCAATGGCCTGAGCAGCAATATAGGCTCCTGTCCATGCATTTTGGAAGTTGAATCCTCCGGTAATGGCATCCACATTGATGATCTCACCCGCAAAGTAGAGATTGGGATGCAATTTGCTCTCGAAGGTCTTAAAGTTGATTTCCTTTAAATCAACTCCACCTGCGGTAACGAATTCTTCTTTGAAGGTACTTTTGCCCTCCACCTTAAATGAGGAGGCCGTCAATTGTTCGGACAGTGCTTGTAACTGCTCTTTGTTGATGTCTCCCCAACGTTCATCGGGAGCAATACCGGCTGCTTCTACCAAGCGCTTCCATAAGCGTTTGGGAAGTTCGGTCACATTGGTTCGCATAACCGTTTTTTTGGCCTCCACTCCTTTTAGTTCCTTGAGGTAGGCCTCCATGGATTCGGTGCTGTAATCGGGCAACCAGTTCACTTTGATCCTGAACGAATAATTGAAATCATGCAGGATATTAGCTCCCCATGCAGAAAGCTTCAAAATGGCAGGGCCGCTCAAGCCCCAGTGCGTTATCAAAAGTGGACCATCTGAATAAAGAACGGCCTCGTCTTTTACATTGCTTTTAAGATTCAGGCTTTTTTTATCGGTATGGAAGGTTTTCCTGGGCATTACCTCAACAGTAGCATACGTACTTATGCCTTGAATACCTTGAATTCTCTTATCGTTAATATTGAATGTGAACAAGGAAGGTACCGGCGAAATAATGTGATGACCCAAATCTTGCAGTTGCTTCCAGATTTTGGGATTACTTCCAGTGGTCACCAATAGTTTTTTGCATTGATAGTGTTTGTTCATTGTAGTGACCTGCCAGCCATCATCCAATTTACCAATTGTCTTTACTGAACTGTTTTTCAGTACTTTAACCCCTAATCGATGTGCTTCACCAACCAGACAATCTATGATGCTTTGTGAAGAATCACTTTTTGGAAACACGCGACCATCATCTTCAATTTTGAGCGGTACGCCTCTTTCCTCAAAAAAAGCCATGACATCCATTGGGGCATATTTATGAAATGGACCTAAGAGCTCTTTCTCCCCCCTTGGATAATTTGTGGTCAGCTCTTTGGGCATAAATTCGCCATGGGTCACATTGCATCGTCCACCTCCTGAAACCTTTACTTTGGAAAGTACGGTTTTGCCACGTTCAAAAATGCCGATTTTTATATCGGTTGAACGTTCCGCTATTTGTATAGCCGCATAAAACCCAGCTGCTCCGCCTCCTACGATTATAACATCGAACATTACTTCACGCGTTCCGGGTAATTTGTAATAATGCCATCGACCCCGAACTCCACCATTCTTTGAATGTCCTTGGGTTCGTTAACCGTCCATGTATATACCTTTAATCCTTCGGATTGGATTTTTGCCGTGTTCTCTTGAGTTAGCGTTTTGTAGTTGGGGTTTATAGCAACCGCACCTAGCTCTTTGGCCACATTTATAGCTCCAAGCGGATCATCGGAGGTTAATATGGCAATCTTTATGTCCTTATTAACAGCTCTCATGCCCTTAAGTTCATCCCATTTAAAACTGGAAATGACAAAATTATCCAGAGACCAACCATGGTCTTCAATATATGTGTTCACTATTTGATTGACATCTTCCGCGGTTCCGGCTCCTTTCAACTCTATATTGAGTTGGACCTTGTTGTCCATCAAGTCAAGTACTTCCGCTAGTTCGGGTATTTTGTGGTTACCTTTTAAGGTAAGTTGTTTTAAACTGTCCAAATCATATCCTTCTATATCGCCTTGGGAATCCGCAAGTCTATCCACTTGATCATCATGAAAAACCACAATCTCTCCGCTCTTTATTTTGAACACATCAATCTCAATCATATCCACGCCGAGTTCCATGGCTTTTTCAATTGATGCCAAAGTGTTCTCGGTCTCGTGACCCATGGCTCCCCTATGTCCAACAACCAATGGTTTTGATTCTTCCATGTTACAACTGGTTAAAAGTAGAATGGCCACAAAAGCCACAAGTAAGTTTCGCTTCATTTTGGTTTGGTTTGATGCTTAAAAATACAATTTGCAATTGAATATCACTTTCAACACTGCATGAAGAAATCTTTATTCCTTTAGCATTCGGTCCTTCAAACAAACCCGAGCCTATTCTTCCACCTTAAAGATGTAGGATTGCAAAGGTTCCAATTCCAATTGGATGTGCCCTTGTCCATTGCTTACGGAGAGTTTCTTCTCTATTTCCCCGTAGAGCTTTTCACTGATTGGATAATCGTCATCGGTCAACTGCCATTTGGCGATCACATCTCCGGGTATTTTGAAATCGAAGGAATAGCTTTTATGCTCATCAAAATTGGAGAGGACAATCAGTTTTTCGTTTTCACTCCAACGTACATAGGAAAGTACCCTGTGGTCGTAACCTTCAGTGTTATCCTTATTGTAGAAATGAATTTCCCGATATTCGCCCATCAAGGCTTCACTGTTGATGGTAAAATTCAGGAGTCGCTTATAAAAGTCCCTTAAATTTTTCTCTTCTTCGGACAATTGTCCACCATCGAACTTATTGTTGTTCACCCACCGCTGATGATGTGGCACACCGATATAGTCGAAAATTGAGGTTCGTGTCGGTTTTCCAAAACCTGCATCTTCGGCCCCAGGTTCCCCAACTTCCTGCCCAAAATAGATCATGGTTGGCGATGTACTGATGGTGGCGGAGACCACCATGGCCGGTTTTGCCAATTCGGCGTCGCCTACAAAATCGGGACTGGCTATACGTTGCTCATCATGGTTCTCCAAAAAGTGGAGCATATGGTGCTCTATATCGGCCATGCCTTTTTGTACAACGGGAATATGGTCCGTCCAACCGTAGCCTTTCATAATGTGTTTGATGCTATCGTAGAGTTCTACCTTATCATACAGGTAATCCATTTTACCTTGATGGATGTAGTCCCGGTACAAACTTGGGTTGTATACTTCGGCCAATAGAAAAGCATCGGGATTTTTCATTTTGATATTGGAATTGAGGTAGCTCCAAAATTCCACAGGAACCATTTCGGCCATGTCAAAACGGAATCCATCCACACCAAAATCCAACCAATATTGGGTAATGTCCTTAAACTTATGCCATGAATCCGGCAAGGTTTTGTCCTTCCAAAATCCGTAGTGGGCTTTATAATCCTTTTGACCATAAGTGTCCGGCAGTTCCTCAAAGTCCTTGGTGCCGTCAGGTCGAACGCCGTAATTGATTTTTACGGTCTCGTACCAATCGTTGAAGTGGGGCTGCGCCAATCGGGAACCGTTGCCCGTCCATTTGGCGGGCACCTCTTCAAATTTTGAATCCGCCAATCTATTTTCATCCCCTCCCAATGGCAAATATCCATCTTGCCACTCTGGCACTTTGAAGGCTTCTCCCGGGATGTAGTAAAAATTATTGTTGACATCATATTCTTTGGATGTATCATCGGAAGCTCCAAAATCCTCAACTCCCTCTGGATTTGTTCTCCCTTCATAATTTCTAGCCACATGATTGGGAACAATGTCGATGATTACTTTAAGACCGGCATCGTGGGTTCTTTGAATCAATTGTTTGAACTCTTCAAGTCGTTTTGATGGGTCTGTGGCCAAATCGGGATTGACATTATAGTAATCCTTGACGGCATAGGGCGACCCCGCCCTTCCTTTTACCACATCGGGATCATCATTGGAAATTCCGTAGTCCGTATAGTCGCGGATAACCGCATGATGCGGTACTCCCGTGTACCAAATATGGGTAACGCCCAAATCTTTGATTTCGGCTAAGGCCTTTTCTGAGAAATCAGCAAACTTCCCTACACCATTTTCCTCAATAGTTCCCCACGGCTTGTTGGTGGTATTGGTGTTTCCAAAAAGACGGGTAAATACCTGATAGACTACTTCTTTCTTTTTCATAGGTGGAGGGGTAGGCTTTTGGTCGGGTTTATCTTTACACGAAGTTAGCACGACAATGGTTAGGAATAAAACAAGGCCGGAAATTGTTCTCATTTTCAAAATTGGTTTGCTAATGGCTATCAATGTGCTATGGAATCCCTGACCACCAAGGTGGGTTCCAATATTTTGGTTTGATAGGTTTCCACTTCAGCTTCGCTCTCTACCTTATCTATGAGCATTTTGGCTGACTCTTCTCCCATTTTCTCACCATGTTGTGCCACAACGGTAAGGCTTGGGTTGGCATATTTGGACAAAACACCATCGGTAAAGCCTATGAACGCGATATCTTCTGGAATTCTCAACCCTTTTTTCTGAACCCAGCGCATACCGCACACTGCAAAGATTTCGTTCACGCACAAAACCGCATCGGGATTCTTGGAGTCCAAAAAGGTTTTTATGGCTTCCTCATCCATTTCCATGGAGGGCATTTTCAACATCATGGATTCATCGATACCAAGGGAACTCTCCTCCAATGCCTTTCTATAGCCTTTGGTCCGAGCCTTGCTCACGCTTAAATAATCATCGGTAGTGATGAGTGCTATTCGTTTTTTGCCTTGATCGATAAACTTTTTAGTGGCTTGATAAGCTCCAAGTTCATCATCGATAATCACTTTATCGCACTCTACCTCTTGGGTAATTCTATCAAAAAGTACTACGGGAATACCTTGTTCCGTTACTTCCTTTAAATGATTGTAATCTCCCTTTTGCTGTGTTTCCGAGGAAAGGGACATGATAAATCCATCGATACTCCCATTGGCCAACATCTCCATATTGATGACTTCCTTGTCAAAAGATTCTTCGGAAAGACAAACAATAACATTATAACCACGCGCATTGGCGTATTTTTCAATGCCTCGAATTACGGTCGTAAAAAAATGGTGCACGATATCGGGGATAACAACCCCAATGTTCTTGGTTCGCTTGTTCTTTAAGCTTATCGCAATATTGTTCGGCTTGTAATTGTAGAGCTTTGCAAAGGCCTGAACTTTCTCTTTGGTGTCCCTGCTTATCTCCTCACTGTTCTTGAGCGCCTTCGAAACGGTGGAAATGGACACCTCGAGTTCACGGGCTATATCTTTTAAGGTAATCTTGGCTTTCAATGATCAAATATTTTTGGCTAACTGATTTGGCGTTGAAAATTACTCAATAATGGTACAAGCAACAGTACATATTTTATTTATTTAACAAAAGTAGGCGTAACTACCGTGCTGAGAAAAAATCTTAACCAAAAAATAAATTCCTTATATTAGAGGGCGCATTATTGAATTAACAATTCTCAATCTCTTTTTTGAGATTACAACAAACTAACGACTAGAGTTTTGTCACACCTTCACATTTCAAAGTTATTAACACGAAAACGGTTTCGTAGTATTTTGCAATATACTTAAATTTCGATTAACCTTTTTTTTATATATGTTTAACACTTGAATTAAAATTAACTAAACTTAAAATTAATTATTTATGAAGATTACGCTACTAAGAAGCTTTCTCTTGCTTGGGGCATTTTTATGCTTTGGGTTGGCGAAAGCTCAGACAGTATCGGGTACCGTTTCGGACGCAAACGGACCTTTGCCAGGGGCAAGCGTATTGGTAAAAGGTACTACCAATGGTACGCAGACCGATTTTGATGGTAACTACACCCTTAATGATATAGGGGATGCCGCAACCTTGGTTTTTAGCTACATTGGGTACAAGACCCAAGAAATTGCAGTTAATGGACAATCTACCATTAACGTGACCTTGGAGGAAGATGCACAAGCATTGGACGAGGTAGTAATCATAGGTTACGGACAAACTACTGTTAAGGATGCGACCGGATCGGTTGCAGCAGTAACCTCTGAAGATTTCAACAAAGGTGTGATTTCTTCTCCTGAGCAATTGATCCAAGGTAAGACTGCCGGTGTTCAGATTGCCCAAGGTAGTGGTGAGCCAGGTTCTGGAGTCGCCATTAGAATTAGGGGTACCTCTTCCGTTCGATCTAACAACAACCCTCTTTTTGTAGTTGATGGGGTTCCATTACCTTCAGGGGACACTTCTTCCGAAGGTACCAACATTGGTGTTGGTTCCAGTTCTGCAAGAAACCCGTTAAGCTTCCTTAACCCTAACGATATTGAAAGTATGAGTATCTTGAAAGATGCTTCCGCTACTGCAATTTATGGTTCTAGAGGTGCGAACGGTGTTGTTATAATCACTACTAAAAGTGGAAAAACCGGAGCTAGCGGTGGTACTTGGGAATACTCTTCAGATTTGAGTTACTCAACTCCAGCCAATAGCTACGATTTATTGAACGCTTCGGAGTTCCTTTCCGCTGTTGATGCTTTTGGAGGAACAGCCATCAATGCTGGTGCCGATACGGATTGGCAAAACTTAGTTACCCGTTCCACTGCTTCCACGAACAACAACTTGGCTTATTCCCAGAACTACGGTTCCGGTAATGTTAGGGCCACTTTCAATTACGGGAAACAATTCGGGGTTATAGAGAAATCCTCTCAAGAAAGAATAACAGGAAGGCTTAATGCCTCACAACGTTTGTTAGATGACAAACTACGCCTAAATCTACAAGGTACGCTCTCAAGGGTTAACGATGAAGCTCCACCATTGAGTGGTAGTGCCGGTTCCACTGGGGATTTACTTGGGGCAGCTTATGCGGCCAACCCAACGTGGCCTGCCAATTCTCAATTCAATCCAGGAGATAGGATAAACCCTTTGAACCTCTTGGAAAACTGGCAAAGCATGACCTATACAGACCGTATTTTGGTCAATTTCTCCGCCGAGTACGATATCACTAGCGAACTAACGGGAAAAATCACTGTTGGTTATGATAAATCCGATTCAAAGAGAGAGGCTTCTCTTACCGCTGAATCATTTAACGTTGCGAGGGGTGCCGGTAACAATGGTAGAGGCGCATTGAACGACCTGATCAATGAAAATAGGTTATTGGAAGCAACATTGAACTACACTAAAGAGTTTGACAATTCCAATCTTGATGCCTTGGTTGGTTTCTCTTACCAAGATTTCAACACAAGAGGAAGAAATATCGAAGGTTGGGGATACTCATCGCCCGACCTAAACCAAATGCCTCGAGACTTATCTAGTTCAGCAAATACCTTGGAGTCCATGATTCCAGGTGAATACCAGCAATACGGGTACTCCTTTGACGTACCCGGCAATCCAGCTGGCCTTTTTGTGAATCGCTTATTTCCTACGCCAGAAACAGAATTCTTTGGCGAAACTACCGGTTTAGGTGTTAGAGCACTATTTGCAGATACATTCGATTACACAGACGAACTTCAATCCTTCTTTGGAAGGGTCAATTATACAATAGCCAACAAATATTTGTTCACGGCCACAGTAAGGGCCGATGGTTCTTCCCGTTTCGGTGAAAACAACAAATATGGTATTTTCCCATCTGCGGCCTTCGCTTGGAAAATCAATGAAGAAGATTTTATCGGCGATGCCGTATCAACTCTTAAACTTAGGTTGAGCTATGGTATCACAGGTAACCAAGATGGTATTGGTTATGGTCGATTTGTAAGAAGGGAAAGATATTCTGGAGGAAGCGTTGGAGACGGTGGTGCCGTCAACGTTCCAGGTACAAGTACCGTGGATTTTGCGAATCCAGACCTTAAATGGGAGGAAACAACACAGTATGGTGTTGGTATTGACTTTGGTTTTGCTAACGATCGTTTGAACGGTAGCGTTGATGTATATCGCAAAGAGACCAGAGACTTATTGTTAAGTGTTGAAGCGGCGCAGCCATCTCCACAGCCGTTCTTCTTCCAAAATTTGGATGCGATGGTATTGAACCAAGGTGTTGAATTCTCGCTTAACTACGATATTTTACAAGGAGAGGACTTTTTCTGGACAGCTGGTTTCAATATGGCATACAACAAAAACGAAATTCAAGATTTTGAAGGAGCCATTCCAGCAGGTACCATACGAGGTGCAGGTCTTACAAATGCATTTGCACAACGTTTGCAAACAGGACAGCCTCTTTACTCTTTCTACCTAAGGGAATTCACTGGATTTGATGAAAACGGAAACCCAGTTCATGAAGGTGGTACGGATAACCAAAAATTTGTTGGGAAAAGTGCACTGCCAGACATTACTGGAGGTTTCTCTACTTCTGCAAACTATAAAAACTGGGATGCGTCTTTGTATTTCACCGGACAATTCGGAAACTACATATATAACAACACGGCCAACGCCTTCTTTACTGCGGGTGCCATTGGAAGTGGAAACAATGTTATAAAAGATGTAGTGGATTTGGCAGGCGAGGAAAGTCGCTTTGCAGAAGCTTCGGTATCTACAAGATTCTTGGAAAAAGGGGATTTTGTAAGACTACAGACCGCATCCATCGGATATAATGTACCACTATCAGGCGACGGGCTTTTCAAAACCATGAGGTTGAGCCTTACAGGTCAGAACCTATTCGTAATCACGGATTACAGTGGTTTGGATCCTGAGGTAAGTGTTACTCCAGCTTCTGGAGACCTATTGAACGGTCTTCCAATTGCCGGTATCGATTACTCATCATTCCCAAGGCCAAGAACTTATACATTTGGCTTTAGTGTAACTTTTTAAAAAAATAAGCATGAAACTAGAAACATATAAAAAATTTGTTTTTGCTTCACTCTTTATACTAGGTCTTACTTACTCTTGTACCGATTTGGAAATAGAGGAAACGGACTCTATTATAAGTGAGGAAGCAGGCGACACTGGGTTTTCAGGGGTCACAAACCCTACCAGTGCATTAAATGATTTGTACAATAAGGTTGGGGGAGACTTTGCAACCCAAGAGAACATGTACGCACTATCGGAAGTAACCTCCGATGAACTATTGATTCCCACAAGAGGTACCGACTGGGGGGATAATGGTGTATGGAGACAATTACATACGCATACTTGGACTCCAGACCACGCATTCGTTAAAAATGCATGGAACAATCTGAACCAAAACATTTTCAGAGCTTCTGAAATCATTGAAACATCAAGTTCAGATAACAGCACTGTTGCTCAAGCTAAATTCCTAAGAGCATTCAACATGTTCTTTGTGATGGATCTTTATGGTTCTGTTCCTTTTAGAGGGGTAGATGAAGGTCCGGAAATAAACCCTACAGTTCTGACTAGATCAGAAGCTTATAGCTTTATAGAAACAGACCTGACCGAAGCAATCGCAGGATTGCCATCCGTTGGCCCTGGTGTTGCCAATGTAGGCACGGCCACTCAAGAAGCCGCGAAGTTCCTTTTGGCCAAACTGTATCTTAACGGTCATGTATACAAAGGAACTGGCTCTGCCGATAATGCAGACATGCAAAATGTAATTGATTTGGTTGACGAAATCAATGCCAGCGGTTTTGATATCCAAGAAGGTTATTTCGAGATTTTTGAGCCAACTGACGATACGGAAACCATCCTATTTTTGAGAAGTGATCTTGGAGCTAGAATTTGGAACAGTCTGCACTACAATCAAAACTCACCTGACAACACAGGTGGTGGTTGGAATGGATTTTCCACATTGGCTGAGTTCTACGACCTTTTCGAAGGTGATCCAAACACGAACTATGTTGGTGATGGCCAAGAAGAAAGAAGAGGATATGTGCCAGATGCCACTACGGCAAATGACCAAAATTTAGGTATTGGCTACGGTTTCCTTATTGGACTACAGTACAACGAGGATGGAACTCCGTTGACCAACAGACAAAACCAGCCTTTGGTATTCCAAAAAGAATTCCCTTCACTTGTAGGTAATGGTGAAGCCGAGGGAGTTCGAGTCATCAAATACCACCCATACGATCCTACCGATGAGGACGATCAAGTAAACTCATATAGACAGCATCAGATCATATTCAGATATGCAGATGCACATTTGATGAAAGCTGAAGCTATGATGCGAATGGGAGGAGACCCGACAAGTATGGTAAATGATTTAAGAGGTCTAAGAGAAGACACTCCTGATTTAGCCAGCGTTACCGAACAAACCCTTCTTGAAGAAAGAGCCCGTGAATTGTTCATAGAGTTCTGGAGAAGAAACGATTTGGTAAGATTTGGTCAATTTACTGCACCATGGGGTCTTAAAGAAGTTAGCGGAGATGAGAATATGAATCTATTCCCAATTCCTGCAACAGCACTTTTATCCAATCCTAACCTAGTTCAAAACCCTGGTTACTAAGCATAAAGTTTAAGCTGTTTTAAAAAAAATGCCGCCCTCGGATTGAGGACGGCATTTTTTTTTGGCTTAAATGGCAAAAAACGACAAATAAAAGATTAATGAAATATTAATGAAGTCGAATAATTTTGAGATAAGTCTCCATCTTGGTAGATTGCTGGCTTCACACGGAAGCCTTTCAAAACTGATGTGGCGATAAGTATGTACTTTTTCAACATCAAAATTGAAATATTTAAGTGTCGCCAGAAAAATTAACGAGTAAATGGCAATGGAATTAAGCTATTCATCATAGCATGGATTATAGAGCTCCTATTTTTTTGGTCAAAAAACAGAACAATAAATGAAACTAAAATATATTACTGTTAGCCTTCTTTTGATAGGCCTTGTCGCATGTAATAATAAAGAAGGCGCTCAACCCAAAAAAGATGAGGACACCGAGACGCTTTTCACCCTGTTGAAACCAGAGGAAACAGGTGTCGAATTCGTCAATAAGGTGGAAAACCAAAAGAATTTCAACATCTTTAAGTACCGTAACTTCTACAACGGCGGGGGTGTGGCCATTGGGGATATCAACAATGACGGACTTCAGGATATTTATTTGACCGGGAATATGGAGCCCAATCGCCTATATCTCAACAAGGGCGACATGAAGTTTGAGGACATCTCCGAAACGGCCGGCGTGCTGGGAAACAAACCCTGGTCCACAGGTGTTGTCATGGTGGATATCAATCATGACGGGCTATTGGACATCTATGTCTCCAATGCCGGGAACATGGAAGGCAACAACCACGACAATGATCTTTACATCAACAATGGAGATTTAACCTTTACTGAAAAGGCTGAAGAGTACAATCTGGCCAAAACCGGTTTTACAACCCATGCCTCCTTTTTTGATTATGATAAAGACGGAGATCTGGACGTATATATCCTAAACAATAGCAACATTCCCGTAAGCAGCCTTGGTTATGCGGAGCAACGTGAGGTAAGAGCACAGGATTGGGAAGGTGTGCCCGATATTTTCAAGGGCGTTGGGGATATGTTGTTGCGTAACGACAACGGCACATTTGTAGACGTAAGTGAAGAAGCTGGGATTTATGGAAGCTTGATTGGTTTTGGGCTTGGCGTATTGGTCACAGACTTTAACGGGGACCTTTATCCAGACATCTACGTATCCAATGATTTTTATGAAAGGGATTATCTCTATATCAATCAAAAGGATGGGACGTTCAATGAAGAAATCAAAGAATGGACCTCACACTTGAGCCTATCGGCCATGGGAATCGATATAGCGGACATCAACAACGATGGCCATAACGATATTTTCATTACCGATATGCTTCCCGAAGAAGAGCACCGGGTAAAATCCGTGATGGAATTTGAAGGCTACAATGTTTTTAATCTAAAACAGAGCAAAGACTTTGGCCAACAGTACATACAGAACACACTCCAACTCAATAACGGTAACGGCACATTCTCCGAAGTGGCATACTACAGCGGCATAGATGCCACGGATTGGAGCTGGGCAGGACTTATGTTCGACATGGACAACGATGGCCTAAAAGATATTTTCATTACCAACGGTATCAATCACGATCTTACCGATTTGGACTTCGTGGATTTTTTTGCCAACGAAATCGTCCAAAAAATGGCATTAACGGGACAAAAGGAATCCATAGACTCCATCATCAGTAAAATGCCGATAAAACCACAGCCCAATTATGCCTATAGGAACAATGGTGACATCTCCTTTAAAAATGCCAATAAGGAATGGGGGTTTGAACTTCCCTCCCGCTCCAACGGAGCTGCCTATGCCGATTTGGACAATGATGGCGATTTGGACCTAGTGATCAACAATGTTAACACACCTGCCTTCATCTATAAAAACAATACCGAATCCCTGTTGAACAACAATTACATTCAACTGAAGTTCAAAGGGCCAGAAAACAATCCTTTTGCAGTTGGCACGCTCGCCAAAATCTATTTCGATGGCAACATCGTGAATCAGGAATTGATTCCATCAAGAGGATTCCAGTCCTCTATGCAATACGATATGACCGTTGGTTTGGGCAAATCAAAACAATTGGATTCCATCCGTATCATATGGCCCGATGAAAAAACCCAAAAAATGGAAAATGTGGTGGTAAACCAGGTCTTGACCTTGGATTATGCCGATGCCACAGAAACTTATTCCATTCCAAAGAAAGAGTCCAAAAAATCGTTCTTGAAAGAGTTGGACAACAATTTGATTACCGAACACAAAGAGGACAACTACAACGATTTTGATTACGAAGGCCTTATTTCCCATAAACTCTCACAAGAAGGACCCTCGTTGGCTGTTGCCGATGTCGATGGCGATGGCAACGAAGATTTCTTTATTGGCGGGGCAAAAGGCCAGGCAGGAACCATTTATCTCCACAAAGGGAATGGAAAAGTGGCCCAACAAAAATCAATGGCTTTCGACGAAGATAAGAACCATGAGGATGTTGCTGCAGCATTTTTTGATGCCGACGGCGATGGCGACTTGGATTTGGTCGTGGGCTCAGGAGGAAACGATGTGACCCAACAAGGTAATTACAAAGCTCGATTGTATCTCAATGACGGCAATGGAAACTTTTCAAAATCGGAAAACCCGCTGCCGTCAACATTCAAGAACATTTCCACGATTTCCGCCCATGATTACGACAACGATGGCGACATGGACCTTTTCATCGGTTCACGCAGCGTAGTGGGTGTATATGGTGTATCGCCCGACCACCTCTTGTTGGAAAACACAGGAAATGGCACCTTCAATGATGTCACGGAAAGATTGGGGTACGATCTCAAGGATGCCGGAATGGTAACCGACTCCAAATGGGAGGATATAGATGGAGACGGTAAAAAGGACCTTATCATCACAGCAGAATGGGACACCCCAAAAATCTATAAAAACACGGGGAGAAGACTGGCTAAAATGACCAGTTCGTTGGACAGCCTTTACGGTTGGTGGAACACTGTGGAGACCGCTGATCTGGATGGAGATGGCGACCAGGATCTCATATTGGGCAACCAAGGTTTAAACCTCCACTACAAACCAACAGATTACGCCCCAATGAAAATGTACATCAATGATTACGACAATAACGGCACCATAGAGCAAATCGTGACCATGCAAGAAAACGGTGGCGATTATCCAATACATCAAAAAAGGGAGCTTACCGAGCAATTACCTTCACTCAAAAAGCAAAACCTGAAAGCATCGGATTATGCCCATCGCACCATACATCAACTTTTTCCAAAGGAAGTGATGGATAGGTCCATTGTAAAAAAAGCTGAAACCTCGGCATCGGTAATTGCCATTAACGAGGGTGGCGGGAAGTTTACAATCAAAAATCTACCGCCCCGGGTACAACTTTCCTGTGTGTGCGACATTACCTGTACCGATGTCAACAAGGATGGCAATCTGGACTTGATCATGGCCGGGAACAATTATGAGTTCAAGCCACAGTTCTCCCGATTGGATGCCAGTCAAGGAAACTTACTGCTGGGCGACGGTAATTTGGGCTTCACTTGGCAAGATTATGAGACCAGCGGGTTCAAAGTCAGGGACGAAGTGAAATATTTAAAGCAGTTCAAGGATAAAAACGGTAAAGTTTATGTCATTGCAGCCGTAAACAACAACAAACCAAAGATTTTTGCCTTAAATGAATAGGTTTCTGATCACATTACTGGCAACAACCCTTGTTGTTTCATGTAAAAAGGAAGGAAGTCTTTTTGAAAATCCTGCCCCTAAGGAAACAGGTGTGGATTTTACCAATACGCTTACCTCTTCAAAAGATTTGAGCATTTTGGATTACCTCTACTTTTACAACGGTGGTGGTGTATCCATTGGCGATATCAATAACGATGGCTTACCCGATATCTTCTTTACCGGAAACCAGGTCAAAAATAAATTGTACCTCAACAAAGGCGACCTTAAATTTGAAGATATCTCCAATTCAGCGGGGATTGAGGGAAACAGCACATGGAACACTGGAGTTACCATGGCCGATGTGAACGGAGACGGTCTATTGGACATCTACGTTTGTGCAGTGGTCGGAATCAATGGGTTCAATGGGTTCAACGAACTATATATCAACAATGGCGATAATACCTTTACCGAAAGTGCCGCCAAATACGGACTGGATTTTGATTCGTACAGTTCCAATGCAACCTTTTTCGATTATGACCTAGATGGCGACCTCGACCTGTACCTGCTCAACCACGCCGTACACACCCAAAATTCCTTTGGGCGATTTGATCTAAGGTACGAACGCAGTTATGAAACTGGGGACAAACTATTACGGAATGATAATGGAAGGTTTACCGATGTGAGCGAAGAAGCAGGCATTTATGGGGGCGTAAACGGTTATGGGCTCGGTTTGGCCGTTGCCGATTTCAATCAAGATGGATACCCTGATATTTATGTGGGCAACGACTTTCACGAAGACGATTATTACTACCTCAACAATGGGGACGGCACCTTTACCGAAAGCTTGAAAAAATACTTTGGACACACCACCCGATTCTCCATGGGCAACGATGTGGCCGACATCAACAACGATGGTCGACCTGATTTCCTTTCGTTGGACATGCTGCCCGAAGACGAAGTGGCCCTAAAATCCTCTGAGGGTGATGATAACATCCAAACCCAAAAGATGCGAATAGACCGTTTTGGTTACCATTATCAGTTTACGCGCAATATGCTCTTTGTCAACCAGCCCGATGGTAATTTCATGGAAACAGCTTTAATGAGCGGTATTGCCGCCACCGATTGGAGCTGGAGTGGTCTTTTTGGTGATTTTGACCAAGATGGACATCAAGATGTATTCATTTCCAACGGAATTCCGAAAAGACCCAATGATTTGGATTTCATCAAGTTTGTTTCGAGCGATCAAATCAGAAGTAAGATCGACAACACTAAGCTCGTGGATCAGCAAGCTTTGGATTTGATGCCTTCCGGAAATGTGCACAACTACGTTTTTAAAGGAGGCAAGGAACTTCATTTTCAAGACATGTCCGAAAAATGGATCACGAAAGACACCTTGATATCTGGTGCAACGGCCATGGGAGACCTTGATGGCGATGGGGATTTGGATGTAGTGACCAACAATATCGATCAACCTGCCTCCCTGTACATCAATAAAACAAACGACAAGAGCAACTACCTGAAGCTAAAATTCAATTATACTGATAAAAACACCTTTGGTATCGGCACCAAGGTATATTCGTATGTCAATGGAGGTCTTCAGTTCAAGGAACTGTTCCCCACAAGGGGCTTTCAGGCATCCTCAGAACCGATGGTACATTTTGGTTACACTAATGCAACAGCAATAGACTCCATAAAAATAATTTGGCCAGACAAAACTTATCAGGTGTTACAAAATGTTCCGGTAAACCAAACACTTACCATTGAGCCGACAAACACAAAGCCCTTTGATTACGAATCACTCCGTAAATCGAAAAAACCTTTGTTCAGCCCAGTGGACAACAATCTTGGCCTTGATTTTACCCATGTGGAGGACAACTATACGGACTTTAACCGCGAAAAATTGATTCCCTATCAAATTTCCGATAGAGGACCTGCTTTTGCCATTGGTGATGTAAATGGAGATGGTAAGAGGGATATTTTCTTTGGAGGGTCCAAATATGAGCCTTCACAGATTTTTGTGCAACAAGATTCCATCTTTGTCAACCAACGGTTTGATAGCATTCAAAAAGACTCCATTCAGGAAAACGTTTCAGCAGCCATTGCGGACTTTAACGGCGATGGGAAAAATGATTTGATCACCGCATCCGGAGGCGGGGACTTTTTTGGTCCGTCCGACCCACTATTGGACGCCTATTACGTGCAACAGGACACCAATTTCACAAGTGCTGAGCTTCCTGAGTACTACCAAAACTCCTCTGTCATCAAACCTTTTGATTTTGACGACGATGGGGATTTGGATGTTTTTATCGGAGGACACACCATTACGGCCAAGTTCGGGGCTCCAGCAAATTCCTATTTGCTGGAAAATGACAAAGGCACTTTCAAAGTGAGGAATGATTTTGAAAGGCTTGGAAAAGGAATGGTAACCGATGCCATTTGGAGTGATTTTGATGGAGATGGCAGCACCGACCTTATTTTGGTGGGGGAATGGATGGCTCCCAAGTTTTTGAAACAAAAAAATGGTTCTTTCACTGAAGTGGAACAAGTCAACATATCCGGTCTATGGCAAACCATTGAAGCCTTTGACATTGATGGGGATGGCGACACGGATTACCTTCTTGGAAACTGGGGCACCAATTCCAAGTTCAAAGCTTCCCAGGAACATCCCATGAAATTGTATTTCAATGATTTTGATGATAACGGTCAGACCGAGACAGTGACGGCCCTGGAGAAAAATGGCAAGTACTACCCTTTGGAAACATTGGACGGATTGGCCTCACAAATGGTATTCCTTAAAAAGAGATATACCACCTATAAATCCTTTGCTGGAGATACCATGGAAGAAATATTCGGAGAGGATGCGTTGAATAAGTCCACTTTAATGGAGGTCAACACATTGAAATCGGGATATTTGCGAAACGATAATGGTACCTTTGTTTTTGTCCCATTTAAAAATGAACTCCAGGTATCCCCGATTATGTCATTTCTGGTAGATGATTTTGATGATGATGGGAATACCGAGGTATTGATCGGAGGAAATTATTTTGGGGTAAAGCCCTATCACGGTAGGCTGGATTCATTTCCAGGGGCCCTCATCAAAAGTGATGGCAGCATTATTTTGGGTAACCAATTGGGATTGGATTTCACAAAAAGATCAATTCGACACTTAAAAACAATCATATTAAACAATCAAAAATATTTGTTGGCAGTGTTCAACAACGATAAAGCACAAGTCTATAAAATCAATGATTAATCGCAATGCCATGAAAAAAAGAATAAGTTTAATCGCAGCTCTAATGTTGGTTTTGGCATCATGTCAGAAAAAACAGGAACCCGTAGAAGTCTCCCCAGAGGAATTCCATGCATCTGTTGACAAGGTGGTGGAAATCATGATTCACGATATATTCTCGCCACCAGTGGCCAGTAGAATTTTTGCATACGGTAACATTGCGGCCTACGAAGTTATAGCCAAGAAAAACGATGAATACAAGTCCTTGGCAGGCCAGGTAACTGGTTTAAAAAACATTCCAGACCCTAAAAACAGTGAGAACATCAACTATGAAATGGCTGCTTTGATCGCTCACATGGACATTAGCAAAAGGCTTATCTTCTCCGAAGAAAGGATGGAAAGCTTCCGCGACAGTCTATACACCATCTGGAAGGATAAAAATGAAACCGTTTTTAATGCCAGCAAGGAATACGGAACGGAAGTGGCCAACTTTGTAGGGGATTGGATGAACAAGGATAACTATAAGGAAACGCGGACCATGCCCAAATTCTCTGTGGACTCCGAAGATCCCTCACGTTGGCAGCCCACTCCCCCGGCCTATATGAACGGTATAGAGCCTCACTGGGAAAAAATACGTCCGTTTGCCATTGACTCCGCACAACAGTTCAAACCCATTCCACCACCAGAATTTTCCTTGGAGAAGGATTCCAAATTTTTCCAAGAAGTGATGGAGGTCTACGAGGTTAGAAAGAGTATGATCGGCAAAGGCGATAAGTCCGACGAAATAGCGATTGCCCAATTTTGGGACTGTAACCCTTATGTTTCCGTAACCCGTGGACATTTGATGTTCGCCACCAAGAAAATTACACCTGGGGCACACTGGATCGGTATTACCAAAATAGCCGCCAGAAAAACGGATGCCGATTTTGCAAAAACAGTGTATGCCTATACCAAAACATCCATTGCGATTGCCGACGCCTTTATAAGCTGCTGGGACGAAAAATACAGGAGTAATCTTATACGTCCAGAAACGGTCATCAACGAGTATATCGACGACAGTTGGGAGCCAGTGCTTCAAACGCCTCCATTCCCGGAATACACAAGCGGACACAGCGTAGTATCGGGTGCAGCAGCGATAGCACTCACGGATATCTTTGGCGACAACTTTGCTTTTGATGATGATACCGAAGTAGCCTACGGTCTGCCCGTACGTTCCTTCAACTCGTTCAATGAAGCCTCCGATGAAGCCGCCCTTAGCCGTATGTATGGAGGAATCCACTATCGTGCGGCCATTGAAGTCGGGATTAAACAAGGTAGGGATCTTGGGAAATTTATAGTGGACAAATTGGATATGACAAAAGGCTAATCCGTATTTTTGCTCCTTAATTATGAGGAAGATTATTTCAATAATCCTTGCCATTTTGGTGGGGGCAGTTTTATGGTATTTATTTTTAAAGCCCCAGGATTATCAAGTCAATTTTAAGGCAAAAGCAATTCCTGGAACCATTTTTGAAACAGTAAAGGCCTGGAATCATGGCTTTGATTCCGTAGTTCCCGTGGATTACATAAGTCCGAGCCATTTCAAACAAACCATTTTGGCAAACGACTCCGTTTATGTGTATGAATGGAAAATCGATCAAGTCCACGACTCCCTGAGTGAAGTTGAAGTAAACATCAAGGATGTTGACAATTCAATCAACAATAGATTAGCTGTACCTTTTTCAGATACCAACTTTGAGAAAGGTTCCCGAAAACGCCTTTTGGATTTCAATGCCTTTCTGAAGGAGCATTTGGAGGGATTCAACTATTCTATTGAAGGAGAAGCCGAAATATTCTCTTCGTTCTGTGCTTGCGTTCAGCTAAAAACCACTCCGGAGAACAAAGCGAAGGGCATGATGGCCAACTATAACTTTCTGGATGGCATTCTTGCCGATAACGAGGTTCAATTGAACGGACCTCCTTTCGTGGAGGTATTGGATTGGGATTTGGAGAACAATAGCCTTTCCTATAATTTTTGCAACCCCATTGTACGTTCCGAAAAACTTCCAAACCACCCCGACATTGAGTACAAGCGCATTTTCAGTAAAAATGCCATAAAGGCTGTTTACCACGGAAATTATATTGCATCCGACCGTGCTTGGTATGCGATAATCGATTATGCCAAGAAGAACGACATCCCCATTGAGAAAAAACCTATCGAAGTGTTCTTTAACAATCCACATGTGGGTGGGAATGAACTGGAATGGACCACAGAGATATTCATGCCCATAAAAGAACCCAATGAATAAAATTGCCCTTATTTTTCTATTGGTCATAGCTCAAGCTTGTGCCCAGAATACCTATATGGGCAACTTGGAGAAGTTGGGCAAATTTCCCTCCAAACTTAAAGAAGTATCGGGATTGGAAGTTACCCCGAATGGGAACATTTGGGTAATTGAGGATAGCGGCAATAAGGATAAAATTTATCGGGTCGATAAAGACGGGGATATCAAGGAATCATTAAAAATTGACCATGCCAAAAACAGGGACTGGGAAGATTTGACCGTAGATACCGAAGGTAACCTGTACATTGGCGATTTTGGCAACAACAAAAATGCGCGTGAGGATTTGGTCATTTACAAAATACCGGAAGATGAAATGGGCAAAAAAGAACCCAATGCCGATAAAATCGAATTCTTTTATCCGCAACAAAAAGATTTCCCTCCCAAAAAAGACAGTCTCTACTTTGATACCGAGGGTTTTTTCCACTTGGATGATCACCTCTACATCTTCACAAAAAACCGCACCAGACCTTACTCAGGGAAAACCTTGATATATCGGGTTCCTGACAAGGAAGGGGAATACGAAGCGGAGTTCTTGGGCTCTTTGTTCCTCTGCGGAGACCAAGACCATTGTTCGGTAACCAGCGCCGATATTTCCCCTGATGGCAAAACCATTGCCTTATTGAGTTACGGCTTTGCTTTTTTACTGACGGATTTCAGCACCCCCGACTTTACCAAATCGTCCATTAAGATCATTGATTTGCAGACGGACACACAGATTGAATCGATTTGCTTTTATGATAACAACACACTTCTCATCGCAGATGAAGAGAACAATCATGGAGGCCGAAAACTCTACGAGTTGAAATTGGATTAAAACCCAAAACCGAGCCCAAAGGCAAAACGCAGCCCATCCACACTGTTGAACAGTCCAAAGTTGGCGGAAAGCACATCAGCCCCGTTCAGGAAGAATCCTCCTCCGTAGGAATTGTGCCATGTATCGGAATCTTCCCCTGGGAACCAAACACGACCATAATCAAATCCACCATAAATTCCAGGGGTAACCGGCATCAATCCTGTTTTCACTCCTCTAAAGCTATACCTCAGGTCTGTATTTTGAAAATAAGCGGTCTTCCCCGTAAATCGTTGAAAACGGAAACCCCTCAACCCATTATCGCCTCCAATACTGGCCGCTTGATAAAATTCATAACCGTTGCCAATGACGAAATGTCCTTTGAATTTGGTGGCAAGCACCAATCTACCATCTGCCGAAAGTTTGTGATCCACAGAAAAAGACGGTATTACGTAACCAAATGACCTGGAAGAATCATCCAGATTGGTCTTGAAACCACCTGCTAGACCAAATGCCATTCCCAAAGTGGGAAAGGCTTCGTTATCCGTATTGGAATAACTGTATTCTGCATGGGCTCCGAAAAAACTCAAATGGTTTTCCTCACCGTTCTCCAGATAAAATTCGTTGATGAACCTATTCTCGGTTTCCTCAATCTCAATGTTCTCATAGGCGACTCCCAATCGGACCTTAGATCCAAAAAAGCCTCGCCACACCAATGAAGGGGCAAATTTCAATGTGCGTATACGCACTCGGTTATAATCCAATTCCAAGGGCTCTTCATCATCATTGTTGACCGTTTCGTTACCAAAACCAAAAAAGTTTTGGGTAAAATTAGGACTCGTGAACCTCGCATGCAGTTCCAAATTCACCTTATTGAAAACATGGGCAAACTCCCCACGGTAGCCCAAATCAAACCCGTCCGTAGCAAAGTAATAGGCAGCACTTACCGTATGCTGCTGTGTGAATGGATTTTTTCTGAAGCCGTTGAAGGTGTAAGTGTTCGTCAACCCGACACGAACACCATCATCCGGATTGAACCCAATGGTGGGCAATGTTTGATTATTACTGCCCTTTATGTTTAAAAACTCATAGGTATTGGTATCGTAATCATTTACCAATTTGATTTTTCCTCCATAGGCCTCGTCCAATGTATTTTTCTTAGCTTTAAAGTCGTACACCAACAATTTCTTGGAATCTTCCGATATTTTATAAATATCGTTGTTCTGTCCGCCAGCGATTCGCACTTTTATTTTTGATGATGCCGTATTGGCTTCAAAAACATCATCATCATCCAGACCATAAATCCAAATCTCTTTGGTGTAGTCGGGACTAAAAACCTTGTTGAAAAATAAATCCGTGTACTCCCCTCCTTTTATCCGATACGCCCTTACCTCAACATCGCCATTGGGAAGTGAAACTATATTGAAATAATCATCCTTGTCGGTTCCGGTAATCACACTGTATTTGTTCAATACGGCATAATAATCACGTGCCGTTTCAACCAAATTTTCCTTCCGGGCCAAAAGTATGTCCTTGATTTCGGTCAAGGTTTCGTCTCTTACCTCTTCCGGAAACGCCAAAAATGCCTCGTCAATGATGTCCCCATCCAAATTTTGTTTGATGAACTTAGCTTGATCGACCCACATCTGCATATCGGTTTCCGATAACAGCGCCATATCCAAGGCAAAGGTCCGTGGGGAGGATGTTAGTCCTTTTACGCTTCTGATTTCCTTATGAAAGCCTTCAAAAATACGGAGTGCCGGAACCGCTCGTGAACCAAAATTCATGATGAGACCATCGCCCCAGCGTGAAAACACCTGATCTCTGTCCCGCGCAATGGGCTTGTAGACCTTGTTCCCGTTCTCCATTTCAAATTCGGCCCAACGCCATTGATCCACATGCCTATCCCAATCCCCGATCAAAATATCGAACAAACGGGCCTTTACGTATTCTTTTTGATCAATGCTGTATTCTTCATCTTCACGGAGCTTGTCCATGAGGTCGTACGTACTTTCAATTTTTTTGGTGTATCCAAAGCTTTCCAGGTTATCGTGATCGTCCGAAACATGTTCCTCGATCATATACAATCCATCGCCAAACTCTTTGTTGTAATCACCCAAAACGGATTGCTTGGGAACATAGTACAGTTTAGGATTGGTGTGGTACATCCCGAGGGCATCAGAAAGTCTGTCGATGGTAAATGGTGCATATGGATGGGCTCCCGTGTATAGGTCCAACAACAATTTTTCGGGATAGGTGTCCTCGAACTTTCCTATGATGTATTGTTCCTGAAAAGCAATGGCCTGGAGGTATCTTTCGGCACTTTTCCGCAAGCCTCTCATTACATATTCCCTGCCATCCTTATCGGCCAATCGCAACGAGTTGGATTGATTCCCACCTCCTTTTCGAACAACGGTCAATCCCCCCAAAAGTGTATCCAGCCGAACAGTTGGTGCTTTTACCTTGGTTCCATAATATTTTCTATAGCGTTCGCCCCACAACAGTTTGTGGAAGCCACTTTTATCGATTTCCTCTGGCTCATAAACCGATGCCATTTTGTATGGAGGAAAATCATCGGGGAGTGTGATTTTTTTGGTAGATCTGTCTGGTGGTAGCACTTCGGTTTGATATAATAGTGCTGTTTCGTTGGCGTCCGCTCCAAAAAACTCCACTTTTGAAGACCCGTCAACATATACCTTTAGAATGGCATATCCATTTCTCCCCGTGGAAAATTTACTCCCGTTCAATAGTCGTGTCCAACCTGTTTTAGCCCCTGAACCACTTACAATTTGCGGCTTTCCCGACTCCACGATGTACTGCAGCGTATGTTCATGGCCTGATGCGAATATTATTTTATCGGAATATTGGGACAGGGTTACCACTCTTTTTTTAAGTTCGTTGTACATCCTATTGGACATATCCTCCGAAGTGGCGCCGGAGGTTTTTCTCATTAGGTTGATGGCCGAACCTAGAAGGGGCAACGGGATTTTTGAGCTGCTGGGATATATGCCCTGTTTAAATGAAAATTGACCTCCATGCGACCCATAGGAAAACATGGGATGATGCATGGCCAAGATCACTGTTTTATCCCTGTTCTTTTTGATGATGCTCTCCAGTTCCTCAAAAAACCGACTCCTGGTCTTGATTTCACATTCATCATTCATGGTAGGGTGCTTGTCCCAATTAACGATGTACCATTCCGTATCGATAGCAACAACGAGTATATTGTCGTTGACTTCAATTTCCTCAATGGGACAGCCATTTTCAGGCTGAAAGGCATCCTTATCATCCAAGACATCCTCCACATATTTTTCTTCCCGTTTTAGACCTTTTAGTCCATCGGTGTACCAATCATGATTGCCAGGAATAAAAAGCTTTTGCCCTTTGTAGTGCTCCAACGTGCTCAATTGGGCATCCAAATGATTTTTAGCTTCCAAATAAGCAATGGTCGAATCTTTTTTATCGGGCAGGCCAGCGGGATAAATATTATCTCCCAAAAAAATCGCGGTGCTATTCGTATTCGCTTGGTCCAGAACTTTTTTAAAGGCTTTCAATGTAGGATTTAAATCGCCCATGGGGGATTTCCCGGCATCACCGATCAAGTAAAATGTATGTTCAACCTCTTTTTCCTGTGGGTTCTCATTTGCGGAAAAGGGCTCCGCATATTTGGTCTCATAAGTTGCACAACCCATGGCCAAAACCAACAAGAAAAGTAGAAAGTAATGTTTCTTCATATACACGAGGTTGATTCCAAAATTTTGTAATTTGGATGTCTTAATTTGGAACTATGTCGGAAATTGTTGAAAAAACTAAACACTTTGTTTCTGAGCTATTAACGGAAGAACTAGATTCAAGGTTCTTGTACCACAACTTGCGACATACCCAAAGAGTAGTCAAAAGTACTAAAGAATTGCTCAATTATTACAACCTGGAGGAAGTTGAGAACGAAAGGTTATTGTTGGCGGCTTGGTTACATGATGTTGGACATACAAAAGGATGGGAGGACCATGAAGAGAACAGCTGTGCAATAGCCAGGGAATTTTTGGGCAATAACGACTACGATCCCAAAGGGATTGAGCAAGTATGCTCCTTGATCATGGTCACCAAAATGTGCAACGAGCCTTCCAATTTAATGGAGGGAATCATCCGGGATGCCGACATATCCCATTTTGCCAAAAAAAGCTATTGGGAGACCACCGATTTCCTGAAAGAGGAGCTCAAAGCCCTTGGTGTAGCAGATTATTCGGCCAAGGAGTGGCGTGATAAGAACATTAAAATGTTCCGCACAAAACATCACTTTTACACGGATTACGCCAAAGAAAATTGGGAAGAGGGCAAACAACAGAACTTAAAAAAGCTCCTTAAGGAGAAAAAGGCAGAGAAAAAGATTGCCAAAAAAGAGGCTTTAAAAGCAAAATATAAAAGTGAGAGCCCGGACAGAAGTGTCCAAACCTTGTATCGTGTTACTTTGAGAAATCACCTTAAACTGAGTGACATTGCTGATACCAAGGCGAATATATTGCTATCTGTCAACGCCATCATCATTTCGCTGGTACTGGCCAATTTACTTACCAAACTGGATAACCCTACCAACTCCTACATGATCTATCCTACGATGATTTTGATTTTGTTCAGTGTGGCTTCCATGGTCCTGTCCGTTTTGGCCACTAGGCCCAACATTACCAGTGGAAAGTTTACCAGGGAAGATGTCGAAAAAAGGAGAGTGAATCTCTTGTTCTTCGGTAATTTCCACCAAATGGGCTTGGAAGAATATCAATCGGCAGTGGAAGAATTGGTAAAGGACAAGGATTACGTCTATTCCTCACTCACCAAAGACCTATATTACTTGGGTGTTGTTCTAAACAGAAAATACAAGATACTACGCATTACCTACAACATTTTCATGTTGGGAATTATAGTTTCGGTAATCGCTTTTGGAATTGCCTTCCGCTTCTTTGGTCCTGATCGTTTGGTGTTCTGATTTTAGGCACTAAGCTCTTCCATCAAATCATCATAGGTGTAGGTACGTTCCGATTTTTTGTCCTTTTGATAAAGAATCTCAGCCCTGATGGCCTTGAGTCCCGATACTCCTTGAACGCCTTCCAGCTCCACAATTTCGATATTGTTGGTAAAATATCCTTTTGCTTTTAGGAAGCTGATGTAGCGTAAGTACTCTTTTTCATCCTTGCGTTGGGAGTACACAATGGCCAATTTACCCTTTTGGGTAAGTCGCTCGTTGGTCCCCTTGATGAATGATTTATCGATACGTTTTTTTATGACTTCGTATCTGGCATTGTAGGTGCCGTCGACATCAAAACGCTTTTCGTCCATTCTAAACCTGATGGCCAAAGACGTGCTGTACACCAAAACCAATGATGCCACATCCAATTTTACGGGCAAATGGGGTTTAAGGCTATAGTACTTGTTCTCCATTTCGCACATGACCTGAAGTTGCCACAATCTCAAGTTACTCAAAAACAGCTCACTGAACTCACGTTCCTTAGTGATAGACCTTCCAATGTACATGTTATGCTCTACCCCATCGGTTTTGTAGCGTTCGAAATAATGTGGGAACATTTCCTGTGCTTCCTCCTGCCTTTTGTCCAGAAGAGCGGCAAGCTTCATGTTGGCCTCCATCACGCTATTGTCGTAATTCCTGCGATGATCATAATAGCTTTCAGTGGACTTATCTATCTTCTGATTGTATTTTTCGAGCAATCCGGCAATTTGTTCATCCTCTTTTTGAAGGTGATTGAAAACGGGGTCCACTTCTACTTTTACAAAATCAAAAACCGCTTGTTCGGTATGTGTGAACAGTGCCTCTTTTACCTCACTCAAATAATTGTTCACCCGGAACATCAACTCCTCATAAATGGGCAGCTTGTATTTTTTAAAAGCAATCTCCAAGATATCATTGATTTCAGAAAGCTGAATCATTAAATCCCTTTGGATGGCCAGGTTTCGTTCTTTTGCAGAATCCTTGATATCGATTTGACCGTACAAGGGGAACACATCCTTGAAAACAACTTCTTTGAAAACGGGTTCGTTCCCGGCCAACTCGTCCTTCATAAAACGTTTGGCCTCTTCCTGGAACTTCCAATACACGGATGGATGTACGGAAGTGCACTCATGCTGGATTACGGCATCAATCAAGTTTTCCTCTTCCTCAATGGTTCGCATCACTGCAGCGATAATGTATGGCATTACATCATCCAACTTGTTCGCATTGACACTGTTGAGCTCGTTTATCTTACCAGACACCAATTCAAGAACCCCCAATAGGTTTCCGTTTACAGCAATAGGAGCTAAAATAGCACTCTTGATGCCTTGCTCCATCAAGCTTTTGTAGGGTTGGGTCTCCCCATTGGAACCTTCAAAATATTTTTCCACATTGGAGATGGCGAAGTACTTGTTCTCCTTGAACAATTTTCCATGGGTGTGGTTGCAGAACATGGAGTCACATTCCTCCATATCCTTGCCATTGAGTATATAACTTTCCATTCCCTTCCCATATACCCTAAAGAAGTGGTTGGCATCGGAGTCGTATTCTGAGAAACCCACTTTGATATCGTTCAGGTTAAAGAACGACCTGAAGGTGTCCTCAAAACTTTCCATAAAGGTATCTTTACCCCTTTGGGAACGACCGATCAAGGTCGATTTTATTTCCGACACGGAATGCTCTGAAGTAACATCGAACATGTTTGAGATAACAAAACCTTTCGCAATAAAGCTGTTCGGTGGAATCTTCTCCTTCCAGATATCCAAGTTGTAGAAATTGTCCAGCAACTCATCCACATCGTCTTGGGTCAGTTCCTTCGCCTTATCGGTAGGGATAATCTCCATAAAATCCGCATTGTACAAAATACGGTACCTGCGCATTACCCCATTGGTATCCGGAATATCATAGAAGAAAGGACGTTTAAAGTCCAATTTGTAGCCGTAATAAAACTGAAGGATAACGGCACAACGCATGATGTAACCAAACTCTCGTGGAATATTGGTAATCGCCAAATCAAAATCCTCTCCTGCATCTTTTAGAATCTGACGAAAACGCTCCGAAGAGTTGAACACCAGATTCTCAAAAGGAGTCGATGCCGTTTTAATCTCGTTTTTGGTCAAAATCGGGGAAAAGGAATCCTCCAAAATTACTCGAATCACATCCTTGTGCTTTTCCAACAGGGACAAGTCGGTAAAACCTTCCCTCAACACAGGGTACGGGGCCTGCGCATCCAATACATATTTTGCCCTTTCGGCAATGTGTGGATTGGAACTTTCCAATTGTTCATCGTAATGTTCCAACAATTTGTTGAAACTTACCAACTGAACCAGAGGGCTTTCCGAATTGAGGTTATGCTTCATACCCAAGTTAGTCGTGGTTTAGGCGGCAAAGTTACAAAAAGTAAAAATGCATTCCGTTTAATGGATATCTTTATGGACGAATCACCTTTTTTAAGGATATTTAGCAAAAACTTTTTCATGTCCTCTTCGACCCGATTAGACAGAGCCTACAAAAACGCCATGAAGATTCCGTTTGATGAGGATTCCAAATTCATTTTTTTCAGTGACTGCCATCGCGGGGACAATAGTTTTGCGGATGACTTTGCCAATAATCGGAATATCTACTTCCATGCACTTAACCATTATTATCGGGAGGGCTACACCTATATTGAACTTGGCGACGGGGACGAACTTTGGGAAAACATCAGTTTTGATTCCATTTTTGAAGCCCATAAAAATGTGTACCAACTTTTGCGAAGGTTCCATTTGGAAAAGCGGCTGCACATGCTCTGGGGAAATCACGATATGGTGTACCGCGACCCCGATTATGTGGACGAACACCTCTCCCATTATTTTGAACCCATCGATGGTTCGGACAAGGAGCTTTTTGAGGGCATTACCTATCACGAAGCACTGATTTTAAAGCATACGGAAACGGGGCAAGAACTTTTTTGCACCCATGGCCACCAAGCGGATTGGTGGAACTATGTCTGTTGGCGCATTGGCCGTTTTTTGGTTCGGGTTTTATGGAAACCGTTGCAGGTCGTAGGTATTGCCGACCCTACAAGTCCTGCCAAAAACTACAAAGAGCTCATTCGTATCGAAAAGCGCATCAAACGGTGGATTTTAAAAAAAGAGTTGCTCGTTACCTTAGCTGGGCATACCCATAGACCGCGCTTTCCCGAGCCGGGGCAGATTCCTTTTTTCAACGACGGTAGCTGCGTTCACCCAAGAAGCATCACGGGCATCGAGATTGAAAAAGGTCAAATCTCTCTCATCAAATGGCATATTGATACCAAACCCGACGGCACCCTTCAAATTGTTAGGGTATTGTTGGAAGGTCCGGAAAAACTACAGGATTACATCGACCACTAGGCTCGTTTTGCCATCGTTTTGATGGCTCCCACAAATTGGTCCAATTCCTCCGTAGCGGTAAATACATTAGGTGTTATCCGGCATCCGTGCACGTTTTCAAAATCAATGGCCACTGTCCATACATTGAATTCATCCAACAAGGTTTTGGCCATTTCGCTTGGTTTCATGTTCGTGAGCCCCACATTGGCAATACCGCAGCTTCTATGTGGTTCAATTGGGGTATTAATGACCACATTCTCCACGTTCCGTAACTGGTCACTCCAATACCGCTGCAAATAGCGCATGCGGTTTTCCTTCCGCTCCATGCCAATCATTTCTAGATAATCCACGGAATCAGTTATAGTTAGGTCAGTGTGCACAGGGTGGGTCCCGGTATGGTTCAGCCTGCGTATTTTGGTCTTGTCCTTTTCATGCTCGGCCAATAAGGGCCATATTTTGGGAATATGCTTTTCAGCCACATAAAGCATGCCCGCCCCTAAAGGGGCGCAAAGCCATTTGTGCAAACTGGAACCGTAGTAATCGCAATCCAATTCGGCCAAGTCGACCTTTATATGTCCCACACAATGGGCTCCGTCCACCATAACCTCCACACCATGCGAATGTGCCATGTCACATATTTTTCTAATGGGTAGAATTTGACCCGTAACATTTACCATATGACAGACCATTAACAACTTGGTCTTGGGTGTAATCTGCGATTCGTAGAGCGAAACAATTTCTTCATCCGATTCAGGATGGTTCGGCAAGGACACCTTTTTACAGACAATTCCATAGCGTTCCTCCATTTGATGAAAATGTACTTGCATGGCCCCGTAATCCTGAACGGCGAAAACGGCTTCATCCCCTTTCTCCCATGGATAACCTCCGATAATGGTATCCAAGGACTCCGTGGTGTTCCGGGTAATGACCAATTCCTTTTCCGAACAGTTGACCAATGCTGCCACACGTGCAGCAGCCTTTTTTTTATTGTCCCATTGTACGGTTCGCATATAATAAGAACCTTCATAATTCACATGTGCCACGTGTTCCATGTATTTATTCAGAATGGGTGTGGGAATAATGTTGTAGTACCCACTTTCCAGATTGATGTAATCGGGTTTCAACCTATAATCTTCCCGTATTCGTTCCCAAAATGCCTCGCTGTCCCCATCCGGGTATGGTGCTACGGTTTTTGAAGAATTTTCAAGGGTAAATGGTAATAAAGGGGCGGCCATGGCGGCATTGCCCATATAGCGAAGGAACTGTCTCTTTTTCATTTTGGTCGGGTTGATTAAAAAAAGATTGGTAATTTTCGATTTTAGTTGACTCCAAGATACAATTTACGCCCATACCATGGATGATGTAAAGGTTATATTTGATCAAATCCCTATTCGCCACGACCTTGCGTCACATATTATGCTTTTGGGTATAGTACAAGGGTTTTTCCTCGCCTTTGTGATTTTTTTGAGAGCGAAACGAAAATCGGCCATCAACCTGTTCGGATGGTCACTTTTAGTGCAATGTTTGGTGTTTTTGGATGTGTACCTGTGCTACACCGGGCTCATGAAGTATATAATCCAATTCAACGATTCCACCGAATTTTTAGTGCTATTGATTACACCCACGCTGTATTTTTTCCTGTATACCCTATTGGAACGGAAGCCCATTACCTTTAAAAAGTTTTGGCCCCATTTTTTGCTTCCCCTGTTCTATGTGGTCTCTCAATTCAACTATCACACAAGCCCTGTTGAAGTTAAACTCAATGCCTATTTAAGTGCATACCACCGAAGTCTGGGTTTTGTCGATGTTCCTGAGGGCTTTGATTATTCGTACCACTATATCAAGGACCAATTTAGGTGGCTCGTACTGTTCAGTTTTGCATTTTACCTTGTTTTGTCATTAATGTTGGTCATTAGAACCAGAAAAAAAGGATGGACTTCCTCCAAAAACATTAAAGTGGACAAATACATTTTCTCCAGAAACACGGTTATTTTCTTTTTTGTGCTGATGCTGACCTTATTCATCATTTACCTGAACTATGATGATGATGGTGGGGATCATATTATCGGAATGATACAGACCGTTACCATCTTTTTTACATCATTCTTTATTCTTTCGGAATCACGCTTTTTTGAAAAATCATGGATTGCGGACAAATACGAGACTCTGACCAATAATTCCATTCAGTTTGAAACCCTTGAGCATTTTATCTCCGAATCCCGGTATTATTCCCAGCAAGAAATCAGCCTTAAAAAAGTGGCAGAACAATTGGGCACCAATGGCAATACTGTTTCCAAACTCATCAATTCCGAAACTGGCACCAATTTCAACGACTACATCAACCAAAAACGGATTGCTTTGGCCAAAGAACGATTATTGGATAATGAATTCAAGCAACTTACAGTGGAAGCTATTGGGGAATCCGTAGGGTTTAAATCAAAATCAGCCTTTTACAATGCCTTTAAAAAACATACCGGACAATCCCCATCCGCATTTATGAAGCAAAATAGGATGTAATTTCTCCATAATTGCAATTCAGGACGTTTCCCAAGCCAAAAAATAAGTCTGTTTTACCATCCCTTTCCATCTTTGGAAAAAATTTTTAAGATGAACACCACGATTAGGCGTTACGATTTGGATTGGCTCCGTGTGATTGTATTTGGGCTACTTATTTTTTATCACGTAGGGATGTTTTTTGTGCCCTGGGGCTGGCACCTCAAAAACAATGAGATATACGACTGGCTTCGTTGGCCCATGTTGTTCCTGAACCAATGGCGCTTGCCCATACTTTTTATGATTTCTGGCATGGGAACCTACTACGCTTTGGGAAAAAGAAGCATGGGTAAATTTGTGTGGGAGCGTTTCCTACGTTTGGGGATTCCCTTGGTAGCAGGTATGATTTTGATTGTGCCCCCACAAGTATATTTTGAACGTTTGGCAGAAGGGCAATTTTCAGGTTCGTATTGGGAATATTTTACCACGATTGCATTTGATGGAGTTTATCCCGTAGGCAACCTGAGCTGGCACCACTTATGGTTTTTGCCTTATCTTTTGGTGTTTTCCTGGGTATTGGCCCCATTATTTGTTTATCTGAGAAGGCATCAGACCCTTTTTATCGAATGGATCAAAAGGTTGATTCAAAAAACTTGGGGAATCTATGTATTTGTGATTCCGCTCTACTTTGTGGAATCCTTGGTTGAACCCTTTTTCCCTGTTACCCATGCCTTGGTCGATGATTGGTTCAATTTCATATTCAGTATTATCCTCTTCTTTTATGGTTTCATATTGATAGCCACGGGAGACGTATTTTGGCAAACGGTCGCCAAAGTGAAGCAAAAAGCACTTGCCTTGGGCATCATTGGGTTTTCAGGTCAATTGATTATTTGGTTGTTTTTTGAAGATAGTTATGTCATTCATTTTACTGAAGCTTTGTTGAAAGTAGTCAATCTCTGGTCATGGATATTGGTGCTTTTTGCCTACGCTTCGCAGTATCTGAACAAGCCGAGTAAAGGTTTGGCCTATTCAAACAGGGCGGTTTATCCCTTCTATATTTTGCACCAAACGGTCACCATTGCAATTGCCTATTATTTGATGGATTTGGACTGGGGATTTGTGCCAAAAGCACTTATTTTGGTTGTGGGTACGTTTGGAATCAGTTGGTTGATCTACGACTTGATTATTTTACGCATTCCGATACTGCATCCACTGTTTGGACTTAAAAAGAAAAAGCCCGCTAAAATATAGCGGGCCATTCCATGCTTTTTTAGAAATAGTAGGAGAGTCCAAATAAAATATTGGATGAATCCAAACCTAAATCAAATCCATTTGAGGTAGTTTCGGCTCCATTGCTTTCTATTTTATTCGAAGAATATTGTAATATGCCAAAG
Source organism: Flagellimonas oceanensis (assembly GCF_003992595.1). GTDB lineage: Bacteria > Bacteroidota > Bacteroidia > Flavobacteriales > Flavobacteriaceae > Flagellimonas > Flagellimonas oceanensis. The sequence goes on from NZ_RZNA01000024.1 coordinate 41,100, forward strand.
GAAGATTCCAAAGCTAATTTATGGGAAACGAAGAAGGTAATCCCTGGTCTAAACGCTACATAAAATTGATCTGATTCCGTGGTGGACCTGTTTGTTTGGTTCGTGATGTTCTCGGACCATGAACCAACATACCCAGCCTCACCTTGAGCATAGAACAACAGATTCTTTCCCAAACCATAGTACTTTCGAACATAAGGTGCAAAAGTAAAGGCCTCTGTTTTGCTTTCTGATTGATTAAAATTTGGCTGTTGCGCCAAATCATTTTCAACTTTTGTTCGGTTATATCCGGTCCTTAAGCCAACCATCAAGTTTTCCGAGAAAGCATAGCCCATTCTAGGAAAAAATCCTACCGAAAATCTATCGGCATCAAGTGAAGATCCGTCGTTTTGTGATTCTGCATTGTAGGTGCTTAAATTGGCTTCGATACCCAAATTCCAGGTTCCTTTGGAAATTGTTCGTTTGTCTTCATCCGAATTTTGGGCTTGAAGGGTTGCAAAGCCCAGCAATAGGGCAAAAAATAATACTCGTTTCATTTTAATTGGATTTAAAAGGTTAAAGCTGAAAATCATCAAGCATTATTCCCCTTTTTCTTAAAGAATATTATTTGTGAAGACTTTAACGAGCCCTTGTTTTTTATCGATTTAACTCCAATTTATAATGTTGATGGCAAGGTATTTGCTAAATTTATAATTGGATTATCAGCCATCTTGCCATGAAAAAGAAGTTTTATATTGTATTGGGATCAGTTCTATTCAGCCTGCCCATGTTCGCTCAGGGTGATATGCCCACAACCCGACCGTTGAAGATTGGCGAGAAAAACAATCTCGATGTAAAGGCAAGCAATCAAGGGACTTTGCTTCGCATGCCTTCCGTGTTAGATGAAAATTTTATTTCCAAAAACGAGAAACCAGGTGTTAAAATGTTACCGGACCGTGAACTTTTACAAGCCGGTCACGATATGATCATTGACCCCAAAGTGAAGGAAAAAAGAGAAAAAGGGGCCAACGAACATTTTGGCGATCAATATTTAGGTGATTTTAAAACCACCGCCAAGTTTGTGGGCATTGTGGCCCGAGACCACGAATATGTGGATGGTGACCGTATCAAGATCTACGTAAACGGAGAAGTAGTAGAATACAATATGCTCTTATCCGGTTCTTATAAAGGTATTAACTTGGATTTGGTCAAAGGCTTTAACCGTGTGGAATTTGAAGCCCTCAACCAAGGCTCTTCGGGTCCGAACACGGCACAAGTGGTCGTAACGGACGATAAAGGCGTGGTTATCCACAACAACCGCTGGAATTTGTCCACAGGTTCCAAAGCCAGCCTCATCATTGTTAAGGAAGAAGATGGTGAACTAAAAAAAAGCAACTAGTTCATAATCAGTACTTCTCTCCCGGCGAATAGGTTACTTCCGCTCGTTTTAGCACATCTTCCTTGTAATAAGCTGCATCTTTGAATTCCATATCGGCGTAGCGTTGCGCTTGATCATTAAAATGTGGCGACTCAGGGTCTCCACTCTGACCCCCAGCCAACATGGTTTTTGCCTTTACTTTATCCCCAAATTCCACAGCAGCTACAAAACTATTACCGCGGGTACCATAAATCTTTTTGGTATTGTTGGAATAACGAGCTCCGTAAGCAGCCAAGGCACCCCATCTTCCACTGGCAAAACCAATCGGAATACTTGGTTTGTCATCATCAAACGCTTGGCGGATATCACCATTCAAACGCTGGTACCGATTCACTTCGCCCCAAGGCATCTTCCAAGTTCCGAAATCACTTTCAAGATTATCCAAGACCTGCTTAAAGAGTTCCACCCTTCGCTCAGAAGACATCCATTTTTCATTGTTATTAAACAGTTCTAATTGAGTGGGGCGAGTTTTCATTTTTCCAGTCAATGCTGATGTCCAAAAAATTGTTCCATAATAATGAGCCAAAGTCATGGCAATGGATTCTTCAGAAGTGGTATAATCCCAATTACGCAAAACGTCGATTGCCTCCTCCAGTTCAGGGTTTGGGTTTTCATCATAAGCCTTTACCAAGCCGGGAATCAACGCCTCAAAAGCCGGCAAATAAGGATCGTGTGCCAATTCAATAAGTTCGTCCAAAGTATATCCGCTTCGGCCTGTCAGCAATTCAATGGCATGGATGCCCCTAAAGTTTTCTTGGTCCACGGACATATAATTGGGGTAATCTTCACGCTTTGGACTAAACTCCAGCGCGGATGTATAAGGTGTGGAATTACAGTTTTGAATCCAACCATTTTCTGGGTTCAGCACCAAAATATTTTCATCCACTGTATGGAGTCCTTGCCAATCGGTTTTGGGATTACTACCGTCCACTGGCTCGGTATAATCAAAGATGGTATCGCGCTTGGGCACAAAATTTCCATGGAAATAGGCAATATTCCCTTCTGCATCGGCATAAACGGTATTATTGGAGGAATTGGTTCGAATATCCATCATCTCTCTGAAACCATCATAACCATCTTGTTTGGTACGAATATAGGATTGCTCCAAAGCTTTTACGGGCTCCCACATCATGGCGGAAGCCGTCCATTGACCACCCACTTGATGGGTAATCGGACCGTGGTGGGTACTATACATTGGGAAGGTTCTCTCCTTCATGCTGTCCCCATCCTTATAAGTTAAGGTCACTGAACTTGAATCCACAGGTTTCAATTCCTCCCCGTACTGATAAAATAGTTTTCCATCATTTTTAACGATGGTCTCCTTGAACTCATCCATCACATCGGTATAGGTTGAAGTGTGCATCCATCCCGTTTTTTCATTAAAGCCTTGGTACACAAAAAACTGTCCCCAAGTAACAGCGCCGTAGGCATTCAATCCTTCTTCGCTAACCACATGCACTTCACCTCTAAAGTAGAATGAGGTATGGGGGTTGATCAATAACATCGCATTTCCAGATTCCGTCAAGTCTCCAGAAATAGCGATTCCATTCGAACCTTGTGGCTCGGCCATCTCTTCCTCTTTTTTGAGCTGAAGCGCTTCCATTTCCGGTAATTCCATACCGCTTTCGTAAAAGCTTTTGATTTTTCGCGTCGATATCCGTTCGATATCCCCTCCAATAGACCCCTCACTGAAATACATGGGCATCCACGGTTCAAAACGGGTAAATAATTTGGGTTCGATCTCAGGGTGGGTATGCAAGTAGTAGTTGATTCCATCGGCAAAGGCATCACAAAGTTCCTTTAGCCACTCGGGACTGTTTTCGTAATTGGCCCTAGCCTCTTCTTCTGTCATAAAAAGCTTGGCCCGAAGGTCACTGTACAAGGCATCTTCCCCTTCCACCTCGGCCAAACGCCCAGTGGCCCAAATATAATTTTGTTCCACACGGTTAAAATCATCCTCGCATTGCGCGTAGAGCAATCCAAATACTGCATCCGCATCCGTCTTTCCATAAATATGAGGCACTCCAAAATCATCTCGAATGATGGTAATATTTTCCGCTTGTGCTTCCCATTGTTCCACCTCCGTTTGAGGCTTTTCGGAACAAGAAATAAATAGAAAAAGTGCTGCAAGGATTGTAACTCTCATATCGGGGATTGGTTTAGTTAGTTTTTGTGAAAATACGGTAAATCGGAAACAATTACCAACTTCCACTGGCACCTCCACCTCCAGAACTTCCTCCCCCTCCAGAAAAGCTACTGGATGAACCTCCACTAGATCCCGAACCGAAGGAATGGGTTCCCGAAGAGGAAAAGGTTTTGCTCATATAATCGTTATCGGATTTAAAAAACGATAGTTTCAGATCTTGGTCGCCTTTGTCCTTCATTTTTTTAACGACAAGTAGTATGGTAAGAACAATAAAAGCCAGAACCACAAAAAGTACCCAGGTAAAATCCTTGACCAATCGGCTCAATTCATCATCAAAACCAAGTAATAATGTTATGAAAAACAATGGCATGCCCACAAAAACCATCCCAAAAACCAAAGGAAACAGCATAAAAACGGCCATAAACACGCCTCTGAACACCGCTAATTTTCCAATGAACATGCCTCGGAGTATTTCAATCAAGGTAGAATACCCTTTGTAAAAAATGAATCCGCCCGCAGCTACGAACATCATCAGGAACAAACCAATGATTCCCAACAGCCACCAAGGCATTTCGTTTTCAGCCTCGATTTCGGCTTTGAATTCATCCAGCGCCTCGGGATTGTTCAAAAATTCAATGATTTGGTTGGTGGCAGCATCCAATCCTCCGAAATAATCTTCCTCCTTGAACCTTGGGATCATCGTATTTCGAATGATGCGCGAAGCAACGGCATCCGTAATGTAGGGCTCTAGCCCGTAGCCCACCTCAATACGGACCTCCCGGTCCAGTTTTGAAAAGAGAATCAGAATACCATTGTCTTTTCCTTCCTGTCCCAACCCATTTTGGTTGAAGACCTCCAGCGCATACTGTTCAATGGTCTCGTTGCCCAGTTCATCAATCGTTAAAATCACCAACTGATTGGTGGTCTCCGATTCAAATTGATATAGTTTGGTGCGAAGTCCTTCAAGTTGCGGTTGTGTGAAAATTTGGGCTTTATCGGTAACGAATTCCGTCAACTTTGGATACTCTTGCTGTGCCATGCACCAAGAGCCTATCAACAACAAAAAACCGAACCATCGTGCTTTTAGCATACCTGTTTTTTATAATTCAAGCAGTTAAATATAGTGTTTGTAATTTTTCCGAGCCCCGAACCACCCAATTCCCCATCCTTATATTTTGCCGTAACTTGCAGACTCTTTCTAAAAATTATTATGCCCGATAAAAAAGTTAGTATTCTTACTGCGTTCAAAACCATTATTTGGCCCAAGCGCAAACTCGTTTTTTTAGGTCTGTTTTTAATTGCCCTTAGCAAGGGGGCCAGTTTTGTAGCTCCGATTGCCTCCAAATATTTGATTGATGACGTTATCGTGAACAAGGACATTGACATGCTTAAGTACCTGGTTGCTGGTGTAATGTTGGCGATTCTCGTGCAAGCCGTCACTTCGTTTTTGCTGACCAAGATTTTGAGCGTACAGGCGCAATACCTTATTTCTGAACTGCGTGCCCAGGTACAAAAAAAAGTACTGGCATTGCCCGTTCGGTTTTTTGACAATGCCAAATCTGGAGCTTTGGTATCCAGAATCATGTCGGATGTTGAAGGCGTCCGAAACCTTATCGGAACAGGTTTGGTGCAATTGGTAGGCGGCATCATTACGGCAGTGGTCTCCCTAATTCTGTTGATGGAAATCAGCGTGTTTATGACGCTTTTCACCTTTATCCCTTTGACCACTTTCGCCATCATTGCTCTGAAAGCCTTTAAAATCATCCGTCCCATTTTCAGGAATCGTGGGAAAATCAATGCCGAGGTAAAAGGTAGATTAACAGAGACCTTGGGTGGCATTCGCGTAATCAAAGGATTTAATGCCGAGCGGCAGGAAGAAGAAGTGTTTGAAGTTGGAGTGGAACGCCTGTATGAAAATGTAAAAAAGAGTTTGACGACCACTGCCTTTATGACAAGTTCCTCCACTTTTCTCTTAGGTGTGGCGACCACCAGTGTTATGGGATTTGGTGGCTATAAAATCATTCACGACAGCCTTACCGTAGGGGAATTTGTGGAGTTTACGGTGCTTTTAGGCCTTATGATTGCCCCGATTGTACAAATGAGCAGTGTGGGAAGTCAGTTGACCGAAGCGCTGGCCGGTTTGGACAGAACAGAGGAATTGATGAACTTGGAAGAGGAGTCCGATGAGGAAAACCGCACCATTGTTTTGGACAAAGTTGTGGGACGCATGTCATTTTCCGATGTCTGTTTTTCCTATGAAGAAGATAAGGAAGTGCTGCATAATATCAGTTTTGATGTGGAACAAGGGCAGGTCGTAGCCTTGGTGGGCAGTTCAGGCTCGGGAAAATCCACTATCGCAGGCCTGGCCGCCAGTTTTTTAAATCCTGATTCGGGCACAGTCACTATCGATGGACAAGACATTTCCAATGTTAATTTAAAAAGCTTCCGTAAACATTTGGGCGTTGTGCTTCAAGATGACTTTTTGTTTGAGGGCACCATCCGGGAAAATATACTTTTTCCAAGACCAGATGCCAGCAAAGAACAATTATTGGAAGCGGTAAAAGCCGCTTATGTGGATGAATTCACGGACCGGTTCGACAAAGGCTTGGATACCTTGATCGGGGAACGTGGCGTAAAACTATCAGGGGGGCAACGTCAACGCATTGCCATTGCGCGAGCTATTTTGGCAGACCCCAAAATCTTGATTTTGGACGAAGCCACTTCAAGTTTGGACACGGAATCCGAAGCGCTGATTCAGAAAAGTTTGGGCGAACTTACCAAAGGTAGAACCACTTTTGTCATTGCGCACCGACTGAGTACCATCCGAAAAGCGGACCAAATTTTAGTGATTGAAAACGGCCACATCCTGGAACAGGGCACACATGAAAAACTGATAGCTTCCGAAGGAAGATACTTCAACCTGTTCACTTATCAGGCAAGAATTTAAGCTTCTTCAGGTGCCAATTCCACTTCCAAACCATCCAAATCCTCAGTAATGTGGATTTGGCAACCCAAACGGCTGTTGTCCTTCACAAAAAAGGCTTCGGCCAACATGGCTTCTTCGTCATCCGACTTTTCAGGAAGTTGGTGGTCGGACTGCACATAACATTGGCAAGAGGCGCACATCGCCATTCCGCCACAAATTCCAATAGTCCCTTCCGGAGCCAGTTCGTAGGAACGTACCACTTCCATCAGGTTCATGTTCATATCCGTTGGGGCATCCACTTCATGCGCTACGCCCTCTCTATCTATAATTTTTAATTTGATATCGCTCATACCTATTCGAAAACTCACCAAGGAGTTCCCTTAACGATTTTATTTTTGATTTATTACTAGTCGATAGCTTTAACCACAGCCTTCGGCGCTTCTTTTTTACTTCCGTCAAAACCTGTTACTCCGCCTACAGTGGTATATTTCATCACATATTTTTTATCGGGGAATATCTTTTGATAAGCACTTTGGCACATCAAGGTGGCTTCATGGAACCCACAAAGAATCAACTTCAATTTCCCAGGGTACGTATTGACATCCCCAATGGCATAGATACCGGGAATGTTGGTCTGATAATCATAAGTATTGTCCACCTTAATGGCATTTTTCTCTATTTCGAGTCCCCAATTGGCGATTGGGCCCAATTTGGGCGACAATCCGAACAATGGGATAAAGTTATCGACTTCCACATCGGTTTCTTCGGAAGTGGAGGTGTTCTTGACGGTTACTTTCTCCAATTGGTCTTCGCCTTTCAAGGCAACCACCTCGGCAGGTGTTATCAAATTGATTTTGCCCTCATTCTTGAGTTGCTGTACTTTTTCCACAGAATCCAAAGCACCCCTAAATTCATTTCTGCGGTGTACCAAGGTTACTTCCTTGGCGACATCGGCCAAAAAGATGGACCAATCCAAAGCGGAATCGCCCCCACCGGCAATCAACACTTTTTTATCTCGGTAGATCTCCGGCTCCTTGATCATGTAGGCCACTCCATTGTCTTCGTACTTTGCCAAGTTTTCAAGCAAGGGTTTTCTAGGTTCAAAACTTCCCAAACCACCTGCAATGGCCACCACGGGAGCATGGTGCTTAGTCCCTTTATTCGTGGTAACGATGAACGCCCCATCATCCAATTTTTCGATGGTCTCGGCACGTTCACCCAAAGTAAAACCTGGCTGGAACGGTTTGATCTGCTCCATAAGGTTATCCACCAAATCGCCCGCCAATACTTCGGGGTATCCAGGGATATCGTAAATGGGCTTCTTTGGATATATTTCGGAGCATTGACCACCCGCTTGTGGCAATGCATCGATGAGATGACATTTGAGTTGTAAAAGGCCTGCTTCAAAAACAGCAAAGAGACCCGTAGGTCCCGCTCCAATTATCAAAATATCTGTTTTGATCATATACTTAGGGTTTTGGCACGCAACTTACTGCTTGCCCAAAAAAAGATTCATGATTAATATCAGTTAGGAAATATTGATTACCTCTTCGATTTGAGGTGCGTACTTCTTAATGGTCATTTCCACTCCGCTCTTCAAGGTCATCTGGTTTACACTGCATCCAATGCAGTTACCTTCCAAACGTACCTTTACCGTATTGTCCTCGATGGAAATCAACGTAATGTCCCCTCCGTCACTCTGCAAAAATGGACGTATCTCTTCCAACGCCTTTTCTACATTGGTCCTTGTTTCTTCTGATGTCATTGTTGCCATGCTCATTTCTTTTTAACAGCGGAACAGCCGGCCATTGTTGTAATTTTTATTGCTTCGGTCGGTGGAAGGTCGGTATTTCTCCTAACCAACTCCTGAACCACACTCTTTGTGAGCTCTTCGAAAGCCTCTTCGGTAGGGGTGGCTGTCTGTAAAGCAGCTGGCCTTCCTACGTCACCCGCTTCCCTGATGCTTTGCACCAGCGGAATTTGTCCTAAAAATGGTACTTCCAAATCTTCGGACAAGTTCTTTGCTCCGTTCTCACCAAAAATATAATACTTATTATCCGGTAGCTCCGCAGGTGTAAAATACGCCATATTCTCCACGATTCCCAATACGGGGACATTAATAGCCTCCTGTTGGAACATGGCCACTCCTTTTCTGGCATCGGCCAATGCGATTTCCTGAGGGGTACTTACCACCACCGCTCCTGTTACGGGCAGGGATTGCATAATGCTCAAATGGATATCGCCTGTTCCTGGTGGCAGGTCCAGTAAAAGGAAGTCCAATTCGCCCCAATACGCATCAAAAATCATTTGGTTCAATGCCTTTGCCGCCATGGGACCTCTCCAGATTACAGCTTGATTGGGTTGGGTAAAGAATCCTATGGAAAGTAGTTTCACCCCATAGTTTTCAATGGGTTTCATCTTAGCTTTGCCATCCACATTTATGGACAACGGCTTTTCCGTGGCCACATCGAACATGATCGGCATGGATGGACCGTAAATATCCGTGTCCAGCAACCCCACTTTAAAGCCCATTTTGGCCAAGGTCACCGCCAAGTTTGCGGTCACGGTAGATTTACCCACACCACCTTTACCGGACGCTACAGCTATGATATTTTGAATCCCGGGAATCGGGTTTCCCTTGATTTGGTTCACTTTGGGTTTTTCGGGAGCATCAACCTTTAGGTTGACCTTTATTTTGGCTTTTTCGTATACCTCTCTGTGAATACACTTCAATATTTCCACCTCGGTCTTCTTTTTAGCTTGAAGACTTGGGTTCTTGATGGTAACATCCACTTCAACCTCATCACCGAAAACCTGAACATTGGTCACTGCACCACTTTCCACCAAGTTCTGGCCTTCACCGGGTGCGGAAATTTTTTCCAATGCCTTAAGAATATCTGTTTTTTTCAACTTCATGAATCAAATTTTTTAAACCAATAGTTTGAACTGGTTCTAAACTACAAAGATACGGTGTTGGCGTTAGATTAAGAAGTTGTACTGTTGAATTTCAAAAAAATCACATTTTGGATTACGGAGAATGGAATAAACATCATTAACCAACACAAAACAGAGGCGTTTTTGTGCTACTTTTTTTGAAAAAATGTAGCTTAGAAGCTGTTACTTGAAATTATCAACCAACATGCTGTCAAAAACCAGAATCCCCCACTTTATTCTTTTAGTTATTTTTTTGACATGTCTTTCATGCTCCACAAACAAAAACTCATTTACAAAGCGAGATGTTATAAAGTCGGAAAAATTAATCGGCCTTCATTTTGCCAACAAAGACATTGATACACTCTATCCCTATTTAAAAAGAAACCGTAGTGGGTTCGATTCATTGCGTAAATATCCAATAGGAAATGATGTTTTCCCAGCTATCCGCTTTGACCCAACCCCGTTCGATTTTACCATGCCGGAGCAGCAAAATGGAACCGATTGGAAGATTCCAGATAATATAAAAATACCTGAACCATACGATCTATTGGCATTTTACACAATTCCTCAATTGGCCTCACTTGTAAAAAATCAGAAAATATCCTCTACGGAGCTAACAAAATTTTTCTTGGCCCGTCTTAAAAAATATCAACCTGCTCTGCAATGCAGCATAACCATAACAGATAGTTTGGCATTGGAACAGGCCAAGCGAGCCGATGAAGAGATCAAGAATGGGAAATACCGTGGTATTCTCCATGGCATTCCCTATGGCACCAAAGATTTAATGGCGGTTCCAGGGTATCCCACAACTTGGGGAGCCGCTCCTTACAAGGACCAGATAATCGATGAAACAGCCACCGTGGTTAAAAAGTTGGAGGATGCGGGAGCCATTTTAGTTGCTAAATTGGTGTCTGGGGCATTGGCCAGAGGCGACGTATGGTTTGGTGGAAAAACCAAAAATCCTTGGGACACTACACAAGGGGCCAGTGGCTCGTCGGCAGGGTCGGGTTCGGCAACATCTGCAGGGCTTGTGCCATTTGCTCTAGGAACGGAAACCTTGGGCTCGATTACTTCGCCAAGCACACGAAACGGGGTCACAGGTCTTAGACCTACGTATGGAAGGGTAAGCAGACATGGTGTGATGAGCTTAAGCTGGTCCATGGATAAAGTAGGTCCACTGGGACGAAATGCAGAGGACTGTGCCATTGTTTTTGAAGCCATCCAGGGAAAAGATAAAAATGATTTGAGCACAACTGACCTTCCATTTGGAGTGGACTGGAAAAAAGACATCAAAAACCTACGGGTAGCATATTTGAAAAAAGACATTGAAAAAGATACTACGGAAACCGGGGACAATCTGAGAAATGCCCTTAAATCCTTGAAGGAAATGGGTATTGAACCTGCCGCAGTGGAAATGCCCAAAGAAGTACCCTATCGTGGTTTCGATATTATTTTGAGAGCCGAAGCAGGAGCCTTTTTTGATGAACTCGTCCGTTCGGGAGATGTGGACTTGATGGTGGAGCAAAGTAGACGCTCTCGAGCCAACTCTTTAAGACAAAGTAGATTCATTCCTGCTGTGGAGTACATACAGGCCAATAGACAGCGACAGGTGCTCATCCAAAAAATGCACGATTTGATGAAGGACTTCGATGTTTTGATTTCACCCACCTTTGGTAACGACCAATTGATGGCCACGAATTTAACAGGCCATCCGGTAATTGCAGTTCCAACGGGATTGGATGATGAAAACCATCCAACGAGCATGACGTTTGTCGGTAATTTATATGATGAGGAGAGTATATTGTTATTGGCAAAAGCATTTCAGGACAACACCTCGTTTGATGAACTGCATCCTCCAGGTTATTGATCAAGCTCTATCGCAGGGTCCCAAAAGTATTTTTGAAAATCAACGATTTGATTGTCCTTGACGGAGATGCCTTCGTTCTCGAGGAGCTGTTGCATAATGTTGCTTCCATCAAAATGGTGCTTGCCCGTCAACACACCCACCCTATTGACCACACGATGTGCAGGGACGTCCTTCGCCAAGGAATTGTTCATGGCCCAACCCACCATCCGGGCGCTTCGGGCAGCTCCCAAATATTTGGCAATGGCTCCATAGGAGGTCACCCTGCCGTAAGGAATCTGTTTGGCCACTTCGTACACTTTATCAAAAAAGTTTTTCTCCATCTTAGCGGTACATGATTCGAATCAGTGTGATAATCAGCAACAACAGCATCAAAGCGCTCAAAATATAGTTGGAGTTCTTGGAAAAACGGTTGGTCTTGGTCTCCATTTTATCAAAATAAAATGTATAGAGGTATAGTACGGAAAATGTTCCTGCCCCGGCAGCTACCACAAAAGTAGTAATGTCCTTTGCCTCGAATTTAATCCACCCCGCTTCGTTCCACATCGCATTTAAACCACTATAATAGGGAATCGTCAACAAATTGAGTGCTGCCAATAAAACACCCTTAAAAAAACTGTTCTTTTTACTCAGGTTGACCTCTTTGATTGTTTGGGCCTGAGATTTGTTACGTTTTGCCAATACAAAAAAATAAACGGCAAAAAAGGCAAATACAGCCACGGCAATTTTGAATAAAATGTCTATTACCTCAGGGTTACGGTATAAAAATTTCGAAATGTAAACTGCAATATAGGCCTGCAGCATAATGGTGCTGGAAACCCCCAGACTGAAGATTACTCCGTTCAATTTTCCCTTTTCCACACTAACCTTGGCCGCGTTCATATTGAGCAACCCCGGTGGCACGGTAGCCATAAAGGCTGCCGAGAATGTAGCAAAAAAAAGAATGAGTACGTGGGTCATTGGTTAGTTGATCCTAAATTGGATGTAGGTAATTGGTTTTCCTTTTTCAAGATACTGATTTTCATAGAAAGTCTGAATTTTGAGCACTTCTGGAGGAGCTCCTTCATTTTTATACACATCGTGGTTGGCGTACAAAATTTCATGTCCCAGACCTTGCAAAAGCCCCAAAGTATAGCCGTGCATGTACTCGCTATCGGTCTTTAGATTGATCAATCCACCCGGCTTGAGAATTTTTTTGTATCGCTCCAAAAACACGGGATTCGTCATTCGGTGCTTGGTTCGTTTATACTTTATCTGTGGGTCGGGGAATGTAATCCAGATTTCACTGACCTCCCCTTCGCCAAAAAGATGGTCCACCAATTCAATTTGCGTACGCAAAAACGCTACGTTGTTCATTTTTTCCTCCAAAGCGGTTTTTGCACCCCTCCAAAACCTGGCTCCTTTAATATCGATTCCGATATGGTTTTTGTTTGGGTTTATTTGTGCAAGCCCAACCGTATATTCGCCCTTGCCACAACCCAGTTCCAATACTATGGGATTATCATTTCCAAAAAAAGAGGCCCAGTTCCCCTTATACTTGAATCCATCCAAGACTTCTTCCCGTGTGGGTTGGACCACATTGGCAAATGTTTCATTCTCCTTGAACCGTTTCAGCTTGTTCTTACTTCCCACTTTCGTATTGAATTGAGCAAAAAATTAATGATTTGGCAAAACTAAGGAAATCTAAAAGCAATTCGCATTTTGTTTTTTTGTTGTTATGAATTCTTCCAAACGTATTCTGGTTGCTCCCTTGAACTGGGGGCTGGGACATGCTACCAGATGCATCCCCATTATTCATGAATTAATAAAGCATGGGCACCAACCCTATTTGGCTTCAGACGGGGTTGCCCTTTCTTTATTGAAGAAGGAATTTCCAAATTTACCGGCATTTGAGCTTCCGTCCTACAAGATATCGTATGCAGAAAAGGCAAGGAATTTCAAAATAAAAATGATCTGGGACTCCCCAAAAGTGCTCAAAGCCATTGCCAAGGAAAAGAAAGCCGTAAAGCGTTTGGTGAAAGAGCACGGGTTGGACGGAATCATTTCTGATAATCGATTGGGCGCCTATTACAAAAAAGTGCCCTGCGTGTTCATTACCCATCAACTCAACGTACTTTCGGGCAATACAACTTGGATGAGTTCCAAAGCACATCAAAAAATCATAAAAAAGTTTGATGCCTGCTGGGTTCCAGATGTGGAAGAAAAACCGAATTTAACGGGGAAACTGGGGCATCTGAAAAAATCCAAATTGAACATTGCTTATTTGGGTCCTTTGAGTCGATTTGAGAAAAAAGAGGCTCCAATCATCAATGATTTGATGGTGTTGCTCTCTGGTCCTGAACCGCAACGGACCATGTTGGAGGAAAAACTATTGGCTGAACTCCAAGGGTTTGAAGGGAACATTCTTTTTGTAAAAGGCAAAATCGAAGATGAACAGGTCCAAGAAGAAATTCAGACATCAAAGGGAAAAATCCTGCATTACAATTTTATGAAGTCCAACCAATTGGAAAAGGCCTTGAACCAAAGTGAAAAAGTCCTTTGTAGATCGGGATACACCACGGTCATGGATTTGGCCAAGTTGGAAAAGAAAGCATTTTTCATCCCCACACCGGGTCAATACGAACAGGAATATTTGGCCAAACGGATGCAAAAACAAGGTTTGGTTCCCTATAGCACGCAGGAAGAATTCAAGCTCCAGGATTTATCCAAAATAAAGGATTTTGATGGGCTGGCTCAATTTGATTCAAGCGTTGATTTTTCCTCCTTGTTTGGAGTTTTCTCCGAAGCTGGTGCCGTGGAGGCCTTTTCCAGCGTGAAGGAAAATTCAGAACCTACATCGACCTCACTTTCCACGTAAATTTTTTCGCCGTGGGCCTCCACAATATGTTTCACAATGGATAGACCAAGACCTGAACCGCCTTCGTTTCGGCTGCCACTCTGGTCCACGCGGTAAAAACGCTCGAAAAGACGTGGAATGTGCTGTTTTGGAATTCCTCCACCGTTATCCGTTACCCGGACGATCACTTTGTTTTTGATAAGATTTTCCACACTTACCTCCGTGGTTCCTTTGGGCAAACCGTATTTTATGGAGTTTACCAGCAGATTACTTATGACCTGCTGTATTTTCTCCTTATCTCCATTTACATAAACCGGATTGGGATATTCCATATCAAAAGTGAGGGAAATCTCTTTTTTGGCAGCTTTCATTTCCAAAAGTTCAAAGGTGTTTTGGATAAGCTCAATGATATCAAAATCCTCCCGTTCCAACTTTAATTCGCCAGCTTCGAGTTTGGTGATCAAGTCGAGGTCTTTTACAATATAAATGAGGCGCTCCACCCCTTTATTGGCACGTTGGAGGTATTTTTTTCGAAGTTTTTTGTCCTTCATGGCACCATCCAGTAGGGTAAGGATGTAACCTTGCACTGTAAAGAGTGGGGTTTTTAATTCGTGTGATACGTTTCCCAGAAAATCCTTTCGGTATTCTTCCCGTATTTTGAGGGTATCGATTTCGATTTTCTTCCCTTCGGCAAATTTTTCAATCTCTTCAACCAAAGTTCTCATGTCCGTGGTCACGGGCTTGGAGGAAAAGGAGGAGGATTCCAAGAGGGACACATCATCATAAATCCTTTTGATTCGCCTATATATGAAGCGCTCTACCCGAATCTGGATAATGGCGAAGCAAATAGCGAAACATATCAAGGCAAAAAGTAGGGTATGTGGCCAGTCCATATGGTCCACATCCATGTGAAACCCTACAAATACGGCTGTGATCAAAATGGTAATAACCAAAGAAGACCGTAGCGCAAATTTGTATGATTTCTTTAGTTTAATGGCCATTAAAGCACAAACTTATACCCCACGCCCTTCACGGTTTTAAAGTGGTGGTCTCCTATTTTTTCACGTAATTTTCTTATGTGGACATCAATGGTTCTACCACCAACAACCACTTCATTGCCCCAAACTTTGTCCAGAATCACTTCACGTTTGAAAACCTTGTTGGGTTTGGAGGTCAATAGGGACAATAGTTCAAATTCCTTTCTGGGCAATACCATCTCCTCGCCATCGTTCACGATTTTATATTCCTCACGATTAATAACGATGTCCCCTACCTTGACAATATCCTCTACTTCTTTTTTGTCATCTTTCAACCTCCTCAATAGGGCTTTTACCTTACTGACCAATACTTTTGGTTTAATGGGTTTGGTAATGTAATCATCAGCTCCGGCATCGAATCCGGCTACTTGGGAATAATCTTCGCCACGGGCTGTTAAAAAAGTGATTATGGTGTTGTCCAATCCGGGAGTGTTTCGAATCACTTCACATGCTTCGATACCATCCATTTCCGGCATCATCACATCCATAATGATAAGATGTGGGCTCTTCTTTTTGGCTTTGGCGACTCCTTCCGCTCCATTTTTAGCTGTGAATACTTCGTAGCCTTCGGAGGAGAGGTTGTAGCTTATAATTTCCAGAATATCAGGTTCATCGTCTACCAATAGAATCTTAATGTCCTTGTTTTTCATGGGATGGTATTTCTGTGTTAATCGCCCAAATGTAAAGATAATACACTTACGGGATAAACGCTTAACATTCATTTAATCTAGTAACATTATTGTAACAGAACTGAAATAAACTCTTAACATACAACTAACACGGCTTTTACAACCCGTGGCGTTCTTTGCGCCAAATATATACCTGATAATGAAATATTTTTTAATGATTTTTGCCTTGGCGGCAACATCACTGGTCAGCGCCCAACAATCTACGGGTAGCATCGTCGGTAAACTTACCGACCAAGAATACAATAATGAACCGCTTGCATTTGCCAATGTACTTATTAAAGGGACTACTCTGGGAGCCACTTCTGACTTCGATGGTCTTTTTGAAATCGCCAATGTTGAGCCTGGAACTTACACGGTAACTTTCAGTTATTTAGGATATGAGACCGTTGAAATTCCAAATGTGACGGTCGAAGCTGGAAAAGTAACCAGTTTAAATGTGCCCATGAGCGCCTCTGAAGGGGTGGCCTTGGATGAAGTAGTGGTTACCACTGTAGCCAGAAAAGATTCGGAAGTGGCTTTACTTTTGGATCAGAAAAAAGCAATTACACTCGAGACTTCCATTGGTGCGCAAGAGCTGGCACGCAAGGGAGCAAGTGATGCTGCAACCGCAGTTACCAAAATAACCGGTATAGCCAAGGAAGAAGGTTCGGACAATGTTTATGTACGTGGTCTTGGAGATAGGTTTAATGTTACTACCCTAAATGGGCTTCCTTTACCATCAAACAACACCTCCAAAAAGAACATAGACCTAAGCCTTTTCGGTACTGGGATAATTGAGTCCATTGGGATTGACAAGACATACAATGCCCAAAATTATGGAGATTTTGGCGGGGCCAACATTAATATCGTTTCCCGAAATTATACAGGTTCTGGGTTTTTGGAGCTTGGAGTTGGTTCAGGAGCAAATACTGCTGCTCTTGGGGCTGATGAGTTCTATTTGTATGATGGGCCCAATTTTACGGGCTTTTACAACAAAGAGATTTCAAACGACCCTTTTAACAATGGTTTTGACACCAGCTGGGACCGTGAAACCAGAAGTACTCCAATAAACTCAAATATTTCCCTTAAAGGAGGTGACTCTTATAATATTGGTGAAAATTCAAGACTTAACTTTTTCGCAGTAGGTTCCTTCAGCAATGGGAATTCCTATAGAGAAGGTTTGAACCAAGGTGCCCCTAACCTTGGGACTGCATTGCCAAACTCCGAGTTTGATTATCAAAAATATAGCTACACGACCGCAACTACCTTGATGGGAAATGTTGGCTTGAGATTAGGTTCTGCCAATGATATAAAATACAACTTCCTAATGCTGAACAACTCTGAACAAAAACATGAAGAGTTCAACGGTATTCTGGATAGGGAAGATGATGCCCCAAATGGTGGTGGTTTCATCCAAAGAAACACATTTGAAAGAACAACCCTAATTGTAAACCAATTGTTGGGTAACCATGACATTAGCGACAGTTTTGAGGTAAACTGGGGCGTAGGGTACAATACTGTGGAAAACTTAATTCCAAACCGTCGCCAGAACATTCTTTTACCCTATACAAACAATGATCCTGAAGGACCTAAATCCTTCCGATTGGTATCCGCGGCTTCTGCTAACCACAGATTCTTTCAAGAATTGACCGAAGATGAAATAGCTGCCAACCTTTCGACAACATTCAAGTTTAAAAAGAATGAGGAAGATGGGTTTGATGGAAAGTTTACCATTGGGTACAACGGACGTTTCAAAAATGTGGATTTTGAAGCTACGCAGTTCAACTATCAGATATTGAATGTTGCCAACCAGCCCTTTGTAGACCCTTACAATATTGATGCATACTTTGATGAGTATGGACCGGATTCAGGTTTCTGGCAGATTAGAACTTTTAGGGGAACCGCATCCACTGAAGGATCTTTGGATCCTCAAACTTATGGCGGCGAACAACAAATCAATGCTGGATTTGTTACTTTGGAATACAAATTCACTCCAAAATTCACCCTTTTTGCTGGAGCAAGAGGAGAACAAATCAATCAAACCATTGAATGGAGCACTGTAATCCAAGGAGATGACAGCAATGAATTGGACACCTTCGAGTTCCTACCATCTTTAGCTCTTAAATACGAGTTGAACGATAAGCAAAACCTAAGGTTTGCAGCAAGTAAAACCTACACCTTGCCTCAATTTAAAGAAAGAGCTCCTTTCTTGTTCCAAGAGGAAATCAACCAAGATACACAAGGTAACCCTGCACTTGAAAACTCAACCAATTACAATGTTGATTTAAGATGGGAGTTGTTCCCTTCTTCAAGTGAGCTGATTTCTTTTGCAGTATTTGGAAAATATATCGAAAACCCTATCAACACTTTCTTGATTGTATCTGCGGCCAACAACTTGAGCTATGCCAATACCGGCGACAGTGCTACGGCATTTGGTGCGGAGATTGAAGCTCGAGTGGATGTATTTGAAAACGAAAGAGAAACAGCAGAAAGCATGTTGACAAACAGACTCTCTGTCGGAGGTAATGTTGCTTATTTGAATTCGAATCAAAAATTGGATTATCAAAAAGTATCCGAGGAAACTGATTTTGCGGCAGCATTTACCAATACCGAAGCTCCTTTGCAAGGTGCCTCTGATTTCATTTTTAATGCAGACGTAAGTTACTACACCGAATTCTCCGACACTAAAAACCTAAGGACCACCTTGGCAGGAAACTATTTTTCCGATCGTATTTATGCCTTGGGAAGTACTGGTAGAGGACACTTGGTAGACAGAGGTTTTGTAACGCTCGACTTTATCAGTGCTCTTGAGTTAGGAGAACACTTCGGAATCGGCATGAGCGTCAAAAACATATTGAATCCTCTAGTGGAGCGTGTCAATGAAAATGCAGAGGGTGATTTGGATATGGAAAACCCTGCTATACCTGGCTTTTTGGAAGGAGGTCCTGTAACAGCCCTTTCCTATAAAAAAGGGGTGGACTTTAGCTTGTCTTTGTCCTACAAATTTTAATACCAATTACACGATAAAAATTAAATGTCAAATCTGAATTTTTTAAATCTAAAACTTATGAAAAAATCACTTTTAAAATTTTTACTAAGCTTTGCTGCTATTGCGTTAATCGCGTCCTGTAGTGGAGATGACAACGGCCCTACGCCTCCCGACGAACCTACATGTAGCGATGGTATCCAAAACGGAGATGAAACCGGAGTGGATTGTGGCGGTTCTTGTGAGCCATGTGAAGCTGCAGCGGTTGAACTATCCGGAGAGGTTACTGAGGATACAGAATTGGACGCTACTGTTGATTACAGCCTTACAGGAAGCTACATTGTTAAAGAAGGTGCTTCTTTGACTATTCCTGCTGGAACCGTAATCAAGGCTTCTGGTGGTACTGCTGCATTTATCGGAGTTGAAAGAGGTGCTCAAATCTTCATCAATGGAGAGGCTGGCAATCCTGTTGTTATGACTTCTGATGCTGCAAGTCCAGCTCAAGGTGACTGGGGTGGATTGGTTATCGCTGGTGATGCTCCTACCAACAAAGGTGTGGATGTAACCACTGAAATAGGTGATCTTACCTATGGTGGTGACAACGCTGCAGATGACTCTGGATCCATTACTTATTTGAGGGTTGAGTACACTGGTGCAACTTTCTCCAACGACAAGGAGTTCAATGGAGTTTCTTTGTTCGGTGTTGGTTCTGAAACAACTTTCGAATACGTTCAATCCTACAACGGTGGTGATGACGGTATCGAATTCTTTGGTGGTACTGTGGATGGAAACTACTTGGTATCTATCGGAAGTGGAGATGATTCCATTGATTTTGCCGATGGTTGGACAGGAACTGGTAGCAACTGGTATATTGCCGGTGGTGCCAAGGCTGGTATCGAAGGTTCCAATAACGGTGATGACGGTGATGCTACTCCTGTGACAACAACAACTTTGAGCAACATTACAGTTGTTGGTCCTGTTACAGAAGGTGCACTATTCTTTAAAGAAGGTGGTGGTAACTTTACAATTGACAACTTTTACGCATCTGACATCGACCTAGGTGTTAATGTTACGGATGGCGATGCTCCTGCCGCTGCACGTATTGAAAATGGCGACCTAACCATTAGCAATATTCAGTTTGCTGATGCTGCAGACGGTTTTGCTGCAACCAACTATGCTGGAGCCAACCAATCTTTCTACACAGAAGGAGTTGCTACAGGTGCTGGCAACGGTGCTGCTTCCCCTGATTGGGCTGCTGGTTGGACCATCGGATTGGAAAACAGTGCTTCAACAACCGAGAACTTGGCTGGTGAAATCACAGGTGATGTAGAGTTGGATGCCTCTATCGAATACTTCCTTACTAGTGGATTTATTGTAAAAGAAGGAGGTTCTTTGACTATTCCTGCTGGAACCGTGATTAAAGCTTCTGGTGGTACTGCTGCATTTATCGGAGTTGAAAGAGGTGCTCAAATCTTCATCAATGGAGAGGCTGGCAACCCTGTTGTGATGACTTCTTCCAGTGAAACTCCTGCTCAAGGTGACTGGGGTGGATTGGTTATCGCTGGTGATGCTCCTACCAACAAAGGTGTGGACGTAACTACAGAGGTAGGTGACCTTACTTACGGTGGTGAAAATTCTGATGATGATTCAGGTTCCATCACTTACTTGAGAGTTGAGTACACTGGTGCAACTTTCTCCAACGACAAAGAGTTCAACGGAGTTTCTTTGTTCGGCGTGGGTGCTGGAACAACTTTCGAATACGTTCAATCCTACAATGGTGGTGATGATGGTATCGAGTTCTTCGGTGGTACTGTGGATGGAAACTACTTGGTATCCATCGGAAGTGGAGATGATTCCATTGATTTTGCCGATGGTTGGACAGGAACTGGTAGCTACTGGTATATTGCCGGTGGTGCCAAAGCTGGTATCGAAGGTTCCAACAATGGTGACAATGGAGAAGCTACTCCAATGACAACTACAACTTTGAGCAATATCACAGTAGTAGGACCAGTTACTGAAGGTGCACTTTTCTTTAAAGAAGGTGGTGGTGTGTTTACAATCACTAACTTCTATACAAGTGGAGTTGACCTAGGTGTTAAAGTTACAGGTACCGATACTGCTGCTGAAGCACGTATTGAAGGTGGTGATTTGTCTATAAACCCAATTCAATTCGATGCAACTGCAATGGGCTTCTTGGCAACTGACTATGCTGGTATCACTCAAGATTTTTATACTGAAGGTGACAACACAGGTGCTGGTAACGGTGCCGCTCAACCTGACTGGGCCGCTGATTGGACAGTTGGAATTGAATAAGAATTAAATACAAACCAAATTTGGTTAAAAGCCTCCGTTAATCCGGGGGCTTTTTTATTTACATACACTTATTATTGGTTTAATATCAATGTAGTCCTTTTCGTATATTTTTATAATGAATTTAAAACATAGCCATTATGAAAAAAATCACGCTTTTGGCATTTTTAGCAGTATCATTTTCTTTTTCACAGACAATCGATTTTAAAAATTTTAAAGTCAACGAACCCTCAGGTCAAAACTTTTCCACTGGAACTAAATTTGATTTTGAATTTGAAATCAAAAGAGACTACACCTATTCAACACATGGATATCATGAAATCAGATTATCTGTTTACAAAGGCAACAATACATTGACCAGTAATAGAGTTTCATACAGTCGTTGGAATCG
Source organism: Flagellimonas oceanensis (assembly GCF_003992595.1). Classification (GTDB taxonomy): domain Bacteria; phylum Bacteroidota; class Bacteroidia; order Flavobacteriales; family Flavobacteriaceae; genus Flagellimonas; species Flagellimonas oceanensis. The sequence continues at coordinate 62,612 of NZ_RZNA01000024.1, forward strand.
TGAAGATGACTATGATATTTATTACAGTAGCTATACCTTAAAAACTTGGTATAACTATTCCACACAAGGGTATTCAACAAACCCAGGTCAAACATTCACACTAAAGGTGGAATATGCGGGACTCACTGAAACCTATACCTACACATACCCTAACCCAGATACTGACGGAGATGGCATACCTGACAGCGAGGACGATTGCCCCAACGAGTCTGGTCCAGCTTCCAATGATGGATGTCCAGGAGAACCAGATCTGTCCATCAATTTAAATGGCTCCGTAATTAATAGCGATTGCTTTGGCTGTGATAATTATTTTAGCCAAATTGGAACAGACAGACACTACTTAAATAATCCCAGTGGAATGGCAAATATTGATGTATTAGTCCAAAACCTTGGCAATGCCTCTTCTACTTCCACTACAGTTGGGTATTATATTTCTGCAAATAACACTTTTGAAAGTAATTCAGATACGCGAATAAAAACATCCAACATTGGATCACTCGGTACAAACAGTGGAGATTATTCCTCTGTCACACTTTTTACATACGATTTTAACAGTGTCAGTGGTAATTTTTGGTTGCTGATTCGAGTTGACGATGATGATGACAACGACGAATCCAATGAAAATAATAATGTATTCGCTCTACGTTTTGCAATCAACTAAAAAGACTCAACAAATATAATATAACTCTGTCATAAGAAAACAAAACCCATAACATGAAAACAAAATCCTTCATATCAAATATATTCTCAATAAGCTTAATCATATTGTTTATATCATGCTCAAACGATGAGAGTTCCTTTAATGGGAACCCAGAAACACAACAAAGCATGGTAAAGGCTGATGCAGCCCTAATCGCTCTTGGCGAAAATACCCTTAGAGATAGTTTAAGCTTGGACTTGGTAATTCCAGAAAATGACTATGGTTTATCCAATACTGAGCCATTATTACTATTCCCGTTCTATAAATCCGCTGAAGCGGAATCTAAAACTTGGCTTCGTGTTCCAAATGTGCAGATTGAAAAAAATCTAAAGACTTATTATTCCAGAAGCAATGGTTTGACCCTTGTTCTCCATGCTGAAAAATTTGATAGCTCTATGCCCTACGGAAATAATTTGAAATTCAAGGAACTCAATATCATTGCGGTAAGACCGTCCAAAATATATGGGTTAACACGTAATGAGCTAGATGTAAGGGATTATAACCAAATGATAGACTATTTAGATTTAAAATAATAAAAACCGAGCGTTTGAATATTAAAATGGCGGGTAAGCATATCCGCCATTTTTATTTTATGGTTTCTTGTAATAGGTTGCATTTCATCGAAAAGTAACCCCCTAATCGTCAAATGGTTCAACAATCGCATCACTATTTTTATATATTTGTGGCATACCGTTTGCAACCATTAACGTATGAAGCACTTTTACCTAGTCATTTTTTTATTTGTCTGTTCACTCGGGTTTTCTCAGGAAAGCACCAGTTCCAGTGCGGATATTGACGGGTTTAAGCTCTACCCTAACCCAGTTACCCAAGGTAAGGTCTACATCGAGACTGCGGAAAACTCCCCAAAAAAAATCCTTGTTTTTGATGTATTGGGCACACAAGTGCTCCAAACCACCATTATTGGAAAGGAACTCAACCTCTCTGAACTTACCAAAGGAGTCTACATTCTTCGCGTTTTCGAAAAAAACAAGGTTGCCACTAGAAAGCTCATTGTGAAGTAGTTCACTTCATTTTCAACTGTTTTTCATACACCTAAACCACAGCATTCAACGCTTTACAACCCGTTTTAGTGCTTTCACAACATAAAATGGTCAACTTTCCCCTGTTTATCTACTTTTATATTGCACATATACCCCAAATCAGCTTGTATGAAGAAAATCTACTTTGTTCTACTTATGGCTTTACCATTACTTTCTTTCGGTCAAGACCTAGTGACGGTTAACAATGAGCCGGCACAAGAGCTCAAGGGTTTCAAAATGTACCCCAATCCCGCTTATGGGAGTGAAATTTATATTACCACGGAAACCAATGGAACCAAGGACATTAAGGTATACGATGTTTTTGGCGAAGCTGTACTGACCCAAAGAATCACCACCAACACCTTGGACATATCCCGATTGGTTCCAGGCGTTTATGTGCTTCAAGTAACCGAACGTAAAAAAACAATGACACGAAAACTCGTCGTCAAGTAAAATAAATAACCCCATATTTTTAAAGCCCTTTTCACGAAGGGCTTTTTTATTTTTGGGTACTTTTGGGGTTGAATGAAGCAGATTGATACCCATCGGATTTTCAACATCGCCAATGCTGATGAATTTGATACATCGGCACTGGATGTTTTCAGGTTTCAGTATGAAGGCAATAAGGTTTACCGAGATTTTTGTGATCACTTGAAAAAATCTCCTGAAAATGTTTCGCACCATCTGGAAATCCCCTTTTTGCCCATATCATTTTTTAAAACACACCAAGTGGTTTCAAGCCAACAAGAGCCACAAACCATTTTTACCAGTAGCGGAACCACCCAAAGCACCACGAGCAAACATTTGGTGCCCGACATCCAACTGTACGAAGAAAGTTTCCTTAAAGCATTTGAACTATTCTACGGTAAACCAGAGGAATTCTGTGTGCTGGCGCTATTACCATCTTATTTGGAGCGAGAGGGCTCATCGTTGATCTACATGGTCAACAGTCTTATTGAAAGGTCCCAACATCCCAATAGCGGGTTTTATCTTGACAATCTGGAAGAACTCCATCAAAAATTGCAGGAATTGGAGCAAAAAAACACCCAAACCTTGCTCATCGGGGTATCCTTTGCACTTTTGGACTTGGCCGAACAATTTCCCCTATCCTTAAAAAACACCATTGTAATGGAAACTGGTGGCATGAAAGGGCGTCGCAAAGAGCTTATCCGTGAAGAACTGCACTACATCTTGAAAAAGGGATTGGGTGTTGAGAAAATCCATTCTGAATATGGTATGACGGAACTGTTGTCCCAAGGATATTCCAAAGGAAACGGTATATTTCAAACCCCGCCTTGGATGAAAATCATAACACGTGACACCGAAGACCCCTTGACCATTCAGCCCAATGGAAAAACGGGAGGCATCAACGTAATCGATCTGGCCAACCTGTATTCCTGCTCGTTCATAGCCACACAAGATTTAGGGAAAACCCATCCAAACGGAACTTTTGAGGTGTTGGGCCGTTTTGATGACTCCGATATCAGAGGCTGTAATTTGATGGCGCTGTAAACTACTCCACTACGAGTACAAAATAGTTCTTTTTGCCTCGTTGAAGCAGCACAAATTTATCATTGATCAAGTCTGAAGCAGTTATCAAGTAATCCTCTTTCACTTTTTCCTTGTTCACGGAAATGGAGTTTTGCTTCAATTCCCTTCTGGCTTCCCCATTGGAACCTAAAAACTCCGTTTTGGCCGCCAATGCCCCGATCATATCCAAACCAGGCTCAAGTTCTTCTTTGCCCACCGTTGCTTGGGGAACCCCGTCAAAAACATCCAAAAATGTCTTTTCGTCAAGTTGTTTTAAATCATCCGAAGTGGATTTCCCAAAAAGGATGTTACTAGCTTTAATGGCATTGTCCAAATCCTCTTGGGAATGCACCATCACGGTAACTTCTTCCGCCAATCTCTTTTGCAATGCCCTCATGTGAGGTGCTTCTTTATGTTCAGCTACCAGACCCTCAATCTCCTGCTGGGTCAAAAACGTGAAAATTTTGATGTATTTTTCGGCATCCTCATCAGAAGTGTTCAACCAATATTGGTAAAATTTATAAGGAGAGGTTCGTTCAGCATCCAACCAAACGTTTCCACCTTCGGTTTTTCCAAACTTGGTTCCATCTGCTTTGGTAATCAATGGACAAGTAAGGGCAAAGCCTTTCCCCCCGCCGATTCTTCGGATAAGTTCCGTGCCCGTTGTAATGTTTCCCCACTGGTCGCTACCGCCCATTTGCAACGTACAATCATGGTTTTGGTAGAGGTACAGAAAATCATACCCCTGAACCAACTGATAGGTAAACTCGGTAAAAGACATTCCTTCCTTGGCGTCCGAAGAAAGACGTTTTTTCACGGAATCCTTCGCCATCATATAGTTGACGGTAATGTGCTTCCCAACATCACGGATAAACTCCAAGAACGAAAAGTTCTTCATCCAATCGTAATTATTGACAAGTACCGCAGCATTGTCCTCCCCACTTTCAAAATCCAAAAAACGACTCAATTGCCCTTTTAGGGCATCCTCATTGTGTCGAAGTGTTTTTTCATCCAACAAATTTCGCTCCGCGGATTTGCCCGATGGATCACCGATCATACCCGTTGCACCTCCTACCAAAGCATAGGGCTTGTGGCCAGCCAACTGAAAGTGTTTGAGCATCATAACGCCTACCAAATGGCCAATATGAAGAGAGTCCGCCGTAGGATCGATCCCAACATAAGCGGCTCGCATTTCCTCCATAAGGTGTTCCTCGGCTCCTGGCATCACATCGTGCACCATTCCCCTCCATTGCAGTTCTTGAACAAAATTCTTCGTCATGATCAGTTTTTTGGAATAGCTGCAAATATAAAATGAAGTTGGCATTTCCCTCAATTTTTCCACCACAAATAGGTACTTTTACCTTATGATTTTGGTTACAGGAGGCACTGGACTGATCGGTTCCCATTTACTTTTCCATTTGATCAACAATGGAAAGACCGTCAGAAGCAATTACAGGACCGAAGCGTCCATGGAAAAAGTCCACAAGGTTTTTGGGTATTACACAGACAATCCATCCGTTTTGATGGATAAAATTGATTGGGTAAAAGCCGATATTACCGATGTGGGTGGATTGGATTCCCTTTTTGAAGGTATTGAACTCGTTTACCATTGTGCGGCACTGATTTCATTTGACCCAAAAGATTACAAAACCTTGGAACGCACCAATGTGGAAGGCACGGCCAATATCGTGAACCTATCCCTTAAGCACGGCATAAAAAAACTGTGTTATGTAAGTTCCATTGCGGCCGTTGGTCCCAGCATCAAACAACAAGAAGTGACCGAGGAAAATGAATGGAACGAAGCTAAGGCCAATGTCTATGGAATCGCAAAATATAATGCAGAACTTGAGGTTTGGCGCGGTTCGCAGGAAGGACTGCCCATTGTAATTGTCAACCCTGGTGTGGTCATCGGGCCGGGTTTTTGGAAATCGGGCAGTGGTACCTTTTTCACGTATGCTTCCAAGGAAAAAACATATTTTATTCCAGGGGGCACCGGGTTTGTTACCATCAACGATGTGATTCTTGCTATGACCCAACTGATGGATTCCAGTATCCAAACCGAGCGTTTTATTTTGGTCAACCAAAATATGACCTACGAAGAATTGTTCCAAAAAATTGCTCCAAAACTGGGCGTAAATCCCCCAACCAAAGAGGTATCAAAATTTATGCTTGAGTGCTTTTGGCGTTGGGATTGGGTACGTAGTAATCTGTTTGGCAAAAGAAGGAAATTGTCCAAAGCTGTTGCAAAGGGGCTATATGATCAAACCACATATAGCAGCGAGAAAATAAAATCCGAGCTTGACTTCACATTCGAGGATTTGGACAAAAGCATTGAATTCTGCTGCGACAAATTTATTCAACAGACTTAACATTAATTGAGTCCCTTTTCTCCTTTACTTCCCTGAGGGAATCTTGACGCCTAAGATTTGCTGCGCGAATACTGTCATTTCTGCGTTCACCCCTGGCCTCCATGGTGTCTTTTTTAACCTGTATCCTAGCTTCAACATCTTCATAAATGGATTGGTATTCCAATGGAAGTGAAGCGTAGTACAAATCGCTTTCAGAAAATTGGGTGCTATCTATATCGTATTTTTCATAAAGGAACTCCATGACATCGATGCCTGAATCATTAAACTTGCTCACCGCACCCGATTTGGATGCATTCAAAATGGCAAGATCATATAGAATCTCGGTCATTTTCTCTTTAGCGATCAAGTTTTCAGGTTCCTCTACCACCTTTTCAGCACAGGCCACAAAAAGCATCAAAACCAATACAATTGTTACGATATATTTCATCTCCTAACGGTTAAATGTAAGCCTCTTCGCATTCTTTTCAGCACTGAACGAGCCATTTTCATAGGCCAACAATCCATTTACAAAAGTTCGTTTTACTTCGGAATCAAAAGTAACACCTTCAAAAGGAGACCATTCACATTTATAGAAAAGATTATCTTTTTTAACCTCATTTTTGGAATTGCGGTTGACTTGGACCAAGTCCCCATAATATCCTTCACGAATAAATCCACGACGATCGATATCAAATAATTCTGCAGGGTTGTGGCACATTTTCTCGACCATTTTCTCCAAACTGATGACACCTTCTTTCTCCTTTTGCAACATGGCCAACAAAGCATGCTGCACCAATGGACCGCCCGAAGGGGCTTTGGTGTATGGATTGTCCTTTTCTTCGATGGTATGTGGAGCATGGTCAGTGGCCACTACATCAATGCGGTCATCCAGAAGGGCTTCCCAGAGTCTTTCCCTGTCGTTCTTTGTCTTAACGGCGGGATTCCATTTGATATGTGTTCCTTTTTGAGCATAATCCTCATCTGAGAACCACAAATGATGGATACAGACCTCTGCAGTGATTTTCTTTTCTTCCAACGGAATCTGATTCGTGAACAAATCGGTTTCAATTCCCGTGGACACATGGAACACATGCAGTCTTGCCCCGGTTTTCTTGGCAAGGGCAATTGCTTTTGATGAAGACAGATAGCAGGCCTCTGCACTTCGGATGATGGGGTGCATCGCTATTGGAATATCATCTCCGTACATCTCTTTGTACTTCGCCAAATTGGCCCTTATGGTGCCCTCGTCCTCGCAATGGGCAGAAATGACCATCTCGGTATTACTGAATATTTTTTCCAACACCTCTTCATCATCCACCAACATATTTCCCGTGGATGAGCCCAAGAATAATTTTACGCCCGAACATGCATTCTTGTCCAATCGCTTCAATTCTTCCAAATTATCATTGGTGCCTCCGAAAAGAAAAGAGTAGTTTGCTGAAGAATCCTTGGCGGCAATGGCGAATTTTTCCTCCAATTTTTCAATGGTGGTAGTCTGTGGATTGGTGTTGGGCTGCTCCATGAATGTGGTTATGCCACCAGCGATCGCCGCTCTACTTTCCGTTGCAATGGTGCCTTTGTGGGTCAATCCCGGCTCCCTGAAGTGCACTTGATCGTCAATGACGCCCGGCAACAACAAATCTCCTTCCAAATCAATGACCGTGGCATTGGCATCGGATATATCAGTATCGATTCGGGCAATGAAATCCCCTTCCAGCAACACATCGGATTCAAAAATGCTGCCCTCATTGACTATTTTGGCATTCTTCAACAGAATCTTTGACATAACTAAAAGCTCTTTTTAAAAAATATACTCCTAAACTTCATGGCTATCACTCCAAAAATGGCCTCCCTGATGATGGCGGAATTCATTTTTGACTTTCCATTTACCCTATCTGTAAAAATAATCGAGACTTCCTCGATTTTGAACTTTTTGAGATAGGCCCTGTATTTCATTTCAATCTGGAAGGCATACCCAATAAAACGTACCCTGTCCAGATTGATGGTTTCCAACACTTTCCTTTTGTAGCAAACAAATCCAGCGGTCGGGTCGTGTACTTTCATGCCCGTAATCAATTTCACATAGAACGATGCCCCATAGGAAAGTAAAATCCTGGCCAAAGGCCAGTTGACCACATTCACACCTTTTTTGTAACGAGAGCCCACGGCCACATCAGCTCCATTGAGGCACGCCCGGTGCAATCGGGACAGGTCGGCGGGGCGGTGCGAAAAATCAGCGTCCATCTCAAAAATGTATTCATACCCGTTTTTCAGTGCCCACTTAAACCCGTGGATATACGCAGTTCCCAAGCCAGATTTTTCCTTTCGGACTTCCAAGAAAAGGCGTTCTGGAAATTCTTTTTGTAAGGTTCGCACACAATCCGCGGTACCATCGGGAGAGTTATCATCTACCACAAGTACATGAAAGTCTTTCTTGAGATCGAAAACCGTTTTAACGATTGCCTCAATGTTCTCGATTTCATTGAATGTGGGTATAATGACCAAGCCGTCTGCCATTCGCACTAGATTAGAATGTCAAAAATACGGTTTTCTATCTTGCTTGTGCAAGTTGATCATGGCAAGCTACACCCGTACTTGCCCAATATTTGTAACTTTGCCCATCTAAAATCACATTTTGATGTCTCAAAAGTTTCCTCGGCTTTTCTTTATTCTTTTAGCGGTTCTTTTTGCACTCAATCTTTTACAGGCTTCCTTTACAGAGCTTATCTACGATGAAGCTTATTACTGGTACTATGCCCAAGATATGGCCTGGGGATATTTTGACCATCCGTCCATGGTGGCGTTTTTGATCAAGCTCAGTAGTTTGCTTTTTGATGGCGAACTCGGGGTAAGATTCATGAGCTGTGTTTTATCAGCGGGAACCTATGTTTTGCTATGGCTATTGACCGATAATCCCAAAAAGAAGGATTATGTGATTCATTTTTTTCTCTTGGTGTTCTCTTTTACCTTGATGAATGCCTATGGCTTTCTTACCCTGCCCGATACATCCCTGTTATTTTTTACAGCGCTTTTCCTGTGGTTGTACAAACGTTTCCTGAAGGTTGAAGACACTGTTGCAACCATTGGCCTTGGGTTGGTCATGGCGGCATTGATGTACAGTAAATATCATGCTGTATTGGTGATTCTGTTCGTATTCGCATCCAACTACAAGCTCATTTTCAATAAAAAGGCATGGTTGGCCGTGATTTTGGCCTTGATTTGCTATACTCCACACCTTGTGTGGCTCTATCAAAACGATTTTGTATCTATAACCTTCCATTTGTACGAGCGGCCCAATCAAGCCTACTCTTTTGATGAATTCACACTAGGTTACTTTTTGAACATTGTTGCCATTATTGGTCTTTTGTTTTATTGGATTTATGGCGCGCTCTTCAAGTTCAAGGTCACGGATAAGTTTTCCAAAGCATTGGTTTACTTGGTCTATGGAGTATTGATTTTCTTTTTCATCTCCAGTTTCAATAGAAGGGTTCAGGCACAATGGGCCATAGTGATTACGATTCCACTGGCAATAATCGCTTTTAACCGTTTATTGGAAAACGCCAAAAGTAGAAAATGGATGTACCGAATAGGCATGGTAAGCTTGGTGCTTTTGATGTACGCAAGGGCATGGATGATTTACCAACCTTTATTCCCAATGTTATTTGAAACACATGGCAACAAAGAATGGGTAAACGACCTAAAAACAAAATCCGGTGAAGTGCCTGTCATTTTTGAAAATTCTTACCGTCGATCGTCCATGTACGAATTTTATTCCGATGTTCCTGCTATCTCGCTGAACAACTTCATGTATCGCAAAAACCAATATTCCATTGATGGTTCTGAAGAGCGTGTACGTGGAAAAAAAGTCTTGTATATCTCCAAATACAGAAAAAGTGGCGACATTTCCTATATGCATTTGGACAGCACGGTTTTTCACGGGATCTTTATGGATGATTTTCAATCATACCGAAGATTGAAGTGTATTGTGGACAAACCTGAAACCGGCATCCAGTATTCGTTAAAAGTTTACAATCCATACCCGTTTGATGTGCCTTTGGACCAACTGAAATACACCATTTCATACTCCAATGAGCATAAACAGGTAAAGCAAATGCGCTCCTTGAAAGTGAATCCCGTATCGCGGCAAGAATCTCTCTTGAAATCAAAGGATACCATTAACTATACTTTTGAACTTCCCCTATCCCAAATGGAAAATCCATCGTATTTTAGGATTGGGATTGCAGAGAACAATCTGCCCCCTGGGCTCAACGGCAAACCTATCAAAATAGAGTAATGGAACCCATTGAAAAGACAATCACTTCCTTGGATTGGATGACATTGACGTTATTCATGGCCCTGGTTGTTTTGGCATTGGGGAAATATCTGTACCACAGGAAATTTTTGAACTTCATTATCCTTCCATTCAATGATAAATACATCCTGCTCCACAATAAAAAAGGACAATTCTCGCATTGGTTCCATCTTCTGTTGACTGTGTTCCAACTCATCAATCTGTCGCTGTTCATCTTCCTGGTATCAAAATCTTTTGAACTCATACCATTCGAAAAGAACATTTCCACCTATTTTATCATCTTGGGCGCATTAACGCTATTCGAGCTGGTAAAGTTCTTACTCCAAATGCTCACAGGGATTGTTTTCAATAGCTTGAGCCTAATTGGAGGGCTTGTTTTCAGTAAGGTTTCCTACCTCAATTACAGCAGTATAGCAATGGCCATTGCCAACATATTGTTGATATACATCACAACAGACTCAAAAACAATAATATATGTAGCCATTTCAGTAATAATCCTCATAAATGGCATCGGTGGAATTAAGCTGCTAAAGAACCATCAAAAAGCACTGTTTCCGTATTTTATGTATTTTATTTTGTACCTTTGCACACTCGAAATTGCGCCCTTGGTGTTAATTGGAAGCTATTTAAAAGGTTGAAAACTTATGAAAGTAAAAACAATTTTGGTTTCCCAACCAGAACCCAAAGTCGAAAACTCACCCTACTCAAGACTGATTGAAAAAGAAAAGGTTAAAGTTGATTTTATCCCTTTCATCCATGTAGAAGGGGTAGAGGCCAAAGATGTTAGGCAGCAAAAAATCGACTTGAACAATTTCACAGCGATCATCCTGACCAGTAGAAACGCGGTGGATCATTTCTTTAGAATTGCTGAAGAAATGCGTTTTAAAGTTCCGGATTCCATGAAGTATTTTTGTCAGTCTGAGGCCGTTGCCTACTACCTGCAGAAATATGTGGTTTACAGAAAAAGAAAGATCTATGTTGGGAAAAGAACTTTTAACGAGTTGACCCCGCTGATCAAAAAGTACAAGGATGAAAAATTCCTATTGCCATCCTCTGATTCCTTGAAACCCGTAGTCCCTCAATTGCTGGATGAACTTGGGGTAAACTGGACTCGTGGTATCTTCTACAAAACGGTAATTAGTGACCTTTCTGACCTTAGGAATGTGTATTACGACATTTTGGTTTTCTTTAGCCCATCCGGCATTGAATCCCTTATGAAGAACTTTCCCGATTTTGAACAGAAAAACACCAGAATCGCCGTTTTTGGCAACAGTACGGTCAAAGCAGCGACCAATGCAGGCCTTCGGATAGATATTCAGGCTCCCACGCCAGAAACTCCATCCATGACCATGGCATTGCAGAAGTACATTACCAGCGTAAATAAATAAAAAACGAACTGGTTCAAAAAAACAAAAAGCCCCGTCCATGGACGGGGCTTTACTTTTCTAGAAAGCATATCGCTGTGGTCCTCCCCTTCGGATTTCCTCGCTGGCATATTCCTCGAACTTCTTGAAGTTCTCCCTAAAAGCGTTCGTGAGCTTGAAGGCTGTTTTGTAATAGGCTTCGTCATCGTTCCAGGTCGCCCTTGGACTCAGCACTTTAGTCGGTACTCCTGGACACTCCCTTGGCTGTGCCACTCCGAACACGGAATGGATATGGTATTTTTCGTAATTGTAAAGCCCCAGTTCCCCGCTCAATGCGGCACTGATCATAGCTCTGGTATACTTTAGCTTCATTCGGGTGCCCACTCCGTAGGGGCCTCCGGTCCATCCGGTATTGACCAACCATACGTCCACGCCGGATTCCTTCATCTTTCGGCTCAGCATCTCGGCGTATTTTGCGGGGTGCAAGGGCATGAAGGGTGCCCCAAAACAGGCCGAGAACGAGGGCTGTGGCTCCACCACGCCCGCTTCGGTGCCCGCCACCTTGGCCGTATAGCCCGAAATGAAATGGTAGGCCGCTTGGGCCGGGGTCAACTTGGAAATCGGGGGCAATACCCCGAAGGCATCCGCGGTCAGGAAGAATATGTTCTTCACGTTCTTACCTATTGATGGCTGTTGGATGTTCTCGATATGGTGGATGGGATAGCTTACCCTTGTGTTCTGGGTTATGGAGGTGTCCGTGAAATCAACTTTCCCATTCTCGTCCATTATGACATTTTCCAGAATAGCACCTTTCTTGATGGCCCCGTAGATCTCCGGCTCTTTCTCTTTCGATAGGTCGATTACTTTGGCGTAGCAACCACCCTCGAAGTTGAACACGGTATTGTCGGGCGTCCAGCCATGCTCATCATCCCCGATGAGTTTTCTGTTCAGGTCGGTGGAAAGAGTAGTCTTTCCCGTTCCCGATAGGCCAAAAAATATCGCCGTGTCCCCCGATTCCCCCACATTGGCGGAGCAGTGCATCGGCAGGGTGTTCCTATAGACCGGAAGGATGAAGTTGAGCGCGGAGAATATCCCCTTCTTGATTTCCCCCGTATAGCCCGTGCCTCCGATAAGGGCGATTTTTCTGCTGAAGTTCAGGATGGCGAAATTGTGCTGCCTTGTCCCATCGACTTTGGGGTCGGCCATGAACCCTGGAGCATTTACAACGGTCCACTCAGGGTCAAAGTCCTCCAGTTCCGCTTCAGTTGGGCGGAGGAACATGTTATGGGCGAACATATTGGACCAGGGATATTCGTTGATTACCCTGATATTGAGTTTGTAGTCAGGATCCGCACAGGCATAGGAGTCCCTCACATAAAGTTCCTTTTCGTTGAGGTAGGCGATGACCTTGTCATAGAGTGCATCGAAACTGTCGCTCTCGAAGGGGATGTTGATATCGCCCCACCAGACCTTGTCGGCAGTGATCTCGTCCCTCACGATGAAACGGTCCTTGGGAGACCGGCCTGTGAACTCCCCTGTGTTGACGGCCAGAGCGCCCGATGAGGCCTCCTTGCCCATTCCTTTTTCAATGTTAATGTCCTGAAGCGCTTCAGGGGATAGTTGGTAATGGATGTTGTCGTGGTTTATTCCGTAATCATTTAACGAAATCGTTTTCGTAACTGAAGCAGAATCCTTCATAGTTTTATTTTTATGTTGCTACAAAGCTAGAAATTATTCAGTTTTTGTCCTTTTAAAACCAGCTTAATTGACCTCTTTTTGGGTTAAAATGTGATATCCCAAATAAATCCATGCAGCGATTAGCAAAACACCTCCAATTGGTGTTAAAAAACCGATGACCTTAAAATTGAAGGAGGTTAAACTGTTCAATGCCAACAAATAAATAGAAAAGGAGAACAGTATCACACCTGAAAGCACCAGAGCAAATACTGTTTTCTTGGTCTTTGCTTCCATTCCATTCCATCCTCCCAAAAAAAGAAGGAACAAAGCATGGTAGATTTGGTATCGAACCCCTGTTTCAAAGGTAGCGACCGCTTCGGTATCCACCAGTTTTTCCAATCCATGCGCCCCAAAAGCACCGAGTATGATTGCCAACATACCCATCACTACCCCTATTAATAAAATTGTTCTGTTCATAACTTTATAAAGCTATTTTTTTAAAAATATAACATTTTAATACCTTAGTGACCATTCAATTCAAAAGTAAACAAAACACATGGTCCGTACTATTTTAGTTGTTGGAGCAGGTAAATCAACCTCATACCTACTAGATTATTTTCTTAAAAAGTCAGACGAAGAAAACATACATATCAAGATCGGGGATCTCCACCCCGAGAATATCCCTGATGCTTTTGCAAATCATCCCAACTGTACAGTGTTCGGATTGGATATTTTCAATGAAGAAGAAAGAAAAAAAGCTGTTTGCGAAGCATCCATCGTGGTTTCCATGCTTCCGGCCAGAATGCACATCAATGTTGCCCACGATTGCATCGAGTTTGAAAAGCACTTCATTACCGCTTCCTATGTCAGTGATGAGCTGAGAGCTTTGGATGCTGTGGTAAAAGAAAAAGGATTGGTCTTTATGAACGAGATAGGCCTGGACCCTGGAATCGATCATATGAGCGCCATGGAAGTTATTGATAGAATCAGGGATGCGGGTGGTAAAATGCTATTGTTCGAATCTTTTACCGGTGGCTTGGTCGCACCGGAGAGTGACACCAACTTGTGGAATTATAAATTCACTTGGAACCCGAGAAATGTGGTATTGGCAGGTCAAGGCGGAGCGGCTAAATTCATTCAAGAAGGCACCTATAAATATATTCCTTACCAAAAACTTTTCAGAAGAACCGAGTTTTTGGAAATAGAGGATTACGGATCTTTTGAGGTTTACGCCAATAGGGATTCTTTAAAGTATCGTGAGGCCTATGGTTTGCAGGATGCGCTGACTTTATATCGGGGCACCATGAGAAGAGTCGGTTTTTCCAAAGCATGGCAAATGTTCGTGATTCTAGGAATGACGGATGATAGCTATACGATTGAAAATTCAGAAGGAATGTCGTACCGCGAATTTGTGAATCTATTTTTGCCCTACTCCCCAACGGATTCGGTGGAATTAAAACTGAGGCATTACCTGAAGATTGATCAAGATGATATCATGTGGGGAAAACTGCTTGACCTGAACATTTTTGATGCCACCAAGAAAATCCCATTGAAAAATGCATCACCCGCCCAAATGCTACAATATATCTTAGAGGATAGTTGGACATTGAAAGAGCATGAAAAGGACATGATTGTGATGTACCATAAGTTTGGCTACGAGTTAGAAGGCGAAAAGAAACAAATTGATGCCAATATGGTGGTTATCGGGGAGAACCGAACCTACACCGCCATGTCCAAAACGGTGGGATTACCCGTTGCCATGGCCACATTGCATATTCTGAACGGGAAGATAACCACTCCGGGCGTTCAAATTCCTATTAACAAAGAAGTTTATAAACCCATTCTGGATGAGCTCAAGGCCAACGGCATTCAATTCAAAGAATATGAAAAGCCTTATTTGGGCTATAATCCTGATTCTGTTGCCAGTTAGTCTTTTTTATATTTTCAATATCTTTAGCTTCAAATCAAAATCGAAGTTGTGAAAAACAATAACAATTCAGTTAAGGTTGATGGAATTGACAAGAAAATCCTAAGGTATCTTATGGAGGATGCCCGTAAACCGATTCTTGAAATTGCCAGAAATATAGGTATCTCGGGGGCGGCCATACATCAAAGGTTGCGCAAATTGGAAAGCTCTGGACTTATTGCTGGGTCAAAATTTGTCATCAACCCCAGGGTTTTGGGGTATTCCACCATGGCATATATTGGCATTTATCTGGATAAAGCCATGGCCAATCCAAGAGCAGTAAAGGAATTGGAGCGTATTCCAGAGGTTTTGGAGTGCCATTACACCACGGGAAATTGGTCCATACTCATCAAAGTGCTTTGCAGGGACAACGAACATTTAATGCAGGTGCTCAACAAAAAAATCCAGCAAATCGAAGGGGTCTCACGTACAGAAACCTTTATTTCCTTGAACCAACAAATTGATCGCCAAATACAGATTTGATATTTGTATTCAATCTAAATAAATATTACATTTGACCCATGAATGTAATATTTCAGTCTACATATTACACCCTGTATCAGGCCAACAAGGAACGTTGTTTTTATCTCGATTTCGGACAAAAAACCGTTCGTATGTCCTTGTGCCAGTTATTGTCGCTCCGTCATAAAGTAATGAGCATAGCCATTGAAGATCATTTTGACAGCGAATTGAATACTCATGGTTTTGAGATTTTGATGCTTTGCAACAAAGAGCACCTCTTTATCCTGAACACCCTTGAGTTATTGGACCTTAAAAATCTCGTTGAAAACGGTTTCATGGCGATAGGACTTTCAACCAAACCCATGGTAGTTGGCCAATAGTCCTACTTCCTTTAATCCAGTCTTAATTGATTTCTAAATTATAGGTGTCCATATGTGAAACAGATTAAATTCTGTAACTTTATGGTACAATCACGTTAGAATACACATACTATGAAAGATATTGCAAGACAAAGCATGAGCATTAAAGTGGAATCCATGGATTTGCTCAACGGACAGATAAAAATGGAGGCCCATGCCTCTGCCACCTATTTGGCCATGGCTTCTTGGTGCGAACAAAACGGCTTTTTTACCAGTGCCAAGTTTTTCTTCAAACAGGCAGAGGAGGAACGTGAGCACATGATGAAAATTTTCAACTTTTTGGTGGATACCGGAGGTAACCCCATTTCTCCTGAAGTAACAGGAATCAATCATGACTATTCATCCATTGTCGATGTTTTTGAATCCACTTTGGAACACGAGGTCAAAGTGACGAAATCCATCCACAATATTGTAAAAAAAGCTAGAGAAGCGGGCGATATCGCCACCGAACGTTTCTTGGACTGGTTTGTTATGGAGCAAATTGAAGAAGAGAATACGATTAGGGACATTTTGGATATGATCGAAGTTACCGGCACCGAAGGTGTAGGTCTTCAAATGATCGACAACCAAGTTGCCAATTGGATCGAGTAATCCATTGATGGTATATAAAAAAGGGAGCCAATTGGCTCCCTTTTTTGTTTCATAATTTTATATACTCTTAATCTCTGCCACCAAATACTTGAAGTGCCCAGTACAATAGAGAAGCTAATGCACCCAACGCTGCCACCAGATAGGTTCTCGCTGCCCATTTCAGTGCATCTTCCGCTCCGGAATACTCTTCTTGGGTCACCATATTCTTTTGCTTTAGCCATACCAATGCTCTTTTACTGGCATCGTATTCCACAGGCAGGGTAATAAAACTGAACAAGGTCGCAAAGCCCATCATGATCAATCCGGCCACGGCGATATAAAAACCGATACCACCGGCAACACCAGTTGCAGCCATCAACATAATACCTCCAAACACCACCCAAGTGGACATCCCGGAGGTAACACTTACCACCGGAACCAATTTGGAACGCATGGTCAACCATTCATACGCTTGTGCATGCTGCACCGCATGTCCGCATTCGTGAGCCGCAACCGCTGCTGCAGAAGCATTACGTTGGTTATAGACTCCTTCACTAAGGTTAACCGTTTTGTTTTTGGGATTGTAGTGGTCCGTCAACATGCCGGGAGTGGAAATTACCTTTACATCCCTGATTCCATGGTCATCGAGCATTTTCTGGGCAATTTCTGCACCGCTCATTCCATTTCGCAAATGGACCTTTGAATATTTTTTGAATTTGCTCTTCAATCGGTTGCTCACTAGCCAGCTGACCAGGGCGATTCCACCAATCAATATATAATATGTCATCATAGCCTTATCTCTTTTATATGAATATAAATATACCACATAAAAGCAAAAACCCCGCCAAATTATGGCAGGGCTCTTATACTGTCAAAATGTTAGTTTCTTAAACCAACACTGGCTCTAATTGAAAGGTTTCAGCGATTTCTTTATAAACCACTTCGCCTTCAACTACGTTCAATCCTTTTTCCAAAGACCTATCCAGTTTACAGGCACTTCGCCATCCCATATTGGCCAATTTTAGCACATAGGGCAGTGTTACATTCGTCAAGGCAACAGTAGAAGTATAAGGCACTGCCCCTGGCATATTGGCTACACAGTAATGAACCACGTCATCTATAATATAAATGGGGTCCTCATGGGTTGTTGGCTTGGTGGTTTCCACGCATCCGCCTTGATCTACCGCTACATCTACAATAACGGTTCCTGGATGCATATCCTTGAGCATGTCCCTAGTAATCAAATTAGGGGCTTTTGCTCCTTTCAAAAGAACTCCACCGATAATTAAATCATTTGTTTTTATATGTTTTCTGATATTGAACTCATTGGAAAAACCAGTTACCACATGGCTCGGCATAATGTCGTTCACATATCTGAGACGTTTCATGTTCACATCCAAAATAGTTACTTGGGCACCCAATCCTGCTGCCATTTTAGCAGCCTGAATACCTACCGTACCCGCTCCAAGGACCAAAACCCGTCCTGGCGATACTCCGGGAACTCCTCCCAACAGTACTCCTTTTCCTTTTACAGGTTTTTCCAAATACTTGGCTCCTTGTTGGATGGCCATTCTACCGGCAACTTCGGACATTGGGGTTAACAAGGGCAAGGTACCATCCTCATCTTCTACCGTTTCGTAAGCAATACAAATAGCTTTGCTCTTAATCATGGCCTTGGTCAACACCTCGCTGGATGCAAAGTGGAAATATGTGAATACAATTTGTCCTTCCTGAATCAAACTATATTCTTCTGCAATGGGCTCTTTTACCTTAACGATCATGTCGCTCATGGCATACACCTGACCGATGGTATCCAAAATAGTGGCCCCAGCCTGTTGGTAATCCTGATTAAAAAAACCACTGCCCTCACCTGCGCCGGATTGCACATATACGGTGTGGTTGTTCTTTACCAATTCAAATACTCCGGAGGGCGTCATGCCGACCCGGCTCTCGTTGTTCTTGATTTCTTTAGGTATCCCAACAGTCATAATGTTGCGTTTAATGGTTTCTGGGTCCAAATTTGAACAAAATTTTTAAATATAAACACAAATACTCGACAAAAAACAGGGGTAACTAGTCAAAATAAACACATTTTAACATTTATACCATGTTTAAACACGGGGTTAAATTAATTTTAATAACATTTTTTGCTATTTACCCCTTTTATTTTAGGGGTTAATATTATTTAAAATAAAAAAGCATGCCGATTGGCATGCTTTTTAGGGGTATTTCTATAAAATTCGTATTGATTTTATAGTAAGGTGATGTTTTCGTCAACCTGAACTTGATTCAGGTTCCCATAAAACTGATTTAATTGTATGAGATTCCGAATCGAGTTCGGAATGACAGCAACGATTTATCGGATTACCCAACAATATTTACAATCTTTCCAGGCACTACGATTACCTTTTTCGGAGTTCTTCCCTCCAATTGGGCCTGTGTTTTTTCATGGGCCAGAACAGCAGCTTCAATATCCTCCTTGCTCATATCCAATGGCAATTCCAACTTGAAGCGCATTTTTCCATTAAAGGATATCGGGTATTCCTTGCTACTCTCCACCAAGTATTTCTCCTCAAACTTGGGAAATGGCGCTTCGGCAATAGAACCTGCATTACCCATACGGCTCCAAAGCTCTTCAGCAATGTGAGGTGCATAAGGTGATACCAAAATAGCCAAGGGTTCCAAAACAGCTTTGCTGGTACACTTTTGTGATGTCAACTCGTTGACACAAATCATAAAGGTGGAGACCGAAGTATTGAACGAGAAGTTCTCAATGTCTTCCTCTACCTTTTTGATGGTCTTGTGCAAGGTTTTGAGATTGTCAGCGGTGGGTTCCGCTTCGGCTCCGCTCAGCGACCCATTTGTATACAACTTCCAAAGTTTCTTTAAGAAGGAATGTACACCGGTAATCCCTGCAGTGTTCCAAGGCTTGGATTGCTCCAAGGGACCCAAGAACATTTCATACAAACGCAACGAATCCGCTCCGTACTCCTCACAAATGGCATCGGGGTTAACGACATTGTACCATCTTTTAGACATCTTTTCTACCTCCCGGCCAACAATGTATTTCCCTTCTTCAAGAATGAACTCTGCATCTTTATATTCAGGTTGCCAACTTTTTAATGCTTCAATATCCAACTCATTGGACACATTAATTAGATTTACATCGACTCTAAGTTCTTCGGTTGAATACTCATTTTTAAACCCAAACGATACATATTTTTTGGTTCCAGCAATTCTATATACAATTGCAGATGTCCCCGTAATCATCCCTTGGTTGATCAACTTTTGGGCAAACTCGTCTTTGGGCACATAACCCATATCGAACATAAACTTCTGCCAAAAGCGGGAATACAGTAAGTGACCCGTAGCGTGTTCACTACCTCCTATATATAAGTCCACATCTTGCCAATAGTTGATGGCTTCTGGAGAGAAAATTGCGTCATCGTTCCGTGGGTCCATATACCTATTAAAGTATTGGGAACTTCCAGCCCAACCCGGCATGGTGTTCAACTCCAAAGGAAAAACGGTTTTATGGTCAATCAAATCGTTGGAAACGACTTCATTTTTATCAGCGTCCCATGCCCACTCGGTGGCATTGCCCAGTGGTGGCTCGCCTGTTTCGGTGGGGAGGTATTTTTCCACTTCGGGCAATTGCAAGGGCAAATGCTCCAAATCGATCATTTGTGGCATCCCATCCACATAATAAACTGGGAAAGGCTCTCCCCAGTACCGCTGACGGCTAAATACGGCATCGCGCAAACGGTAATTTACTTTTCCTTCGCCATGTCCGATATTCTCCAACTCAGCGATAATTCTTTTCATCGCATCCTTATACGAAAGTCCATTTAGAAAATCGGAATTGGCGATTACCGTAGTTTCCTTATCGGCAAATGCCTCCTTGGAAATATCGACCCCTTCAAAAATATTGGGGATGTCTATATTGTAATGTTTTGCGAAATCATAATCACGTTGATCCCCACAGGGCACGGCCATTACCGCTCCTGTTCCATAACTGGCCAAAACGTAGTCGCCAATCCAAATTGGAATAGGTTCCTTGCAAAACGGATGCTCTGCATAAGCTCCCGTAAACACCCCGGAAATGGTCTTTACATCTGCCATACGGTCACGCTCGGAACGCTTTGCCGTAGCTTCCACATACGCATCAACCTCAGCCTTTTGTTCTGGCGTAGTGATTTTGGCCACCAACTCGTGTTCAGGAGCCAAGGTCATAAAGCTTACTCCGAAAATGGTATCGGGACGGGTGGTGAAGACTTCTATCTCGTAGGGTTCGACTGCGCTCGAAGTGACATCGTTACCCAAAACTCCATCTTGGTCGCTTCGACTACGCTCTGCGTCCAATACATTAAAAGTAACGGAGGCTCCCACTGAACGTCCAATCCAGTTGGTCTGGGAATCTTTAAGTGGCTGTGGCCAATCAATTTTGTCCAATCCGTCCAATAAACGTTGGGCATATGCCGTAATACGCATACTCCATTGCGTCATTTTTTTGCGAACCACGGGATGACCTCCACGCTCGGAAACACCGTTCACGATTTCATCATTGGCCAAAACGGTTCCCAAAGCGGGACACCAGTTCACTTCGGTATCCGCCAAATAGGTCAATCTGTATTTAAGAAGAATCTCTTGCTTTTCGGTGTCGGGATACCCATTCCAAGTTGCGGCATCAAAACTTGGTGTATCATCATCACAAGCGGCTTCAACATTGGCATTTCCTTCTTTCTCAAAAATGGAAATCAAACTGGAAATGTTTTCCGCTTTGTCGGACTTCTTATTGTACCAAGCATTGAACAATTGGATGAAAATCCATTGTGTCCATTTGTAATATTGTGGGTTGGAGGTACGCACTTCGCGGCTCCAATCAAAAGAAAAACCTAGTTGGTCCAACTGCTCACGGTACCTGTTGATGTTGTTCTCTGTGGTTATGGCTGGATGCTGACCTGTTTGAATCGCATATTGCTCCGCAGGCAACCCAAAAGAATCATAACCCATGGGGTGCAACACATTGAATCCTTTATGTCTTTTGTAACGTGAATAGATGTCCGTGGCAATGTAACCAAGGGGATGCCCTACGTGCAAGCCTGCCCCAGATGGGTAAGGGAACATCGACAATGCATAAAATTTAGGTTTATCGGAATCGTTGGATGCCTTAAAAGTTTCATTATCTGCCCAATACTTCTGCCATTTGGCCTCAATCTCGCGGAAATCGTAATTCATTGTTAATCTTGTTCAATTTCGTGTGCAAAAATAGGTTTAATCCCCTAAATACAATTTACTTTTCTATTTTTACGTACTGATTCTACTATATGAGCCAATATATTGAACGATATCAGCGTCGAAAACTGATTTCCTCCTACTTTTCCGTGGCTTTGAGCATTGCCCTGGTCCTGTTTCTTTTAGGTGTTTTGGGCCTTTTGGTGCTCAATACCAAAAAATTGGCGGACCATTTTAAGGAGCAGATCACCATTTCGGTGTTTTTGAAGGACAGTGCAAAGCCTGTGGAAATAGATCAGTTGCAGAAAAGTTTGGCCCTTGCGGAATACACCAAGTCGGCCGAATATATTTCCAAAGAAGATGCGGCTGAGCAATATAGCGAGGATATAGGGGAAAATTTTGAAGAGTTTTTGGGCTACAATCCCTTGAAAAATTCCATCGATGTGAATTTGAAGGCTGATTTTGTCTCTCCACAACAAATCGATGAGATTGCGGAAGACTTGGCAGCCAAGGCCTACGTGGACGAAGTGAGCTATGACAAACCTTTGATTTCTTTATTGAACAACAATGCACGGAAAATCAGTTTATGGATATTGGTGGCCAGCGCCATTTTCACGGTCATCGCGGTTTTGTTGATCAACAGCTCCATCCGACTGTCCATCTATTCCAAAAGATTCATCATCAAAACCATGCAGATGGTAGGGGCGACCAAAACCTTTATCCGAAGACCATTTATATGGACCAACATTAAACTCGGCATGGTTGGAGCTGTAGTTGCTTTGATCGGGCTTGGCGTATTGGTGTACTATATTGATAAAAATTTCCCCGAACTGAATCTTTTGCAAGATTATATCGTACTCATCATTTTGTTCGTTAGTGTATTTGGTTTGGGCGTTATCATATCGTGGGCCAGCACCCATTTTGCGACACAGCGTTTTTTAAACCTGAGGACGGACGATCTTTATTATTAACTTTGCAGCATGAGCAAGAAAAACAACAACAGTCAAAAACCTGCCAAAGAGTTTGTTTTCCAAAAGAAAAACTACCTCTTTCTATTTATAGGTATTGCCTTTATTGCCCTCGGATTTATTTTGATGAGTGGTGGTGGAAGCGACGACCCCGAAGTATTCAATCCCGAGATATACAATTTTAGAAGAATCCGCCTTGCACCGACCTTGATCCTTATCGGTCTTGGCATTCAGGTTTATGCCATTTTGTTGAATCCTCACAAGAAAAAGAAGGAATAATTGGAATTGATCGATGCTATCATCCTTGGAATCATTCAGGGATTGACCGAATTTTTACCTGTTTCCTCCAGCGGTCATTTAGAATTGGGGAAAGCTATTTTGGGAGCGCAGGCCGTTCCCGAAGAAAGTCTGTTGTTTACCGTAGTACTTCATTTTGCGACTGCATTAAGTACTCTAGTGGTGTTCCGAAAAGATGTTTTTGAAATATTGAAAGGCCTGTTTCAATTTAAATGGAACGAGGAAACCCAATTTTCATTAAAAATCATCATCTCCATGATTCCCGCCGCCTTGGTAGGGCTGTTTTTGAATGATTTTATCGAGGTGTTTTTTGATGGTGCCATCGTCATCGTTGGTATCATGTTGGTCATCACGGCATTCTTGCTCTATTTGGCAGATTTGGCCAAGACCACCGATAAAAATGTATCCTTCCGAAGTGCATTTGCCATCGGAATGGCACAGGCCGTAGCTATTCTACCCGGTATTTCCCGAAGTGGGGCAACCATTTCGGCTGCCGTACTTTTGGGGGTTGACAAGACCAAATCGGCACGTTTTTCCTTTTTGATGGTGGTTCCCCTGATTTTAGGAAAAGTCGCCAAGGATGTGATGGGCGGGGATATTACTTTTCAAGGCGATCAAGCTGTTGCCATGGGCGCAGGGTTTGTCGCTGCTTTCATCGCCGGCCTTGCCGCCTGTACTTGGATGATCAAGTTGGTGCGCCAGAGCAAGCTAACCTATTTTGCGATTTACTGTTTGGTTGTTGGCCTTATCGCACTTGCATGGAGCATTTGGGGATAGATCAGTATATTTGCCCAAAACCCCAAGTTTTTGAACACCAAAGAAGATTTTTTAAACGGTCAAATCCTTTTGATTGATAAACCGCTGGAATGGACGTCCTTTCAAGCGGTAAATGCACTTAAGTGGGCCATTCGCAAAAAATTCAGCCTTAAAAAGATAAAAATCGGCCATGCAGGA
The DNA here is from genome assembly GCF_003992595.1 of Flagellimonas oceanensis. GTDB lineage: Bacteria > Bacteroidota > Bacteroidia > Flavobacteriales > Flavobacteriaceae > Flagellimonas > Flagellimonas oceanensis. The sequence continues at coordinate 86,454 of NZ_RZNA01000024.1, forward strand.
ACATTGGACCCTTTGGCCACGGGGCTGCTGATTATCTGTACGGGGAAATTCACAAAAAAAATTCCAGAGCTTCAAGGACAGGTAAAAGAATACACAGGTACTTTCACGCTGGGCGCCACTACGCCATCCTATGATTTGGAGACGGAAGTGAACGAGACCTTTCCCACCGAACATATCACAGATGCATCCATCAAAGAAGTTACGACACAATTCTTGGGAGAGATTGATCAAGTACCCCCCATTTTTTCAGCCTTAAAAAAAGACGGGAAGCGATTGTACGAACTTGCCCGAGAAGGCAAACAAGTGGAAATAAAATCACGAAAAATAGAAATCTTGGAATTTGAGATTACCCGAATAGACCTCCCCGAAGTGGATTTTCGGGTGGTTTGCAGTAAGGGGACCTATATCCGTTCATTGGCGCACGATTTTGGCAAAGCTTTGGGCTCTGGCGCCTATTTATCCGAGCTCAGAAGAACCAAAATAGGTGATTTCAACGTAAATAATGCTACAAGCCCCAATGATTTCAAGGAAAAGCTTGAAGTAAATGCCTCGACCTAGGTAGGTTGGGATAAAATATTTTTGCAAAAAAGCGGTTATAGATAAACCATGAACTTAAACAAGAGCCAGTTATCACTTTTGATCACTTTCTTCGCTATGTCCATAGTGATTTTATTGCTTTTCAATATTCACTTAGGGGGTATACAAGAGGATGAGTACGTCATTGAAATGAGCTTGGCCGATGAGGATATCGAGAAACTTCTCGAAGAGGAAGAGGAACGATTGGAGGAAATGCAAGCCGCCAACGACCCCATTAAAAGCCACATGGCAGTCAACCAAACTGCAAAACCCAGTGTCGGGAATCCAGAACCTTTAAAAACGTTGGAGGAGCTCATGGAAGAACGGGCCATGAGTAGTGAAACTGGAGAATATGCGGATAATTCCGGTTTTGAAGAGCAATTGAAACAATTGCGCGCCCAACGTGATGAGAAAAAGGAAAAATTGGGCGAACGCGATGCTGAAAAAGAAGAATTTACCGATTACCTAAAAGATAGACGTACTTCCATTTCCTATTCCTTGGTGGATAGAAACGCATACCATCTTCCTCCTCCCATTTACACTTGTATCGAAGGTGGCAAGGTTGTAGTGAACATTTCAGTGGACGACAATGGCTATGTAACGGAAGCCAGCTTTAACGATAAAAGTTCGGGAACGAACAATGGCTGTTTGGTAGACAATGCCATTGCCTATGCGTTAAAAGCACGTTTTAGCCCGGATTCCAAAGCATCACAAATTGGAACCATTACCTATCTATTCCAGAGCAAGTAATTTTAGAAGGTCTTCCAGAATATTTTGACCCTTGTTTTTATTGTACCATACCTGAAGTTCTTGTTTGAACTCATCGGTAAGTTTTCCATGTTCTTTTTTGCAACCTTCCACCATTTGGGTAGCTATACTGGGGCGTGGTCCCCACTCGCCAACAATTTCGTTATTGGCTTTATCCAAAACAATGACTTTAGGAATCGAACGGGCGCCATTGGTAAGGAAAGCATCCATCAAATCGAGACTTTCGTCCCGCAGAACAACTTTTAGGGCAATATTTGGACTCGCTTCGGCTACTTTATTGATGATGGGCAAACTGGCTGCGGCATCTCCGCACCAGCTTTCCGTCAGGGCCAAAAACACCAGTTCCTTGTCATGAGTCTTCAATTTTTGCTGGATATCTTCTGGAATCTTGAAGGTTTTATCCCAACGGGCCATTCGGCGATCACCGAGTTTTGTATAATTGGCCATAGCTTCGGACTGATTTGGGCCAGTGGACTTGCCAATTTTGGCAAGTTGCCGCACCAACTCACTGTACCTTGGGTAATCCATTGCTTTTTTAATGTACTCCTGAACTATTTCCAATCTATTCTGCTCCAATACTTCCATAAAAAATGTTTTTTCAAAAGTACCAAGGACAATCTTCCTATTTGGTGACTTTTGTCATTGGTTGTTTTTACAACCTTTTCCTTACAATGTTTTTGGATTGATGGCCAAACTCTTGAACAACATGGCCTTGGTATAAAAATACTTGTTCTGCATCTCGTTCTGTTTCAGGTAGGCATCAATGAGTTTGCTTTCCCTGGAATTGATCAAGAAGAGGGAACTTTCCCCAAAACTGAACTTTCGCTCCTCAGCCTGCAACATTGTATTGTAATCTTTCACGATGTCGGCAATCAATCGATTCTGATCAGTAAAGGAATCCAGTTCATTGTAAATGGCGATGACCTTGTTCTGTATTTCCACTTGGGCATTGTCCCTTTCGTATTCCGCATCCCTGAGCTTGAACTTGGCCAGTTTTAAATCCCCGCGTTCCTTTCGAAGGAATATGGGCATTTGAAAACTCAATCCGGCCTTATAATTTTCCGTAACAAAGGAATTCATCAATTCGGGGGTCTCTGTGACAAAATTGTATTCCGCCTTGAGTTTGGGTAGTAGCTTATTCGCTTTTAAACGCTTGTCCACCGTCAAACCTTCAATTTTATAATCCAAGGACATCAACTTGGGGTGTGTTTCCAAATTGAAACTGTCCAAAGGCACTCCTTCTATTTCCAAAGTTGTATTGATATCCATTTCGGGCTCCACATTGGGACTGATTCCTGGTTGAAGCTCCACGGGCACATCCTCTATCCATAAGAAGTTGCTGAGCTCCAGTGATTTTTTCATCAGTTTCACCTTTGCCTGCTGATAGCCCAAATCCCTATTTCGAACGGCAATTTTTGCTTCTACGGTATCGATCATGGCAATGTCGCCTGCAAGGGCACTTTCCTTGATTCCTTGGAATCGTGTTTCCGCATTTTCCAGAAAATCTTCATAGACCTCAGCATCCCTGTAGGCCTTCAACCAATCAAAATAGGCCAATGAGGCATTGTACAAAACTTGGTTGACCTGCAGATCTTGGTCGACCTTGGTCTGCTCTCTGAACAATTTGGCTTTTCTTAAGGTTGCCATGCGCTCATTGATCCAAAACCCTTGCAAAACGGACATGGACACCCCTGCACTGTAGAGTCCATCTTCGGGCAAAGTTTCATCTGGATTCAGGTAATAACCTTCATTCTGCTGAAAATTTCCTTTCAATTCAATACCGAACCAGGTCGGAATCTTGAAGGTCGCATTCAATCGATCCCAATATTCGGTTCCTTTAAACTCTTTCCTATCAAAGTCAACCTCTACTTTAGGATCAAACCCTCCCCGAGCCTTCATCAAGTTGGCCTGCCCCATGGCTATGTTCAACTGGGCCTGCTTGGCAACGGGATGGTATTTTTTCACATAACCCAAATACTCCTTAAATCCGAGCACCAAGGAGTCTTGCTGTGCATAAAACATATGTACAGAAAAGAAAAAGAGGGTACAAAATAAAAGTAGTCTTCTATTTCTTCGCAGCATTTGCACTGGTGTTTTGGGGTTGATAATAATTCGGCGGGAAACCGTTCAACTGTCGCCACAACTCGAACCAAATCGGAACATCTTCCAATAAAGCCATGGTACTTGCGCCAGAACCTACACGAAGGTCTTCGGGCCATGGCGCTTCTTCCTCATCGGGTGCCAACAACACACGATACTTCCCATTGGGACTGATGAACGTTTCAATAGCGACCACTTTACCTCCGAATGTTCCATAGGAAACGTTCGGCCAACCACTGAACACAATGGCGGGCCACCCATCGAATTGGATACGCACTTTTTCGTCCACATGAATCAATGGAAGGTCTATGGGGTCTACATAGGTTTCCACGGCGATATCATAATCCGAGGGCATTATACCTACCAGTTGTGCGCCCTCTTTGAAGGTTTCCCCTATCCCAGACTGAATGGCCTTGGTAATATATCCATTTTGGGGAGCTCGAATGTAGGTCATATTGCTCCTCATCTCGTAATTGGTGTACTGGTTCTCCAGTTTGGTGACCTGTGCTTCGGAGTCAAACTGATTGGACTGAGCTGAATAGAGGTCGCTCTGCGCTTTGGAAATCTTATCGGTATACTCCGCTTGCACCCTATTGATCTCCACTTGCGCATTGATGACATCGTTTTTACTGCTCAACAATTTGTTCTCTTGGCTTATGAGTTTTGCTTGGGTCTCCTGTAGTTTCAATCGCTTTTCTTCCACATCGGTCACGGCCTTCAGCCCTTCCTGTTGCAATTTTTCCGTACGATCGTACTGGCGTTGGGCTATGGTAATATTGGTTTTTGCCGCCTCAAGATCAATACTATCACTTTTTACCTTTAATTTGGACTGCATCAGTTTGTTTCTGGCCTGTTCCAGCTTTAGGCCACGCTCTTGTTGCAGGGCTTTTATTTGCTGGGTCAAGGCTTTTACCTTTTCCTGGTATGATGTTACGGACATCGATTTTGCCTTGATTTGCTGTCCGGTACGTTCCACTAGATTGGGGTCGAAATACTCACTTTTCACCTCTGAGATATGTAGGATGGTGTCCCCTTTTTCGACATACTCCCCTTCCCTTACAAACCACTTCTCAATACGCCCAGGAATCGGGGATTGAATGGTCTGTGGCCTCTGATCGGGGGTCAAAGTGGTAAGATAACCTCTACCGGAAATGTTCTGGGTCCATGGTAGAAACATCATGAAAAGCACAATGATGGAAAAAGCTGCCAAAAAACGGTTGAATTGCTTATAGTGCCTTTTGTGGAAGACCTTTTTGCCCGCCTCGTAACCGGTAAGGTCTACCCTCTCGTTCAATTTATTATTTGAAGAAATATTGAGCATGAACTTTATTTTACGTTGATCAATCTACCTTTTTCCATCCGAATGATTTGATTGCAGCGGCTTGCCCATTTTGGGTTTTCACTGACCACGACCAAGGCCCATCCATTGGCTGGGTCTGTCAAGAAATCCATCATTCGTTCTGTTCCCTCTTCATCATATTGTTCCAAGGGATCCTTTAGAATCATAAGTTTAGGCCTTGTTACAATGCTTCGGGCCAACACTATTTTTCTGGAAATGAAATCAGGAATCTTTTTCCCTTCGGGATATAGAACGGTTTTCAGACCTTGGGGCTGTTCTTTCACAAATTCCGTGAGACTTACTTTTTCCAAGGCCCAATACACATCCTCCATGGGAATATCCTTGTTGCCAAAAGTGATATTGTCCAACAGGGTTCCTTCGAACGGGTACTCTTCGTTAAGGGAATGTCCCAAATAGGACCGGTATTGGCTAAGTTTTATACCCCGTAGGGCTACATTGTTCACATATATTTTACCCTCATCAGGCTCTAGAATGCCTGCCATCATCCTTAAAAGGGTGGACCTTCCCGAACCGCTTTTTCCTTGTACCAATAATTTAGTGCCTGGTTTAACTGTAAGCGACAAATGGTCTATGATTTTTTTGTCCAGTCCCGGAACTTTGTAAACGATATCCTCGAGCTCTACGGTCAAACCTTCGTCCTCCTTGAATGGTGTCTCACCGGTCTGGGGCTCTAGCTCTTTATCAACCACTTGGCCCATTTTTTCCAAGGAAGTCAATAGATCATAAACCGTTTCAAGACCTAAAATCATTTTCTCAACGGAACTGATGACCAATAAGATGATGATTTCCGCGGCTACAAACTGACCTATGTTCATCTGCTGATCCAAAACCAGCAGTCCACCGATCAACAACAAGCCTGCCGTTACCAGTACTTTAAAGCCGATCATTTGGATAAATTGCAAGACCAAGACCCTAAAATGACTTTCCCTTGCTTCCAAATACTCTTCGACCAAGGTGTCATTTTTGTCCAGAGCATGTGAGGTTTTTCCCGATAGCTTGAAACTAATAATGGAACGGGCAATTTCCTGTACCCAATGTGCAACTTTATATTTGATCTTTGACTCGTCCAAACTGGTATCCAATCCTCTTTGTGCTGTAAACTTGAATACAATATAGATGAGCAAGAGCAGCAATAATCCATAAATGATAAAGAATGGATGGTAAAAAGACAGCAGCAACAAACCAAAAACTATTTGTAACAATGCCGCAGGAAAATCAATCAAAATCTTGGATAAGGATTTTTGAACTGTAAGGGTATCAAAAAAACGGTTGGCCAACTCTGGTGGGTAATAATACCGGAGTTCGCTCATTTTTATTTTTGGAAAACGATAGGCAAACTCAAACGAGGATCTTGTGAAAATTTTCTGTTGAAGGTTCTCAATGATCCGTATCTGCATCAACTGGAGCACCCCCACAAAAGCGACCCCAAGGGTAACCAACACCACCAATACAATCCAAGACGTACTTACCCTGGCCCCTTGTATAAGATTGATTATCGCCTGTATTCCCAAAGGAAGGGACAGGTTGACCAATCCCGCAAAAATGGCGTAGTAGAATATTTGAAAAATGTCTTTTTTATCCAAGGCAAGCAGTCCCATGAGCCGTTGCCATGCGGTAAGTATTTGTTTAGCCATTCTCTTTTTTATTTAGTGTCCGGAATATGAGGTCCGTAAAAAACTCCGTAGGAGTAACTTTTTCGTTACAGTTTGTAAGTGTTGGGAAATGTGTTTTCAAAAAATGCTGATGCAATGAACCCTCCAGCACATTGCTGGCCATGCTTATGGGATAGGCATAGTTTTCGTCCACTGCTGAAATCATATCGCTCAAACGGTTGACCAATCTTTTACAGACAATGAAATAGCCATCCTTGCTTTCTTGATTGATTTCTTTGACCAAATAGGATTTTGAATATTCATTGATGATAAGCCTATTCAAAACCACTTCGTTCACATGTGTTATGGAACTGTCCTCCTCCACATTTTGAGTAAGAATCTCAACCGCCTTTTCCAATTTTTTCATTGGGTCAGAGATACCGTTTGTTGCAAACACCATGCGGTATTCTATCCATCCCCAATACCAAGTGGCCAAATAGAGCAACAGCTTGTGCTTGTTCTCAAAGTAACGATAAATGGAACTTTCATTGGAATTGATTTTCACACCCAATTTTTTGAATGTGAAACTTTCAAACCCCATTTCATCGATCATCAAGATACTTTGCTCAACTATGTTCTTGCCCAAGGTCGAGGACTCGGGGTCTTTTATATAAAGCTTTTCGTTCACTCCTATTTTAAGAGATTGCATCAGTAAATCCATCACACATCACTTTTAAAACTAATTCTCGCGAATATAAAAGTATTACTATTAATCTCTAATACTTTAACTTTCAATTAACTCTTGTGTTTTTCCCTTACTTTTGATATAAAACGAATGGTTATGGACAAACACAGATGTGGGTGGTGCGTAGGCGACACCCTATACGAGGCCTATCACGATGAGGAATGGGGCGTTCCGGTAAAGGACGATGACACCCTCTTCGAATTTTTGATATTGGAGACCTTCCAGGCAGGTCTGAGTTGGATTACCGTATTAAGAAAACGTGAAAATTTCAGAAAGGCTTTTGATTATTTTGACTATAAGAAAATTGCCGACTACAATCAATCCAAGATTGACATGCTATTGCAAGACCCCGGCATCATCAGAAACAAATTAAAAGTCAATGCCACGGTTTCCAACGCAAAAGCATTCATGGAAATTCAAAAAGAGTTTGGCAGCTTCAGCAAATACATTTGGGATTTTGTGGATGATGAACCCATCAAAAATGAATGGGCGAACTATAAAAATGCTCCGGCCACAACAGCATTATCGGATAACATCAGCAAGGATTTGAAAAAAAGAGGGTTCAAGTTCGTGGGAAGCACGGTAATTTACGCCCATATGCAAGCGACGGGCATGGTAAACGATCACGAAGTAAACTGTTTTAGGTACCATGAAGTGTAATTACATTCTTTTAATGCTTCTTGGTATGGTGCAGATATCCTTTGCACAAAACAAGTACGAGCGGGAATCCCGAATAGACAAAGAGGAATTTCCGAGCAAATCCTTTTCGCTTATCCAAAAGTATTTGGAGGATGCCAAAAGGGTCCGTTTTTACCAAGAAATGGACAGTACCAAAAAAAGTTACGAGGCAAAGTTTAAAAAAGGGAGGTTGCACTACAGCGTGGAATTCAACAAAAATGGCTCCTTGGAAGATGTTGAATTCAAAATAAAGGAAAGGGACATTCCCAATGACACCTGGGCCACTATTATGTATTACCTCGATGAAAATCATGCAAAGCCCCGGGTAAAAAAAATACAGCAACAATATTCCACACAAGAGGGTCAACCCACGGAAAAAACCTTACACAATGCTTTTCAAAACCTGATTTTACCTGAAGTAAAGTACGAATTGGTGTTTTCTGCCAAAAAAGACAAAGAATTCCAAGAATATGAAGCCCTTTTCGATTCAGAAGGACAACTGATACGCCTTCGTAAATCTTTCCCTCCAAGTTATGACCATGTACTCTACTAAGTGGTTTTCTTTTTTCGTCCTTTTTTTGTTGATGGTAAGCGTTCATGCCCAAGAAAACCTTACGGCTTACTGGCAACCACAAATTGCTGTCAATTACAAAGTGGTTGGCACCTATTCCCATAATTTCTCCGTGGCCAACCGAAATTACATTTACGATGATGAGGAACTTACCTTAAAAGGAAGGCAATTGGACCTTGCCCACTTTTCCAAACTTAAAATAAGGGACAACCAAAGTATTGCATCGGGGATCCAATATAGGTTCCGAAACAATTTTGAAGATAGGGAGAATGAACTGCGACTTACCCAACAGTACAACATTACCTACAAACCATTGGCTGTACGTTTTGGCCACAGAATACGTGCCGAGCAACGCATTACCAACTCGCTTACCATTCATAGATTTCGTTATCGCTTTGCATTGGATTTCCCTTTGATGGGAGAAGAACTGGATCCGGGAGAGCCTTATTTTGTGGGCAGTTTTGAAAATCTTTTGAGTGTGGCCAAACACAATGCCCCACAGTATGACACGAGGCTTTCCGGACAGATTGGTTGGGAGCTTAATGGAGGAGTGAAATTTCAAATGGGAGTCGAATATAGAATGGAAGATTACAGCTCCAATTTGCCACAAAACACTATTTTTCTATTGACAAGTGCACAATTATCCCTGTAATATTTCCAAAAAGTCTTTTCGTGGAACCGACTCGGCACCCATGCTCTCCAAATGATTGGTATGGACTTGGCAGTCAATGATTTTGTATCCTTTTTCCCCAAATTCCTGAGCCATTTGTATGAATGCGTATTTGGATGCATTTGGCCGTAAACTGAACATGCTCTCTCCACAGAAAACATGACCCAGATCAACACCGTACAATCCTCCTACAAGTTCTCCATCTTCCCAAACCTCGAATGACTTGGCATGCCCTTTTTTGTACAGGTTCATGTAGGCCGTTTTCATTTCAGGTGTTATCCATGTGCCATCTTGGCCTTTTCGTTCAATTTGGGCACAATAGTCCATTACCTGTTCAAAACAGGTGTTTTTGGCAAGGGTAAAAGTGCCATCGCGAATCACTTTCCGCATGCTTTTGGAAACCTTGACTTTATCGGGGTACAGAATCATACGTGGGTCCGGGGCCCACCAAAGAATCAAGGAATCATCATTGAACCAAGGAAAAATGCCATTTTTGTAGGCCAACAATAATCTTTCGGGTGACAAATCCCCTCCCACGGCGAGCAAACCATCTTCGCTGGCGGTATCAACAGGTGGAAACTCCAGTTTCTTACTCAAAAAATATAGGGGCGTATGTTCCAATGGCAATTTTTTCTAAAAATACAAATCCGGCTTAAAACAAGAAAATCCGAACTTAAAGTTCGGATTTTCATTGTTAAATGTATTTCTATATCCTACTAAATTCAATTAGAAAGGCAGATCATCATGATCTTCCTCGTTAAGGTCGTCGGCAGGCTCAAAAGCTTCCATTGGTGGAACGGGGGGCATATTGTCCGCAGCAGGTTCTGACTGCAAGTTTTCCATTCTCCACCCTTGGATGGAATTAAAGTATTTGGTCTCCCCCTGAGGGTTTACCCACTCCCTACCTCTTAGGTTGATACTGATCTTTACCATTTGGCCAACACTGTAATTGTCCAGCAAATTGCATTTATCCTGCACAAACTCAACCAATATATGTTGTGGATATTGTTCTTCGGTCGTTACGACCACCTCTCTTTTTCTGAAACCATTGTTACCGTATGTTTTGGTTTCATCTATCATTTTGATTCGTCCCTGAACTTCCATGCAATGTTAATTTTTGTTGAAAATCAAAAGTACATAAAATGAATTCCAATGGCATCCGTTATTTCAACTATCTATCAACATGTTTTCCAATTACCTATCTTTAAAACAGAATTTGACCAACAATGAACTTTAGCACTAAACGGAAAACCTCCAATATCATCTTGCTGATATCCGCATTCTTCATTGTGAGTCTTATTTTATGGAATACCAATAGTTTTTTTAAAAAATTCAAAGAGGAAGAACGGCTGAAAATGGAGATTTGGGCCACCGCCCAGTTGGAGCTTGTTCAATCCTCGGTTGACCAAGAACTGGGAAACCTTACCCTAAAGGTGTTGGGCAACAATACCTCAACTCCTATGATCTTGGTAAACGAAGAGGGGTCATACAAAACGCACAATATACCCGAGGACAAAGTAGCGGACAGTGCATACATCCAAAAAAAGATTGCCCAATTCCGAAATGAGAATGAACCCATAGAGATCATACAGGAAGAGGAATTGTTGGAAACCCTCTACTACGGCAATTCTGATGTGTTGAACAAATTAAAATATTATCCACTGGCCCTACTATTGATTATTTTCTTGTTCGCAGCAGTGATCTTCTTTTTCTTCCGAACCAACAAGGCATCGGAACAAAATAAACTCTGGGCTGGTATGGCCAAGGAAACCGCACATCAAATTGGAACGCCGCTCACCTCTCTACTGGGTTGGAACGAACTATTGAAATCGGAAGACATCAATCCCGAGGTTACCCAAGAGATCGCCAAGGATATTGACCGCTTACAAACCATCACAGAGCGCTTTTCCAAAATTGGCTCTGTTCCCGAATTACGCCAACACGATATCGTGGCCGAAACCAAAAAAGCTTACGACTACCTTAAACAACGTAGTTCCAAATTGGTACATTTTTCCTTTAGTTCCAATGTGGATGAAGCCCATGTACTTATGAACCCACCTTTGTACAACTGGAGCATTGAAAATCTTGTTAAAAATGGTATCGATGCCATGAAAGGCAAGGGCAACATTGCCATCCAAATTGAAAAAAAGGGGCAAAATATCTATATTCTAGTATCGGATACCGGCCACGGCATACACAAAAGTGATTTTCAAAACATTTTCAATCCAGGGGTCACATCCAAGCAAAGAGGCTGGGGATTAGGCCTTTCGTTGGTAAAAAGAATCGTTGAAGAGTACCATAAAGGAAAAATTAAAGTATTTTCGTCAAGTAAAGAAGGAACTATCATGCAGATTTCCCTACGAGCACTATAAAAATGAATTATGGCCAAGGAAAAACAACTTGTAATCCAAGAAGCTGATATTACCAACAACTGCCCCAAATGTTTTAATCAGGAACTCAAGATTACGTTTTACCAAAAACATACTTATAACGCACTGTACCACAGGACCACAGGCGTGGTTACCAATGAGATAAAATGCAAGAAATGCGACTCGATTATTTATCCCGTGGACTGGACTCCCGATATTGAGCGCGTTTTTGATTATTACAACAAACTGGTCAAACCGGACAGAACTGCCGTAAGGTTTACGATGCTTTTCTTTGTTATTCTTGTATTGATGCTATGTTTGGTAGCTGCTGGGGTTTATTTTTACTTGGAAGGCTTTAATTAAGGTAAGTCCTGATTTCTTCGGCAACCCTCTCGAACTCCTCTTTGGTCAATTCTTCCTTATGCTGAAATGTGGCATTGGCCATACTCTGAAGTGGAATAAGGTGTACATGTACGTGGGGTACTTCCAATCCAATTACGGACATGCCCACCCGTTTGCAGGGCACCGCTTTTTCTATGGCAAGTCCCACCCTTCTTGAAAAAGCCATCAGTTTCATGTATGATTCCTCATCAAGGTCCATGATCTTGTCCACTTCTTTCTTGGGCACACACAAGGTATGTCCCTTGGAATTGGGATTGATGTCCAAAAATGCATAGTTGTCATCATCCTCCGCAATTTTATAGGAAGGTATGTCCCCATTGATGATCTTTGTGAAGATACTGGCCATTTTGATTCGGTTTTAAAATAAAAAATCCCGTTTTTCAACGGGATTAAATATAACCAATTTAGTAACTGTTACTCTCGTGTGATCTCTAAAATTTCAAATTTCAGAGTTCCATTGGGCACCTTGATCTCAGCCACATCGCCAACTTCTTTTCCCAACAGTCCTTTTCCAATCGGGGATGTCACGGAAATTTTTCCCGACTTTAGGTCAGCTTCACTTTCTGCCACCAGGGTATATTTCATTTCCATGCCATTGGCTTGGTTTTTGAGTTTTACGGTGGAAAGCACCAAGATTTTAGAGGTATCCAATTGTGATTCATCAATCAAACGGGCATTGGCCAAGGTTTCTTCCATTTTGGAGATTTTCATTTCCAAAAGACCTTGGGCTTCTTTGGCCGCATCATATTCTGCGTTCTCGGAAAGATCCCCTTTGTCCCTTGCTTCTGCAATGGCCTGCGAGGCTTTGGGGCGCTCCACATCCTTTAATTGGTTCAATTCATCCCTTAACTTCTTTAATCCTTCGGGTGTATAGTATGAAACTTTGCTCATATCTTTAATTTTTAATGCAAAGAGACATTGAAGAAAATCAGAAAATTTCCCCAATGTACTCTTCCTACAAATACAAAAAATCCTCAACGATACCGATGACCTGCATGGTATTTTTGCGAGGATTTAACGCAAATATAGGCAAATTTTCATCAACTTTGCTCAAGAAACGTATTCAAACATCGACTATGAAGCACTTCTGGGCCATTGTGATTCTGGCGCTTATCTTGTCCTGCAGCTCGGATACCTCCAATCGAAATCCTTACCTGCCCGATGCTAGTTTTCGATTTGAGCTTAATATGAACCTTCCATTGTATAACGACCTCCAATACCCTTTGAATCCAATCTATGTCGGCAACACCGGTGTGGGTACTCGAGGTGCTTTTGTCATCAATACGGGGTCTGGTTTTATGGCGTGGGAAGCTAGTTGTCCCAATCATGCACCCAATGATTGCTCCACAATGACGATTGATGGACAAAATGTAGTTTGTAGTTGTGAAGAATATACCTATGAGCTTACGACGGGATTATTGTGGAGTACGCCCGATGATGAAAACCGGTACTATGGACTTCTTCCTTATAGAGCTACCCAAAGTGGGAACACTGTTATAATTTCCAATTAAATTTAAGAATGAAGTATAGAAAACTCGGAGAAACAGGAATACAAGTCTCTGAAATCTCATTAGGTACTTGGCAAGTCGGGGGGAAATGGGGTTCTGGTTTTGATGATAATCTAGCTGAACGCATTATACACGAAGCGATAGATGCAGGCGTAAACTTTATAGATACCGCAGACGTTTACGAAGCTGGGTCAAGTGAAGCTACCGTAGGTCGAGTTGTAAAATCCAGGTCGGAAGAGGTTTTTGTCGCCACAAAGTGTGGTCGGCAGATAAACCCGCACGTGAATAAAGGGTATACTGTGGACGTACTGCGAAAATATGTGGAGGACAGCTTAAGAAATACTGGATTGGAATGTTTGGATTTGATACAACTGCACTGTCCGCCTACCGAAGTATACTATCGACCCGAAATTTTTGAACTATTCGACCGATTAAAGGATGAAGGTAAAATAAAGAACCTTGGTGTCAGCGTCGAAAAAGTTGAAGAAGGCTTAAAGGCGATTGAATATCCGAATGTGAGTACGGTTCAAATCATATTCAATATGTTTAGGCAACGCCCTTCGGAGCTGTTTTTTGAACAAGTACAGAAAAAAAATATCGGTGTGATTGTGCGTGTGCCCTTGGCCAGTGGGTTACTTTCGGGAAAATTTTCTTCTGACTCCACGTTTGAAAAGGATGACCACAGAAACTTTAACAGAGAGGGTGCCGCTTTTGATAAAGGAGAAACCTTTAGCGGTGTCCCTTTTGATGTAGGTCTTCAAGCAGTTGATGAACTCAAGAAAATATTCCCTCAGAAAGAAAACCTTGCGCCTATTGCACTACGTTGGATATTGGATTTCCCCGAGGTAGGTTGCATAATTCCAGGTGCATCCAAAGTCGAACATCTTAAAAGCAATCTTGAGGCTGTGGAATTACCTCAGCTTACCAAAGATGAAAAGGTAGCTGTAAACCAGATCTATGACAGGCACATTAAAAAGCATGTGCACCAACTTTGGTAAAAACGATAGATAGCTTGTCATTTCCCAAAAGTTACTTTTGGATACTCTTCTATAAATAGAAACGGGATTCTGTATTTATGTTCAAATTACAGAATCCCGTTGAAAATTAAGCTAAAGCACCGTTCTCGACATAAATCTCTTCAATATTTGCTCGAATTGATTAAAAATTGACTGTCGCTCCCACAAGAAAGTTAATCCCTGCTTGCGGATAGTAACCGGCACCTTCGATGGTCGTGATAGTTCCTGGATTGGAGTAATCATCATCAAATGTATAGAAATATCCGTTGGAGACAATGTCCGCATCAAAAATGTTGTTCACCAACCCGGATAATTCAATACTCTTTATAAAAGAGTTCATATTGATGGTGTACTGCACATTGAAATCCGTCTGCGTGTAACTATCCAAAACCGAAGTCTCGGAATCAATGTTGCCCATATATTGTTTCCCTACAAATTTGGACAGCAACGACACTTGAAAATTAGCATTGGGCATATAGGAAATGATATTGCCCGCAATCAATTTTGGTGAATAGGCTATATTCGTGTTCCCTAAATCCTGAAGGACCCCATCCCTTTCAAAATAGAAATCAAGGTTTTTGTTATCACTCAAGGCGATGTTCGGTCTCCATCGGAACGAATTCGAAATATCGACATTGGCTTCGATTTCGAGGCCCAATCGGTAACTGTCCCCCACATTGGATCGAAGCGGAGCACCCACATCGTTCAATTCCCCTGTCAAGACCAACTGATCTTTATAGCGCATGTAATAGACATTGGTGTTCAACTGAAAGCTTGGGGAAACATATCGCCATCCCAGTTCAAAATCATTGAGTTTTTCTGGTTTTGGGCTTCCACTTTCGTAATCATTGCGGTTAGGTTCACGGTTGGCCCTGGCATACGAGAAATAGAAATTATTGTTGCGATTCAAGTCAAATGTGACTCCGGCTTTTGGGTTAAAAAAGTTGAAGGAGTCATCTACCAGACCTGTATCATCCCCGTTGGCTTCGTATGTCACTCCACGGTACTGTAGGTCTCCGAACAATGACCATTGGTCCGTCAACTTATAATTGGCCTTGGTATACACGTTAAAATCCGTTTTGGTGGAAGTGTCATCATAATACCTGTCCCCATATTCGCTATCGCTGGCATACTCGGCCCAAATGATTTCGCCAAAGTGGTCCCCTTTGTACTCATTGTAACCACCTCCCATGATCAGTTCCAAGTTTTCATTGTTGTAAGTTGCGGAAAAGATGGTTCCATAAAAATCATTGTCCAACCACCGACGACGAATCAAATCCGTGGTTTCCACCAAATTGCCATTTACTGTAATGGGCTCCAGGCCATAGGTTGCAAAATCGTCATCGTCCCTATATTGCTCAAAGTAACCTCGACCGCGTGTATAGTGTACAGCCAAATGGGTGTTCCAAGCGGAATTCCAGGTTTCATACCAGTGCAATTGAAAGTGGTCTTGCTTGTAATCGTCGACCTCATTATCATGGTATTGGGTTACACCATTATCATCGGTATACTCCCCTGCTGAATTGTAGGTACGATTGTTTTCCAACTGATCTGCTGTAATTCCGTTCCATGCTTGGTAGGTAACCTCGTGTCCGCCAAAAAGCAAAGCTTTAATCAAGGTATTGTCATCATTATACACACCTTGAAGGAAATAACCGTCCAATTCCGAAGCTGCCCTGTCCACATAACCATCTGAGGTAACGCGTGACAGTCGTCCAGAAAATTCAAAGTGGTCGTTCATCAATCCTGTACTGAACTTTACATTGTTCCGCAAGGTGTTGAAGCTGCCCACGGAAGTTGAGATTCGAGCATAAGCTTCTTCTGAGAAGGCATCAGTGAGCATGTTCAAACTTGCCCCGAAGGCTCCCGCCCCATTGGTGGAAGTACCCACACCACGCTGCAATTGCAGGCTTTGTGTGGAGGAAGCAAAATCGGGCATGTTCACCCAAAAAGTCCCTTGTGATTCGGCATCATTGTAAGGAACACCGTTGATGGTCACATTTACCCGTGTGGCATCGCTACCACGAACTCGAATGCTTGTATAGCCCACACCTGCACCAGCATCTGAGGTAGTGACCACAGCTGGCATAAAATTCATCAAAATGGGTACGTCCTGCCCCAAGTTACGCGGAGCCAGTTCCACTTTGTCCAAATCGGAAAAAGTAATGGGAAAGTCCTTGGTTACCCTAACGGCTTGCACCAGAACCTCATCCAACACCACTTTTTCGCCTTCAAGACTATCGATGGGTTCTTCTTGGGCACTTGCGGTCAATGCCAAACTAAAAATAGCTGTTGCGGCACATACCCTTTTAATGTAATTCCGATGGTTGTTTTGCGTCGGTCGCAATGAGCCAGAAGCGGCTCTTTTTTGAATAATTGAATAGAGTTTCATTCGTAAAAATGTTACGAATAAAAGGGGTCATTATTCTTTGTTAGTAATTGATTTTTGTTTCTAAAGAAACATAGAAATTCCAAGATGCGGCTTGCGCATTCCCTTGGCAGCATTACCCGCCCAGGTTCTTTGGGTATAATCTCAGCCTTTTTGGTAAAAAGCACCCCTTTGAGATGCCGCAAATGTAAGCTGCGATTATTGATTTTCATAAAATACCATTGGGAAATTTAACTTTTGATAACAACCATGCCCCCCAACCGCCTGCGTATATAAGGGTATGGACCCTAAATCAAAAAATAGGTTTACCCTTAAAATCATACTGAGCTATGCGGTTCTCGGTGTTCTTGCCATTCTTGCTGCATTTTTCATCTATGATGAGTTCAAAAGCTATGCTTCTGCAAAAAACCAGGGGAATAGCAATCAAAAATTACTGAAAACCAATAAATTGCTCACGCAGCTGTATGATGCTGAAAACCTTTCAAAATTGGCCTTGCAAACCAAAAAGCCCCAGGATTTGAAATCCTATTCGAGAAAAGTGGACTCCATTAACAGCTTCATCGACTCATTGAAACCACTTGCCCAAACCAACAATGGTAAATTGGACAGTGTGCAAGAGTTGTTAAAACAAAAGGTGTTCAATAATGCCGAACTACGCAAACTGAAGGTGCAGAATGAAAAAAGTGCTTCATTGGATTCGGTTTTGGATACTTTTCATGAAATGGAAGTGGACATGGGACGAATTACCCCTGAAACGTTTGCTCCCAATTTTCATCAATTGTCTCCGGAGGCACAGGAATCCATCAAAGCATATGTGGCATTGCTCAATAAGAACATCCCGAATTCGAATGGAAATACGGATGCCAACAATATCGATTCCATTTTAGCGATCTCCAAGTCCATCTTGGAAAAGGCCAAAACCGAGACCGCCACCACGGAACGTACTGTACTTCGAAAAGAGCTACAGATTTACAGGACCGACCTTGAACTGTCGCAAAAAATGCGGGGGATTTTATCTGACTTTGAACAGGAAATGGCCCAAAATGCCTACTTGGATAGCCTTCAGCAAGAACGAGCCCTTAAAAAAAGTTCAGGATTGGCCGTGGGAACAATTATCTTAGGACTTATCGTTGTGATCGTGTTCACCCTGATGATATCCAAGGATTATTGGAGAGTACAGCTATACCGGGAACAACTTGAAAGTGCTAAAAAGTATGCTGAATCACTTTTAAAAATTAGGGAACAGCTCATTTCAACCGTAAGTCACGACCTAAGAACACCCCTAAATACCATTAGCGGGTATTCGGACTTGATTGAACAAAGTGGTTTGAACAGCAAACAATTGAACTATCTGAAAAAAATCAAGTCCTCTTCGGCCTATGTGGATAGTTTGGTCAATGATCTCTTGGATTATTCAAAACTGGAAGCAGGAAAAATCAAACTGGACAACGTACCGTTCTCCCTGCATCAATCAATAGAGGAAGTTGCTGTTGATTTCGAAGAAATACCATCGAAAAAAGGGGTTGTACTACAATTGGAAATAGCGGAGGAATTGAAAACACCTATCAAAAACGACCCCTTTAGAATACGGCAAATACTTACCAACATCATTGGGAATGCATTTAAGTTCACAGATTCCGGCCATGTGAAGGTTTCAGCAAAAGTGATGGAAAAAGGAAAAGGCACATGGGCAAGGATCGATATAGAGGATACCGGTGCAGGAATACCGGTTGAAAAACAGGAAGCCATCTTCCAGGAATTTACACAAGCAGAGGTGACTTCCAACAAAAAGCAAATCGGTTATGGGCTTGGCCTTACCATTTCCAGAAAGCTGACGGAATTGTTGGGCGGCTCATTGAGCTTGAAGAGTCAGGTTGGGGTGGGCAGCACTTTCACTGTTCAGGTTCCCATAGAATTTTCAAAGATGGAAATGGATGAAAATGACTCCAAAGAAATTGCTCACGAACTAGAGGAACTACACGTTTTGGTTTTTGATGATGATGAGAACATGCTTGGCCTTATTTCGGAACTTTGCAAAGTCAACAATATCAAAACAACGACTTTTACAGGTCTTGCTGATTTTGATCTTTCAAAAACCCAACAATTCGATGTCGTTCTTACGGATATTCAAATGCCCGTTGCTGATGGATTCTCCGTCCTAAAAGCCATTCAAAACATGGGATACCAGAAACCCATAATTGCCATGACGGGACAACAAATCGGCAATAAAAGTGAATACTTGGACTCCGGTTTTTCCGAAGTTCTACAGAAACCATTTACGGCGAATTCACTCTTAAAAACCTTAAAACAGACAGAAAAGAAAACCTTTTCCAAGGGTTTACCTACTTCGGATTCTTCCGTGTTTACCCTCAGTAATATTTCACCTTTTTTGGATGACCAAGATGCCATTCAGGAAGTTTTGAAAGTGTTTCTGGAGAATACGAGCAAAAGTCTTGGACTCATGTTTTCGGCCGTTGGCAACAAGGACTATAACGATATCCGCGCAACATCGCATAAAATGTTGCCTATGTTTCGGCAATTGGAAGTACAACATGCCATACCCTTATTAGAGATTTTGGAAAACATTTCAGATGATTCAAAAGGAGAAAAAGCGTTCCATATTCTTTCAGAACTAAAGGAAGTTGTGGACAAAATGGAAAGCGACATCCAACAGTATTTGGCTAAACATTCAGTTGATATTGATTGATTTTGTTGTAAAGTGTCTTTCGCGTGATCTGAAGTAATTTTGCCGCTTTACTTTTGTTGAAATTGGTCTGCTTCAAGGCACTCATAATCCGCTCCTTCTCATAATCCGATTTAGAAAAAATGGCTTCTTCATCTTTATTCGCTCCTTCTACCACTTCATCGGCCAAAGCGTTTGGAAACATGGTTTCGGTTTCAGAAAAAAGAACGGCTCTTTTGATCACGTTCTTCATTTCCCTCAAATTTCCAGGCCAATCGTAATCTTGGAGTATCCTTTTGGTCTCATCCGAAAATTCCAATATGTTCTTGTCCAATTCTGAATTTGCCCTGGCCAAAAAGTAATCGGCAAACAACAAAATGTCGTCCCGTCTATCCCTTAAAGAAGGTACTTCAATGGAAAACTCATTCAGACGGTGGTACAGATCTTCCCTGAACTCGCCTTCTTCGGCAGCAGCTGAAAGATTTTCGTTGGTAGCGGCTATAATCCGAATGTCCAGTTCAATTTCCTTTGTGCTGCCCACACGTTTTATTTTACGTTCTTGAATGGCTCTGAGCAATTGCACTTGGTGTTCATAGGAGAGGTTGCCCACCTCATCCAAAAAGAGTGTTCCTCCATTGGCTGCTTCAAAATGGCCCTTTTTATCGTCTATCGCTCCCGTAAAACTGCCCTTTACATGTCCAAAGAACTCGCTGGTGGCAATTTCCTTGGGTATGGCGCCACAATCCACTGCAACAAATGGACGATCACTTCTTTTACTCGCCTTATGAATGGCATTGGCGGTCACTTCCTTTCCTGTGCCACTTTCGCCTGTAAGCAAAACGGACATATTGGTAGGGGCTACCAATTCCACATATTGGTGGAGTTTTTTGGATTTTTCTCCCTGTCCTTTTAGAAAATTGGTCTGCGCTTCTTCTCTAGGATTGGATTTTGGAGCTTGACCGGAAACTTTTGGTTCTGCTACCTTGGTATTCAGTGCATCCTTGATTACAGAGAGTATTTCCTCAGGGGTAAAAGGCTTTGAAATATAGTCAAAAGCTCCTTTTTTAATTGCATTTACCGCGGTTTTCACCTCGGCATAGCCCGTCATTAAAATCACTTGTGTCGCAGGAGAGTCACGTTTCACTTGAGGAAGCAATGTCACACCGTTTCCTTTGGGCAACCTTACATCTGACAAAATTATATCGAAAGTGGATTTGGCGAGAAGCTCTTCGGCCTCCTTAATGGAATAGCTGATGGATACGACAAAACCGTTCTTGGTCAAAAACTTTTGAAGCATTTGACAGAAGGCTGTATCGTCTTCAATGATTAGGATTTTGGGCATATCTCAGTTATCTAATATACGGCCCATACCTCTCTGGAGATTATATGTTTTTGATAAAATTATCACAAAAAAAGGGCTGCAAAATGCAGCCCTTTTCAACCAAACTAACTATCGTGGGGCGATAAACCTAATTACATGTCAATCCAGTTTCCCTCTGCATCGGCATATACAGTTCCCGTAGTGCCGTCTTCAAGGGTAAGATCCAATTTATATTGGTCTTTATCATTTTTGTAAGCCTTTGCGATTTTAGCCGTAGGATAGTTTTCTTCTACTGCTGTAGTCACCGCGGAAGGAAGATCGGATACATTGATTTCCTCGAAATCCCCAACTACGATCTCAATGGCGTTGTTTGCTTCCAATTTTGGAGTTTCCACATTGGCAAATGCTGTTATTCCTACAAATGATAGTACTGTTGCTAAAGCTAAATTTTTCATGGTATATGATTTTAATTGTTAAACTTGCTTATCTAACTGAAAACATAATGCCACTTCATTCTTTTTAGCTTAAATACACGCAAGTAACTAATTATCAATTGATTAACTTTTTATGCCGTTTTCAATGATTGTGTAAAAGTGTGTAATCCTATAAACAGTGTGTGTAAATTTTATACAAGAAAGGCTGCCGAAGCAGCCTTTCATATTTGCCAATTAATGGTCACAAGGAAAAAAGACCATGGTACAGATTGGCAGAAATGGATAATACATGGATAGTGTTTAGATAGCATCATCCTATTCTTGCATGTCCCTATCTTTATTTCTCCTTCTTAAGTACGATATCAATATGTACAAAGCCATAGCTAATGATATCAGATTTAAGAAAAGGACTATTTTGTATATCATTTTTACGTTGTTGCCACTGTTTCCGAATCCTATGAAAAGAAAGCCGTACAGAGTGCACGGCCTTCTCGCCAAATCAACCAACCTAGTTGCGACAACCCGCAAGGATTATCATAATTTAATCATGTCATCGAATAACAGTTTCGACTATACTTTTTTAGACACTCTTTTTTGAAGGAGGTCACATCATGGCACAAAAAAAGCCACTACTTTTTTTGCAGTGGCCTTAATCCGTTGTTTTTTAAATATTTACACCTGATGCGTAGGCTTTAAAAGGTCGTTAACCATTTTTACTGGGTTAAAGGTCACCAATGGAACTTCCACAAAAATGGTGTTCCAAAAAGCCATGGCACCGTTCCAAAGACCTGGCAACTCCAAAGCTTTCAGCTCCTTTCCTTCCTTGGTTTTTCCCGTGATGAACCCTTGCTTTGGATCTACGTAATCCAATAGGTTGAATTTTCCTCCTTTGTGGTTTCGGACCCCACATACCAAATCCACCGGGTTAAAATGCGTAGCATTCTGTAAAATTGCAGCTTGGTCATTATTGTCCATATCAATCTGGGCGGACTCTATGATCTGAAGCGAAATGTTTCCTTCCGAATCCTTGACCCAAAATGGACCTCCTCCGGGCTCTCCTTCATTCTTTACCATACCACAAATACGAATGGGACGGTTGATTCTGTCCTTAATCAAAGCTTTTTGTTCACCTACACTTAAATCATCGTAATTGTTGGGCATGCGAACATTGAGGTCCTTTTCCAAGAATGATTTTATTTCATCAGCCTTTTCTATGGACACATCACCTTCCAAAAGTTTGGCATAGGCAAATGCTTTGTCCTGGACTTTTTTAAGGACACCCGCCAACATTTTTTTGCTGTTGGACACGGTCTCCAAGTTTTTATCGATCACCACATTATCTATGTTCTTGATGAATATGATATCGGCATCCTGATCGTTCAGGTTTTCAATAAGGGCTCCATGACCTCCGGGACGGAACAAAATGGAACCGTCGCTGTTTTTGAAGGGTTGGTTCTCCATATCCACCGCAATGGTATCCGTGGATGGTTTTTGATTGGAATAAGACACATCGAAATTGGTATCCGTTTTCTTAGAAACCTTTGGACCTACCATTGCCTCTTCCTTGACAAACATCTCATCGTGCTGTTCCGATACGGTAAAATGAAGATTGGCTTTGCCCTTGGTTTTGGCATAGAGCGCTGCTTCCTTTAAATGCTCTTCAAATGGGGTTGCTGTGCTTTTTTCATATTTATGGAAAGGCAAAAGTCCTTTGGGATAAAACCCATAGTTCAACCCTTCTTCTGACAACATTTCCTTTACAAAAAGATAGGCTTCTTCGTCCTTGTTGGACGCTTTATCCCCGATTCTGGACATAATCAATTCATAAAAAGGAAAGTCGGAAAGATGCTCAGTAAACTTTTTTGCATCGGTATCTCCTGTGCGTTCTATATAGTCGGATAGTTTTTCTTTTGAGGGATCATAGCTGTCCAGAAAATTGAACATTGCCTTGAACATTCGTGATGCCGCCCCTGAGGCGGGCACAAACTTTAATAGTTCCAATTCCTTTCTGTTGTCCTCAAAATATTGAAGCAAATCCAATTGCTCCTTTTCCGAGAACCGAAGTATACCATTGCCCACCACAGCGGCCTGCGATAGCTGTACGAAAGGGATACCTTCTTTAAATGTTTGTATTTGGTTTGCTACTTTTTCTTTTGAAATTCCTTTGGAATCCAGTTGTTCCAAGTCTTTAGGACTTAATTCAATCATGTTTTTGGAGAAGTTTATCTATGTGTTCTACTGCTTTGGATAGCCTTGATGCTTTATCCCCCCTTAATTTAATGAATTTCCTGTTACTTTTCTCCAATGCCTCCTTGAAATGTGCAAACATTCGTTCTCTTTCGTCAGGTTTGTCCCTAAGATCGTCCGCTACCCATGGGGTATCAATATATGTCAAGAAGTATAGGTCGTAGGTGTTTTGAAGGGCATATTTTTCGATAAGCGGATCACATGTACTGTCGTAGTAGGCGTCAGAGTATACTTTGGTCTCCAATAAATCGGTATCGCAGATAAGTACTTTGTTCGCTTTTTTTGCCAATTCGTTCTCCAAGCGCATTTGTCCGTAGGCAATGGGCAACAAATCGTATGGTTCACAGGTTTTTTGCTCTTTGTCCCATTTATCTTGGAGATATTCACGGGCATATTCGGGCACCCATTCGGTATTGTAATGCTCCGCCAGTTGTTTGGACAATGTGGTCTTGCCCGTGGATTCCGGTCCAAAAAGGACCACTTTTATGAGGTTGTTGGGCTCTTGGCCAAGTTTTTCTTCCATGCTAGATATCCCTGTATCGCTAGAACAGTAAATATGAGGTATTGTAACGAGAACATTCCCCATCCCCTGTAGGCATACAAAGGTACGGTTATTACATCACCCAAAATCCAAAGGGTCCAGTTTTCAAGTTTTTTGTTGGCCATATACCACATTCCCGTGAAGAAAATGCCCGATGTGAATATATCCACATAATTGGTTGGACCTATTTCGGCTCCAAATGCTTTGTAAACACCATAGGTAACCAACATGGTCAATAGAAAAAAACCAAAACCCACCCATTTTTCCCGGGCATTCGTTCTTGTAATGTTTACCACCAATTCCCTGTTGTCCTTACGTCTGGCCCAGTTCCACCATCCGTAGATACTCATGATCGAATAGTAGAAATTCATCATCATATCGCCATACAAGCGATCAACAAGAAAAATATAAGTGGTTATCACCGTGGCCACCAAACCTGTGGGATACACCAAAATATCTTCTTTTTTGGCGTAGACAACACTGGCAATTCCAAAGAAAAAAGCAGTGGCTTCTAAAATAATCAGGGATAGTTCCCGGTCTTCGTACGGACCGAGGAAGAAATCAAAAATGGGGTTCATACTCGCTTCGGTCGGATTTTACCACTTTCATGGTCAGCACCACATGGTCCAAATTCTCAAAACTTTCCTTGATTTCGGAATTGAGCAATTCCATTACCTTGTCATAGTCTCCAAAAACTTGTGTGCTCAATGGATTCTCCATAACGGTCAAGCCAGAATCACGTAGTTTTTTAATAAAAGCAATAATCGGTGCTTCAAAATCATCCTGAAGAGGAGATAATGTAAGCTCAACGGATATTTTCATGGAGATTGTGGATTTAGCATGCAAAATTACAAAAAGGATTCATCAACCTCCCATCATTTTGAGGGCATATACACAGGTAAATCCTTCAAACTCCAAAAATTCAATTTCGTAATGGGACTTTTTGCCCTTGTAAAGTATCTCGGCAACGGTGCGGGTATCCTCAAAAGTAAAGTCCATCACGTTGATGTGCCGTAGAAAACTCAGTCCCTGTTGTGCATAAATTTTATAAAGGGATTCCTTGGCTCCCCATACTATGGTCAATTTTCGCATCAAAGCCTCGGAATTGGCCAAGGTTTTATACTCTTTGATAGGTGTGAATTTATGGGCAATCCTCAGGATTTTATCCCGTTGCATCTCAATATCAATACCTACCTCATCGGTTTCGCTGATGATGATTCCTGTGAAATTGTGCGAATGGGTAATGGATATGTGATTTCCATCTTTTAGATGCGGTTTCCCAAAATCATCATAGTACAAGTCGTGATCCACGTAACCTGCCTCTGCCATGAGGTGGCGAATGCTCAAAAAAGCCCTTCGGTGCGCCTCGGATTTCATACCGTCCATACGCTTCTGGCAGTGGTCCGTAAGCTCCACATCCTTAGAAAGTTCGCCCTCGGGCTCGGTCACTTTCCAAATGTAAACTTTGGTGGTCGGGGAAACTGTTATTGTTTTGTAAACGGGCATGAGCAAAAGTTAAGTGAATTCGTATCTTTGTCGCACGATTTAAGCGAAGCTACAAAAGTAAATTTATAAAAAGTATGAGCACAAAGACAATTCCATATGTACCTTATAAGGTAAAGGATATCTCTCTTGCAGATTGGGGAAGGAAAGAAATTGAGCTTGCCGAAGCTGAAATGCCTGGGCTTATGGCCTTGCGTGAAGAATATGGGAGCCAACAGCCTTTGAAAGGTGCAAGGATTGCCGGTTGTCTTCACATGACCATCCAGACAGCAGTATTGATCGAGACCTTGGTGGCCCTTGGCGCTGAAGTAACTTGGAGTTCTTGCAATATTTTTTCCACTCAGGACCATGCTGCGGCAGCAATAGCAGCAGCTGGTATTCCGGTTTATGCATGGAAAGGGATGACCGAAGAGGAATTTGATTGGTGTATTGAGCAAACCTTGTTTTTTGGAGAGGACAGGCAGCCATTGAACATGATCTTGGATGATGGTGGAGATCTTACCAATATGGTTTTGGACCAGTATCCTGAATTGGCCGGAGGTGTAAAGGGTCTTTCGGAAGAAACCACCACAGGAGTACACCGCTTGTACGAAAGAATGAAGAAAGGAACGCTACCGATGCCAGCCATCAATGTGAACGATTCCGTGACCAAGTCCAAGTTCGACAACAAGTATGGGTGTCGCGAAAGTGCCGTGGATGCCATTCGTAGGGCCACGGATACCATGTTAGCGGGGAAACGTGTGGTTGTTGCTGGTTATGGGGATGTAGGAAAAGGTACGGCAGCCTCTTTTCGTGGTGCAGGTGCCATTGTAACCGTTACCGAAATTGATCCCATCTGTGCATTACAGGCCTGTATGGACGGTTTTGAAGTGAAGAAATTGGAAACCGTAGTACCCAATGCAGATATCGTGATTACCACAACAGGGAATAAGGACATTATCCGTGAGGAGCATTTTAGAGCATTAAAGGACAAGGCCATTGTTTGTAACATTGGACATTTTGACAATGAAATAGATATGGCTTGGTTGAACGGGAACTACGGCGATACAAAGGATGAAATTAAGCCACAAGTGGACAAATATACCATTGACGGCAAAGACGTAGTGATTTTGGCAGAGGGAAGATTGGTCAACCTAGGTTGTGCCACAGGGCATCCAAGTTTTGTAATGAGCAACTCATTTACCAACCAGACTTTGGCCCAGATCGAACTTTGGAAGCACAGTGATAAATATGCCAACGAAGTATATATGCTTCCGAAGCATTTGGATGAAAAAGTGGCCAAATTGCACTTGTCCCGTTTAGGAGCCGAATTGACGGAGCTGAACCAAGAGCAAGCTGATTATATCGGTGTACAGGTTGAAGGACCATTCAAGCCTGAGTACTACAGATATTAAAAACAGAAAAGTTATAAAGCAAAAAACCCATGGTATTGACCATGGGTTTTTTATTTGTTATGGGTTGCATTAGTCGGCCAATAAAGTCTCGCCGTAGTAGCATGTCTTGCTTTCTTCCAACAAAGCCAACCCTTCTTCTCTTGTGCTCATAGGGTCTATCTTCACCTCCTCGCCATTGGGCATGTAAACAATATAGAACCCTTCTTCAAAAGAAGATAGTTTAATGATTTCTCCATTAGGGCGTACCGCGTTCCAGGACTTTTCATCTGGCTTGTACACCAAATCGATTTTTTTGCCTTTTTTAGGCCCATCCACAACGGTTACCTGCATTCTGTTCTTGGTGGCGATCATCTCAAATGTATTGCCATCATGTTCCACCATTTGCGTCTCGGACTCTCCATCTTTCATCGCGATTGGGTTGGATCCAGACCAAAACTCGATTACGTTGAAAATAATGGTATCTCCCAAAAAGAACAATCCGTAAACGGGAACAATGTTCAACCCCCAGAAAATAAGGTTGTCCAAAAATCTACTATTGGTAAGTCCTTGGTTCCAATCTTTCAAACTATTAAAAGCACTAAAAGAACCTAAACAGCTGGTAAACAAAATAGAGCAGGCAAGTAATGAAGAAATAATTGCTTTTTTCATGATATAAGATTTATAGTTAATGGTAATAAGGTACAAAAGATTATTGAAGATACCCATGCAGTGGATTGTGATTCCTATCTTTATTACTTCATAAAAAAGCAAAAAATGGAACATAATTTGTATGCCATTCAAAATATCGAAACCGTCGATTCACCATCGGTCGCACTGTATTTGGAGCACCTTAGCTATAATATCAATGAGATGATTTCACTGGTTGATGGAAAAACGGAACGGTTGATGCCACACATCAAAACCAATAAAATGCCCAAGGTCATGGAAAAGTTGTTGGCTTCCGGGATTTCCAGCTTTAAATCTTCCACCATTTCCGAAGCTGAGATTGCTGCGGAAGCGGGTGCAGCCTCTGTATTGATTGCCCATCAACTCGTGGGACCAAAAATCGACCGCTTTATCAATCTGGTAACGCACTTTCCCAACACACAGTTTTCCACCATTTTGGATAACGATGACAGTGCCGAACTTTTGAATCAAAAAGCTTTGGCAGCTGGGATGACCATCAATATTTATATTGATATCAATAATGGAATGGACCGTTCCGGTATTAAGATAGGAAATGGACTGGACGATCTTATGGCATTCTTAAATACGTGTAAGGGATTAAACTTTAAAGGCTTTCATGTATACGACGGCCATTTGCGGGACCCTGATTTTCCGGAAAGAAACACCAAAATCGAAAAAAGTCTGGAGGTAGTGACCACCTACTTTAAAGCGGTACAGGAGAAATTTCCTGATGCCCAGATGATTTGTGGCGGGACACCTTCCTTTACTTCACATCTTAAGGAAGACAACAGAATTACCAGTCCGGGAACCTGTGTGCTTTGGGACTGGGGTTATGGCGAAAAGTTAACGGAACAGCGATTTAAGCATGCTGCTCTTTTGGTCACGCGGATTATTTCCAAACCTACTGAGGGCATCATAACCGTAGATCTTGGACATAAATCCGTTTCGGCCGAAAACCCAATTGGCAAACGAGTAAAATTCTTGAACCTTGAAGGTTACGAACTGCTTTCACAAAGTGAAGAGCACGGGGTCATCAAAGTAAATGATTGGGAAAAATATAAAGTCGGGGATGTACTTTATGGCATTCCATATCACATTTGCCCAACCATTAACCTGCACGATGAAGTTTCCGTTATCGAAAATGGGAAAAAAGTGGACACTTGGGCAATTACAGCAAGAAAACGAAAACTGAACTTTTAATATAAAAGTTTCTTTACATCTATTTTGATGTCCACCCCACTGATTTGCTTGGCAAACGATTGTTCGATCAAGTAAAACAGGAGTGAAGTGGCTTGTTTGCTGTCCAGCCCATTTTTATGAATGTTCGAAATACAGTTCCTCCGCTCATCCGTCAATCCCAACTTTGGTGCGTAGGTGGTGTAAATTCCCATACTTTCCGGGGAGGAAAGTCCTGGACGCTCGCCGATGCAGGTAACCACAAATTTTGCGTTTAATGCAGTTCCTATGGGGTCGCATAGAGCTACACGGGCCATGGTAGCAAGCACAAAACCAATTTTATATCCCTCCAGTTTGGGTATTATTTCTTTTAAGAGGGGAAGTATGTTCGTATTTACGGCATTTGCCGAGAGTCCATCAGCTATTACCACAACAATATCATATGCTTCTTGAGCTTCTTGCAATGATTTTTGAGACGATTCATTGAGTTTTCTGCCTAAATCAGGACGTTTCAAGTATTCGTCCCTATCATTGACCTTGCTACTTACCTCCCAAACAGGAAACCCCATATTTTGTATTTCGCTTTTCAACTTATCATTATCCAAGACCGATACAATCGCATCCTTGGCCTTGGCATGGGCAAACCTGAATTGCAAAACCTCGTCCAAAGGAATACTGTTCCCTGTGCTGCCCAAAGCTATTCGGGCGTTGGTAAAATTCTTTAAATCCTCCCAAGGATCCTGTTGGATGGAATTGGTCTTCCCTGGTTTCATTGCAAAGCTTTTAATAATTTATGGGGTGCTTCGATGGTCCTACGCTGACCTATATCGTCCAAAATCCCTGTTTGTTGCAACCACGCTTCAAACTCTGGAGCAGGTTTTTTGTCCAATACTTGTCTCACATACAAGGCATCATGAAATGAGGTGGACTGATAGTTCAGCATTACATCATCCGAACCTGGAACACCCATGATAAAATTACATCCCGCAACACCCAAAAGGGTCAGCAGGTTGTCCATATCATCTTGGTCTGCCTCGGCATGGTTGGTGTAGCATACATCCATACCCATGGGAAGTCCCATCAATTTTCCACAAAAATGATCTTCAAGACCAGCACGCGTAATTTGCTTGCCATCATACAAATATTCGGGACCTATGAATCCAACCACGGAATTCACCAACAATGGACTAAACTGCCGCGCCAAAGCATAGGCTCTTGCCTCACATGTTTGTTGATCTACGTTCCAATGGGCATCTGCCGAAAGTGAAGAGCCTTGACCTGTCTCAAAATACATTACATTTTGACCCACCGTGCCCCGATTCAGTTCCAATGCTCCTTCGTAAGCCTCTTGCAGCATGGAAATATTGATTCCAAAGGATGCATTGGTCTTTTCCGTACCTCCAATGGATTGAAATACGAGGTCTATTGGTGCTTTGTCCAATAATTCCAGGGAGGTTGTCAAGTGACAGAGCACACAAATTTGAGTGGGAATATCGAATCGTTGTCGAATTTCATCCATCATTTGGAGTTGATTACCTACAACATCCACACTATCGGTTACTGGGTTTATTCCGATAACCGCATCGCCACTACCATACAAAAGGCCATCCACGATACTGGCCGCAATACCCTGTAAATTATCGGTAGGATGATTGGGTTGCAATCGAACGGAAAGGTGTCCCCTTTTTCCAATGGTATTTCGAAACTTTGTGATGACCTCACATTTTTGAGCTATCGAAATCAAATCCTGATTGCGCATCAATTTAGATACTGCCGCCACCATTTCTGGGGTAAGTCCTCGGGAAATGGATTGTAGTTTTTGTGCATCCACTTCGTGTGTCAATAACCAATTGCGCAAATCTCCGACGGTAAAACCTGAAATCTCTTGGAAAGCGTTCACATCGTGGGTATCCAAAATCAAACGGGTAACCTCGTCCTTTTCGTAAGGAATCACGGATTCATTTAAAAAATCCTTGAGAGGGATTTCGCTGAGGGCATATTGTGCTGCGATACGTTCCATATTACTCTCGGCAGCCAAGCCCGCGAGGGCATCTCCCGTTCTAAAAGGACTGGCTTTGGCCAATACCGACTTTAGATCGGGAAATGAATATACTTTTTGGTCTATGCTATATTTATAGGGCATTTTGTACAGTTACTTCCTTAAATATAGCTAGTTGAAGACCTACCTAAAAGTATTTAGTCCTCTTTTAGGCCCAATTTGTCCAAATCGTAAAAATAGAAGTTCTTTTCGTCGTTCATTGCAGCGAAAAGGCCGTTTGGAAATGTATCGTTCAATGGAACGGTAACCACATCACAACCATCGGTTTCCAACGTGGATAGGTTGACGGCTTTTATGAAACTATTGTCCTTCCTGGAAAAAATATTGAACTGTCCACGTTGCTGATCGGATACGATTATGTAGCCTTCTCCATTGGGATATCTTGCAATGGCAATGCCCTCGATATCCTCCAAAAACTTTTCTCCGCCAAAGCAGGCCAATTCCTCATCGCCCATGCTTGGTTCTGCATAATATTTTTTCACGCATTCGCCTTCGTCGGAATAATATACGTAGCCCATTTCGTTGTCCACGGCAATGGCCTCGATTTCCTTACCGCCTGTAAAGCTTCCGAATTTGCGCACCAAATTAGCGGAAACCCCCGTGCTGTCCGATTCAAATTTATATTGATACAAATAGGAACCGCTTGGCCCTATTTTTCTACCTACTATGGCATATACGGATGAATCTTTCGGCGATTTATACAAACTGATTCCCATCGCCAAACGTTGTTCTACATCGGTTTCATCTTCAAATACCGGAAAACCGCCTCCATCGAGAGGTTTCATATCGGGTACGGAAAACAGTCTGACCTGCTGCTTTTCCCTTTCCGTGAAAGCAATTACATCAACGGCAACGGAATCGTTCAGTTGAAATCCGTATTCCAAATCCACATTGTTGGGTCTTTGGATGTTTTTGATGGATTTTTCTTCGATGATCTTCCCATCAAGGTCAAAGGCATAAATACCCCCGTTGGTTTCTTTGTCCGTTCCGAAAACAATGCTTTTTGATGCATCATCCGGGTTGATCCAAATAGCGGGATCATCGGTATCGTTAGGTGTTTTTTCTGTGATAACGTCTGGTGCTATGGCCGGTAGTTGACTCCCTTGTTTACAGGATACCAAAGCCATTACCGTTACAATTGGAATATATATTTTTCTCATATTGATAGTTAAGATAGGAAATGTCAGTCTCAAGTACCTCCCATCATGGAAGGTACTCGATATGACACCGTATATAAAATATACTACCTGAAATTACTTTTTAAACAAGTCGTACTTCAGTCCGAAGGTAAATCGGATGTCGTAGAACTCCATTTGTTGTGTTCTGTCTTTCACCCCTTGGAAATAACGCAAGGGTTGATTGGTAATGTTGTTTACATCAGCATACAACCTTAAGTTACTGTTGATGGCATAGCTAGCGTTGAAATCCAAGAAGAATTGTGTGTCGTAGTATCTGTCTTCAAAGGCATTGCCTCCAATTTCATCGATATAGGAATCTGAGAAGTTGGCGGACAAACGTGCGCTGAACCGTTTATCGGCATAGCCCAAGGACCCATTGAACATATTTGGAGCTGTGTTGGGCAAATCCAAATCGGTACGCTCATCCCCGTCTTCATTTCGGATACCATCCGCACTTGATGACAAATAGGTATAGTTCAAATAGATGCTAAAGTTTCTGGCAAAACCGGGCAAGAAATCCAATTGTCTCTGGAAAGAAACTTCAGCTCCAAAAATGGAAGCGGAATCCCCGTTCAACGGTTGGAATACATCATAACCTGCCGTCCCAGCACCATAGGCATCGTTTGGCGCCTCTGTGATGAATGTATAGATAAAGTCGTTGATCTCTTTGTAGAACACACCACCTGATATAATCCCTACGCTCTCAAAATAGTGTTCGGCATTGAGATCAAAGTTCATGGAGGTGGTCGGGTCCAAGTCTGGGTTGCCCATAACCACTTCGCTGTCTTCGTAAATAATCTCTGCTCTTGGGATCATATCCTCATAATTGGGGCGTGCCAAGGTATTGGTCCATGCAAATCGTAGCACGGTGCTGTTGTTCAAATCGTACTTAAAGTGAACCCCTGGCAATACGTTGGTATAGGAGTTCTCATCGGAAACGGCTTGCACCTCTATTCCCTCCTCAATTCCTGCGTCTTCATCCTCTTCGATATACACAACGCGGTTACCTTCTGTTTCCAATTTGGTGTTTTCCACACGAAGACCGGCCAATACGCTCAATTTATCGGTCAGTTTCTGGTTGAACATGGCATAACCTGCCCAAACATCTTCTTTGATATCGAAATTTCCTGGAAGGTATTCATCTTCCACGGCATCTCCGTTGGAAGCGTTCAAATCCAATGCACCCAACCACTCTTCGCTGGCAAATGTACCTGCTTGGTATTTTTCTCCGGCCAAAAAGTCGGGGTCGGTGTAGGATTTCACGGGAACATCGGCCAAGGTTGGATAGAGGTCCTCCAAATCATATTCGAAGAAATCGTTGTTTCTCAATTTGGATTTAAATCTTCCCCGTGCTCCAAACTTCAGTGTCCCTCCATTTCCAAAAAAGTCTGCAGGAAGCTCAAAGTTTGCAAAGAAATTGACATCTTCTTCTTCAGTATACTGATTTTCGTTGGTAATCTCTCCAAATTCAAAACCACTCAAATTGTCGAAGTCATTGGGATCAGCAGCCGTCATTATAGGATATCTTGGGTCGCTGTTATCGTTATTGATGATGTATTCCGTCTCATACTCGGCATAGCGCTCGTTCAAACGCTCTTCAGATGCCTTAGCGTAAGCAGCCATCCAATCCACTTTTAACGAACCGAACAAGTGGTTACCTCCCAAGGTGTAGTTCTGCATGCGTTGGTCCTCCAAACGGGCATTTTTGTTACGTCCGCCAGCAATACCACCTTTGGACTGTCTTTTGACTTCCACTGGGAAACGGGTCAAGGTTCCGTTATTCAAGGTAAAATCCCCGACTTCGATATCTTCTCCATCCAAAATTTCCTGCTCCAATCGGAACCTGTTCTCACGGTCATCCCTCCAGTTGTACATGGTTTTTAGGTAGATGTTGTTGTTAGGGTTGATTTGGTAATCCAAATTGGCAGAAAAACTTCTTCTTACCCGTTGTACCAAATAGGTACGCTGCTCATTGACGTTGGTATACGGATTTACTTCGGTTTCTTCCAAAATAGGCTCGCCTTCTTCATCCTCTTCACCGGTATTGTATTCGAATTCGTTGTCCCACTCGGCTTCAACATTGTCGGAACCAAAGTCGTTATCGTTGATGGTAGCGGAAACCATCCACCCGAATTTACCATCATTGGTACGGTCACCTATCAAAAAGGAACCGTTAATTATTCTTTTATTGGTAATGAAATTCACACCTGATCCTGCAGTAGCGGAAACACGAAAACCTTGGGGAGCTGTTCTGGTCACTAAGTTTACGGAACCACCCAGTGCGTCTGCATCCATATCGGGGGTCACGGCCTTGTTCACTTCAATGGTCTGGATCATATCCGAAGGGATAAGGTCCATCTGAACATTCCTGTTGTCGGATTCCGCAGAAGGAATCCGGCTACCATTTAAGGTCACGGAGTTCAATTGTGGGGAAAGGCCACGTACAATAATGTTTCGAGCCTCACCTTGGTCCACCTGCATTGTAATTCCCGGGATACGTTTTACGGCATCACCAATGTTGGCATCGGGAAATTTCCCTATTTGGTCGGTAGAGACCACATTGGTGATGTTCATATTGTTTCTTTGTGTGTTAAGGGCTTTGGACTGTCCACTTAGACCATAAGCACTTACCTGCACTTCATCCAACTCCATATTGGAGGATACCAGCACAATGCTCACAGGAGTGGTTTCTCCTGCACTTACATTTACTTCTTGCTCAACATCGGAATAACCCATGTAGGTTATCTTCAATGTATAACTTCCTTCGGGAATGCCCACTAAAGTGAATTTGCCATCAAAATTGGAAATGGCTCCTTTTACCAAGGACTCGATATACACGTTGGCACCGGGAACATAGATACCGTTCTCATCGGTAATTGTCCCTTGAATATTTCCGGATTGTGCTTGGCCCATTGCCGTTGAGAGCACCAGAAACAGCGTTACAAAAACTAGTTTTTTTAGGTTCATCAATTTCATTTTGGTTTACGTTAGAATGCTTTCCAAAACTATGTATATCAACCCGTTATGATTTGAATTAAATGGAAACAAAAAGAAAACAAAAGTGAAAATCGACAGAAACAAGAGAGCAACAATTACAGTTTTTTTACATTGGGATAACATTTTCGAAAAAAATGGGGCAATAAGGGCCTAAAGTTCAATCATAAAGTTTACCAACTCCTCTTTTTGGTCGATGGGCAATTTTTTCCTGAGACGATACCGAGCCACTCGAACACTGTCTGGTGTAACCCGCAAAATGGAAGCGATTTCCTTGGAGGAAAGATTCAACCGTAACAACATTCCCAAACGAAGCTCGGCTGGGGAGAGTGAATTTTCAGATAGAACGGAGAGCTTTTTTATGAATTCGGGGTGGATTTCCTTGAAAAAAGTCATGAACTCATCCCATTCCTGTTCCTGTTTCAGGTTAACATCTATTTCCTTGACCAACTCCTTCATTTTGGCCGAAGTATTCATGTGCTTTCGGGATACCATGTTGCGAAGGGTATTGGACATATCCAGCAAAATCTTATTCTTCTGGGATAAGTGGAGGCTATAGCGCGAAAGCGACGATGCCTTAAGTTGAATTTCCCTTTGTAGATTTTTCTCTTCGATCTCTTTCTTTTCGAGCTCCGCTTTGAGCATCCGCTGCTTATATTCCTGAATCTTCAACTTGGCCTTTCGTTTCTTTCCCAAATAAGAATACAGAATGATGAAAATGACTGCTATGGCAAACAATGCCACCCAAAGAAGGTTCTGATTAGCCACACTCACTTTGTTCTGCTCCTTCAGCAATTGTATTTCCGCTTCCTTTTGGTTGGTTTCGTAAATGGTTTGCAGCACATTCAATTGGTCACTATTTTGCGACTTGAGCATTTCGCTGTTGTATTCTTCTGCTAATAACAAGTGGGCATGAGCTTCTTCATAATTGCCCATAAGGGCGTAGGTTTTGGACAAATCTTTATGTGCGCTTTCCAATTGATGGAGGTCGTTCAACTCCTTGGCCAGTTCCAAGGCTTTTGTGGTATAATCCAGTGCAGGTAGGTAGTCGCTCCTTTTTCGGAATGAATCGCCAATGTTGTTCAACATATTGATTTCTTCCGTAGTTCGTGAACCTTGGAGCTGGTCATAGGCTTTTTTAAAGTATTCGTACGCTAGCCCAAACTCCTCCAAGTCCTCATAAATACTTCCTATATTTTCATTGGTAATGGCAACACCATGATCATCCCCCAATTTTTGAAACAATTCAAGGCTTCGCCTTTGGTCTTGAAGCGCATCTTCGTATTCCCCTTGTTTTTCGTGACTGGCCCCCAAAAGACCCAAGGCAACCGCCAAACCTTTGTCATCACCGAGCTTTTCGGAAGCTATTCTGGTTTCTTCAAAATGCTGTTCTGCGAGTTCAAAATTGTTGAGGGAGAGATAGACCTTACCAATATTGTTGTTGAGTTTGATATATAGTGGGTCCTGTAAATTGGACTCCAACTGTTCCAATGCAAAATTGTATTGCGCTATGGCCTCTGTATAAAGTCCAAGAGCATGATAGTACTCCCCAAGGTTAAGATATCCAAGGGCAATTTGTTCAGGGTTTTCCGGGTGCTCCTTGGCAGTTTCCAGTTCCTTTTGAAGCCTATGATAGGCTTCGCTGGCCTTTCCTATCTCAGAAAATGGATTCGTTTGTTGACTATGGGTCTGTGTAGAAACCAAGAAAGTCAACAACAGAAGATGTACATATCCAAAAAACCTTTCGATGGTGTGCATATGGAAAAAGCAAAGGTTCAAGAAAGTGCTTCACTCTCACTCCAACATCATCATTAGGTTATGAAACCATTAAAAATGATTGCAAACAAAAAAGGCCCCGCAATGCGGAGCCTTCTGATACTATTATCGTTATTTATTAAGCTTCGAAAGGTTCGATGGAAACAAAAGATTTACCACCTACTTTTTTCTCAAACTTAACAATACCATCTACCTTGGCGTGCAAGGTATGGTCTTTTCCTGCGTATACATTGTCGCCGGCATTGTGCTTGGTACCACGTTGTCTTACAATAATGTTACCAGCAATTGCTGACTGACCACCAAATATCTTAACACCTAAGCGTTTCGATTCTGATTCTCTACCGTTTTTTGAACTACCTACACCTTTCTTGTGAGCCATGATATATAAATTTTAGTTCTTTTCTTATTTGCTTAACGCTTCAATCAATTCGGCTTTCTTCATGGAAGAGTAACCGGTAATTTCCTTGGCTTTCGCCATTTCCTTCAATTCAGCAACAGTTTTGGAACTCAAATCCTCAGTTGCTTTTGGAGCTTCTTTTTTAGGAGCCTCTGCTTTTTTCTCTGCCTTAGGTTCTGCAGCTGGTTTTGCTTCAGCTTTAGCTTTTGCAGGAGCCGCTTTCTTGGCACCTTTGGCCACAATACCTTCAACAACGATTTCAGTCAAATATTGTCTGTGACCGTTTTTCTTCTGGTAACCTTTACGTCTTTTCTTTTTAAAGACGATTACCTTATCCCCTTTAAGGTGTTTTACAACTTTGGCTTCAACAGCCGCACCTTCTATGACCGGGGCGCCAATGGTTACGTTACCACCATCTTCCAAAAGAAGAACTTTATCGAAAGTAACTTTTTTACCTTCATCTTCTTGCAAACGGTGCACGTACACTTTTTGGTCTTTTGCAACTTTAAATTGCTGCCCTGCCATCTCTACAATTGCGTACATAATGCGTTAATTAGATTAAAATTACTGCGCTTTATCAAAATTAGCGGGTGCAAATATACTGCTAAATCCTTAATCTACAAGTATTCCTCTATGATTTAACCCATTATTTTTTTGGAGTTGTTGCTCGTTTTAAAAAGTTGCATAAAAGAGAGGGTCAAAACCAAGGTTGTGGCAAACCCCATGATGGCCACCGTAAAAAACACGATTCCTTGGAAATTCTTGTAGTCGTTGGACCAAACTGTGGAGAGTTTATCCAGAAAAGTGCTGTCCAATTCCGTCGCATAAAAGGCAAAAAAGATGGTAAAAAGCAAGGTAGCCACAAAACCAGTAGTGATACCTGCAGTAAACCCATTTCCGTAGCTAAAGCTTTTACCTTGTCTCAACTTAGTGTACTTGATGGTCTCGTAAATACCAAAACCTGCGATCACGCCATTAAAAAGACTATAGAAAACATTGGTATGCTGACCCATTACAGCCAATATCAAAAAATAAGCGATCAGTACCGCACTGGTCACTATACCAAATCGTATCGGAAGGGTTAATTTTTTCATGTTATCTTTTTTTGGATTCATTGTATAATTTACTGAATGTTTGTGAATTATCCCATATTTAAAACCTTAAGAGTTTTATAAAGCCTTAGTTCATCAGAAAAATATTCTATATTTAACGTAACATCAATCGGGAAATCGATACCAACCTCGTAGCAACATCAATTTTTAAATACTAACTATTTACAATGAAAAAACATTTGTTTTCTGCATTAACAATGCTCTTTGGAGTAAGCCTGCTTTCTGCACAGGAGGTGGTTTTCGAAGAGTATAATCTAGACAATGGGCTCCATGTCATCCTACATCAGGACAATGGTGCCCCAGTAGTGACCACATCGGTAATGTACCATGTGGGATCAAAGGATGAAGATCCCGACAAAACAGGTTTTGCCCACTTTTTTGAACATTTGTTGTTCGAAGGCACCAAAAATATTGAGCGGGGCGAGTGGGACCAAATTACCGCCGCCAATGGCGGAAGAAACAACGCCAACACCTTTTTGGATCGCACCTATTATTATGAGGTGTTCCCTTCCAATAGCTTGGAAGTCGGGCTTTGGCTCGAATCCGAGCGTTTGATGCATCCGATCATTGGCCAAGTTGGCGTGGACACTCAGAAAGAAGTGGTTCAAGAAGAGAGAAGGCTCAGAACCGACAATGCCCCTTATGGTGCTTTTTTTGAACAAATCCTGAAAAATCTTTATACCAAACATCCTTATAGATGGGGTGTTATCGGTTCGTTGGACCATTTGGCAAGTGCCACTTTGGATGACTTTAAAAAATTCAACCAGACCTATTACGTGCCCAACAATGGGGTATTGGTCGTAGCTGGCGATTTTGAGACCGAAAAGACCAAAAAAATGATCGAAGATTATTTTGGTCCGATTCCAAGAGGCGCCGAAATCCAAAGACCCAATATTAAAGAAGACCCGATCACAGAAACCAAGTTTGCCAAATATTACGATCCCAACATCCAGATACCTGCCATTTTATTGGCCTACAGAACACCTGGACAAGGTCAGCGCGATGCTTACGTGATCAACATGATATCCACATATTTGAGTGATGGCGAAAGCTCCAAGCTATATAAAAAATTGGTGGACGAGAAGAAAATGGCACTCCAGATACTCTCCGTCCCTATTGATGCCGAGGATTACAGCTCATATATTGTAGGAGGACTTCCTGTTGGGGACAATTCCATTCAGGACATCAAAAAAGAAATCGATGAAGAAATCTTGAAACTTCAAATGGAGTTGATTTCCGAGAAAGATTACCAAAAGCTTCAGAACAAATTCGAAAACCAATTTGTGAACGCCAACAGCAGTGTGGAGGGTATAGCCAACTCATTGGCCGAAAACTATATGTTGAAAGATGACACCAACCTCATCAATACGGAAATTGATATTTACCGTTCCATTACCCGTGAAGAAATCATGGAGGTCGCCAAAAAATATTTGAAGGTAAACCAGCGCGTGGAGCTGGAGTATTTACCAGAACAAAAAGACGCTAATTAAAATGAAAAAGTATTTAGTTTTAGCTGCGCTGTCCTTATTCGTGACAGCCACATTCGCACAAATAGACAGGAGTACGCCACCAGAACCAGGTCCAGCTCCCAAAATCAATTTAAAGGAGCCCGCTCGCTTCGAGCTCAAAAATGGCTTGAAGGTGCTTGTTGTGGAAAACCACAAATTGCCGAGAGTCCGTATTCAGCTTTCCATTGACAACCCACCCATTTTGGAAGGGGACAAAGCTGGGGTGTCTTCTCTAACAGGAAGCATGTTGGGCAAAGGGTCCAAAAACATTCCCAAAGACGAATTCTACGAAGAGGTGGATTTCTTGGGCGCCAATATCTACATTGGCGAGCAAAGTGCGTTTGCCAGCTCCTTGTCCAAATATTTCCCCAGAATTTTGGAATTGATGGCCGATGCGGCACTGAACCCAGATTTCCTACAAGAAGAATTCGAAAAGGAAAAAGAGAAAATCATAACAGGAATCAAATCGGAAGAAAAAGATGTTTCCGCGATTGCAAACAGGGTACAAGCAGCCTTGGCCTACGGCAAAAACCATCCTTATGGTGAATTTATGACCGAGGAAACCGTAAATAACGTTTCCCTTTTGGATGTAGAGCAATTCTATCGATCCTATTTTGTTCCCGCCAATGCTTATTTGGTAGTAATCGGGGATGTAGACTTTGACACTGTTAAGGAATTGGTCACCGAAGCCTTTACACCTTGGTCCAAAGCCGCTCCACCTTCTTTCAGTTATTCGGACCCAAAAGACGTACAGTACACGCAAATCAACTTTGTTGATGTACCCAACGCTGTGCAATCCGAGGTAGCTGTGGAAAACATCACACACTTAAAAATGAAGGATGAGGATTATTTGGAAGCCTTAATGGCCAACAGAATATTGGGCGGTGGCTCACAAGCACGTTTGTTCAAAAACTTAAGAGAGGATAAAGGCTATACCTACGGATCATATTCCGGGTTAAGAGCCAATAAATTCAGCCCAATGCGCTTTAACGCATACGCTCAGGTAAGAAATGCGGTTACCGATAGCTCTGTGGTGGAAATATTGAAGGAAATCGACAAAATGACTTCCGAACCGGTATCCGATGAGGAATTGGCCAATGCCAAGGCAAAATATGCGGGTAGCTTTGTGATGGCACTCGAAAAACCGGAGACCGTTGCGAATTACGCACTAAACATTGAGACTGAGGATCTTCCAAAGGATTTTTATGAAACGTATTTGGAGCGAATTGATGCCATAACCAAGGAAGATGTGCTCAACGCAGCCAAAAAACACTTCTCCACAACTAATGCGCGTGTTGTGGTAACCGGAAAAGGGACCGATGTCCTTGAAAACTTGGAAAAAGTAACTTTCAACGGCAAAGATGTTCCCGTACTTTATTACGATAAGTACGCCAATAAAACGGAAAAACCAGATTACAATGCTGCAGTACCCGAAGGTATGGATGCCAACACCGTTTTGGAAAATTATATTGAGGCAATCGGAGGGAAATCAAAACTTGAAAGTGTGGATTCTTACTCCATGTTGGCCGAGTCCGAAATGCAGGGCATGAAATTGGAGCTTGAGATGAAAAAGACATCCCAAGATCAGTTCATGCAAAACATCAAGGTGCAGGGCAATTCCATGCAAAAGCAGGTTTTGGATGGCGATTCCGGTTACATGGTAATGCAAGGTCAGCGCAAAGACCTTTCTCCTGAAGAGATTGCAAAAATCAAGGAAGAATCCGCTGCCTTCCCAGAACTGAATTATTTGGCCGCTGGCGATGTTTCCTTGGAAGGCGTTGAGCCTGTGGACGACAAAAAGGCCTATAAATTGAAGATAAGCGATGATAAAACGGCATTTTATGATGTGGAAACCGGACTTAAGGTACAGGAGGTTATCACTCAGGAAGTGCAAGGTCAACAAATGACCAGTACTATTGGGTATGGAGATTACCAAGAAGTATCCGGCATTAAGTTTCCATTTATGTTGATTCAAAGCATGGGGCCACAAAACATGGAGTTTATGGTTAAAGAAATCAAAGTAAACGAAGGTGTTGACGCATCGGATTTTAAATAATCACAACTATTGATAAAGAATAAAGGCGCTCTAAATGAGCGCCTTTTTTATTGTTTCATTGTTCCTAAAAACTGTATTGGATAAATGCGGATAGGTTTCGTCCAGGGTCATTGATAGGCACCCGACCATAATCTGCTTGATTCACAAAAGAGAAGTTCAAGTGATTGTTGTAGGCAACATCAAAAATGTTTGATGCCGCAATACCCACCGTTAAATGCTCAAAGGGTTTTGCACCAAAGCTTAAATCCACCACACCGTAACCATCAGTGGTCTCCTCTCCAAAGGAAGATGCTACATCCAACTGTTCGGATGTAAGGGTATAAGTAGCCCTTGCCCAAATTTTCTCTTGTTCAAACCAGAGGTTAAAACGGGTTACCAAGGGCGGGGTCAACGGAAGCGATTCGTCCAAATCCTGATTTTTGGCATACACATAGGACAACTCCGTTTTAAAGGCAAAATCCTCCAAAAATCCCAATTCCCCAAAAATCTCAAAACCCGTTTTGTAGGCTTCGTCCAAATTGACAAATCTTTTCACCTCGGTAGGCTCCGCCATGGGCATGTATTTTTTGTCCAATGATGGGTCGATCACAGGAACTATATAATTATCATAAATCGAATAGTATACAGACGCCCCATAATCCAACCTATTGACGGCATAGCCATCAAAACTTGCATTTGCTTTCACACCCAACTCAAACTGATTATTGATCTCGGCATCCAAATTGGGGTTGCCCACATATTCGTAGGGGTCTTGACCAACAGTAAAATGGTTGATGAAACGCTCTATCATATTAGCCGAACGCACACCTCGTCCATAGGCCAACTCAAACAGTAAATTGGACTTGGCCATGTATTTCATTGAAGCTGTTGTACTGAAATTGTGCTCGGTACGGGTATCCAAATCTGGGTATTCGGCAACAAAATCATCGGCGGGGGCATCAATTTTTGATTGCACCCTATCGTACCTTGCCCCAACATTCAACAAAAACTTTTCCGACAACGGGTATTTACCTTCCACAAATGCTCCGTAATCATCAATTTGCGAATCTTGCCAAACCTCATCCACAAATTCCATGGGCATGGGCAATGGTTCTCCCGTCATCATATTTCGTTTTACCAAACGGGTCCTGTTTCCGGTCCTTCCCACAGAAAAGGCATCAATCCCCGTGTAAAGTTTTAAGTTTTTCACTGGTCTCCATTCCAGTTCAACCCTTCCGCCAAGAGTTGTGGCATCTACGACGGAAACGGCTTCCATCATCATAAATGTGGGCCTCAGTTCATTGGTCATTATATGATCCACTTTTGAACGGTATACTTTTGCGCTCAATGTTCTTAATGCATCGAAAATATTGTCCAATTTATAATCCACGGAAAGGACATTGCTGTTGTCCTCTTCAGTATCCATGGGCAATCCTGCATGGAGCACATCCCGTCCAAAAGACTGCCTGAACCCTATCTGAATCCGTTGGTTATCCGTGGGATTATAGCCCACTTGAACACCATAATCAGTGCTTTTAAAGGAGGAAGGAACTTCATTTCCATCTCCATCTTCGTAATTGCCGAAATCACGGAAACCAAAGTTGAGATTAGCGTCAAATTGTTCCCCAACATATTTTACATTGGCGAAACTGGTAATGGCACTGCCATTGTTCTCCCCTCCAAAGTTCACTTTTCCATGGTAGCCTTTCTCCTGCTTTTCCACTTCTTGGGTAACCAGATTTACAATGCCACCAAAGGTGGGTCCGTATCTAAAGGTATAAGGGCCTTTAACCACTTCCACGCGCTCTATCTCTTCCGG
This sequence comes from Flagellimonas oceanensis, assembly GCF_003992595.1. Classification (GTDB taxonomy): domain Bacteria; phylum Bacteroidota; class Bacteroidia; order Flavobacteriales; family Flavobacteriaceae; genus Flagellimonas; species Flagellimonas oceanensis. The sequence continues at coordinate 130,041 of NZ_RZNA01000024.1, forward strand.
AATCACATGGGTGGTAATGGGGTCCATCCTATTTGGACAGGCATGCATAACTTTTGTTCCTCCGTTGAATTGCACATTCAGTTGTTCGTATTGTGAGGCCCGGAAAGATGGGTCTATAGCGTAGTTGCCACGCTTGATCAGGTTAAACCCATTAATGTCCTTAAAAAGGTCGGCCACATTCTTGGATTGGACAATCTTCTTTTCCGGTTCACTCTTAAAAGTGGAAAAAACCGGGTCTGTTTTCTGTTTTCCCTCCACCAACACTTCATCCAATTGTACTGGTTGTTTGGATAGGGAATCTTGCGCAGACGAAACTTGCGCATAGGACACAGTGGTCCCAAAAAGCAAAACACAAAGTTTTGCCATTGTACTTTTATTCATTTTTGAAATTATATTTAAGATTATACTTGCGCGGCAATGGGTATTTGCCACTTTCTACAGTACATCTTAAATCATCGGGGGTTTGATGAGCGTATCGCTAAAGCGATAGGAGTAAGAATCTTTATAGTAGAATGAGTTATTGGCCTCCTCGGTAGCATTGGGTAAATTGTACGCCGGTAAATCCATAAAGAACACCAAAACCTCTTCCCAACCGATTACGGGCATGGGTTCATCATCATCCGCTTGTGCGCGTAGCATTTGCATCAACATACACTGACCGTTACAATTGAGTTCAGGCTTGTCCTTGTTCTCGCAAAGTTGCTCAATAAACCCTTCCCTGTCCAAGCTATAATACACGTACATTGATGAAAAGCGCAGGTTGCCCATCAGTATCAAAACAATGAAAAGCCAAGAGAAACCTGTTCTTCCCGTATGTGCGCTTGGTGTATTCCTCAAAAGTCTATTCTTCGCAAGTTGAAACCACAAATTTAAGACCGTCAAAGTTACTTTTTTGTGACTAAAGTCACTTAGAACACCTGTCTATCATGGTATATTTGACCTCCAAATAATACTACATTAACATTTATTAAAGTTCCGTTATTACTCCACTAAACTTTTCCTGTCTATTTTTGTTTTTAAATTAATGATCATGAGAAAAATACTTTCCATACTTCTTTGTTCTGTTTTGTTCCTAAGCTTTTCCTGCAAAGAGAAACCTAAGGAAAAAGCTACCACCACTGAATCTGCTGCGCAAACGGCATCTTCCGCCCAAATGGAGAAGGTAATGGCCATTCACGATGAAGTCATGCCCAAAATGAGCACAATCGGCAAATTGGTCGGAGAACTAAAGCCCAAAGTGGATTCCACCGAAATGGGGCAGCAATACGAAGTCGCCATGAAAGACCTTCAAGATGCACATAAAACCATGATGGACTGGATGAAAGGTTTCGGTGACCGCTTTAACCATGAAGAAATATTGGAAGGCAAAGCTCTTTCTGAAGAAAAACAGCAATGGCTGGATGAAGAGGAGGAAAAAGTAAACGTGGTCAAGGAAAAGATAAACGGTAGCATCGAAAGGGCCGAAGCCCTCCTTGCCAAGGATTCGGTTCAGTAATTATTTGTTCCACCGCAAACTTTCCATAATCCTACGGATATCGTTCTGCAAGTACATGGCAGCGGGGAGTATGGAATCGTAATTAGGTTTGGCGTAGAAGTATAAAGAACCCGTCACAAAGTGATTGATGCTATCGGTCACATAAAATTGTGATTGTGATGCTGCATTTCCACTGACTTCATAGAACATTCCGTAAACACCATCTTCTTGGTTGATAAAGGGTTGCTCTGCAATGTTATCGGCTTTTACCACGTGCTCATAAGAAAGTTTTTGCGCATCCACCAGCAACGTATCCAAGTTCCCTTGAACAGGTTTATAAGTAAGGTATATGGAACCGTTCATCATTGGATAATCCAGTACCATGGAGCAATCCTTGTTTTCCTTGATTTCAGAAAGGGTATTTTTATCAAAAGTATAAACACAGTCGGAACCTGCTTCCACGTACTTGGCCGTTGGATAGTCCAATCGCAACATCGCCTTGGGCTTGGGTAAGACTTCATCTTTACAGCTTATGAAAAGTACGGCTACAGCTAGGAAAAATAAAATTCTATGCTTCATGGGGCAATGTTACTTTTATACGTTTCAATCTCTTCTTGTCCATGCTTTCCACTATAAACTGGTAGTCCTTGAACAAGACTTTCTCCCCTATTTTAGGGAAGCTCCCTGAAATTTCCAGGACAAATCCGGCAATCGTCTCCGATTCCCCTTTTTGACTCTCAAACTCGTCCTCTTCCTCAATTTTGACTACACGATAGAAATCCTTTAGCGCCGTTTTACCATCAAACACATAATTATGGTCGTCCAATTTGGAGAAAACAAGGTCTTCATCATCAAACTCATCGCTGATATCGCCGACAATTTCTTCAATTATGTCCTCCAAGGTCACGATTCCCGATGTCCCCCCATACTCATCCACCACAACGGCCAAATGGTTCTTCTTGTCCTGAAACTCCAACAGCAAATCATCCAACTTTTTGTTTTCAGGCACAAAATAGGGTTCACGGATAAGCGACATCCAATTAAAAGTCTTTCTATCTATATAAGGTAAAAGGTCTTTCACGTAGAGAACGCCCAAAACGTTGTCCATATTTTCCGAGAAGACGGGAATTCGGGAATATCCGTTCTTTTTTATCTCATGCAGCACCTCGGGGAACTTCATTTTTTCGTTTACCGCGAAAATATCTATCCGAGGTCGCATTACCTGTTTGGTGTCGGTGTTTCCAAAAGTCACTATCCCTTCCAAAATTTTTTGCTCCTCTTTGGTCGTATCTCCTTCCGAGGCCAATTCAAGTGCTTGTGAAAGATGGTTGATGCTCAAAGTGGACTTTTTCTTCGCCAATTTATCCTCCATAAACAGGGTTACCGCACGCATCGGGGAACTTAAAGGGGAAAACAAATAATTGAGTCCTTTTAAAGGCACGGCCATAAAGTGCGAGAACTGCACTCGGTTACGGTTGGCATATATTTTAGGCAGAATTTCCCCAAACATCAGGATTAAAAAGGTAGCGACCACTACTTCCAACAAAAAGCGAAAGGTTCCATCAATCCCCTCAAACAGGGTGTTGCCTATGGAACTGAACAAGAGCACAATTCCAATATTGATGGCGTTGTTGGTAATCAAAATGGTTGCCAACAGCTTTTGGGGCTTATCCAGCAATTCCACAATCAACTTGCTGCGCGATGAATCGTTCTCGTTCATTTCGTTCACATCGGTCTGGGAAAGGCCAAAAAGAGCCACTTCTGCTGCCGAAATCAATGCGGAGCAGGCCAAAAGAAGCACTAGCACAACAATTTTTAAAGTGAAGATTCCACTAAAAGTGGTCAAATAAAATGCCAAACAATGGGGCTCGGGATCCAATTTACTATTGCTTTTTAGTCTTTTTATTTAGAATGGTAGGTCGTCATCCTCTTCCTCCGAATTATCGGTCGGTGGAGTTGGGCTATCAGCCTTTGCTGGTTCTTGGTAATTGGCGGACGATGACCCTGAAGATTGCGCATTGGCCATACTTTCCTTTTTGGTGGTCAAAAAGGTAAAGTCCTGTACGTGCACTTCGGTGGTATATCGCGTATTGCCATCCTCACCTTGCCATTGCCTATTCTTTAAGCGGCCCTCCACATACACCTTATCGCCTTTACTGAGGTACTTTTCACAAATTTCAGCGGCCTTGTTGCGCACCACGATATTGTGCCAATCGGTATTGGTCACCCTTTCGCCTGTTTGCCTATTGGTATAGGTCTCATTGGTGGCCAAAGGGAATCTGCCGATACAGTTTCCCCCTTCAAAATAGTGCATTTTCACTTCGTCTCCCAAATGCCCGATCAGCATTACTTTGTTCAATGTTCCGCTCATATCTCTCTTAATTAATCAAAAGTACTAAATTTTCAATGTCTTGATAAAATCTGCTATCAAAACTGGTACGGGAAAACCACCAATTTCTTTCCATGGGGTTCCCTCCTTCAATATATCAGAAGTTTTTAGGATCCAAAATTGTGTGTGCAAATGTTGGTGCGACAGTTTGTGGACGATGGGTTCCCTATTATATAAGGATAAGGACGTCGTTTTAGGAACAGCGTCCCTTTGCTCTATCAAGGGGCTCAATTCTTTGGCCTGAAGCTGTTTTTCCGACTCAATAAGTGGAAACTGATACAAATTCTGCCAAATGCCCTTGCCCCTTCGCTGCTCCAAAACGGTATTGCCATCATCATCCAGCAATACGATATAATTGAAGTATCGGTTCCGCACCTTGGTCTTGTTCAACTTTACAGGGAGCTGGTCCACTTTGTTCTCTTGGAGTGCCATACAACTTTCTTGGAGTGGACACAATAAACAATATGGTTTTTTGGGGGCACACTGTACCGCGCCGAACTCCATGATTCCTTGATTGTAGTCCCTGATGTTCTCCGCATCCATCACTTCGCGGGCCAATTCCTTAAAATATTTGATGCCCTGCGTACTATTGATAGGTATATCAACCCCAAAATATCGCGACAAAACCCGGTAAACGTTGCCATCGACTACGGGCTCTGGAACATCAAAACAGAAGGATGCAATGGCACTTGCGGTATAATCTCCCACTCCTTTCAAGGATTTTAACTCTTTGTAAGTCTTAGGAAACTCCCCATCAAAATCATTTGCCACCATTTTTGCAGTAGCGTGCAAATTTCGTGCTCGGGAGTAATACCCAAGTCCCTGCCACAGCTTGAGTACTTGCTCCTCGGGTGCATTGGCAAGATCATGAACAGTAGGGAAAGCTTCCACAAACCTTAAATAATAGGGCATCCCCTGGGCAACACGGGTTTGTTGCAGAATAATTTCCGATAGCCAAACTTTATAGGGATCACGGGTTTCCCTCCAAGGGAGATTACGCTGATGTTCGTAGTACCAATTCAGGATTTTAGGGGCAAAAGTCATCAAAGAAAGTAATAAAGGTCAAATGTATCAGTTTATATACTTAAAATTAAAGGGTTAAAGGGAAAGATTAATTATAATGTTTATATTTGCAAGCCGAAAAAAATTAGAAAATTAATAATACAAAATGACGAAAGCAGATATTGTAACTAGGATCTCGGAGAAACTAGGTATTGAAAAAGGAGATGTGCAAGCGACAGTGGAATCCTTTATGGAAGAGGTAAAATCATCCTTGGAGAATGGTGATAATGTTTATTTAAGAGGTTTTGGTAGTTTTATTATCAAGACCAGAGCGGAAAAAACAGGTAGAAATATCTCTAAGAACACTACTATTAAAATTCCTGCACACAATATTCCTGCGTTCAAGCCAGCCAAAGTTTTTGTGGAAGGCGTAAAAACTAACGTACAAGTAAAATAATATAATTAACAACACTAAAGCAAGAGCATATGCCGAGTGGAAAGAAAAGAAAAAGACATAAGGTAGCTACGCACAAGCGTAAGAAGCGCAGAAGAGCTAACCGACACAAGAAAAAGTAGTTGTTTCAACTACTTTTTCGTTTTACCCTATCACGTTCTTTGACATAGAGATTCAAGAAACGAATTTCAATCGGTTCGAAAAATAACCGATACCATATATTGTTTAATCATTTATCCCAAAATTCATGTGGGGTAAATAAAAATCGATTCAGGTGAATAGAGAATTAATTGTTAGATCTACTCCTGATGCAGTCGATTTTGCCTTATTAAAGGATGGAAAATTAGTAGAATTACACAAGGAAGAGGACAACAACAACTTTTCCGTAGGGGATATCTTCCTGGCCAAGATAAGAAAACCCGTTACAGGCCTCAATGCAGCATTTGTCAATGTAGGTTATGAAAAAGATGCGTTCCTGCATTATCATGACCTTGGCCCGCAACTGTCCTCCATGTTGAAATTCATTAAAAAAGCTAGAACAGGGAAGCTTAAAGATTATTCCCTCAGAAATTTTCCGTTTGAAAAAGACATTGACAAGAATGGCAGTATCAACGATGTGTTGAAAGCCAATCAGTCATTACTGGTACAAATAGTAAAAGAACCCATCTCAACAAAGGGACCCAGAATCAGCTCCGAGCTTTCCATAGCCGGACGTTACTTGGTCATGGTGCCTTTTTCCGACAGAGTCTCGGTATCCCAAAAAATAGCGAGCAAAGAGGAGAAGGACAGACTTATCAGACTTGTAAAGAGCATTAAGCCCAAAGGATTTGGAGTCATCATACGTACCGTAGCAGAAGGCAAAAAGGTTGCAGAACTGGACAAAGATCTTCAGAATTTGTTTTCCAAATGGACAAACATGTGCAAAAAATTGCACAAAGCGCCCCATCCATCCAAAGTACTGGTGGAATTGAACAGGGCATCATCCATCCTTAGGGATGTTTTCAACGATTCCTTTACTGGAATCCATGTAGATGAAGAAACTTTATACAACCAAATCAAGGATTATTTGCACGAGATCGCTCCGCAAAAAGAATCCATTGTAAAGTTGTACACCGGTTCGGCCCCGATATTTGAAAAATTCGGGATAGAGCGTCAAATCAAGACCTCGTTTGGCCGAACAGCATCCATGAGCCGTGGGGCATATCTTGTTATTGAGCACACCGAAGCTTTACACGTTATCGATGTAAACAGTGGCAACCGCTCCAACAAGGCCAAAAACCAAGAAGATACCGCGCTGGAAGTAAACCTATTGGCCGCAACTGAAATTGCAAGACAATTACGTTTGCGAGATATGGGCGGTATTATTGTAATAGATTTTATTGATATGACCAAAGGTGATCACAGACGTAAATTGTTTGACCACCTGCGGGACGAAATGAAGGACGATCGGGCAAAACACAAAATTTTGCCGCCCAGTAAATTCGGGCTTGTTCAAATTACAAGACAACGTGTTCGTCCCGAAATGAATATCAAAACCAGTGAGGAAAACCCGAATGGTTCGGGCGCCGAAGTGGAAGCTCCCATTGTTTTGATCGACAAGATCCAAGCAGATTTGGAGCGAATCCTTAAACCAGGACGCAAGAATAATGGAGTAATATTAAACATACATCCATTTATTGCAGCTTACTTGACCAAAGGGGTTCCTTCCATTCGTTCCAAATGGTTCAAAACCTATAAAAAATGGGTTAAAATTCAACCCAGGGACGCCTATAAGTACCTTGAATATCGTTTTAAGGACAAAGAAGGCAAAACAATACGACCCTAATAAGAAGCGACNNNAGTCGCTTTTTTGTTTTATGTACATTTGGAATATGAATCATACGAAAAGCTACACCCTTACCGAAGCCACCAAAAAGATGGAGCGTTACTGTGCCTATCAAGAGCGTTGCCACAAAGAGGTAGTGGAAAAACTGAAGCGTATGAACATGATTCCGGAAGCCATAGACCAAATCCTGGGGCACCTCATCCAAGAAAACTACCTCAACGAGGAGCGCTTTGCCAAAGCATTCGCCCGTGGTAAATTCAATATGAAAAAATGGGGGGCGAACAGAATCATCAGGGAGTTGAAATTCCGTGATATTTCTGCTTACAACATCAAAAGCGCATTGGCCGAAATACAAAATGAGGACTATTTAACAACTTTTGATGAGCTTGCCAAAAAACGGGTGACCCAAATAAAGGAGACGAACCCTTTCAAGAAAAAAAAGAAACTAGCTGATTATTTGTTGTACAGGGGCTGGGAAAGCCACTTGGTGTACGAAAAAGCAAATGAGCTTATCAAATAAGCATCAATCCTGCAGTAATAGTTTCTGCGTACGTTCCACAGCCTTTTCATTTTTCCAATCAATCCATTCTTGCCCTTTCAATCTACGCATGAGGTTATCAAAATGTCGCATCACAAAAATGTTGTAAACTGCTTTCCCAAGATTTTTAGGTTTACGGGCAATCGCCCTTAAGCTCATGGAAAAACCAGGTGTAATGTACTTCATATGGTGCCAATATCCTTCGGGGATATATAGTACATTCCCATGTTCCAAATTCGTTATATGCCCTTTGGCATGTTGGAGCGCGGGCCATTTATCCAAATCAGGGTCTGCAAAATCGATATCTTCACGCGTAATCAGTGAATGCGGAATCTTGTACAGAAATTTGGTCTCATCTTGCGAGAAAAGAATACATTGTTTTTTTCCTTCAAAATGAAAATGGAAAATATTGGCCAAATCAATGTCGTAGTGCATAAAGGTGTGCGAATCCTGTCCGCCAAAAAAGAGCATGGGAAGCCCCTTCATTAAGCGTAGACCAAAATCCGGGTATGAAAAATCCTTTTGCAGCTCGGGAACTTCCTTTAAAATGTTCCAAAGGAAAATCCGGTATTTGGTAGGACCGCTTTTTAAGAGCTCGACATAGTCGGCCATCTTCATTTTGGCATGAGGTTCATTGAAGCCTTCATCATGCTTTACCGGTCGATCATCGTAAAGTGGCACTTCCTTGTCCCCTGCAATTTCTTTCATGTAATCCAGGTCCCATTTGGAATAGGCTGGCCAATCCTCAATAAAGCGCTCAATGACTACGGGCTTTTGGGGCTTGAAATATTTATGGATAAACTCCTGTTTGGTCAGGGCTTTCTCCCGAGGTATCTGTTCAAGATTCAGTTTCAAAATTTCAAGGAATTTGAAACAGCTAAATTAATAAAACGTTTTGAAAACTACTATTTGGGCACCAATTTGCCTTTCCCAGTGGCTGCTCCGTTTTCATTCTATTTAAAACTATATCGCAAACCAAATAATACATTACTCGGCGGCATAGGTATAAAGCCAGACTCTATGTAATCTGCATCGAAAATATTATTTGCAGTAATGGTAAACTCAGCCTTTTTTACTTTAATGACCAATGATGCATCCCAAACATTATATGTTTGTCCCGTAGTACGTTCTGCATACTTATAAATAATATTCTGACGTACATTTTTAAACAATTGGGTACTTAAGCGCGTAGTATATTGATGCTTCAATGTATTTAAAGAGTAACGGGACAATTCTTCGTTTTGGTCCAAAATATTGTCATCCAAAAACGCATAGCCCACACTTAAGGTTTGCGTAAAGTCTTTGAACTTAAAATTATAAGCAGCATCCAACTCCAAACCTTTGGTATTTACTTCTGTAATGTTTGTAGCCGTAAATACATCTTCAGAAACATCGTTTCTAATAAAATCGATTAGATTGTCCGCATCCCTATTAAAAACAGCAACGCTGGCATTAAATTCAGGAGTAGTATACTTTAAGCCCAATTCCTGCGCAAAAGCTTCTTCTGGTTCCAAATCTGTGTTACCACTGGTAACTGGGTCGTTATAGTACAAATCCGTATAAGTCGGTATGCGGTAGGTATAGCCAATATTACCATATACTTTAAAAGTATTGGTAAGGTTATACCCAATATCCAATCCAGGGAATGCTCTCAACTTAAAGTCTGAAAAGTAAGTCAGCGCCACACCTGGGGTAATATCCAATTTGTTGTCCGCTATACTAAAACGATGTTCCAAAAACACGTTGGACATGAAACGGTTTCGGCTACCTAGGTTATTACTTCTTAAATAGATTTGAGAAAGCTCTACCCCAAATCCTGTAATTCCCAATTTAGAGGCATAAGAGGCGTTGGTCTCTACCCCAATTTTATTGGAAATATGCATGTTTCTGTAAAAACTTGGTTCATTTCGCCTCAAGAGAAACAAGTCTTGATTACGTTTCCAATAGATTCTTGGCTGTATTCTAAGCTTGTTGTTCTTAAAGGTGGTGGACAACGCCAACAGGCTGTTTTGGGTTTCTTCATACTCATGAAATGTAGGATTGGTGGTATAAAAATTCTCCGCTCCAAAATTGCGCTCCAAGAATGTAGCCGTCATTTGTATAGGCTGTGCATTTTTATTGAAAACACTCTTTAAATAGTAATTTCCATTATCATAATCTGAGTTATTTCTATATCCTTCAGATGTCATCCTTCCCACATGTATGATATGCGTTGAGTTTTCCGTATCGACACCGGCAGTTGCACTACCATTTAATTGTCCAAAAGAACCAGCTTCCACGTTTAGGGAAACCGAATTATCCAAATTCTTCTTGGTAATGATATTAATAGCACCAGCAAATGCATTCTGTCCAAAAACCCGTGCTGCCGGACCTTTTATAATTTCTATTCTTTCTATAACCTCCAATGGCAAGGCTGCGTTCATGGTGTGGTGTCCCGTTTGCGCATCGTCCATTTTAACGCCATCTATCAATAATAAGGTTTGGTCAAAACCACCACCCCTTATATACAAATCTGCTTGACTACCACCGGTACCGCGTCTTCTTATATCCACACCTACAACTTGTTGAAGTAAATCTGTCACATTCACAGCGGCACTATTTTTAATATCATTGGAAGTGATGATATTGATGGTCCGTGAATTTTCCTTGAAAGGAAGATTAATTCGGTTTGCCGTCACCACAACTTCGCTTAACGAATCTACCATTATAGCAGCATCGTCCTGTTGCGCTTTTACCTGAAAAGCACCGATCAGTACTATCGCAGTAAATAAAATTGATTTTTTCATTATGTAGGCTTGTTAGGTAAATTTTTAAGTCAATTCATTTTATGTTGCAAAAGTCCTAACTTTCCGGACGATTAAACTAGTCCAGTTTTAAAACAATGAATAGTCCGGTTTTTGATCTATTGGTTCAAATAGTGTCCATAGACAAATCTATTGTTCAGCCTGCATATGTACAGGTGGCACAACAAATCATGAACGCCATACAACGTGGTTATTTGGAAAAAGGCAGCAAATTACCGGGAACCCGGGTTTTAGGTAAACTATTGAACGTTCATCGGAATACAGCTGTGGCCATCTATGATGAACTGGCCTCCCAAGGTTGGGTAAACATCATACCCAATAAAGGAACCTTTGTGGTAGTTCCAGAAGATTCCAAAGTAAAAATCAAAGCAAACACACAGCATATCAACCAAGTTTACGAACATCCCAAGATTCCAGGATTCACTTTCCAACAATCCTTTAATCTAGCATCAACCAAAAAGGAGACCACGGCCAAATATTCCATAAGTGATGGCAAACCCGATTTACGATTACATCCCGTGCACCAATTTTCCAGATGGTACAGTGCTGCAATGAAACGAAAGCCGTTAATCAACAAATGGAATAGATCCAGTGCCTTGATTCCTTCGGTTTTTAGCACCCAACTCTGTAACTATTTAAATGCCACTAGGGGATTTCATATCAAACCAACCCATTTATTGAATACCCGCAGTACGGAAATGAGCCTGTATATTGTTTCGCAGGTATTGATAAATCCAGGCGATTTGGTGCTGGTTGGACAACTAAGCAATTATGTGGCCAACATGATATTTCAACAATCGGGGGCAAAAATTAAAACAGTACCTGTAGATGATGAGGGATTGGATATTGGTTATATAAAGAGGCATTTTAAACATGGGCACATTCGTTGTATTTATGTTTGCTCTAACAGGGACTATCCTACAACCACAACATTGAGCACAAAAAGAAGACTGCAATTATTGGAATTGGCCAAAACGCATGGTGTTGCCATAATCGAGGACGATTTTGACCATGATTTTCAGTTTGAAGGGTCTTCCATGTTGCCCATGGCATGTGCAGATGCCAATGGGAATATCATCTACTTGGGTAAACTGGGACAGTCTTTATTCCCAAGTTTTCATACTGGGTTTGTTGTGGCACCAGAACAGGTAATTTCCGAAGCCAATAATTACTTGCAATTATTGGATACACAAGGAGACCTGATACAGGAACAAATGCTTTCTGAACTTATATCCGAAGGTGAAATATACCGGCTCAAGAAAAAAAATATCGTAACCTACAAACAACGTAGGGATGCTTTATGCACTTTTTTAAAAGAACATTTTGACGACATACTTGATTGGCAAATACCTTCTGGAGGGCTGGCCATGTGGTTGCGATTTAAAAAGCCCATATCTTTAGTAAAACTGGCCGAAGAAGCTGAAAAACTGGATTTATTTTTACCAAAAACCATTCTCTATCAAGATAGAAACACCTGTGCCATACGTTTTGGTTACGGGAACTTAAACGAGGAAGAACTTAAAATCGTGATTGAAAAGTTAAAACAAGCATACCTGCAGTTGGCAGCTGCTTAACCATTCAAATTTATCTATATTGCACAGATGACAATTAACGATCAAAACGCTGAATACCATCGTGCTTAAAAAATTATGTTCCTTAAGGTATGAAGATCTGGACTGGAAAATGGTCCTTTTTGTTTTGGTCGTGGTGTCCGTTTTTATCCGTTTCCCTTTCTTTTTTAGGGATTATGTGGATCGAGATGAAAGCACTTTCATCCTTATGGGACAATCCTGGGTCGATGGATATTTGCCCTATACCCAACTTTGGGACCTTAAACCGCCGATTACCTTTCTGTATTTTGCCGTAATCATTAAAATTTTTGGGAAAAGCTTTTTTGCCATTCGCTTTTTTGGCGCTGTAATGGTGGGCTTGACAAGTTTGTTTACGTATGGCATTACTAAAAAAATAACCAGTAAAAAAATTGCATTCTGGGTCGCCATCTTTTGTGTGTTCTTCCAAAGCTTGTTTGGGAGTTTACAAGGAGTAATGTCGGAACACATTTGTACACTTTTTTTTGTCGCAGGTATTTATATTGTGATTTATAAAAGGAAATGGCAATGGTTTTTATTGGCCGGACTATTGTTTGGGCTTTCCATTATGTCCAAATTGAATATGGCATATCCCGTATTGACTTTGGGCATCTACTTTTTGTCGGAGGGTTTTGCCAAGGACAAGTTATCCAAGAGCATTCGGAATTTATTCTTTATGGGAATCGGTGTCGCCCTTACCGTTATCCTGACCGCATTGCCCTATTATCTTCAAGATAACCTTTATGTTTGGTGGGAATCCATTTTTGAGGCACCCTTGGCCTATGCTGGAAGCAAGTATCACTCTCCAGTAAAAACATTGCCCTTTGTTTTTATTGTTCTTGGGCTTTTGATTGTTGGTTTTGTGTACAAAATCATCGATTTTAAATCGAGGGAATCACAGTTATTGACCGTTGTCATCATTGGCATTTTGCTTTCTTTTATGCAAACCGGAAAGGTCAATGGCCATTATTTGATTCAACTGTATCCCTTTATTTTGATTCCGATAGGAGCTGCCTTTGGCAAGCTTCCGAAGCTGAAGAAATCATACAAACCTCTTATCATAGCGTTGCTTTTGCTTATTCCGATGGAATCTTATTTGGAATACATGAACATTGTTTCCAACAAAATAAAAAAAGGGTCTTTATATAATGGTGAAGGGATTGATGTCCCCAGATACATCCTAGAACATAATCTGGAAACCAATAATATTTTCTTTACCGAATACCATATTGGATATTGGGTTTTGGGCGAAACACCACCCACAAAAGCGGCTACCCACCCTAGTAACATTACCCGTGATGAATTGTTTTCCAATCTCGACAACCCAAGAAAAACAGGGGTTGAAGAGCTCAAATACATTATGGAGGTCATCCAACCAAAAACCTTGATAGCTCGAAATGGTAAAAAGATTTTTGATAAAAAACTAGTGGAGTACAACACTTATATAGATGCTTATATAGAAACACATTATAAGTTAGAGGCTACTGTGGGAAGAGGACTAATCTACCAACGACTAGAATGATTCCCGTAACAAATATTTCATTGAGCGGGTTTGGTAATGAAATTGCATTGCATGCATTGGTACTTTCTGGGCTCAAAGAACGGAAACAGTTTATAAAAAATAGTACTTCGCGAATAGTAAATCTCTGACTTGGTGGCCTTGCAATTAGGGCAAACCACTGGATTGCCAAAATCATCGGTGGCGTAGTTTCGGACTTCATCGAAAATTTCCTTGGCTCTTTCCTTATCGCTTGAATACACTTGTAACTTAACACCACCTAAAGCTGCACTAATCAAAGGATCTGAATTAATAGTAGCTTCATCCCTTAAAAATACAGGAATCCCCTCTGCTTCCAATTTGCCTTTAATGACCACGGCATCCGCCGGAAACTCAAAGCTTCCCAAAGTGTAAAATTCAGTTTTCATCCTTCCAAATATTTTAAAGGGCTTGCAAACAAAATCGCAATCGCTCAATTTCTTGTTAAAATAGTCGATATTTTCAAATAGCTACCGAAAAATTTCTCCACCCCACAAATCTAGCACTTACGCAGATTAAACAGTATCTTAGTGCATCTTAAACCTAACTCGAAAATGAAATTTACCCTTTCCATTTTAGCACTATTCACTGGGCTATTGATGACTGCCCAGACCAACACCTATTCTATTTCTTTTGACAATGCCTTGCATCATGAGGCAATTATTGAAGCTACTTTTCCCGATTTAACTTCGGACACTGTGGAGTTTCGGATGAGCAGAACCTCTCCTGGACGTTATGCCCTTCACGAATTCGCCAAAAACGTTTATGGCTTTCAAGCTACCGACAGCAAAGGAAATCCCCTGACCGTGACCCGTCCAAATCCATATGCTTGGGAAGTTAGCGGACATGATGGCACCATCAAGATCAAATATATTTTATTTGCCAATCGAGGTGGGGGTACTTATTCCCAAGTGGATGAGACTCATGCCCACTTGAACATTCCTGCAACTTTTATGTTCTCCCCTGAATTGAGTGAGCGCGAAATCGAAGTGACTTTTGATGTTCGTGAAGACTTGGACTGGAAAGTGGCCACACAACTTCCTTTGGTCTCCGGCACTACCTATTCGGCACCTGACCTCCAATATTTTATGGACAGTCCTACGGAAATCAGCAATTACATGCTACGTTCTTTTGAAGTGGATGACAAGACCATCAATCTTGCACTGCATCACAACGGAACTGAGGAAGAAGCTGATGAGTATTTTGAAAAAGTAAAAAAAGTAGTTCTGGCAGAAAAGGACGTCTATGGTGAGTTGCCAGATTACGATTATGGAAGTTACACGTTTCTTGCCTGTTATATCCCCAATGCCTCGGGCGATGGCATGGAACACCGAAATTCCACCATATTGACGAGTACCCGAAGCTTGGCTGATGGCGGTATGGAACGTAATATCGGGACCGTATCCCATGAGTTTTTCCATTCTTGGAACGTAGAGCGTATTCGCCCAAAAACTTTGGAGCCTTTTGATTTTGAGGAAGCCAATATGAGCGGGGCGCTTTGGTTTGCCGAAGGGTTCACTAGTTATTACACGGGCCTGATTTTATGTAGAGCTGGTCTTTCCAGCCCCCAATCATATGTTGAGGGATTGGCCGGGACCTTCAATTATGTTTGGAACTCCCCTGCACGACAATTCTTCAATCCGATTGAAATGAGCTTCCAAGCGCCCTTTGTGGATGCAGCCACCTCGGTAGACCCTGTCAACCGTGAGAACATGTTCATTTCCTATTATTCCTACGGAAGTGTATTGGGCTTGGCTTTAGATCTTTCCCTTCGTGAAAAAGATTTAAACCTGGATGGTTTCATGAAATATGTCTGGAAAAAATATGGCAAAGCTGAAAACCCATATACGATTGAAAATCTGCATGGTGCTTTGAGCGAGTACGCAGGAAAATCTTTTGGGGACCAATTTTTCAACAGTTATATCTACAAAAGTGATATGCCCGATTACAAAACACTTATGGAGTCAGTAGGTGTAATTCTGGAACAAGCTGAAACTGCTCCGTATTTTGGATCATATGTCTTAATGAGCAGGGATAACTCAGGTTATAGGATTCTCAGAAACACAAAAATGAACAGTCCTGCCTACGTTGCTGGACTGGACAGTGGGGATGTGATTTTGAGTATCAACGACAAGCCTTTGGCTGAGGACCAATCTTTTGATGATTACTTGATGCAATTCAATTTAGGAGAAGCATTGCAAGTAAAGTATACAAGATACGGGGAGGAAAAAACCACAGAACTGGTTCTGACACCCAGTCCCGACTATTCCTTTAGCTTAATGGAGGACAAAGATTTAAAACCGTCCAAAGAAATGCTTGAACATCGAAAAGAGTGGCTTAAGGTGGAGTAAATGATTGTTTACAAACAAGCTGATTCTTTAAAAGAACTGGAACAGATTCTAGCGCTTCAGCAGCGTAATCTACCTAAAAATATAAGTCAAGAGGAAAGCACAAAAGAAGGTTTTGTGACTGTGGAACATTCCTTGGAGACCTTAAAGTCCATGAACGATGTCTGTGGACACATCATAGCTATGGATGATGGTCAGGTCGTGGGTTACGCACTTTGCATGCACCCTGAATTTTCCGAGGATATTGAAGTACTTCGCCCCATGTTCATGGAAATCGAAACGGCACTGAATGATGATGTACGCTATATGGTAATGGGGCAAATCTGCGTGGCCAAAAGTCATCGGAACCAAGGTATCTTCCGAAAACTGTATCAAACCATGAAGGAGAAACTACCCATGGGGTTCGATACCATTGTTACCGAAGTGGATGGAAAGAATAAGAGGTCTTTGGATGCACATGCCGCCATTGGCTTTCAGGAATTGAGAAGATATTATGCTGACAATAAGGAGTGGGTCATAATTATTTTGTGAGGCTAATTATTGTTTTTCGATAATTTAATGTATGTTTGTTATCGAAAAACAATAATTTTCATGAAAAAATCAACCACCTACTTAAAATACATCGTCAACTTCTTGTTGATTGCCCTTGCACTGGATATACTCTCAAAGGCTTTGAAATTTCCATTGATCGTTTTAACTAAATTTGATTTGGTTCATGAAAACACTCCCTCGGATTTCAGTACTTTGGATATTATCTTACTTACCATCAATTTGATTCTATTGATTTACATGGGGTGGTTACTCTTGAAACTCAGGAAAACCGTGTATGATTCAGAATCAAAATCACTCTTTTCGAAAGCGAATAAATCGATTTTTAAACAGGTGGGTAATGGTTTGATTTATTACTCCATAGCTATCTTTATCGTAAGGATAGTGGAAAAACTCTCTGGGCAAATTGAAAATATCAATGATTCATCAGCCTATCTATTTGGGCATAATATAGGAGAACTCATTAGCGGTAGAATCCCACTATTGGTCATAGGAATATTTATATTGATTTTGGCAGATTTGATTCAAGATGGCTATGATTTAAAACAAGAGAACGACCTTACCATTTAAGCATGGCAATTTTAATAAACCTAGACGTAATGCTTGCCAAACGAGATATGAAGAGCAACGAACTTGCAGAAAAAGTGGGTATTACAACGGCTAATTTATCAATTCTTAAAACGGGAAAAGCCAAAGCAATTCGGTTTACCACATTGGAGGCCATCTGCGAAGCATTGGATTGCCAACCCGGGGATATTCTTGAACACTCCAAAGAAGAATAGATGACTATCCTTTCATTGGTAAATGACTAGTTGGTAACAATAAATCCAACAACCTTTTTGATACCGCTTTCTTCTTCAAGATCGATATCATTATCCTTTATGTAGTCATCGATTTCATCCTCTTTTGAATCAAATAACTTTGAAAACTTTCTGCGCTTGGTCGGCATTTCAACGATTGGCCCATCTTCTATTAGTCGGATAAAAAATATTTCACTTGCCTGGGTAAAATAAGCATTCTTATCTTTTGAAAAATTATCTGTGGCCTCTCTTCCTTCAACAAAGCGTTTTGTTTGCTTCTTATATACGGATATTTTATCCGTTGTCACCAATTCAACATAATATCCTGGCATTTTCTCCCCTTGATTGTAAATTGTAGTGTAAGTGAGGTCATTATCTCGAAAAACCATCTTATAATCCCTTCTAGCATTGTCCAAGACCAAAATTTTATCTTCAGCGAGTTGCACCTCAATTTCATCATCTTTTGCATTGTATCTGGCCAAATACAGTTTTTCATCAGGATAAAGCATGGCTGGCATAAAATCATCGTTCATATATGGCGAACCTTCCACATCCACATACGTGTTATAAACCTCGCCCCTATTTTCTTGGACCTGTAGATTTACATTCACTGTTCGTACTACCTCAGGAACTCTATCTTGAGCAATAATAGACAACGGAAAAATAGCAGCAATCAAAAAGAAGAAAGGGTTTTTCATACTAAAACGTAATTAACCAGGGTTATTTTATTTTCAACTACTCTTGATTGGGGAATGCATGAAAATAAGCCGTAAATCAAGAATCTTTTCCTACAAGTTATTGATTATTATCACTCTAAGAAAAAAATGTACTCATTAAGACCACATATACCAGTCAAAATGTGATTCTTTTATTTTAGGGTCATCTTATTTTAGAATATCTCAATAAAAAAAGCCGCTCCAATTGGAGCGGCTTTTTTGTTGTGAATTAATTCATTTATTTTAATCGGCTAGTACGATTACTTTGTTGTCTTTCATCTCCACAGTTCCGCTTGTAATCGCCAATACGGTCTCTCCATTGCTTCCTTTGGAAAATTTATCGGCAAAATCCTCATCAATGGTAATGTCGCCTTTTACCTTTACGTTTCCCTTTTGTAATAAAGAAACAATGGGCGCGTGGTTTTCCAACATCTGGAACTCGCCATTTACACCAGGCACGGTAACCGAGGTCACGTCGCCTGAGAATAAAGTAGCTTCGGGTGATACTATTTCTAAATACATCTTATTTAGTTATGAGCCTGCCTGTCGGCAGACAGGTTTCTAGTTATGAGATGAGTTACTCTGAACTCGACACTCTTAACCCTTAACTTGTTTTATGCTTCCGCCAACATTTTCTCTCCAGCCTCGATAGCTTCCTCAATGGTACCTTTAAGGTTGAATGCAGATTCTGGCAAGTGATCCAATTCACCGTCCATAATCATGTTGAATCCTTTGATGGTCTCTTTAATATCAACCAATACCCCAGGAATACCGGTAAATTGCTCCGCTACGTGGAACGGCTGGGACAAGAAACGCTGTACACGTCTTGCTCTACCTACAGCCAATTTATCTTCTTCAGAAAGTTCTTCCATACCCAAAATGGCGATAATATCCTGAAGCTCTTTATAGCGCTGCAACAACTCTTTTACACGTTGTGCACAATCGTAGTGCTCTTTACCCAAAATCTCAGGGGTCAAAATCCTGGAAGTTGAATCCAAAGGATCCACAGCTGGATAAATACCCAACTCGGCAATTTTACGGGAAAGTACGGTAGTCGCATCCAAGTGAGCAAATGTTGTCGCTGGTGCAGGGTCCGTCAAGTCATCCGCAGGAACGTAAACCGCCTGTACCGATGTAATGGAACCTCTTTTTGTTGATGTAATCCTTTCCTGCATGGCACCCATCTCTGTTGCCAATGTTGGTTGGTAACCTACCGCTGATGGCATACGACCTAAAAGGGCGGATACCTCAGAACCTGCTTGGGTAAAACGGAAAATATTATCTACGAAGAAAAGAACGTCCTTTCCTTGTCCTTCTCCTGATCCATCACGGAAATACTCTGCAATGGTCAACCCAGACAATGCCACACGAGCACGTGCTCCTGGTGGTTCGTTCATCTGACCGAACACGAAGGTAGCTTTGGACTCTTTCATTGCCTTTTTATCTACTTTGGACAAATCCCATCCTCCTTCTTCCATGGAGTGCAAGAAATCGTCCCCGTATTTGATAATACCGGACTCCAACATTTCACGAAGCAAATCGTTCCCTTCACGAGTACGCTCTCCAACACCTGCGAACACGGACAAACCACCGTGCCCTTTTGCAATGTTGTTGATCAACTCCTGAATCAATACGGTTTTACCTACACCGGCTCCACCGAACAATCCAATCTTACCACCTTTTGCGTAGGGCTCGATAAGGTCGATCACTTTGATACCTGTGAAAAGTACTTCCGTGGAAGTGGAAAGGTCCTCGAATTTTGGTGCTTCCCTGTGAATTGGAAGTCCATTGTCTCCAGTTTTAGGCAGTTCCTCCAAACCATCGATGGCATCACCGATCACATTGAAAAGACGTCCGTAAACATCTTCACCGATTGGCATTTGAATTGGATTTCCGGTAGCTACTGCTTCCACACCTCTGCTCAATCCATCAGTAGAGTCCATGGAAATGGTTCTTACAGTATTCTCACCAATATGTGATTGTACTTCCAAAACCAATCTTGAGCCATCAGCTTTTGCGATTTCAAGGGAGTCATAAATTCTTGGGATCTCTACCCCAGATTCAAACTCAACATCAATGACCGGGCCTATAATTTGGGCAACCTTACCTGTTACTTTAGACATTAGTATGTTTATTTATAATTGAATACGCGGAAAATAACCGCTATTTTTTCGGCTGCAAAGATATGCTTTTACATTTTTATTCAGAAACCGATTTCAGCTTTTTTTTCAATAAAAAAGGCGTTGGTTTGCCCAACGCCTTTTCTTTTTCTTTTTTACTGTTGTTTAAGGGTTTATGCTCCAAGACAAATAGTATATGGAACCAATAAGTCCTGTACCAATTGCCGTGTAGTATTCATCGCCCAATAGATTAGATCCACCCAGTTTGAAAACTGATTTGATGGATGGAACCGAATAGTTGATCTGGGCATCCAACACAGTATATGCTGGAATATCGCCATCCGCAAAAGAGGCTTCCCAGTAATAGCTATCGCTCCAACGGTAGTTTACGTTAAATCCAAAGTTTTTGAAAAGCTCGGTGTTCCCGAAAGATGCTTTTACCTTATGCTTCGGCGTGTTAAAGTTGGTTCTTAAATCTGGGTATTTACCTTCATCAATATCCAATTCGGCAAACGTATAGTTTACTCCTAAATCAAAATTACCAAGTTTGGTGTCCACACCTATGGTACCTCCATAGGAGTTGATATCCGCCTCGGAATTGGTATAGGTTTGGTAGACTTGGTAATCGCCATTTTGGATAGCCGCTAAAGACAAGCCGCCATCTCCTGCTTCACCATAAAAAGGAACCGCTGTGGTTGTATTGGCCAAAAAGTCGGAATAGCTATTGTAATATCCGCTCAAGTCAATGGTAAACTTACCCACTTGCCCTCGATAACCTGCTTCGTAGGCAATGATTTCCTCAGGTTTTACAAGCGGGGTGTTCACTACCTCAGGAGCCCCTGCTTGCAAAGAACTAGTAGAGTATGCATTTTCATAGGCCTCACGCCCCACAATTTCAACTGTAGCTGGTTGTCCATATTCTTCCTGACCTGCCTCACTTATATTGAATGTTCTTACATCCCTATCCAAGTTTGAGGGTGCAGAACCTACCAAAATGGCACGACCTGCATTCAAACCAATGAACAAATCTTGCGTTGTCGGGTTTCTAAATCCCTGCTGCACTGAAACCCTAAGGTTATGGTTTCTTTCCTCTCCCAATGTATAGGCCAAAGAAAGTCTTGGGGATAGGAAACCATCAAAAAATTCATTTTTATCGTAACGAGCAGAACCCGTAAATTTTAAACGATCGTCCAAAAATTTCTTTTGTACTTGAAGATATGCTCCGTATTCGTTGTATTTGATGGGGCCATCAATATCAGTAAAAATGGTCCCTTGGGAATTCAGTTCATACTCCCGGAACGACCCACCAATTTGGATATCGGCCCAATCATCAATTAGGTGGGCGATATTGTAATTACCGTTTACATGACGGAATTTGGTCTTATCAATGAACTTTGCCCCTGTGGTCAAATCCCCATCATTGATTACCCTGTTAAACGCATTTTGAAAAGCATTTGTTCCCGGAATCAATCTTCCTTGGTCTGCAGCTTGTCTACCTGCAATGTGTGCTTGGGCAGAAGCTTGGTCAGGAGTAAGTCCAGCTCCTTGAATACCCCCTAAGTACGTTGGGATATAAGCCGTTGCATAGTCCGTAAACCATTGTGTATCTGATTTCCAAGCTCGATTTACATTAATTGCAGCAAAACGGGTATCATAGGCATCACCTGAGTTTTCCGAAACGATATACCCCCTTACAAAGAAATTGTCGTTTTTGATTTCCAGTTTATGCTGTTGCATGGTAAACCCTGCTACGGCATATCGGTTGCCCCCCTGATAGATGGTAGTACCTCTACCTATTCTACTGTTTAAT
This sequence comes from Flagellimonas oceanensis, assembly GCF_003992595.1. Lineage (GTDB taxonomy): Bacteria > Bacteroidota > Bacteroidia > Flavobacteriales > Flavobacteriaceae > Flagellimonas > Flagellimonas oceanensis. The sequence continues at coordinate 151,996 of NZ_RZNA01000024.1, forward strand.
ATTACCTCCAGATCATCAGCAAACGGTCTGATATGCAAAGCAAAATCCGCTTTCACACTTTCTGCATTATAATTGGCCAAATCGGCTTCGTCATAACCTGTTCTAGAAATTAAAGCCGACCCAACTGTTCCTGATGGGAAACCTGCAGCCGCATCAAAATCCAAAACAGTGGAAACCTCATCACCATATACATTCAATCCATCATAGGCTGGATTGGAACGGTCAGCTCCTGGGTTGTTCAAATCCATTCGGCTATTGGCATGCCAATCCTCACCTGTCAAAACGGATAGATTGGCCTTAACGGCCACCTTATCACTGAAGGCATGGGCTGCACGCACTCCAAAATCTTTATAAAAATTGCTGCCTGCAGCATCTTGTGTCGTTACCCCACCTTTGGCGTAAGCACTTATGCCTTGGAAGTCGAATGGGCTTTTACTGGTCATGAACAGAATACCATTAAACGCACCTGCACCATAAAGGGCAGAGGAGGCTCCTGGAAGAATCTCCACGCTCTGTACGTCCAATTCGGACATCCCCACAAGGTTACCCAATACAAAGTTGAGTCCGGGTGCGGTATTGTCCATACCATCCACCAATTGTAAGAACCTATTATTGGCAAAGGTTGCAAAACCTCTGGTGTTTATGGATTGGAACGTTAAACTATTCGTATTGATATCCACACCCTTCAAGTTTTGAAGGCCACCGTAAAAGGATTCAGCCGTGGTGTTTTTAATTTCCCTAAGCCCAAACCTTTCAACGGATACGGGAGATTCAAAAATTCGTTCCGGTGTTCTTGACGCCGAGATTACGATTTCGTCCAACAACGTATTAGCTTCCGAAAGTGTAATGGTAAGCGTTTGGTTGTTTGATGTGACATTTGCTGTGAAATCCGAAAAACCAATACTGGAAAATTCAAGCTGGAAAGGGGGCTCTTCATCAGTATTAAAGGTAAAATTTCCATCAAAGTCCGTAGTGGTTCCTTCTGCTTTACCTACCAAGACCACATTGGCTCCCGGTATAGGCTCATTGTTTTCATCAACTACCTTTCCCTGTACAGTGGTTTGACCATAAGTCGCCAAACCCAAAAGCATCAGGGAAACAAACATAAGTTTTTTCATTTGCTATGGATTAGAGTTAATTTAGTTTTTGTGCATGTTAAGTATCAATCGGGAAGATACATTTTTTTTTATTCCGATTATACAAATTTGAAAAAAATTATGCATGCATAATACTTTTTTGGCAAAAAAAAGTATTCAAATCTACTTTATCAATAAAAAAAGCGCTGAAAACAGCGCCTTTTTGATTCAAATTGTATTTCTTGTTCCTTTTACTCTACCGTAACGGATTTTGCCAAGTTTCTTGGCTGATCCACATTACAACCTCTCATTACCGCAATATGGTATGACAACAATTGCAATGGAATGGTTGTGAGTAGTGGAGAAAGACCTTCTGAAGTTTCAGGAACTTCTATCACGTGGTCAGCAAGCTCCTTAACGGCTTTGTCCCCTTCGGTAACAATGGCAATAATCCTACCCTTTCGGGATTTGATTTCCTGGATGTTGCTTACCACTTTTTCGTAATGCCCTTTTTTAGTGGCAATTACCACTACGGGCATTTGCTCATCGATCAAAGCAATGGGACCGTGCTTCATCTCGGCGGCCGGGTAGCCTTCGGCATGGATATAACTGATTTCCTTCAATTTCAACGCCCCTTCCAAGGCAACGGGGAAGTTGTATCCCCTACCTAAATACAGACAGTTCGATGAATCTTTATAGATTTCCGATATTTCCTCTACCAATGCATTGGACAATAATGCCTTTTCCACTTTTGTGGGCACGGCTTCCAATTCTGCCAAATATTCATGGTATTTGGATTGCGACAACGTCCCTTTTTCTTGTGCCAATTTCAGGGCAATCAAGGTCAATACCGTAATCTGCGTGGTAAATGCCTTGGTCGAAGCCACTCCGATTTCCGGTCCTGCGTGAGTATATGCTCCTGCATGGGTTTCCCTCGCGATAGAGGAACCTACCACATTACAGACACCGAATACGAACGCACCTTTTTCTTTGGCCAACTTAATGGCCGCCAAGGTATCTGCCGTTTCCCCGGATTGGGAGATAGCTATCAATACATCGTTTTCGGTAATAACAGGATTTCGGTACCTGAATTCCGATGCGTATTCAACCTCAACAGGTATTCTGGCCATGTCCTCAAAAATATATTCGGCCACCAAACCTGCATGCCATGAAGTACCGCATGCTACGATAATGATTCTATTGGCATTGAGGAATTTTTCAAGGTTCTGATCAATGCCAGACATTTTGACTATTCCCTTGTCCGCAAGCAAACGTCCTCTATATGTATCCTGAATAGCTTTTGGCTGCTCATAGATTTCTTTGAGCATAAAGTGGTCATAGCCTCCTTTTTCAATTTCTTCAAGATTGAGCTTAAGCTCTAAAATATTAGGGTAGGCAATGGAATCATCCTTGATTTTTCTCAACTTGATTTCCTTACCTATCCTTACAATGGCCATTTCCTCATCTTCTAAATAAACGGCATTGTTCGTGAATTCTATGAAAGGTGAGGCATCAGAAGCAATAAAGTATTCGTTTTCCCCTATTCCGATGGCAAGTGGACTACCTAGCTTGGCAACCACGATTTCGTCGGGTTTATTCTTATCAAAAACCGCAATGGCATAGGCCCCCACCACTTGGTTCAAAGCAATTTGAACTGCGTGACCCAATTTTACGCCTTCCTTTTTCTTGACTTCTTCAATGAGATTGATAAGCACTTCGGTATCTGTATCAGATTCAAAAGTGTATCCTCTTTTAATAAGTGCCTGTTTGATGGATTCATAATTTTCAATGATTCCATTATGGATAATCACTAAATCTCCGGAATTTGAGTAATGTGGATGGGAATTCACATCATTTGGTACACCATGGGTTGCCCATCTGGTGTGTCCGAGACCTAACTTCCCTTTTGTGGAAATGGATGCTTCCGCTTTGTTTTTTAAATCTTCAACTTTTCCCTTTGTTTTGGTAAGATGGATATTCTCACCATCGAACAAGGTAACACCCGCACTATCGTACCCTCGGTATTCTAGTCTTTGCAGGCCTTTGATTATAACTGGATAAGCATCTCTATGGCCAATGTAACCAACTATTCCACACATAAGTTTTTTTTTAATTAATAACCATTTGGGGGTTTGGTCATCAAATTTAAAAGGTATACGTTAAAATAGGTACTTATGGTTCTTTAAAACGATAAACGTTCAAAAAACCACGACAAATCAAAGATTGATTAGTTGGCTTCGGTGTAAGAAATCTCCAATTTCAACTTTTTCCCTTCTTCTCCATCTGCCACATTACTACCATATAGTATCGTTCCCAGAGGACTTATGGATGCACCTATAGGATAATCCACTCCTTGCATATCAGCACCAATCGCTTCTCGAGCGACTGTAAGGTTGATATTCGGAGTCAATGTCAATCCCAGTTTGGCATTAGCGGAGTCTCTTACAATAATATTATTGATATGTTCCGTAATGCGAATGGTATACTTTACGCCCAAATCGTTTTCCTCTTGCAACACACCATCATGGTTGGGGTAATATCTTAATGAATTGGGGCCTGAATTCGATGTTACCGGTTCATTGCCCACACTGAACAAGGGCGAATTGGTTTCCGCATTGTACAAATACAGTCTTGGTGGCTCAACAACAGATTGGTCCAATGCTTCTCGATCTACATAGAATGTCAAATTGGCTTCATTGATCACCCAATTGTTCTGCTTGATTTGATTGATGATATCAGAACCACCGTTTTCCATTTCATCAAACAACCTTATTTCTGCAAGTGTTTGTCCTCCCTTTACATATATTCTGGAAGCATTTTCCCCATTGTCCAGGGCATTTGCTATATCCGGGTTTGGAAACATTTCATTTTCAAAAACATTTACCGCATTTCCTGAAATTCCACTTTGGGCATTCCCGGACAAAAAGCTCAATACAAAATCCCTTTCAGCAGTTACAATTTCATCAGCTTCGGAATCGTAATCATCATATTCGTAAGTGATGGTAATATTGGCCTGTGTCAAATCCAACAAGAACATCAAGTCATCCGCATTTGTCCCAGATAAATGGATTCCCCGTAGAAAATTCCTGAAATTGGATTGGCTCAACAATTCGGTCTGTCCTTCTTTATCAAGTATGTTCTCTTGAAAAAATGCATTGTCCAAGGGAACATGAATACCAGGGGCCAATCTACTGGTTACTTCCAGGGATTCGTCTACATCGGTTTCCGGATCGTCTTCATTATCCCGAAACAACTGTTCTTCATTATCTATGGTAACTTCCCCATTAAAAAGAGTCTCTCCTATGAAACTGGAAAAATCGTGATTGGAGTAGTATTCCTGTGCTTCTTCAAAATTGGAGTTGGGGTCTAAGCCTCTAAGGAAATAATTTGACCTCGATACAACTAAATTAAAAGTCTGCTCTTCATCTACATAGCCATAAATACTATCCAGATCGAACTTATTCGGGTAGGCGTTGGCCACAAAATCAGCACCTGTGCCATCCTCGTCCGAATCATATGGATTAGATCCTATCGCTTGTTCCTGAATATCGGAAACACCGTCATTATCCCAGTCGGAATTTGGATCAGTGGCATCACCATCACTTTCAAGCGCATCGGGTATACCATCACCATCCAAATCCGGCGAAGGAGCCGTTTGGAAAGGAATGTGCAACATGACCTCTTTTACCGTTTCGTTCTCTTGATCGTTATCCGCCTCATCTTCCCTGGCCTGACTTAGTACACCAAACGTTGGGGAGGCAGATTGCAATACAATTTGCGAAATTATACTTGCCTTCCTTTGTCCGTAAACAGGATCATTAAAAGTCCCCAATTGGTATAATGGGAGTCTATTGGTCTGCACAGCGGTAATGCTCTTATTATAGGCAAAAACATCATACTCCACTTTGCCGGTCGTAAAAGGCTCTCCTGAAATAACACCTTCACCTATGGTGTCCAATTCATCTTCACAAGAGGCAATCAGTAAAAACAAAGTTCCAACCAGCGCCGAAACCTTGAAAATCTTGGAAAATCTCATTCAATCTATTTTAAAACCTCTGTATTATAGAAATTTATGTACGCCTCTTCCGCTTCCTGAAGGGAAACGTAGGGCAATACTGGTACGGAAAGATTATCGATATGGCCTTTTAGGTCATCGGACAAATCCTCCGCGGCTAAAATAACGGCATCGGAATGATCTACGGCAACCTTTAACAAATTATTATACTCGGGCTGGGCAAGCGAGGAAATTTCCTCCTTGTCAATGCCATCAAAAGCAATTTTGTCTATCATAGCGCTATCCAGCTCTCCCTCAAAATCCTTACCATATACGGATGTGACTATCTTACTTTCGGAAAACAAGGGCTCGTCAGCATAATACTTTCTCAGGTAAAGCGGCACCATGGAAGCCATCCAACCGTGGACGTGGATGATATCCGGCGACCAATTCAGTTTTTTCACTGTTTCCACCACACCTTTGGCAAAGAATATGGCGCGCTCGTCATTATCGGGGAACAGATTCCCATCGGCATCGGCAAACGTGGCTTTTCTTTTGAAGTATTCATCGTTGTCTATAAAATAGACTTGGATTCGTTCCTTTGGAATGGACGCCACCTTTATGATCAGGGGCATATCCATGTCATTGATCACCAGGTTCATCCCCGATAAACGTATTACCTCATGTAATTGATGCCTCCTTTCGTTGATGTTTCCATACCTTGGCATAAATATGCGGATCTGCCCACCGTTACTGTTCACCATTCTAGGTGCTTCGTACGACATTAAGGAAACAGGATTCTCTGGGAGGTAGGGAACTAATTCAGAAGATACAAACAATACCTTTTTACCATTCATAAACGCTTTCTTTTGTTTATCTGAAAAACATAGCTGCAAAAGTACAAAAATTATGCTGATTAGCTGTATTTATAGTATTTTTGCACCCTTTTGTACCTGTATATGAAGATATTCGACCTTAAAAAACAACTCAACAACTTTACCGCCAAGCAGCGTAAAGAAGACCACACCATAGGTCTTGTGCCCACAATGGGGGCGCTTCACACGGGTCATATCTCATTGGTTAAAAAAGCACTTTTGGAAAACGACTTGGTGGTTGTCAGCATTTTTGTGAACCCCACCCAATTCGACAAAAAGGACGATCTGGAAAAATATCCACGGACTTTTGAAAAGGATATTGAGCTTTTGAAACAAGTTTCGGACAATATTGTGGTTTTTGCTCCTACGGTTGATGAAATTTATGATGGCAATGTCACATCCGAATCCTATGAGTTCGATGGTTTGGACAAGGTAATGGAAGGGGAATTTAGAACAGGACATTTTGATGGTGTAGGTACCATTGTGGAGCTTTTGCTCCGGACCATAGCCCCAGACAAAGCTTATTTTGGCGAAAAGGATTTCCAGCAATTGCAGATCATTCGGAAAATGGCCGAGATCAAGAACTTGCCCTATGAAATCATCGGTTGCCCCATTGAAAGGGAACCCCACGGCTTAGCCATGAGTTCCCGCAACGAAAGACTATCAAAAGAAACCCGTGAAGAAGCCGGTTTTATTCACACTACGCTACAAGCTGCCAAAGCCGAATTTGGCACGAAAAGTGCTACATATATAAAGGATTGGGTAAAATCCGAATTTGAGCAACATCCTTTGTTTGACCTGGAATATTTTGAAATCGCGGACGAGAACACACTGACTCCAGCTTTAAAAATACAGAACAATCAAAAATATAGGGCGTTTATTGCCGTTTACGCAGATGGCGTGCGCTTAATTGATAATCTAAGATTGAATTGATAATTTTGCACCATGCAAGTAGAAGTTGTAAAATCTAAAATACACCGAGTAAAAGTTACCGGAGCAGACCTTAACTATATAGGCAGCATTACCATAGACGAAGATCTTATGGACGCCGCCAATATAATCAGGGGCGAAAAAGTGCAGATCGTGAACAACAACAACGGTGAGCGATTGGAAACTTACGCTATTCCTGGCCCTCGAAATTCTGGAGAGCTTACCCTGAACGGTGCCGCAGCCAGAAAAGTGGCCGTGGGAGACGTATTGATCCTGATCACCTACGCATGGATGGATATCGAAGAGGCAAAAACATTTAATCCAGCATTGGTCTTCCCCAACGAAGAAACCAATCTACTCAAGTAAATTTTGGGCAAATCCCTGAAAAAATTTCTTAAGCTGTTCGTACCCATCGCATTTGGGTTGTTTTTGGTTTGGTACTCCTACAATTCCACCACACCCGAGGAGCGAAAACAAATCATCCATTATATTTCCAATGCAAGCCCATTTTGGGTAACCATTTCCGTGATTATTGGCATATTGAGCCATATTTCACGAGCTGTTCGTTGGAAATACCTCTTGGAACCCATGGGATACCGTCCTAAAACGGTAAACACTATATTCATTGTCCTAATCTCCTATTTTGCCAACTTGGGAATACCTCGTTCCGGCGAAATTTTAAGGGCGACCGCACTTACCACCTATGAAAAAGTGCCTTTTGAAAAAGGATTCGGCACCATCGTTACCGAAAGAGTAGTCGATTTGTTGATGCTTTTGGCCATCGTTCTAATTACCCTGGCACTCCAAACAGATTTCATCCTTGGGTTTCTCGAAGAGAGAGGCGTGAACATTGTCGGTGCCATCGGAATATTGCTAGTTGGCATTGTTGGACTCTTTTTGGGATCCTACATCATCCGTAAATCAAAGTCGCCATTGGCACTAAAACTGAAAGGGTTCCTCAACGGATTGCAAGATGGCGTACTCAGTGTTTTCAAAATGAAGAACAAATGGCCCTTCATACTCCACACCTTGTTTATTTGGACAGCCTATTTTGGCATGTTCTGGGTCATTAAGTACACCGTTGAAGAGACCATTCCACTATCCCTCGGGGAATTATTGGTCGCCTTTGTGGCCGGTGCCTTCGCCATGTCCACCACCAATGGCGGAATAGGCCTTTATCCCATAGCGGTTAGTGCTGCATTGGGCATTTATGGCATCAGCTCCGTTTCCGGGGATGCATTTGGTTGGATCATGTGGATCGCCCAAACTTTAATGGTCGTTGTTTTCGGTACAATATCCTTTATCGTATTACCGTTATTGAATAGAAATCGGTAAGCCCAAGCCGCCTAAATCTTAACCAATGAAAAAATGTCTATTTCTACTGATAGGCTTTACGTGCTTGAACCTAAGCGCTCAAGTGACAAAGGAGATTTTTGAATCCTTCAAACTGCAAGAGCGAAGGGATGTCTCCTACTATTTTCCCGAGGACTACACTGAAGAAAAATCATACCCATTGATCGTGGTTTTGGATGCCGAATATTTGTTCGATCTTGTTGTGGCCAATGTGAAATTCCAAAGTAAGTTTGACCGTATGCCCGAAGCCATCGTGGTCGGCGTGCATCAACTGCAAAACGATTTGCGTTGGGTAGATTGCGACTACGAAGACATCTCAGGATTGCCCACCGAGAAAGGCAAAATGTTCTACGAGTTTTTGGGCACCGAACTGATTCCGTATCTGGAAACCAGTTATAATGTCGCTCCGTTTAAAATGTTCGTGGGCTACGATATCACAGGCAATTTTGGCAATTACTATTTGTTCAAAGACCGCTCCCTATTCAACTCTTATATTAGTATTTCTCCCGTTTTGGCCACCGAAATGGAAAGCAGGGTCCCTGCCCGCTTGTCCGAACTCGACCAGACTATTTTTTATAACCTGATCGTAGAAAAACAACCTACGGACGATAGACAGCGTATCCTTCAAATGAACACTAGCATCAGCTCCATTACCCGTGAATCATTGCATTATTTTTTTGATGAATACGAAAAAGCTGACCATACCTCCATTGCGGCCTATGGTATAAGTAAAGCTTTTGATAATGTATTCAGCATATACAGACCTATCACACCAGCAGAGTACAAATCCGATATTTTGACCTCCGAAGAACCTGTTTTCAGTTATTTGGAGAACAGATACCAAACCATAGAAGACCTGTTCGGGTTTGAAAAACCAGTGGAACTCAACGATATTATGGCCATTTATGCTGCCTGCTTGAAAAAAGAGGACTACGAGTCACTGGAACCCTTGGCAGACCTTTGCAAAAAGGAATTCCCGGATACCATGATGGGCTTTTATTTCGAGGCAGAATACTACGAGTTTATCGGAGAGCCCAAAAAAGCGTTCAAAACATTCGAAAAAGCATTTCAACTTGAAGAAATCGACTTTTTGACCAAGGATATGGCCCTCGAAAAAATTGATGCCCTTAAAGCGGATTTCGGGTATTAACCGAATGGGTTCGTTGATTATTGGATCATTAAATGATTTCCCTTCTAAAAATCGAATTATCTAATAATCCAAATATCCAATCCATCATCTAAATCCATATCTTTAGGCCCCTCATTTAGTTTGAATGGCCAAGACCAAAACAGCATTCTTTTGTCAAAATTGTGGAGCCCAATTCCCTAAGTGGATAGGGCAATGTTCCTCTTGCAAGGAATGGAACACCATTGTGGAAGAAGTGGTCCAAAAGGAGGATAAAAAAAGTTGGAAGGCCGACAAAGTTGCCACACAGGCCAACAAACCCCTTCGAGTTTCCGAAATCACCCAAGAAAAAGAACTGCGTTTGGACACATTGGACCAAGAATTCAATCGCGTTTTAGGCGGTGGGCTCGTTCCAGGGTCTTTGACTTTGTTGGGCGGCGAACCGGGTATCGGAAAAAGTACCTTGCTGCTTCAGATTGCCTTGAAACTGCCCTATAAAATCCTATATGTGTCGGGCGAGGAAAGTCAACGGCAGATAAAAATGCGCGCTGACCGTATTCAGCCCAATAGCGAAAACTGCTACATCCTTACCGAGACCAAAACACAGAATATTTTTCAGCAAGTTTCGACCATTGAGCCCGATTTGGTCGTCATTGACTCTATTCAGACACTCCACACCGATTATATTGAATCTGCCGCCGGGAGCATTTCCCAAATTCGTGAATGCACCGCGGAACTCATCAAATTTGCAAAAGAAAGTCACACCCCCGTTATTTTAGTGGGACACATCACAAAAGATGGCACTATTGCAGGCCCCAAGATTTTGGAGCATATGGTGGACACCGTTCTACAGTTTGAAGGTGACCGTAATTATGTGTACCGCATTCTCCGTTCCCTCAAAAACAGATTCGGCTCAACTGCGGAATTGGGCATTTACGAAATGCAGGGAAGCGGCCTCCGTGAAGTCAATAATCCTTCGGAGGTATTGATTTCCAAAAATGACGAAGACCTTAGCGGTACGGCCATCGCTGCAACAGTGGAAGGTATGCGACCCTTGCTCATTGAGATTCAAGCTTTGGTGAGCACTGCCGTGTATGGAACACCGCAACGTTCGGCTACAGGATTCAATGCCAAAAGATTGAACATGCTTTTGGCCGTTTTGGAAAAACGCGCAGGTTTTAAATTGGGTGCTAAGGATGTTTTCCTGAACATTACAGGTGGGATTTCCGTGGATGACCCTGCCATTGATTTGGCCGTTATGGCCGCTATCCTATCCAGTAATTCCGATATCGCCATTGAAAAAGGCGTTTGTTTTGCCGCAGAGGTCGGACTTGCAGGAGAAATCAGGCCTGTGCAACGTGTGGACCAACGTATTCTTGAAGCGGAAAAACTGGGCTTCTCCAAAATCTTTGTCTCAAAAAACAACAAGATTGGGCTAAAACAATCTGGAATTCTGGTTCAAAAGGTCTCCAAGATTGAAGATGTGGTCGCACATCTCTTCGGATAAAAAAGTAATTGCAGGTTTCTTTTTATATTTAAAATTCTGATTGTCCATAAACAACAGGTTGTCAGGTCGAGCGCAGTCGAGACCTCATTTTTAAGACGTTGGTTCCAATAACTTCTCGACTGCGCTCGAAGAGACAAGGCATCATGATTGATTACTAATATTCAATTAAAAAACATTCAAACCGCACATGAAAAAGTATTTTCTCCTCGCCCCCATAGCAATTCTCATTTCCTGTACCAGCCCAAATCCCAATAATGCAGACAAGGTTTATTTCAACACTTGGGAGCATTATTTAGGCGACCCCGAACGAACCCATTTCTCCAATCTTGATCAAATTGACACCACGAATGTTTCCCAATTAAAACTAGCTTGGAGCTATAAAAGTGGAGGTCTGCAAGAGGGAAGAACTACACAAATACAGACCAGCCCTTTAATGGTTGAAAATGTGCTTTATGGGGTAAATGCGGCCATTGAATTGTTCGCAATCAATGCGAAAACAGGAAAGGAAATCTGGAAATTTTCCCCAAAAACAAAGGATGAATCAGGTCTAGGGCTCAATCGTGGCTTGAATTATTGGAAATCTGACGGTACTGCTCCCAGTCGTATCTTTTTCTCATCAGGGCCAAAACTGTATGCCATCAATATTGAAACTGGCCAACCCATTACCGAATTTGGTAATAATGGTAGCATTGACCTTCGTGATGGTTTGGGTAGGGACCCGAGCAAATTATCCGTGGTCTCCAACACCCCTGGTGCAGTTTTTAAAAACATATTGATACAAGGTACCCGAGTGGGCGAAGGTCCCGGTTCTTCGCCAGGACACATCCGAGCCTACGACGTGCTCACGGGCGAAATTTTATGGACCTTCCATACCATTCCACAACCAGGAGAGTTTGGTTACGATACCTGGCCTGCTGAGGCATATAAAAAAGTTGGGGGAGCAAATAGTTGGCCCGGTATGGCGTTGGACAACGAGCAAGGCATTGTTTACATCCCCACGGGTTCAGCGGCTTTTGACTGGTACGGTGGCGACCGCGAAGGATCTAACCTTTTTGCCAATTCCCTGTTGGCGCTAAATGCGAATACAGGAGAACGAATTTGGCATTTTCAAATGGTGCACCACGACATTTGGGACCGTGATTTACCCGCACCGCCCAACTTGGTGGACATTGTAAGGGACGGGCTAACCATTCCCGCTGTGGCACAGGTGACCAAAAGCGGCCATGTATTCGTGTTTAACCGAATCACAGGGGAACCCTTATTCCCTATCGAGGAAAAAGCATATCCAAGCTCAACTTTACATGGAGAAAAAGCATTTGAGACCCAACCCCTGCCCAAAAAACCTGCGCCTTTTGCACGTCAGATTTTAACAGAGGACGATTTATATGCTCCTGAGCGAACTGCTTTTGTCGATGATTTGGTTCCTGGCAACGAAACTGATGAAGCTCCCACCGTGCTTGAAAAATTCAAATCCATTACATCACAAGGACAATTTATACCCATGGATACTACCGGGGTAATCCTATTCCCAGGGGCCGATGGTGGTGCAGAATGGGGTGGAGCAGCACTCGACCCAAGAGACGGCGTAATGTACGTAAATGCCAACGAAATGGCTTGGATCATTAAAATGAAGGAAGTTGGTGGCAATGGCGAAGGTTCGAGTATGGGACAAAGTTTGGCACAAATTCACTGCGCCAGATGCCATGGAGGGGATTTGCAAGGCCTGAACGGAATCCCTGAGCTTCAGAACGTGAAGTTGCGATTGGAATCCGACTCCATAACAAGCATTATCCAAAAAGGTCGTGGTGCCATGCCGGGCATGCCAAATCTTTCTGAAGAAGAAACCAATGCCATTACCGACTTTTTAATGGATATCGAAGAAACCAAAGATCATAGGGTTGAGAAAACAAAGATCGATGTTCCTTATTCCATTTCAAGCTTTGCAAGATTTAAAGATGACCGAGGTTATCCTGTGGTAAAACCGCCATGGGGAACTTTAAATGCCATAGACCTTAATTCGGGTGAATATCTGTGGACGGTACCCTTAGGGCATGAAGAAAGTTTACAGGACCCCAACGTTCCTGTTTCCGGACTTGAAAACTATGGAGGACCAGTCGTAACCAAAGGCGGTGTCCTTTTTATTGCTGCCACCAAGGATGAAAAAATACGTGCGTTCAACATGAAAACGGGCAAACAGCTTTGGGAAGATCAACTACCTGCCGGAGGGTATGCCACACCAATTACTTACCAAGTCGATGGCAAACAATACGTGGTCATTTCCTGTGGTGGAGGAAAAATGGGCACCGACCCTGGCGACGAGTATCGCGCTTACACTTTGGAATAATTATGGCGCAGGGTTCGGAATTGCGTTGTGGATTTCCTGAATGCCTTCCAGAACCTCATCCGACAGTACTACATCGATACTTCCGATGTTTTCCTTAAGTTGCTCCATACTGGTTGCTCCTATGATGTTACTGGTCAAAAAAGGTCGGGTATTTACAAAGGCCAAAGCCATTTGTGCCATGCTCAACCCATGTTCTTTAGCCAATTGGGCATATTTCTCGGTGGCTGCAACAGCTGAATCCCCACTATACCTGTTGTAATTTGGAAATAAGGTTATCCTGGCTTTCCTTGGTGGAACTTCGGTAAGATATTTTCCGCTCAATACCCCAAAACCAAGTGGCGAATAAGCCAACAGACCTATCTGTTCCCGCATGGAAATCTCGGAAAGTCCTACCTCAAAGAGACGGTTCAAAAGGCTGTACGGATTCTGTATGGTCTTCATTCGGGGCAAAGATTGATGTACCTTGCTCTCCTCCAAAAAACGCATTGTTCCCCAAGGCGTTTCGTTGGACAGTCCTACGTGACGAATCTTGCCTTCGGCAATCAAATCGCGTAGCGTTTCCAAAACTTGATGAATATTATCATCCCAAACATCCACGGCATGGGCATTGTATCCCCGTTGTCCAAAATAATTGGTGTTTCGTTCTGGCCAATGAAGCTGGTATAGGTCAATGTAGTCTGTTTGCAGTCGCTTTAAACTACCTTCCACCGCACTGATAATGGATTCCCTGCTAAATCCGGTGCTGCGAATATGCTTTGCGGCATGACCAGGTCCTGCTATTTTGGATCCCAATACTACTTTATCACGATTTCCAGTTTTTTTGAACCAGTTTCCGACAAGTTCCTCGGTAACCGCGTAGAGCTCCTTTTTTGCAGGAACCGGATACAGTTCGGCCGTATCAAAAAAGTTGACACCTTGGTCAAGGGCATAATCCATTTGCTCGTGCGCCTCGTCTTCATTGTTCTGGCGGCCCCAGGTCATGGTACCCAAACAAATTTTGGATATTCGGATATCGGTATGTGGAATTCTAGTGTATTTCATCTTCTGCAGTTTAGCACGGTTAAAGGTACTGAAACAAAAACATCGGTCTTTATGCCAATGTTATTTTTCGACCTCCAATAAAATCGGACAATGATCACTATGTTTTGCCTCAGACAAAATCACGGAGCGCTTTAATCTATCTTCCAACGGTTCGGCCACCATACCATAATCCAAGCGCCATCCTTTGTTGTTGGCCCTTGCATTGGCTCGGTAACTCCACCAAGTGTAATTATCGGGCTCCTTATTAAAATGGCGGAAACTATCAATAAAGCCACTTTTCATAAAGTTACCGATCCATTCGCGCTCCACAGGTAAAAAGCCTGATACGTTCTTATTTCGAACAGGGTCATGGATGTCTATGGCTTCATGACAGATATTGTAATCCCCGCAAACAATAAGATTGGGGCGTTCTTTTCTAAGCCCTTCCGAATACTTATGAAAATCGGCCATATAGGTCAACTTAAAATCCAAACGGTCCATATTGGTCCCGGATGGCAAATACATGCTCATTACCGAAAGGTCGCCAAAATCGGCCCGGATGTTTCTTCCTTCCAGGTCCATATAATCTATGCCCGTACCAAATTCAATATGGTCAGGTTCGTTCTTGCAAAGCAGGGCCACACCACTGTATCCTTTTTTCTGGGCACTGAACCAATAGTTATGGGAATACCCTGCCTCCTCAAAAACAGAGGTGTCCACTTGTTCTTCCATGGCTTTGGTCTCCTGTAAACAGACCACATCTGGACTTACCGTTTCCAACCATTCCACAAAACCCTTTTTTAAGGCGGCCCTTATTCCATTTACATTGTAGGATACAATCTTCATGTGCTCAAATTTGTTCAAAAATAGCTATTGTGGGCGGCTCCCTAAAATTGAATTTGCCAATGTATCCATCGATGAAAAGAATCAAACTGTTCTTTCTTGATGTTTTCCCGTAATTTTAGGTCAAAAATTCAACCTCATGACTGCACTTGTGTTGATAGACACCCAAATCGGACTCCAGGAAGGGGCTTTTTATGGCTCAGAACGTAACAATCCCGAAGCAGAGGAAAATTGTGGTAGATTATTGCAAATTTTCAGAAAAAAGCAACTGCCCGTTTTCCATGTAAAACACAATTCCACTGAAATTGATTCCCCGTTGTACCCCAACAAAATGGGCAATGAATTTCATCCGGCCGTACAGCCTTTAATCAATGAACCTGTATTCGAAAAGACTGTTAATAGTGCCTTTATCGGAACCAACTTGGAAGTTAGTTTAAAAGCACAAAATATAACGGATTTGGTAATTGCAGGACTGACCATCGAACATTGCATTTCCACGTCGGTCCGGATGGCCTCCAACCTTGGCTTTAATGTTATTTTGGTATCCGACGCCACCGCAGCCTTCGATAAAGTGGGGTATGATGGCAATAAATACCCCGCAGAGGTTATATTTCACGCAGAATTGGCGAATTTAAAGGACGAATTTGCCACGATCATGGATACCGAAACCTTGATGGACGAACTTGATAAATCAATTGAATGAATTTTAAATCAAAAGCGCTCCCCTTACTTTTTATATTTTTCACAACACTGTCTATAGTCGCCCAGAACACCCAGAAAGATTCCATTACCCAGTTGGACGAAGTAGTGCTTACCCAAGAAGCAATTCCCAAAAAAGCAACGGGAATAACCCCATCCTCGAAAATAGCGGGGAAGACCTTTGAGCGTTTTAATCCCACGGATATTCCATCGGCCTTCAATCAAATTTCGGGAGTTTACATCCTATCCGGTGCCATCAACACCAATCGGATAACCGTTCGGGGCATTGGTTCCAGGACACCCTATGGGACCAATAAGCTTCGCATGTATTTCAACGGTATCCCCGTAACCAATGGTACGGGTTCCTCCACCATCGAGGCGTACGATTTTGAGAACCTTGGTGCGGTGGAGATCATCAAAGGTCCAAAAGCTTCAGCCTTTGGTTCGAATCTTGGTGGGGCCATTCTGTTGGAGACAAAAGCTTCAGTACAGGAGAAAACCCAATTGATCAA
The DNA here is from genome assembly GCF_003992595.1 of Flagellimonas oceanensis. GTDB lineage: Bacteria > Bacteroidota > Bacteroidia > Flavobacteriales > Flavobacteriaceae > Flagellimonas > Flagellimonas oceanensis. The sequence continues at coordinate 168,275 of NZ_RZNA01000024.1, forward strand.
TTCGTTTACGATCGGTTCCTATAATATGCTCAAGGACAATCTTAGTTTTTCACATTCGGAAGATGGTTTTAATTTGAGTTTGAGCTACAATCATTTGGAAACCGATGGCTTCCGGCAGAACAGCCAGTTCCAACGTGATGGGTTGCTGTTGAACACACAATTCCGTACGGGTCAAAAAAGCAGTGTAGCCCTTTTGGTAAATTATATCGATTACACCGCCCAGATACCAAGTTCCATTAACCAAACCGATTTTGAAGAGAACCCTACCCGTGCCGCATCAAACTGGTTGGCCGCTCAAGGATACGAAGCCAACACCTATATTTTGACAGGCCTGTCCCACACCTATCAATTTTCCGAACACCTGCAGAACACCACGAGTATCTTTTATAGCTATTTGGACCATTATGAGCCGCGGCCTTTCAACATATTGGACGAGTTTACCAATGGCTACGGATTCCGGAGCCGCTTCACCGGAAATTGGAGGAAAGCGGACTTCTCCTTTGGTGCAGAGTTTTACAGGGACGAATATCACTGGGGTACTTTTGAGAACCTATATCAGGAAAATAATGGGAATGGTAGCTTAGTTGGCGACCAGCTTAGCGATAACATAGAATTCCGTAGGCAGTTCAACCTTTTTGGCACCTTGACCTACCCCATTACGTCAAACCTTTCGGCTCAAATGGGCATCAACTGGAACAAGACCCATTATGATTTTAGGGATTTGTTCAACCAGGGTAGTGCCAATGCTTCGGCAGAACGCGATTTTGATGCGATATTGCTTCCAAATCTTGGCCTAAATTACCAATGGCAACAAGGTAAGGTCTATGCAAATATTAGCAGGGGATTTTCCAATCCAAGTCTGGAAGAGACATTGACCCCGGATGGCATCATCAACCCGGACATTGCACAAGAAACAGGAACCAACTACGAGCTAGGGACCGAATGGATGCTTTTCCAGAAAAGGATGATTGCAAACTTTACCTTGTACCGAATGGACGTAAAAAACCTTTTGGTGGCCGAACGGGTGGACGAGGACCAATATATCGGGAGAAATGCTGGTAAAACTCGACACCAAGGTCTGGAACTCGATTTAAAATATAGCGGAAAACTCACATCAAAGCTGACTTTTGCACCCTATTTCAGCTATACCCTCAACGATCATAGTTTCGTGGAATTTGTAGATGAGGACAATGATTATTCGGGCAATCCGCTAACTGGTGTGCCGAAACATCGGTTGAGTTCTGGAATCGATTTTAGACATTCCAATGGGTTACAATTAAACTTGACCCATCAGTTCGTGGACGAAATTCCCATGACGGATGCCAATTCCATTAGCAGTGACTCCTTTAATGTTTTCCATGCCAAGTTAGGGTTCCGTACAGCGGTATCATCACAAATTAGCTTGGGGCTAAGTGCCGGCATCAATAATATTTTTGACAGCAATTATGCCCAATCCGTATTGATCAATGCGGTTGGTTTTGGCGGGGCCCAGCCCAGATATTATTACCCAGGCAATGGCCGCAATTATTTTTGGGGGCTGCAATTAAATTATGTTTTCTAGTTGTACTGGATGTAGAATAGGCTATCTTTAAATTAAACACACTGGCCGTGAACGAAATAGAACAATACATTTCAAGATTCCCTGAAGAGGTGCAACAGCTTCTTCAAAAAATAAGGACCATCATTAAAGAAACAGCTCCAATGGCCACGGAAGAAATAGTCTATGGTATGCCAGGTTACAAAACCAATGGCAAACCTTTGGTTTACTTTGCTGGATATAAAAACCACATCGGTTTTTACGCAACCCCATCGGGACACGAAGCATTTCAAAAAGAGCTTTCAAAATACAAACAAGGAAAGGGTTCCGTACAGTTTCCCTTGAACCAGCCCATTCCATTTGACCTCATAGAACAAATCGTTCTGTTTAGGGTTGAAGAGAATGCTAACCTAAACTAAAATTTGATGACCCCACGAATTCAAACCTTACCCACTACTACACTGGTTGGCAAAAAAACAATTACCTCCTTCGCAGAGAAAAACACTTTTGAACTTTGGCAGAGCTTTTCTCCCCGTAAAAAGGAAATAAATCATTCCATTAACAATGATAGTTACGCAGTGGAAATCTATCCCACCACCACATTCTTTCAAAATTTTGACCCCACACAGCCATTTGAAAAGTGGGCAGCCATTGCCGTTTCCAAAATGGAAGAAATACCAAAAGGCATGGAAAGCTTGACCATTCCCGAAGGATTGTATGCCGTGTTCCCCTATAAAGGTAAACCGAGTGAAGCCATGAAAGCTTTCAGGTATATTTATGGGGAATGGCTTCCCAAATCAGAATATGAAATGGACTGCAGACCTTATTTCGCCCTTATGGGAGAAAAATACAAAGGGGAGCATCCCGAATCGGAAGAAGAGTTCTGGATACCTATCATAAAAAAATAGCTGCACCCCGAATATTAGACACAAGACCACTTAAGTTTAAATGTTATATTTGAGAGAATTATGATTCTTTTACTGCCAGCAAACGAACAAACACGATTGCCTGCCTTATAAACACTTCAAAAAAATGAAAAAACAACTATTCTTTACTTTTGCCTCCATCCTTTTTTCTTTCCTAAGCTTTGCTCAATCCGACAAAGAAAAGGCAGCCGCCACGGTCAACAAGAACACCATTGAAAGCCATATCCAATTCCTATCCGATGACCTTTTGGAAGGTCGCGAAGCTGGCACAAAAGGCAACAAAATAGCGGCCAGCTACTTGGCCAATCAACTACATAAATTTGGGGCAAAGCCCGTTTCTGAGGGTAATTCCTATTATCAAAAATTTAAATTGGAGCAATCCAAACCCCCAAGCGTTTTGGACCTTACCGTAAATGGTGTTGAATATCCATTGACAGCTCCTTTTTCCTTGCCTGCCATTGACCAATCGGCAGAAGCCGTGTTTTTGGAGTATGGTTCAGAAGATGATTTTGAAGGTGCCGATGTCTCAGGAAAAGTCGTGGTCGTGCTAGCCGGAAGTGGCGAAGATGCTACCCCGAACAATATGTTCAGGAGTAGATCAAAAAAGGTAGAGCTGGCTCAACAAAATGGAGCCTTGGGCTTGATTGAACTGGTTGATTTCGAGGAAGACCTTTGGAGCAGGATAAAACACTACTCTGGTTCTGGAACAACAATAAAGAAAGAATCCGATGGTACTGACGATAGTTCATTTTTCAACATGTGGGTAAATTTGAACAAGAACAAGCCCAACCTAGAAAAGGGACAAACCATGCCCATTACCATCAAATCTGACGGTCAATCCAAAAAGTATTTGGACACCCAAAATGTGGTAGGTGTTATCGAAGGTTCCGACCCCACCCTCAAAAATGAATATGTGATCTACTCTGCACATTATGATCATGTGGGCATAGGGCAACCCAATGCTGAAGGAGATTCCATTTACAATGGGGCACGTGACAATAACATTGGAGTAACCGCTGTACTTTCCATGTTGGAAAACCTCGGCAAGTATCCCACCAAACGTTCCGCACTGTTTATTTTGTTCACAGCGGAGGAAAAAGGATTATTGGGAAGTCGGTACTACGCAGACCACCCCTTGATTCCACTGGATCAAGTCTCTTATTGCTTCAATACCGATGGCGGGGGATACAACGATACTTCTTTGGCCACCATAATCGGTTTGGAACGCACCTCGGCAGAAGAATTGATTGTAAAGGGAGCAGGAGCATTTGGCCTCAAGGCCATTGGTGATCCAGCACCGGAACAGGGACTTTTTGACCGTAGCGATAATGTAAGCTTTGCCAGAAAAGGAATTCCCGCACCTACGTACTCCACTGGTTTCCATAGTTTTGATGAAGAAATCATGAAGTACTACCACCAAGCCGACGACGAAGCAGACAGTTTGGATTACGACTACCTTTTAAAATTCTATCAAGGCTATGTATACAGTGGCCGATTGATTGCCAATACTACGGATAAATTATTCTGGAACGAAGGCGATAAATATGAGGAAGCGGGCAAGGCTTTGTATGGGATGGATTAACGTATTACTTTGAATTCAGTTCAAGGTCTTACCACATTGATTTCAAAAATGGCCTGCTGAAAATAAGCTCAGTACGACTCATTAATCACTAATATTCAAGTTTTTACAGAAATATTATTTGTAAATTTCAACAGTTATTTAGATATTTATCTAAATAACTAATTTTAATGAATTCGCTGTTTAAAGCCCTTAATGACCAAACCCGAAGGCAGATTGTGGAACTGCTCAAGGAAAAAGACATGAACGCTGGGGAGATTGCCGAACGGTTCAACATATCCAAACCCAGTATTTCGCACCATCTGGATATTTTAAAACAGGCCGATTTGGTCACCAGCGAAAAAAAAGGGCAATTTGTGGAATACTCCCTCAACACCACCATTTTAGAAGATTTACTCAACTGGATACTGACTTTAAAAAAATAAATTATGAAATTGACAAAGGAACTCCCCTTGATTGGCATTGTATTATTGCCCTTTTTATACTTGGCCTATGTCTGGAACCAACTCCCCGCCGAAGTTCCACTACATTACAACATTAAGGGAGAAGTAGACCGCTACGGGGATAAGTCGGAACTTATTTTGATTCCTATTCTAACATCAGTGCTCATCTATGTGATCTTTTTGGCCGTACCTTATATTGATCCAAAAAAACAAATCCAAAAAATGGGCAAGAAATACGACACCTTAAAATTGATTGCCACCACATTTATGTCAGTTTTGGCGTTGTTTATCATTTATATGGCAAAAAATCAATCCGTGGCCAATCCAAATTATATATTCTTGTTGATGGGTGTGCTATTTATCATATTTGGAAACTACTTCAAAACCATCAAGGCCAACTATTTCATCGGAATCCGAACACCGTGGACTTTGGAAAGTGAAATTGTTTGGAAAGAAACCCATAAAATGGGAGGCAAAATTTGGTTTATCGGAGGGCTGCTGATCATTCTTTCCTGCTTAATTTTTGAAAAAGAAATCAATGCCGTCATTTTTTTGATCATTACGGCTATCATGGTTCTGGTACCCGTAGTGTATTCCTATTTACTGTTCAAAAAACAAAAAAGCTAGTTCCATCAAACTAGTGTGATTTTTAATCCATTCCCAACTAATCCGTATCTTAGTTATTCATATTCCAATGTATATGCTGAGTAAATGGGTTCCTTTTGTTTTTTTACTATTGATTTTTTCCTGCGCCGAAAAAGCAAAGGAAGAAGTAAGTTCCATTGACCCGGTAAACTGGAGCAATAGAACCGCTACAATTTCCGAACAGGATTCCCTGTTGAAGGGCGCCTCGTATCTTTCTGTGTATTCCGAAATTTATAGCGAAACAGAACACCGGACCCATAACCTTACCAGCACCATAAGCATGCGCAATACTAATTTGGCGGATACCATTTACATCCACAAGGCTGAATATTTTGATACCAAAGGAAACCCCATCAGAACCTATTTTGATGAACCTATCTACATCAAACCCATGGAAACCGTGGAAATTGTGATTGACGAAAAAGACCGATCGGGCGGAACGGGTGCCAACTTCCTTTTCCAATGGTCTATAAAACCCTCTTCGCACGAACCCTATTTTGAAGGTGTTATGATTTCCACATCGGGCCAACAAGGACTTTCCTTTACCACCGAAGGCAGACGCGTGGAATAGACTCCCCCAGCACACAAATGTCATAGTTTTTATACCCCGATTATAGTATCTTGTCTATCAATTTGGGAGCTATTTACGTTTCCCTTGCGCATAAAAACTAGACCATGACTGACTTACAGATCGCCAAAGGTGTTCAGTTGAAACACATAACCGCCATTGCGGAAAAATTCGGAATTGATTCAGAACACATTGAAATGTTCGGGAAATACAAAGCCAAACTTCCCCTAAAGGCCATAAATCGAAAAAAAGCACAGGAAAGCAACCTTATTTTGGTCTCGGCCATTTCCCCAACACCTGCAGGAGAAGGAAAAACCACTATGTCCATTGGTCTATCTGAAGGATTGAACCGATTGGGCAAAAAATCCACAGTGGTGTTGCGTGAACCTTCTTTGGGTCCCATTTTCGGAATCAAGGGAGGTGCCACAGGAGGCGGTCACTCCCAAGTACTGCCCATGGAAGACATCAACCTGCACTTTACGGGCGATTTTTCCGCCATTGAAAAAGCACACAATCTGTTATCGGCCATAATCGATAATAATATCCAGAGCAAAACCAATTCGCTGCTCTTGGACCCTAGAACCATAGGTTGGAAACGGGTAATGGACATGAACGACCGCTCCCTTCGTCATATAATCGTAGGTCTAGGAGGTACAACATCTGGAGTTCCCAGAGAAACAGGTTTTGACATTACGGCTGCCTCCGAAATCATGGCCATTCTATGCTTGGCTGAAAGTTTGAGTGATTTGAAAGAGCGGCTAGGAAATATTTTTGTGGGCTATACCTACGACAAAAAACCAATCTACGCGAAAGATTTGAAGGCCGAAGGCGCTATGGCCGCTTTATTGAAAGATGCCATAAAACCTAATTTGGTGCAGACCATCGAAGGAAACCCGGCCATTATTCACGGCGGACCCTTTGCCAATATTGCCCAAGGAACCAATTCGGTTATTGCAACTTTGATGGGCATGACCTATTCCGACTATACCGTAACCGAAGCTGGCTTCGGATTTGATCTTGGAGCTGAAAAATTCTTTGATATCAAGTGCCAAAGTGCTGACCTCAAACCAAAAGCTGTTGTGCTTACCACTACAATTCGCGCATTGAAATATCACGGAGGAGCCGACTTGAAATCGCTGACTGAACCCAATGTGGAAGCCTTGAAAAAAGGATTGCCCAATTTGGAAAAACACTTGGAGAACATAGCCAAGTTCAAAGTGGTTCCCGTGATTGCCATTAATAAATTTGTGTCTGATACAGAAGAGGAGATTGAAGTAATCAAAGAATTTGCAGCTTCCAAGGGTGTTCTTGTGGCCGTTGCCAATGTTTGGGCCAAGGGAGGCGAAGGTGCCAAAGATTTGGCAAAAGCCGTTATTGAAATCGTAGAATCCAATGCTTCAGATTTCAAACCACTTTATGATTGGAAATCCACTGTAAAAGACAAAATAGCGACCATTGCCACTGAAATTTATGGTGCCGAGTATGTGGACTACACCTCCAAGGCCAAAGCGGACCTCAGAAAAATAGCTGATTTAGGTTTAGATCAATTGCCCGTTTGTATTGCAAAAACACAAAAATCCCTTTCGGACAATCCAAAACTTTTGGGCAGGCCCAAGGATTTTATCATCACCGTACGGGAAATTGAAATTGCCGTCGGTGCGGGTTTCTTGATTCCGATAACGGGAAATATCATGCGAATGCCCGGTTTGCCGGCTCATCCAGCATCCGAAGGAATCGACATCAACGATGATGGGGAAATTACAGGCTTGTTTTAAACGATCAAGATTGCATGTGTCATCTCGAGCAAAGTCGAGAAATCATTACCGAGAACAGGTCTCGACTGCGCTCGACCTGACATCATTCTGAAAACCCATACAACTTAGATTTTCTGCAACCAATAACGCATATCCACTTCTTTGGAAATGATGTCCTTCACTTCTGAAAGCTTTACGCGTTTTTGGTCCATGGTATCCCTATGACGGATGGTTACCGTATCGTCCTCCAATGTTTGATGGTCCACGGTTACACAGAAAGGGGTTCCTGCAGCATCCTGACGACGGTATCTACGCCCTACAGCATCCTTTTCGTCATAATCCACATTAAAATCCCATTTGAGCTCATCCACTAATTTTTGTGCGACTTCTGGAAGTCCATCACGCTTCAACAATGGGAGAACAGCGACCTTATTGGGAGCCAACACTGCTGGAATCTTAAGTACGGTACGCGTAGATCCGTTTTCCAACTCTTCTTCCTGCAACGAATTGGAGAACACCGCCAAGAACATACGATCCAATCCTATGGATGTTTCCAGTACATATGGGGTGTAGCTCTTATTTTCCTCGTGGTCGAAATATTGAAGTTTCTTACCTGAATATTCCTCATGCTTGCCCAAATCAAAATCGGTACGGGAATGGATTCCTTCCAATTCTTTGAAACCGAATGGGAACCTGAACTCGATATCCGCGGCAGCATCGGCATAGTGGGCCAATTTTTCATGGTCATGGAAACGGTAGTTGTCCTCTCCCATTCCAAGGGAAAGGTGCCATTTCATACGTTTTTCCTTCCAGGCTTCGTACCACTCCAGTTGGGTACCTGGTTTTATAAAGAATTGCATCTCCATCTGTTCGAACTCCCTCATGCGGAAAATAAACTGACGGGCCACAATCTCGTTACGGAAGGCTTTTCCTGTTTGGGCAATACCAAACGGAATCTTCATCCTTCCTGTTTTTTGTACGTTCAAAAAGTTGACAAATATACCTTGGGCGGTCTCAGGACGAAGGTATAGGTCCATGGCACTATCAGCGGAAGCCCCTAGTTTGGTGCCGAACATCAGGTTGAACTGCTTTACATCAGTCCAGTTTTTAGACCCTGAAAGTGGACAGGCAATTTCCAACTCTTCAATTAACGCCTTAACATCGGCCAAATCTTCATTTTCTAGAGATTTGCCCATTCTTTTTAAAATGGAATCGGCTTTCTCTTGATAGCCTAGCACCCTATTATTCGTTGCAAGAAACTGTTCTTTATCAAAACTATCACCAAAGCGTTTTTCGGCCTTTTTGACTTCTTTTTCGATTTTGGCCTCGATTTTGGCCACATAATCTTCAATCAGAACATCAGCGCGATATCTTTTCTTGGAATCCTTGTTATCTATCAACGGGTCATTGAAGGCATCCACGTGGCCAGAGGCCTTCCAAGTGGTGGGATGCATAAATATGGCGGCATCGATGCCCACAATATTCTCATTGAGCTGCACCATGGCCTTCCACCAATATTCTCGAATGTTCTTTTTTAGCTCGGCACCGTTTTGACCGTAGTCATAAACAGCACTGAGTCCATCATAAATCTCACTGGATTGAAATACATAACCGTACTCCTTTGCGTGGGAGATAACCTTCTTAAAAATGTCTTCCTGATTTGCCATTGGGCAAAAATAGAATTTTACCCAAAAAGTAGTATGCTATTTCAGCTGAAATTCGGTCGAAGCCAATAATCTTTCATCCTCAAATACATTTAAGGTGTAAATTCCCTCTGCCAAAGACCCCTCGGGAACGGTAATGGCATCACAAACGCTGATTTCCTTTCCAGTGTACACAATCTCCACCTTTTTGCTATAGGTATTGCCGCTTACGGAAATAGTATTCGCGTTGTCCTCGATAATGGCCATGTTGGGGTCCAAGAACTGTAGGTACAGCACCTTAATGTCCCCTCTGGAATTGGGGTCGCTCAAAATGGTGACGCACCCCCTCAGTTTTTCGATAACCGAAGCCTTATTGGTTTTGATGGGCCTGCCCGCCCTTAATCTGAATCCACTACCTTCGGCATCTTGTAATTTCAGATAGCTTTTGATTCGTAACTCTCGGGTAAGTTCCTTGTTGGTTTCACGAAGCAAGGATTCTGTCCGTTCCATGCTATTGGCCCTTCCTCTAAGCTCCTCCATTTGCCTGACAGTTTCCTCATATTTACTGGCCAGCAAACTATTGTTGTAGCGTAAAAAGTTGTTCTTAAGCTTAAGGCTGTCAAAACGCAATTCCAATTTACGAAGCTCCTTTCTGGTCTCCTTCAATTTGGTAATGCTGAAGTTCAATCTCCCTACGGAATCCAATAATTGCTGTACCCTAAAACGAGAGGTTTGCAGCTCGATTTCGTTTACCTCGTTCAATCCCGATAAACGATCGACCTCGGCCCGCATCAAAGTTAAATCTTTAACCAAAAGTCCTTTTTCCTCTTCCAAATAAATCATTTGGTTTTTGGACTGTGCGTAGCTGTAATAAAAAGCTATAAGAATCCCAACTATGGCCGCTGCCATGGCGGCAAAGATAATTTTGTAGTTGAAAGTGTTATCTTGGGAGTTCATGAGGTTGACAGACTACGCTAAAAATGTATAAGATTTGATACCAAAAAGGTTGGCTAAGATAATAAACGAGATTAACAACATCCTATTGCCAAGGGTATGTTTTGGATGTAATACCCAATAATTTAGTGGAGAACGCATTTTATGTGCCGTTTGTCGACATGATGTGCCACTCACCGATCATAACTATCTGGAAGAAAATGCAGTGGACCGCATATTTTACGGCAGAATCCCGATAAAAAAGGCAGCATCTTTCATTTTTTTCTCAAAAAATGGTCTGATTAAAAATTTATTGCACTGGATGAAGTATAAAAACCAAGAACAAATCGGAGGCTTTTTTGGCGAATGGTGTGGTGCGCATACAAGGGCGCTGGGAAAGCTCCAAAGATGCTTTTGCACTCAATGCATCAAACAGCCGAGATTATAAGCACGTACTCTTGGTGGACGATGTGGTCACTACCGGGGCAACCATAGAATCGTGCGCACAAACACTTCTTCAGCAAAAAAATGTAGCGGTCTCCGTACTGAGTATGGCCATGACTTCAGAGGGTTAAAATTTATTAATGCGGTGCCCCAGTTTTCAAATTAGTTGTTTCTTTGTTCCACATTATTTTTAGGCATGGTGTACTTAAAAAAACTGTTTGGACTTCTTTTTTTGGCTTTTATCGCCCTTGCCCTGTGGCAATGTGCTAAACGAGGTTCACCAAGTGGAGGTCCAAAGGATGTTACACCACCTGAGCTTTTACGCACCGAACCCGAAAACTATAGCACCAATTTCAAAGCCAAGAAAATACGCCTTTATTTTGATGAACTCATCAAACTGGAGGATGTGCAAAACCAATTGGTGGTCTCACCGCCTTTTAAATATCCTGCTGAGATAACTCCGATGGGAGGGCCCAGCAAGTATATAGAAGTGGTCATCAAGGATACTCTTCGGGAAAATACCACGTACACCATCAACTTTGGACAAAGCATTGTAGACAACAACGAAGGAAATCCGAACAGTTTTTTGACCTATGTGTTCTCTACAGGAGACTATCTCGATTCGTTGACCCTATCCGGGGCAGTAAAAGATGCCATCAATCGAAAAGCAGATGAGTTCATCAGTGTGATGCTTTATGAAATGGACAGTACCTATACTGATTCCACGATATTTAAGGAACCCCCATTATATATTACCAATACAGGTGACAGCCTTCCATTTTTTGAATTAAGGAACCTAAAAGGTGGAAAATATGCCTTGTTTGCGCTCAAGGATGTGAACAAAAACAATATGTTCGACCAGGGACAGGACAAAATCGGATTCATAGAGGATACCATTACCTTGCCAACAGATTCCATTTATGGCTTGAACCTGTTCCGTGAACAACTCAATTACAAGGCTACTGTACCAAGTTTTGTGGCCAACAATAAAATCATTTTTGGATATCAAGGCGACTACAGGGATATGGTCATTGAAACCCTGACATCACTGCCCGATTCCGTTGACACCAAAATATTGAAAGAACGGAACAAGGACACTCTGAATTATTGGATGACCCCAACCGATTTGGACTCTATTGTTTTTACGGTTAGAAATGACAAAGCCCTGATCATAGACACTTTCACGGTCAAAATGCGGGATTTGCCCATGGATTCCCTAACGGTCTCCACTTCTACGAGTGGGAAATTCAATTTTGAGGACACTTTCAGTTTGCTGGCGAACACTCCTATTAGCGCATTGGACACTTCCCAAATTGCATTAGTGGTCAGCGATTCCATTCCTGCAAATTACACCTACGTGCTGGACACAGTACAGAATAAGGTGGATTTCGATTTTGAGGTGGAGCCGAACCAAAAATATTCTTTCTCCCTTTTGCCTGGGGCGATTACCGATTTCTTTGGAGTTGAAAATGACACATTGGCTTATAATCTATCCACAGGCAGCTATGCTGACTATGGCAATTTACGTATGATTTTGGGCGGCAATGTCACTTACCCCGTTATTGTTCAGCTTACGAACGAAAATGGAGTAGTTCAGCGGGAAATTGTTGCTTCCGAATCCCAAGTACTTGAATTCAACCATTTGGATCCAGGCAATTATGTGGCCCGGGTAATTTTTGATGAAAATGGCAATGGAAAATTGGATACGGGTAACTTTCTTGAAAGAAGACAGCCAGAAGAAATCAGCTACTATCCAGGAACTATTGAGATCAGGGCCAACTGGGAAAAGGAGGAAACCTTTATCCTTTCAAACTAAATTGGTCCCGATCTTCCAAAAACCGTAGTTTTTTTCGGGTCGAGTCAATATGCTCTTTGTTCAAGGTAGCATATAGGATGCCTTCCTCTTCTGAAAAAGCCAATGGATTACCCAACACATCATAAACCGTGGAATGTCCAGGATATTCAAAATCAAGACCATCCAATCCTGTACGGTTTACGCCAATACAGTACGCCATGTTTTCAATGGCCCTGGCTTTAAGTAGCGTATCCCATGCATTGATTCTTTTTTTTGGCCAATTGGCCACATAGATCAATACATCATAATCTTCGGTATTTCTGGACCAAACGGGAAATCTAAGATCGTAACAGATCATAGGGCAAATTTTGAAGCCTTTATATTCAAAAATGAGCTTTTCGCTTCCGGCTTCGTAAACCTCATCTTCCCCTGCTAGGGTAAACGTGTGCTTTTTATCGTAGGCCTCAACCATCCCTTCCGGTGATACAAAATACAAGCGATTAAAAAATTTACCTTTATCTTGGAATATAAGGCTTCCCAATAGCGCTTTGTTTTGTTCTTGGGCCATTTGCTTCATCCAAGTTAAGGTGCCTTCACTTTCCGACAACGCTATCCTTTTGGGCTTCATAGTAAACCCCGTTGTGAACATTTCGGGCAATACGATCACATCCACATTATCAGGGTTGCTTGCTATTTTTTCCTCAAACATATTTCGATTACTTACCGGGTCTTCCCAGTACAGATCAGTTTGAATCAAAGCAATGTTCAAGGTTGTGGGCATTTAGTATTTTTTTAAAAGTTCTTCCAATTCGGTATTTCCCTGTTCCAGAACGAGATCCTTCGCTGTTTTCCCCCTGTTATCCTTTACCGACGCATCTGCTCCGTTATTTAACAGCATTTCGGCAATATCTTTCCGATTAAAAGTTACGGCGTAGATGAGGCAAGTGGCCCCCATGGCGTTTTTTTGACTGACATTGGCCCCTGCATCGATCAACTTTTCGGCAATGTCGGTAAATCCTTTGAAACATACTCCCATGAGCGCAGTATTCCCCGATCCGTCCAAGGCATCCACTTGGGCCCCTTTGTCCAATAAAAATGTTACGATCTCCCCATGTCCATAGTAAGCCGCCAACAAAAGTGGTGTTGAACCCCTTTCGTCCTTGGCTTCTAAAAAATCAGGGGTGTTTTGCAAAAGATTCTCTACGGCCTTTGCGTTCCCATTACGTATTTGGTTGAAGAATTCCTTTGTATTGTTCATAGCTATGTGAAAGTTATAAAAAAACTGCCACAACCTCCTTGGTCATGGCAGTCTTTGTAAATTCTAATTTTCTCCTTCTATTTTTTGTTATGGGCAGGATTGATTAATCCAAATCAAAACGATCTAGGTTCATCACTTTAGTCCAAGCGGCAACAAAGTCTTTTACAAACTTGTCTTTGTAATCGCTGCTGGCATAAAGCTCGGAAAGGGCACGTAGTTCGGAGTTAGATCCAAAAATAAGATCTACACGGGTACCCGTCCATTTCACAGTTCCAGTTTTCCTGTCTTTGCCCTCAAAAACTTCTTCGGCTTCGGAAGTTGCTTCCCATTTGGTTGCCATATCCAAAAGGTTCACGAAGAAATCATTGCTCAGTGTTCCCGGTTTGTCGGTTAGCACACCATGATCAGAACCATCATAATTTGCATTGATTGTCCTTAATCCACCCAAAAGCACTGTCATTTCGGGAGCTGTCAAGGTCAACAATTCAGCCTTATCGATCAACATCTTCTCTGGAGTGGTCTCAAACGTAGGGGCATAATAATTTCTAAACCCATCTGCTTGAGGTTCCAACCATTCAAACGATTCCACATCGGTTTGTTCTGCCGAAGCATCGGTACGACCTGGGGTAAATGGCACATCAATATCGTGACCGGCATCTTTTGCCGCTTTTTCGATACCTACAACACCACCCAAGACCACCAAGTCTGCGATAGAAACTTTTTTGTTTCCTGATTGCTCTTCATTGAATCCTTGCTGAATGACTTCGTAGGTGTTCAACACCTTTTTCAATTGAGCTGGGTTGTTAGCGGCCCAATCGGTTTGTGGTGCCAAACGGATTCTTCCACCGTTGGCTCCTCCACGTTTATCTGAACCACGGAAAGTAGATGCAGATGCCCAAGCAGTGGTTACCAATTCAGACACGCTTAGTCCGGCACTTACAATCTTGCCTTTCAAGTTGGCTATGTCAGTATCATCTATGATATCATAATCAGCATCTGGAATCGGGTCTTGCCACATTAAGTCCTCTTCTGGCACCTCTGGTCCATACATCAATGCTTTTGGTCCCATATCCCTATGAGTCAACTTGTACCAAGCACGTGCAAACGCATCAGCAAACTCATCCGGATTTTCATGATACCTTCTTGAAATTTTTTCATAATCCGGGTCAACACGCAATGCCAAATCCGTAGTGAACATCATTGGAGCATTTTTCTTATTTGGGTCATAAGCGTCTATTACGGTTCCAACTCCTTCTCCATTCTTAGGTTGCCATTGCACATCTCCTGCCGGACTCGTGGTTTTTTCCCACTCATATTTGAATAAGTTATCAAAGAAGCCCATATCCCATTGAATCGGGTTGTTGGTCCAAGCACCTTCCTCTCCATCAGTAATGGTATCAGGTCCTTTACCGGATTTGAAGTCACTCATCCATCCAAAACCTTGGTTGGCAAGGCTAGCACCTTCAGGCTCCACGCCTTTGTGCTCATGTGGTCCAGCCCCGTGGGACTTACCAAAGGTATGTCCTCCTGCGATCAAAGCAACGGTTTCTTCATCGTTCATCGCCATTCGCTTAAAGGAGTTTCTGATGTATTTGGCCGCCAATGCTGGGTCCGGATTTCCATTGGGTCCTGCTGGGTTCACATAAATCAATCCCATATGGTCAGCCGCAAGGTTTCCTTTAAGCACTCCTTCTTCATCATGGCGCTCATCTCCTACCCAAACTTTTTCAGGTCCCCAGTTCACAGATTTATCAGCTTCCCAGTCATCTCTACGTCCTCCTGCAAATCCGAAAGTTTTGAAGCCCATGGATTCCAAGGCTACGTTACCTGTTAAAATCAAAAGGTCGGCCCAAGAGATTTTATTTCCATATTTCTGCTTGATTGGCCACAACAAACGACGAGCCTTATCCAAGTTTGCATTATCTGGCCAACTGTTCAGTGGTGCAAAACGTTGTTGTCCACCAACGGTCCCTCCGCGTCCATCTTGAACCCGGTAGGTACCTGCGGCGTGCCATGCCATTCGGATAAAGAATGGTCCGTAGTGTCCATAATCCGCTGGCCACCAATCTTGGCTATCGGTCATCAACTCGGTCAAGTCTTTCTTGATAGCGTCCAAATCCAAGGATTTAAAAGCTTCCTCGTAATCATAATCTTCACCTAGCGGATTGGTAAGATTGGAATGTTGGCGTAAAATGCCAAGGTTCAATTGCTCTGGCCACCAAAAATCGATGGAAGTTCCTTCACCAGCTGCCTGGTTCATTGCGTTTAAGTGCGGGCATAAACTCTCGTCTGCTCCGTTTGCCAATTCTTTACTCATGATATTATAGTTGTTTTAAATAGATTTTCGGATTACTAAATTTACGAAATCGCACTCCTTTATCATAGAGGTTTGATATTAAAATACTATTAAAACATAGCTGTTCTCTATTGCGAATTGATGCGATATAGAAAAAATTTAACTCATTCGATTTTCTTAACAATTATTGGGAAAGCCTATCCCAATATCAGCGACTACGTTTTCTAACTTTGAGTAATCACAAAAAATAAATAATTATGAAAATGATAAAATCCATCCTGGTAATAGCTGTTGTGCTGCTGGGAACAAGTGCCTTTGCACAGAGTAAAAAAGATAAGAAAATAATGGCCGATGCCCAAAAAGCAAAGGCCACTCTCTTGGAGACAAGTCCAGGTTTGGAACCCTTTTTTGACGAATCCGCAGGCTATGTGATTTTTCCCAATGTTGGAAAAGGCGGTTTTATTATTGGAGGCGCATCAGGTAACGGTGTGGTCTACGAAAATGGTAATGCCGTGGGTATGGCCGATCTTAAAAAATTGAACATTGGCCTACAAGCTGGAGGACAGGCCATCATAGAGGTGATTTTCTTTGAAACCGATGTGGACCTACAGCGTTTTAAAACTGAAAAGTTCCAATTTGCGGCCGAAACATCTGCGGTTGCCTTAAAGTCGGGCATTGCCTTTGAGGCCAAATACAAGGATGGTGTAGCCGTTTTTGCACTTCCAAAAGCCGGCCTTATGGCCGATGCCTCGGTGGGTGGACAAAAATTTAGGTACAAAGCATTTTAAACAACTCAATCCCAATCCCCTGAAGAAAAATTCTCGGGGTCGGGGTATCTTCCCATATCGGTAATAGAGCTACTCGATCGCATAAAAGTCACGGAATTAAATTCCGGGACCATTTAAGGATTGTCTCAAAGTACATTGAAGGATTTCCTTGCCTAAGCGCGAAGACGACATTAATCCACATTTATGCTAACCATTGCGCCCATGGAATACGACTCAAAATCAACAGCAAACCCAGTCCATAGAAAATGGAGATGGTCTTGAACTTACGATCGCTTTCCATCATTTTTTTGTGACGGGACCACCCGACTGTAATCAAAACCAAAGCAATGATGTTAATGAATGGATGTTCTACGGCCAAAAGCCTTGCCGGGGCATTGAGTCCGCCCATGCCCAAGGTTTTTATGGCTTTGAATCCATTGCCGGATACAAAATACAAAATAAGGCCTACCACCAGTTGAATGTGGCTCAATATAAGCGCGAACAAGCTGATGCGAAGGTCTTTTTGTAGGGTAAAGTCCTTTTTGCCCAACCAGCCTGCTATGGCATTGATGACAGCGATCACTAAAACGGCCAGCACCACATAGGCCAAATAAGAGTGTAGGTTCTTGATGATTTCCATTAGGTAGAGTTTGTGTGGCCTAAAAATACGGAATTTTGGAGATAAAAAAAGCCCCTCGCTAAAGTGAAGGGCTTTTAATTTATCTTTTCCAGGTTATGTTAGAATCTGTAACGAAGACCAACGTTCCAAGTTCTTCCGAAGCCCCAGAATACGTTGTTAGCAACGTTAACACCGTTCCAAGTCTCATCTCCAGCTTCTGCTTCTCTATTGGAAGTAGCTTCTGAGATGTAAATCTCATCAAAAACGTTGTTTACGTTCAACCTTAGGTTAAGGTACTTCATTTTTTCCTTGCCAACGTTCACACGATATGAAATACCAGCGTCAAACAAATCGTAAGCGGGTAATTTCAATTGGAAGTCTCCACCATCAGGAAGCCCATCAGAATCTTGATCTTGCAAATCCAACACATCAAATTGCGCATAAAGATCTGCAGCATGGTACCAGCTAGCATCAAAGAACAAGTTTTCAACTGGTTCCACAGTTGCTCCTAACCTCCAAGTGGTCTGAGCTGCGTCGTCAACTTTTTGTCCATCCAATATAACACTTGCCTCACCAACTACATTCTGGCTTTCATCATACACGGTACCCAATGGGTTACCAGAATACTCCCAGTTACCCAAGGACAACATACCCGTAAAGGTCAAGAAATGAGTAGGACGCGCTGTAAAATCGAATTCAGCACCCATGTGAACTTGTTCAACACCATCGTAATTTGCTGTACCAGAGAATAATTGGTTTCCTTGGTCATCTGTAACACTAACACCATCACTTAGGTATCTATCTGCCCAAGAAGTTCTGTACAGGTTAACATTAGCACTGAAGAATTGGCTTCTGAAACCATAACCTACTTCAACACCCAAAATCTTCTCATTTTGATAGTTATCGTTAATCTCATTAACGTAGTTCAAGAAAATCCCATCAAAAATAGGTTGCTTTAGGTAGTAACCTGCATTAGCAAATACATTGTGTTTTTCATCGATATTGTAGTTAAGTCCACCTTTGATGTTCCCTCCTACGATGTTTACCCAATCCGTTTCTTGTTCCGGATCGGAATCCAAGTAGTTGAAGTAGTCAATTCTTTTGAATCCTTGGTTAGAAATACCTCCTTGCAAGAAAGCAGAGATTTTGTCAGTTTTATACTCAACCTGACCAAAAGCACCCAACCAGTTTACTTTACCATCATTATAATAATCTATTTTGGTTTCATCATCCACATTCTTGAACACATTCCAAATGTTTCCAATGGTTGGAGCATAGGTATCTGTAGTAAAGTTGTAAGGGTTGTTGATATCATCATTGTCAACATAGACATCAGCTCCTAAAAGATCCACCAATCTTCTGTAGTGGATTCCCTTATACATTCTAGCATCGATACCCGCGTCAAAAGCCCAATTATCATTTACATCGTTATGGAAATTAATGATGGTTCCATACCAGTTGTGAGAGTTCATGGAAGAACGTTGGGAAATACCGTTTTCAGTTCCATAAATATGATCACCGTCATCTATGCTGTCAAAAGGAGATGGATACTGACCTCCATTGACAAATGCGCCTTGATAAGCACCTCCGCCTCCAGTATATCCAGTTCTTGGATCACCAAAAGCAGGAACATTTGTCCCTTGGTTCCAAGCTACGATATCATCAAAACGAACATGTCCCCTTGCATCCTTAAATTGACCATAATATGAAGGGCCACCATTGATTCTACCGATAGAACCAATAGAACCTCCACGACCCAAAGAGGCATAAACAACAGATGACAAGGTAGATTGATCAGAGATTTTCCAATCCCAGTTGATCATCGCCTTAGGCTTGTGGTAGAAGTTTCCAGAGAATGTATCCTCTTTTCCATTCCTGTAACCGTAATCGGAGTTGTAGCGAATATTAGGATCCACACCATTGTTACCATAAGCAATGTAGTTGCTGATTGATTCAGCATAACCTCTTTGGAAATGTTGCTGTGGAGCACCAGTTATCATAAACTGGAAATCGTGCTTATCGTTAGGTCTGTACCCAATAGCCACAAAGTAGTTGTATGCTTCGAATGGGGTTCCTTGAACATAACCATCACCAGCAGTACGGCCAAACATCGCACTTACAGAAAGTCCATTTTCCATAAGACCTGTGTTGTAGCCCATTGTTGTTTTCAAGTAATCGTTGTTACCTACGGAAGCCGCAACAGTACCCCCTTCTTGAAGGTCGGCTGCTTTTGTGATAACGTTGATGGTACCACCCACAGAAGAGATGGCCAGTTTGGAAGAACCAAGACCTCTTTGAACCTGCATAGCAGAAGTTACATCAGAAAGTCCTGCCCAGTTACTCCAATATACCCAACCATTTTCCATGTCATTTACAGGTACACCATTTATCATTACCGCAGTGTTTCTTTGGTCGAAACCACGAACGTTGATTCTGGAATCACCAAAACCACCTCCTTGTTTTGTTACATAGATAGATGGAGTTGATCTCAAGATTTCCGGGAATTCCTGAGAACCCAATTTTTCAACAATTTCTGATGCTTTGATGGTAGATACAGCGACGGGAGTTTCCCTTTCTTTTGCAATATCCATTACCCCGGTCACAACAACTTCTCCAAGTTGTTCAGCATCGGGCATTAATACAATAGTACCCACATTACCCGTGGAAGAGAAAGCGACTTCTTGTCTAAGAAATCCAATGTAAGTTACTACCAATGTTCCTGAGCTTTGCTCTACTTCCAAAGTAAAGTTCCCATCAAAATCGGTAGATGTTCCTGTAGTGGTTCCTTTAACCATTACAGTAGCGCCTGGTAGTGGCCCGCCCATGTCCCCATCGGTAACCGTACCAGTAAGAGTTCCTTGTGCAAATGCCATCGCGGAAACGAAAATAGCCGCAATAGCCAAGTAGATTCTTTTCATTTAATTCAGTGTTTAAGTGTTTAATTAGCCCTGCAAATGTGATCCATTTTTGACACTCTGCGATTAAGCCAAAGTTAAAATCAAGCAAATATACTTAACACTAAATTAACAAATCAAGTTGTCTGAGAAACAATTGTTTAGAGTTTTTACGAGCTTTTGAGCAGATGACAATTTACTCCTTAAAAAAATGCAAAAGGTTCAATGTGGAGCTATCGTGTTTACCAATATCTGAATTCTCAATATCGGACAAAATATTTTTGGCCAATTGTTTGCCCAATTCCACACCCCATTGATCATAACTGAAGATATTCCAGACCACACCTTGAACAAATATTTTATGCTCATAAAGTGCAATCAACGAACCTAAGCTTTTAGGGGTCAGTTTATCTATCAATATAGTATTGGTAGGCTTATTGCCCTCGAAGATTTTAAAGGGAAGCAGAGTTTCAAGTTCTTCTCCAGATAAACCTTGGGATACCAGTTCGCTTCTTACTTCATCCGCGGTTTTGCCGTTCATCAAAGCTTCGGTCTGGGCAAAAAAGTTTGCCATCAATTTACTATGATGGTCCACATCACCATGCAATGATTTCTTGTATCCAATAAAATCGGTCGGAATCAACTTTGTTCCTTGGTGTATCAACTGGAAAAAGGCATGTTGCGAATTGGTCCCCGGCTCTCCCCAAATGATGGTTCCGGTTTCATGACCAACCCTATTCCCTGCTCTGTCCATACTTTTACCGTTGCTTTCCATGATACCTTGTTGCAGATATGCCGAAAAACGGTGGAGGTATTGCGTATAGGGAATAATCGCTTCTGTTTCTGCCTTATAAAAATTATTGTACCAAATACTGATGAGTCCCAATAGTACGGGTATGTTGTCCTCAAACGGAGTTTCTTTGAAATGGACATCCATTTCGTGGGCTCCATCCAAAAGGGATTCGAAATTTTCGTACCCTACGGAAAGGGCAATGGACAATCCAACGGCACTCCACAGGGAAAATCTACCGCCCACCCAATCCCACATGGGGAACACATTGTCATCTGCGATACCAAATTCCTTGATTTTTTCCAAGTTGGTGGACACTGCCACGAAGTGGTCGGCCACATCTTTTTCTGATGCACTTTTCAAAAACCACTTTTTAATGGTCAAAGCATTGCTCAAGGTTTCTTGTGTAGTGAATGACTTGGAAACAATCACGAACAAGGTAGTCTCTGGATCAAGCTCCTTTAGCACTTCGTGAACCAAATCTCCGTCCACATTGCTTACAAAATGGGTTTTCAGGTCGTTTTGATAGAATTTCAAGGCTTCTGTGACCATCACAGGACCCAAATCCGACCCACCGATGCCAATATTTACGATATCGGTAAAGGCTTTGCCCGTATGTCCTTTTCTTTCTCCGGAAATGACAGCTTCAGAAAAGGTTTTGATTTTTCTCTTTACTTCAAAGACCTCATCAACGATATTGACTCCGTCCACCAAAACCTTGTCATCCTTTTTGGCTCGCAAAGCGGTATGCAGTACGGCCCTACCTTCGGTCTGGTTGATGAGCTCTCCTCCAAAATAACTTTTGATGGCGGCTTTCAATCCGACTTCATCGGACAATTCCAACAACAACTTCAAAGTTTCATCGGTAATTCTATTCTTTGAATAGTCCACCAAAAAATCATTCCACAGAACAGACAACTCCTTACCACGATTTTCATCGGCAGCAAATAGTTCCCTTAAATGTGTGTCTTTGGTGTCTTGGTAATGGTTTTGAAGTTTTTTCCAGGCTTCGGTTGTAGTAGGGTTGATTGTGGGTAGTGCCATTACTGGGTGTATGATATTAAGGTTTCTTCGGGTTCTACAGGTGTTGGGTCAACTAATTCGATGCAATCCAATTGATGCTGTAAAGGTTTAATGTAATCCAAATATCCGGCGCGCAGTGAATCTGCGATGGGTTCTGCTGCGGGAAGTTCTTCTTTAAATGGATCTACTTGCCTTCCATTTTTCCAAAAACGGTAACAAACGTGAGGTCCTCCCGTATTTCCTGTCATACCGATCCAGCCAATTACATCACCTTGGCGCACAAAATCCCCGCGTTTAACATTCTGGGCCTTCATGTGCAAGTATTGAGTGCTGTACGTATCATTGTGCCTAATCTTTACATATTTACCGTTACCTCCTCTACGTGTCGATTCGGTTACGGTACCATCTGCAGTGGCGACAATGGGTGTTCCTATTGCTGCGGCAAAATCAGTTCCTTTGTGGGGCCTTACTTTATATCCGTAGTAAGCGATCCTTCTTTTAAGGTTGTAGCGAGATGACAAACGATACTGGAATTTAACCGGTGCACGTAAAAAGGTGCTACGTAGGTTATTGGCATCCTGATCAAAGTACTCCAAGATGTTGTTTGTTGCATCTGATATGTATGGAAATGCATAAATGGTTTTTCCTTTGTGCTCAAAATAAGCTGCCTTTATGGAACCTATGCCCGCATAAATACTGTCATTGATATAGCGCTCATCAAAAACCACCTTGAATTTGTCCCCCTTGTCCAATCGTCCAAAATCGATGGTCCATGCATATATATCCGAAAGGGCAAAGGTCAGGTTGTAATCCACTCCCAAAGTATCGATCGACATAGACAAACTATGATCGATAACGCCTCCTATCTCTCGCTCCACCAATGTGACTTTTTTCTTGCTCTTGTAGGCTTTGGTTGAATCACGAAGGTCGACTACAGTGTAGTTGATTTTGTCATTTTGGTAAATAAATATCTCGGCGACCTCGGAGGTATCCTTGGATTTAAGAATAAGGTATGGTTTACCAACTTGAATTTTACGGACATCAAAGGTGTCTCGGTAATTTTCGGAAATAGCGGCGATTTTGGGATAATCCACCTTGTTCTTGAGCATGAGCTCCCCAAAACTGTCGCCATTGCGAACGGTATCATGAACTACATGGAATTCATCAAGGTTAAACCCATAGTGCAATTTGGGAAGTTTTTCAATGACTTCCACTTTTGCCACTTCTTCAACCGGTTCTTTTGTTTGCTTACATGATGCCAGCACAGCCAGCACCATAATTGCCCCAATAATTTTCTGCATCGTTCTTCTATTCCTTGTATTCTTCTTTTTCTGGATTATAAACATGGTCCACCCATTGCTTGCCCCATGTATCCAACTCCTCTTCGGTATGCAAAGTTGGGAAAAAAATTATTTTCTGGAAACTGGGCGGCAAATAGTCCTTCCAATTGGTACCCCCCGTTGCCTCAACATCCTTACCTTCCCTGGCCAAATATCTATGCGCGGAGCCCATATGCATCAATGGCCAATTGACATTTGCATTCAGGTCCAACTCCTTTAACGCTGAAATCAGCTCTTCATTGCATCGGGATGCATCGGGGAGCTGTAAATATTTATGGTAAATGGTACTGTCCTTCACTTGGTTGGCTATCCGCAACAACCTTGGGGTATATCTTACTTCAAACTGCTTTAAGGTAAGGGTTTTTTCGCCAGTTGCCAGATCGGTCGCTCCTTTTTTCCAATACACATGCTCGAAAAGTTCCTCAATGCTGTTTTCCGAAGAGAATTTATCCCTATCGGAGGGGTGTATCATATTTTCCAAAGGTGTTGCATAGAACTCGATCATCCTATACTGTGCCGATTGAAATCCACTGGCGGGAAGCAGAGCCATTCGATAACGCAAAAACTGCTCTCTTTCCATGCCCTTGATCATTATGCTAAATGAAGATATGAGCGCCTTGAAATAGCTGTTTATCCTACGGACTTTTTCAATGAAAAATGCAACATCCTGGGATTTATCCTCAATTATTTGTTTTTCTTCATGAAGGATAAGTTTAAAGTACAACTCGGTAATCTGGTGGTACATGATGAAAATTTCCTCATCGGGAAAATGGGTTCGCGGTACCTGAAGACTGAGCAAGGTATCCAGATGGATGTAATCCCAATATGTTAAATACCTTTCATAAAGAAGTCCATCCAAATAAGAACTTAGGTCCTGCCCTGAGTTTTTATATTTTTCCTCTAGCTTATTGATTTGGGAAGCGATTTTTGCATCCTTATCCATTAATGCCGAACTATTTCATTATTATTTTAAACTGGTTCTTAAGTCCATTGTAACCATCCAAATCGGCTTTTAAGGAACCTACGGCCAAATCGGCCTTGATTCGGATAGGAATTTTGTTCCAATCGTTGGAAACCCAGAGTGTAAGACTTTCTTTTTCCTTGAAAACACGGCCGGACTGAACCAAAGGCCTAAATTTAAGACATTCTACCTTTCCAAACTTGGTCCGGATGATTTCTTTTCCCAAATATTTCAACTGGAACCTAAAAACGCCGTCATCATCGAAGAGCATATCCAAATCGATGGATTCACCAACCTCGAATTCCTCCAAGTTATAGTTACTTCTTAAAAAGTATGAAGCGGAAATAAGGTCTTGGATCTGGTCATGGATGGGAAAGTTCTGCTTTGTGCCATTCTTGTTGTCAATCAACAGCGCTTTGTCCTTCTCGTAATCAAATTCAATTTCTATGTCCTTGGTATAACCTCCTTCATCAATTTTTCTTATAAACTTATAGGGTTTCCCATATTCTTGCCCAAAATAACTTTCGTAGGTATCATCCACCTTAAAAAATATACTGGCAAATCCTGTGGTCTTTCCTTTCCCAACAACATGATAGACGGGAATATCGTCCAAAGTTTTGGATGTTAGATGTAAAGTGGCATAGCTTGCATTTAGGATACCGTAATGAATCCTAAACTTCAACCATTCCCCTGGCTTAAAGGCGGGACGTGAACTTTGGCCCATAACGGGCATTGCCAAAAGAAGCAACAATGTAGGTATCAATATTTTTTTCATGTGCAATTTTATTGATATAAAATTAGTAAAATCACTTTAGGGGCTATGCTGTTCACATATACTTAAACAAAACTTATTCCAAAATAGTATAAACAAAAAAAGCCCAGTCTCGAGACTGGGCTTTTCCTAAATAACCAACCAAACTTTAAATTATGAAAAACCAATACTTAAAGTTATAAGGGAACCACCCCTTATGTGGGTCAAAGATACGGCAAGGTTTTGTAGGAAAAAGTGTTTTTAACGGACTTTAACTAAACCCCTGTGATATTGATTGGTTTTATCTGTTTTTTTGACAAATTATTAAGAGAACTTTGCTGTTTGATCATGTGATTTTTATCAAAACCAATATCCCACACTGAAGAAAACGTTGCTTTCCGACAACTCAGGAGACCAAGAGTAATATACTTGGATGGGACCCAAAAAGGATTCAAAACCGTAACCCACTCCGTAACCTGAAAAAGTGGGCTCCTTGAACCAGTCCCCAGTCCTAAAAAGATCATCCTCGATATTGGCATAATTGGCCGAGAACAAAAAATGGTGCTTGTAGGTAAATTCGTAATCCAGTCTACCGTACCCTTTGATAAAACTATTGCCCGGGAGACTAAGAAAGTCATAGCCAAAAAAGGGGACAAAATTATTCACAAAGTCGTTCCCGAAACCTCCCAAAATAAAATCAAAAGAAGTGACAGGGGATGTTCCCAGCTTAACTCCTCCTTCGGTTTCAAGTTGTAGGCTCAAACCGGGCAACAATGACATGGTTCCACCTAGTTTTGCCTTACCTACCGCAAACTGGCTAAAATTATCATTGTAATCGGACGAGAGGGCATAAAAATGGAAGTCCCCATCAAACAAAAGTCCTTTGGTTGGGAAATACTTGTCGTCATAGGTATCCAATTTTATTTGGGAATAAGCACTGAAGTAATTGGAGTTTTCAAACGTGGTGCGCTGGTTGGAAGCTGAAATATCCATCTCTGCATCGGCATCGATATTGTTCAACGTTCGCGTACTGTAGTTCAAAAATTTGTGTTCCGCCCCAATGGTAAATGCAAATTCCTCTTGCAAAACAGTTTGCAGATACACCTGATTGGTAAGATCGGTCACATCAATATTGATTCTTTGGATATTGGGGTCGTTGGGAACATTAAAATTTCCTTGTATCAGGGAAAAATCGGTTTCCGCATCAAAATCGGTCAATTTTGAATTGATGCCAAAACTCCAATAATAACCCTTGTCCAAATAATACTGCATGTTGTACCTAATGTGGTCGCCCAGGATAAAATCAAAGGAAGCCACATCATCCTTCATTAAAAAGTTCTTTTTGGTCAAGTTGATGAGCGCCGCGCTTTTATAAAGATCATCGTAATGGGCGGACATTTTGATGAACATCTTGGTCGGGTTTTCCTTAAGCTTTAAAATCAAATCCGTGCCCAGTCCATTCGATATCAAATCATACCGTATGGCCTTAAAGTTTCCCGTGGCCGAAAGATTGCTCATCCCCTGCCTTAGATCGGCAAACGATATTTTTTCAGCCAAGTTGAACCGCAACTTCCCTTTGAAATAACCTCTGGTATATTGATCGTTACCCTCGATGATCATCCGGTTGATGGTCAAACTATCTGCTATCTTGACACTCTTCCTTGGCTTTGGCGATACTTTTTGACTTTGGGCGATTTGCTTCAGCTCATCCAACTTACCCTGGGCGGCTTCTTCCCCGCTTTTTACGATTCGTTTTCCTTTATCAAAAGCTATGACCGAGAACTCATCAATATCCGGTCTAATGTAGATGTCCGTTTCCTTGGATTTCTTTTTCATATCGTTCACCGTACGATAGTTGTTGATCTGCAGCAATATTTCCGTTGCAGAGGAAAGGGATTCCCTTGTGGCCAGGTCATGTTGCACATCCACCCCGATAATAATATCGGCACCCATGGCCCTGACTTGATTTATAGGATAATTATTGACCACTCCTCCATCAATCAAAATTTGTCCCTCTATTTCCGCAGGTTCAAAAAGCGAAGGAAATGTTCCACTTGCCACAATGGCTTCGGGCAAATATCCTTTGTCCAACAAAACTTCTTCTCCGGTCTCCACATTGGTGGCCATACACAGAAATGGGATGGGCAATTTCCTGAAATCCTGCACATCCTTCACATGGAAAAGCAATTGCACCAAAAGATTGTAAATGTTCTGTCCACCGGAGATCGCCTGTGGGAAGGATACTTTAAAATTTTCGAATGGGAGGGATAGCGCATAACGTTCCGAATCCTCTTTTTCATAAAAGGTTTTGGCACTTCGAGGCACATTATCCTGAATCAAATCGGTAAAATCGGTGCTCCTGAAAATAGAGTCCAATTGGTGCGACGAATATCCCGATGCATACAAGGCTCCGACAATGGCACCCATACTTGTACCGCCTATGTAATCCACTTTTACCCCGGCTTCCTCAATAATCTTCAATGCTCCAATATGGGCCAACCCTTTGGCACCACCCCCACTCAACACCAAGCCCACCTTGGGTGGTTTGCCATCTGAAGTGTTTTGGGCAAATACCATCGTGCCCAGAAAGGCAAATAGAAATGTGAGTATGATTGCCTTGTTTCGCATGTTTTACTTGTGAAAGGTTTTATAAATTTTCTTTGCTTTGGACTCCCCAACGGATGCCGTCAAAGTTTCCAATGATGCCTCTTTGATTCGCTTTACCGATTTAAAGCTTTTCAACAGTTGTTGAGCGGTTTTCTCTCCAATTCCATCAATGTTCACCAATTCCGAACCAATGGCTCCTTTGCTCCTTTTGTTCCTGTGATGCGTAATTCCAAAACGGTGCGCTTCGTTTCGGAGTTGTTGTATTATTTTCAGGGTTTCCGACCTTTTGTCCAAATACAATGGCACCGGGTCATCTGGAAAGTAAATCTCCTCCAAACGTTTGGCTATCCCAATAATGGCGATTTTTCCACGCAATCCCAAAACCTCCAAACTCTTTAAGGCCGAAGACAATTGACCCTTTCCACCATCGATAACAATAAGCTGGGGAAGGGGCTCTTCTTCGTTGAGCAACCGTTTGTACCTCCTGAACACCACCTCCTCCATGCTGGCAAAATCATCTGGGCCTTCCACTGTTTTTATGTTGAAATGGCGATAATCCTTCTTGGATGGTTTCCCATCCTTAAAGACTACGCAGGCCGCAACGGGATTGCTCCCCTGTATGTTGGAGTTGTCAAAACATTCTATATGTCTTGGCTCTGCGGACAGGCGCAAATCGGATTTCATTTGACCCATAATGCGTTTGGTATGGCGGTCGGGGTCTGTTATTTTGATTTGTTTCAACCTGTCTTGACGATAGAATCTGGCGTTACGTTCCGATAAATCCAAAATCCTACGTTTATCGCCCAGTTTGGGCAAGGTTACTTTCAGGTCTCCATCAACAGTGACGGGAAATGGTAAATAAACTTCCTTTGATTTTGAGTTGAAGCGTTGTCGAATTTCAGTGATGCCCAATTGCAGCAATTCCTCATCCGTTTCATCCAGTTTTTTCTTGATTTCCAAGGTATGCGACCTGATTATCGCCCCATGGGAAATCTGTAAAAAATTAACGTAACCGTAGGTCTCATCCGAAATGATCGTGAAGACATCCACATTGTTGATCTTTGGGTTTACCACGGTGGATTTTGCCTGATAGTTCTCAAGGACTTCGATCTTATCCTTTACCCGTTGTGCTTTTTCAAACGCCATCTCATCTGCATAATCCTTCATTTGTTTTTTGAAGGTCTGTATGGAGTTTTTTAAGTTCCCTTTTATAATCTGCCTGATATCCTCTATCTGATCATGATACTCCTTCTCGGTCTGGAACCCCTCGCAAGGACCCAAACAGTTACCTAAATGATAATCCAAGCATACTTTGTACTTTCCCGAATCAATTTTTTCTTCGGACAGATCATAATTACAGGTGCGCAGGGGGTACAAGCTTTTGATCAAGTCCAAAAGTGTCCGTACCGTTTTCATGCTGGTGTAGGGTCCAAAATATTCAGAACCATCCTTGATCAACTTACGGGTGGAAAATACTCGGGGGAACCTTTCATTTTTGATGCAGATCCAAGGATAGGATTTATCGTCCTTGAGCAGCACATTGTATCGGGGAAGCAATTTTTTGATGAGATTGTTTTCAAGTAAAAGGGCATCCGACTCTGTGGGCACCACAATATGCTTTATGGAATCAATCTTTTTGACCAACACCCGTGTTTTCCCATACTCCTGCCTTTTATTGAAATAAGAGGATACCCGTTTCTTCAGATTTTTGGCCTTGCCCACATATAGGATCTTTCCATCGGCATCATAGAACTGATACACACCCGGATTATCTGGAAGTGCACTTAATTGTACTTTTAATGATGATGATTTGGACATAGATGGCTCCGAAAAATGAACTGATTTTGACTTTACAACAAATTTATACTTTAATTGTCGTCATTGTTGTTAAACTTGATCGATTCCTGTTTTGTGTTGACGTGTAATTGGTTTCAAATGATGGATTGCTCAAGAGACCACAAAATCAGAATTTTACGTTCATAATTTTAATCTTTTCCCAAACTGGGGTTTTTCCTTAAAAAAACTATGGAAAACCCCCAGTCAACTTATTGTGAATCAGTCTAAATTGTTAAACTGTTGCTAAAAACTGTGCATTTCATCGATAAAAAGTGCATTTCATGGTAAATTTTTCAAATGTTTTACTTACATTTAACCATATAATTACAATCCTATGGAAAACTATATCATCGTTTTGGGAATGTACTTGATTTTGATGCTTTTCTTCAAAATCTTTTTCTCCGTTGCAACCAACAAAGGAGAGCAATAGTCCATTGCCCTAAAACAACCCCAAAAATCTTCAACAGTTGAATGTTGAAACATGAATTAAGAAAAAAGTATAAAAATCTGAGAGCGGATATTTCTCCTGAACAAGCCTCGGATTTCAGTTTGGCAATAGCCAACAGTTTACTCCAAATCCCGATATGGGATTTTTTTTATTACCATATATTTCTGAGCATAGAAGAAAAAAGTGAAGTGGACACCTTGCCTCTTATTACCTTGTTGCTAGGCAAGGACAAAAATGTAGTGGTTCCCAAGGTCAGCGGCAATGATTCCATGGAAAATTATTTGCTTACCGATAATACTTCTTTGAAAAAAAGCGCTTGGGGCGTTTCCGAACCAGTTGATGGCATTGAAGTTCCCGAGAGCAAAATCGATGTCGTTTTTGTTCCGCTTTTAGCTTTTGATGCCTTGGGCAACCGTGTAGGATATGGCAAGGGTTTTTATGATGGATTTTTGCAAAAGTGCAGAAAAGAGACCCTTAAAATAGGGGTGTCGTTCTTCCAGTCTGAAGAAGAACCCATTTCCGATGTGAATGCAAATGATGTTAAATTGGATTATTGCGTAACCCCCGAAAAGGTTTATACATTCTGATCGGCAGCTTCCTCCTTCTTCTCCTCTTGCTTTGGAAATGCCTTTTTATTGAACACAATCAAAATACCAACTCCCGTACTTATTGCCGTGTCGGCAATATTGAACACGGGTTCAAAAAATCGGAATCGTTGACCCCCCACCGATGGTACCCAATCGGGCCAAGTGGTATCCACCAAGGGAAAATATAGCATATCCACCACCTTGCCATGAAATAGGCTACCATACGCTTCATCTGCAAACAATGTGGCAACCTGTCCGTTACTATGATCAAAAATGATTCCGTAGAAAACAGAATCGATAATGTTGCCAACGGCTCCAGCAAAAATCAAGGAAACAGCCAAAATCAATGTTCGGGGCGATTGTTTTCTGATAATATCCCACAACCAATATCCGATACCAAAAACAGCGAAAATTCGGAAAATGGTCAAAATCAATTTTCCTGTAGGTTCCGAAATGGGCAATAAGTCGCTCAGCTTCGTGCCCCAGGCAGCCCCCTCATTCTCAATAAAAAGAATTTTGAACCAACCAAACACATCATGGGCCTCGCCCAAGATAAAACTGGTCTTGATATAGATTTTACTTATCTGGTCCACCAGTAGGATCAGTATGATGATAATAAGGGACTTTTTTAAATTCATGCTTTTACTAAAGAGATTGCAAAAATATGGATATTATTTCGTTTTGGTCAGGAAGATGTTACCTTCTATTGTCTTCAGAACAAATTGATTGTACCCAAAAGGTATGGTTTCTTTTTTCACATGTCCATAGGCACTCTCCGCATCAATGGTACCACTGGGGACAGTCAACAAAATATCCCCTTTTTGTGTGGTTACCTGCACGGATTCCGCAACATTTTCCAAAGTACAGCGCCCATCTGACAAGGTTACATTCAAATCCTCGTAAGTTCCTGTCGCGTATAGATTGGTATTGGTGCCAAAAACATCAACATTCTTATATTCCGGCACACTGATTTCCAAAGCTATGGAAACCACTTTGTGGGCACTGAGTTTATCATTTGGGTTTACAAATAGAGGTTGGAAACCAGCACTTATCATTGCGGTGGTTCCATTTTGCTTTATGGAAATCAACAAGTCCTTGGCGTATTCCCCTTCCATACTAGCGGAAACATGCACCTCATCGGTCGGTTCTGTCTTTAGGTCAATTCGGTAGCAATATTGCGCATCAATTTGAATGGTTTCCGTTCTATCATCAATAAAAGCTTTCTTTACCAATTTTTGCCCATGAACATGCACGAGCGCAAAAAAAACCAACAAAAACACCGACACCCTCATAAAGAAAAAACGCCCGAAGGCGTTTCATTTATTTCTGCATGTTCTTAGCCTCGATACTCAACGTAGCATGGGGCACAAGCTTTAAACGCTCCTTGTTGATGAGCTTTCCGGTAACTCTGCAGATACCATAGGTTTTGTTCTCAATACGCAACAAAGCGTTTTTAAGGTCACGGATAAATTTCTCCTGACGGATGGCCAACTGCGTGTTCGCCTCCTTGCTCATGGTCTCAGAACCTTCTTCGAAAGCCTTGAACGTCGGCGAGGTATCATCGGTACCATTGTTACCATCGTTCATATAAGAACTCTTTAAAAGCTCCAAGTGTTTCTTGGCCTTATCTATTTTTTCCTCAATCAAGGTTCTGAATTCAGCAAGGTCCGCATCGGAATATCTTACTTTTGAATCTTCTGCCATTTTCTTAATGTTTTTGAATAAACAATTTTGTGTTCACCTCATCAAAGGCTATCTCTGTACCCTCTTCAAGTTTCTCTTCAAAGTTGAGCTCAGCGGTCAAGGTTTCCGTTTTGATATAATCCTCATTGCTGGAAACCGCATTTTCCACTAGGCCATCCTTCAATATCTTTATGTCAATTTTATCGGTCACTTCAAATCCCGATTCCTTTCTCAGGTTCTGGATTCGGTTCACAAGTTCCCTTGCAATCCCCTCTTTTCTCAAGGTTTCATCTATGATAACGTCCAAGGCCACCGTCAATGGACCTGCACTTGCCACCAACCATCCTTCGATATCTTGTGAGCTAATGTCTACATCGGTTAACTGTAAATTAACGGTTTTATTTTCCAACTGCAGCACTAATTCACCTTCTCTTTCAATTTTTTGTATGTCTTCCTGACCCAATTTGGATACCTCAGCGGCAATCGCTTTCATATCCTTACCAAATTTTGGGCCCAACACCTTAAAATTGGGTTTTATCTGTTTTACCAATACTCCTGAAGCATCGTCCAACATTTCAATCTCCTTCACATTCACTTCGGATTTGACCAAGTTGGAAACAGCTTCGATATCATTTCGTTGCTGATCGTCCAACACTGGAATCATGATTTTTTGAAGCGGTTGGCGCACCTTGATTTTCTCCTTCTGACGGATGGATAGTACCAAAGAAGAGATTTTCTGTGCCAACTGCATTTTACGCTCCAAATCCTTGTTGACCATATCGGCATCAAAAACTGGGAACTCGGCCAAGTGAACACTTTCAAAACCTTCTTTTTTGGTAGTCGCATCCAAATCCCTGTACAATTGATCCATAAAGAACGGAGCAATAGGTGCAGATAATTTGGCGACAGTTGCTAAGCAGGTGTAAAGAGTTTGGTATGCGGAAATCTTATCCGTGCCATAATCCCCTTTCCAGAAACGTCTTCTGCACAAACGAACGTACCAATTGCTCAGATTTTCCTGAACGTAATCGGAAATCATTCGAGCGGCACGCGTAGCTTCATAATCCCCATAAGCTTCATCCACATTTTTGATCAAGGTATGTAGTTCGGATAGGATCCACTGATCAATCTCTGGCCTTTCTTCCAACGGAATATCGGCTTCAGAGTAATCAAACTCATCAATATTGGCGTAAAGCGACATAAATGAGTAGGTATTGTAGAGTGTCCCGAAGAACTTTCGTTTTACCTCCACAACACCTTCTATATCAAACTTTAGGTTGTCCCATGGGTTTGCATTGGAAATCATATACCAACGTGTGGCATCGGGGCCGTGCTCTGGCAACACCTCGAAAGGATCTACGGCATTGCCCAATCGCTTGGACATCTTTTTGCCTTCCTTGTCCAGAACAAGTCCGTTGGAAACCACATTTTTATAGGCGATACTATCAAAAACCATGGTTCCTATGGCGTGAAGGGTATAGAACCAACCACGGGTCTGGTCCACACCTTCGGCAATGAAATTGGCGGGAAATGCAACTCCATCATCAATCAATTCCTTGTTTTCAAACGGATAATGCCATTGTGCGTAGGGCATGGAGCCACTATCGAACCAAACATCGATAAGGTCGGCCTCACGCTTCATGGGTTGTCCCGATGGCGAAACCAAAGTGATACCATCCACAATATTTTTGTGCAAATCGATTTTGTCGTAGTTCTCCTCGCTCATATCGCCCACCACAAAATCCTCGAATACATCTTTGTCCATCAGCCCAGCTTCAACAGCTTTGGCCATTTCCGATTTCAACTCCTCCACAGAACCTATGATCAACTCTTCCTTGCCATCTTCGGTACGCCAAATGGGCAATGGAATACCCCAGTACCTGGAACGGGATAGGTTCCAATCATTGGCATTGGCCAACCAGTTGCCAAAACGACCTTCTCCAGTGGATTTTGGCTTCCAATTAATGGTCTGGTTCAGCTCGAACATACGATCCTTGACATCGGTTACCTTGATGAACCAAGAATTCAATGGATAATACAAGATGGGTTTGTCCGTACGCCAGCAATTTGGATAGCTGTGCACATATTTCTCGACCTTAAAGGCCTTGTTCTCTATTTTTAGTTTGATGGCAATCTCTACATCGACCGACTTTTCGGGAGCTTCGCCCTCGTCATAGTATTCGTTTTTTACGTATTTGCCCCCAAACTCTTTCATTTCAGGTCGAAACTTCCCTTGAAGGTCTAC
Organism: Flagellimonas oceanensis; assembly: GCF_003992595.1. Taxonomy (GTDB): domain Bacteria; phylum Bacteroidota; class Bacteroidia; order Flavobacteriales; family Flavobacteriaceae; genus Flagellimonas; species Flagellimonas oceanensis. The sequence goes on from NZ_RZNA01000024.1 coordinate 202,647, forward strand.
CAATGGAACGGGATTGTCGTTTTCGTCCAAAACCAACATAGGTGGAATCTCTGGAGTGGCCTGTTTTGCCACCAAGGCATCATCCGCACCAAAGGTGGGCGCCGTATGCACTATACCCGTACCATCTTCGGTAGTTACAAAATCACCGGAAATGATTCTGAAAGCATTCTCTGGATTTTGGTAAGGCTGTACGTAGTCTATCAATTGCTCATACTGTATGCCGACCATATCCTTCCCTACAAAGGATCGACCTACCAGATAAGGTATCTTTTTATCTCCTTCTTGGAATGACTTCAATTCTTCCTCTGTTTCAACTTGTTTGAACTTGCCGGAAAAATTGTAACCCACCAAGTTTTTAGCAACTACCACGTTGATCGGCTCAAACGTATATTGGTTGTATGATCTCACCAATACATACTCAATCTTTGGACCTACCGTCAAAGCGGTGTTCGACGGAAGTGTCCAAGGTGTGGTCGTCCATGCCAAAAAGTGAATGTCCCCGTCCACATCTTTCAAGAAATCTGGCAATGAATCGGTCTTGGCCTTGAACTGTGCGGTTACCGTAGTGTCCGTAACATCTTGGTACGTTCCTGGCTGATTCAGCTCATGGGAACTCAATCCAGTCCCCGCCTTTGGCGAAAAGGGCTGGATGGTATATCCTTTATATATAAGTCCTTTGTCGTAAATCTGCTTGAGTAACCACCAAACGGATTCCATGTACTTGGGTTTGTAGGTAATATATGGATCGTCCATATCTACCCAATACCCAACTTTCTCGGTCATTTCATTCCAAACATCAGTGTAGCGCATTACCGCTTTTTTACAGGCTGCGTTGTACTCCTCAACCGATATTTTTTTACCGATATCCTCTTTGGTAATGCCCAGTTCCTTCTCCACGCCTATTTCAACGGGCAGTCCGTGGGTATCCCATCCGGCCTTTCTCTTCACTTGGAAACCTTTCATGGTTTTGTACCGTGGAAAGATATCCTTAATGGTACGGGCCATCACATGATGAATTCCCGGCATTCCGTTTGCAGATGGAGGGCCTTCGTAAAACACATAGCTCTCCTTGCCTTCCCTTGTGGAAACGCTCTTTTCAAAAATCTGTTTGTCCTTCCAAAAGTCAAGAATGTTCTCAGATACTTTTGGCAAATCCAATCCCTTATACTCCGCAAACTTCATATACTGCTTCTTCTACTAGAATTCAAGTTTGCAAAATTATAAATTTAGATGGAATTATACTCTCCCTTTTAGCATTAGAATTCACATAATTCCCTTAACCTAAATATGATATGCATGCTAGCATAGATTTATATTTATTTACCTATCTTACTTTATTATTAACACTTAACCATTTATATTATGAAAAAAGTATTGTTTACTGCCATTGCCTTGACCTTATCGATGTCTGTCATGACTTCCTGTAGGGATACCAAGGACAAAACAGAGGAGGCTACTGAAGAAGCAGCCAAGACCATGGAAGAGGCTGGCGAAGATTTGGAAAACGCAGCAAAAGATGCTGCTGATGCCATGGAAAAAGCTGGCGAAGAAGCCAAAGAAATGGGCGAAAAAGCACTGGACAGTATCAAAAAAGCCGGTAAAGAAACCATGGACGCCGCAGAAAAGGCTGGCGAGGACATGAAGGAAGCTGCCAAAAAAGCTATCGACAGCATCTAGTCCAAGACTAATTCAAAACAACTTCTCAACAAAAAGAAGGCTCGGACATTTCCGGGCCTTTGTTTTTAAAATACGTATCCCAATCCCAAAATCAAGTTGGTGCCTGGGGCAACAATCCCCGAGGAATACATTCGGTATCGCTGATTGGTCATATTTTCCAAACTCAGGGAAGCCTTTAATGCATTGGTAATTTGATATTGTGATCGAAAATTCAATGTATACCACGATGGTGCATACGGATTTCCATTGGCGTCGCTTGCATACATATAGGTTTTCCCTCGTTCGGAAAGGGCCAAATCATCATTACTGACCTCTCCGTTATAATTGACGAACACATCTGCTTTCAGTTTTTGGTCTTCCCAAATCAAATGAATGTCTCCGAAAGTGGGCGCGGCATGGCGAGATGGGCTATCCGTACCATCGTCATCCTCCTCGATGCCCTCAGTCAATGTTAGATTGGAATTCAAGGACAGGTTTTCAGTAAAATAGGTCTCCAACCCGAACTCAAACCCATACACATAGGCTTTAGCGGCATTTTGAATGGCCTGTACATTGCTGGGCTCGCCATTGTAGTCAATTTCTGTTTGACCTCCGAAGCTAAAATCCCTCCTAACTAAGGCATCGACCAAATAAGTGTAGTACGCAGCACCTTTTAAAACGACAACATCGTTGAAGTTCTTCCTGATGCCCAATTCCCCATTGTAAGCGTACTCAGGTTCCAAATCGGGGTTCGGCACTACAACAGAGCCTGGTTCCGAATCAAATATTTTCCCGATATCGTCAATATTCGGTGCCCTAAACCCTGTGGAGCCATTCAAAGTAACCTGCAAATCGGACCTTGGGAACCAGCTCAACCCCAAACTTCCGGTAAGTGCTCCGGTAATAATATCGGCTTCATCAAAAGGAAAGGGATAAAAAGTAGTATCGAATGTGGCATCCACCCATACTTGGCTATATCTAATGCCCGACAACAAGGAAAGGTTTGGTTTCAACTGATACTCTCCATTGATGTAGCCCGCGAAGGTTTGCCAAGTGGCCCCATCGGGATATCTGGAAGCTGTTTCCTCCACCTCATCGGTTTCAATATTCCGCATGCTTCCTTCGGAATTGACCTTGTTGAAAATATATTCAGCCCCGTAGTACAAATTAAGAGCTCCTATTTTTTTGTTCTCAAAATCCAAGTTTACCGATAATGCATCCACTTTTTCACGGGTGGAGTACAACGCTACATCCTGAAAACCCCTATCGTGTCGGCTTTCTTCAAAAAACTGATAGGCTGTGGTCAACTTTACCCCATCGTAGAACTTGTTTCTTCCTTTTTGAGTGATTTGAAAGTTCCCCATGAACCATTTTTGGGGACCGTAGTACCATTCAGCGGAACGGAGTCCATCCCCATCCCTGTTTGGTCTGATCAATCTATCATACCTTGGATAATCCGAGGTTTCGGAATAATATAACCCTAAATCGTAGTTCCATGTGGTATTGGGCTTGTAGGTAAACTTTTGAAGCAAATTGATTTGGTCATAGCCAGAACTTACCTGTTTTTTGGGATCTTCGTTCGCCACCACGACATCGGTGCCGTTCTCACGAACCACATAATTGGGTCGCAAATAGGATTCGGGACCGTGCTCGCCCATCTTCAGGTCATCAAAACTGTTATAAGTAAAACTGGTGTATGAAGCCCATTTCTGCTTTCCAAAATTAAAATCCAAATGAGCTGTATTTTCACTATTGGCCGATGCAAATCTATATTTCACATTTCCAGAAAAAGCCAAACTGTCTGCATAGGAGAAGTGAGGGGTCTGAGTGTAGAAGTTCATCACGCCCCCTATGGCATCACTACCATAAATAACCGAACCCGGACCAAAGGTCACTTCTGTTTTTTTAATGGTAAATGGATCTATGGATATTACATTTTGAAGGTTCCCACCCCGAAAAATCGCATTGTTCATGCGAACGCCATCTACGGACAGTAAAATTCGATTGGTCGCAAATCCCCTGATCATGGGGCTACCCCCGCCCAATTGACTTTTTTGCACAAATACTTTTCCGCTATGCTGCAAAAGGTCAGCAGAGGTCTGCGGATTTGCAAAAGCTATGCTTCGGGCATCAAAGGTTTCGATTTTTTGAGGAATATGTTTTTTCTGCTGCTCCCACTTGGAAACGGACATGACCACTTCCTGAAGCTCTTCGGTCTTTAAACTAAGGTACACTCGGTTTCCCCGCCTTTCAATTTGGGATTTTGTCGATGCGAATGGTTCATAGCTGATATGTCTGAAGGTTATTTTCTCATTGGGCGAGAAAATATCCAACTCAGTTTTCCCATTGTCATCTGTGACAGTGGTCTTGGACTGGTCTTTGTTATATATGGCGATATTGTCAACAGGAATACCCGTATCAGCATCCAACACGGTTATTTCTTGAGCATAAAATGTCAGGGTAGATAAAAGGGAAATTAGGGTTAAGGTTTGTTTTAGGTTTTGCATTTTTAAGTAAATACCGCATTTAATACGGCGAGAGACTTTGGCTCCCGAAATCCATGCACATGCAAACGAAAATATTGGATTATCGTTTTTAAGAGTTCCCGCCTGTTCGACTTAGTTAGTTGTATTGTCTGTAATGCCTCAAAATCCATGCCCAAAAATTTCTTAAAACTTTCTAGATTATCGTTCTGAATCAATGGGTTAAGTGATGGCGTTTTACAAAAGCTGCCTTCCATCAAATCAAAAAACGGCGAGTCTTGGTAGGATGTATCCGGATAGAAGCCCAGATACCGGGTCAAATTCAGTAAAAACAAGATGTGAAAATTGGCTGATAATTGATGGATATCCATCCAATGCAGTGCATATTCCAAGTAATTGAACAGGCTTTCATCCTGTTCTTGCTCTTGAATACTGTTGCCCAACATCTCCGCCAAAAAAAGAACCACACTGTTCTTTATCACATCGGTGTGCAAGGTTTGGTAGGGAATGGACACTTTAACATCCCTAATGCTTTCCAATGTCCCTTTGTTCTTGTGGTTGGCCACAATTTCCAATTGCATCAACGGAAGAAAATAGGCTGGTCTGATTTTAGCCTTTTTAGAGGCAAGCACCCCTTTGAGCAAATACGATTTTACCCCATCGGATTGGGTAAAGGCCCTAACAATAAGACTGGTATCCCCATACTTTATGGAGGAGAGTACTATGGCCTTTGTTGTGATTTGCATGGGCTAATAAAAAAGCAGTTACCGGAAGTGTAAAAGTAATCACTCCTTCCGGTAACTGCCAACCAAAAACCATTCTCGATGGTTTATGTTATATCACTCCTTGGGCCAACATGGCATCTGCAACCTTAACAAAGCCAGCTATATTGGCTCCTTTTACGTAGTTGCAATAGCCATCCTCATCCCCGTATTGCATACAGGCATCGTGGATATCGGACATAATTCCCTTCAATCGCTTGTCCACTTCTTCACGGGTCCAACTGATTCGCAATGAGTTCTGGCTCATCTCCAATCCTGAAGTGGCCACACCCCCTGCATTGGAAGCTTTACCTGGTGCGAACAAGATTTTGGCATCGTGAAATGCATGGATAGCCTCTGGTGTAGATGGCATGTTTGCTCCTTCTGCCACGGCGATGCACCCATTTTTGATCAATGTTGCAGCAGCGTCACCATCCAATTCGTTTTGGGTGGCACATGGCAAGGCAATATCACAAGCTACTTTCCATGGCGTTTCTCCTTTGTGGAATTCTGCTGATGGGTATTTATCGACATACTCGGAAATCCTTCCGCGTTTGTTGTTTTTCAAATCCATTACAAAGGCCAGCTTTTCCTCGTCAATACCATCCTTATCGTAGATGAACCCACCTGAATCGGAAAGCGTCAACACGGTACCTCCAAGGTGTAATACCTTTTCGGCTGCGTATTGGGCCACATTACCGGAACCTGAAATCACGACTTTTTTCCCTTCAAAGGTTTCATTTTGTGTTTTCAGCATGCTATCGGCAAAGTAAACGGTACCATAACCGGTAGCTTCCGGACGAATCAAGGAACCTCCCCAAGAAAGTCCTTTACCCGTCAACACCCCGGTAAACTCATTACGTATTTTCTTGTACATCCCGAACAAGAATCCGATTTCACGGGCCCCAACTCCAATATCCCCTGCGGGAATATCGGTGTTTGGACCAATGTGTCGGCACAATTCCGTCATAAACGCATGGCAAAAACGCATGATTTCATCATCAGACTTGCCTTTGGGGTCAAAGTCAGAACCACCTTTACCTCCACCCATGGGCAGGGTAGTTAAACTATTCTTGAATACTTGTTCAAATGCCAAGAATTTCAGAACACTGGCGTTTACAGTCGGGTGAAAACGAAGTCCACCTTTGTAAGGTCCTATGGCTGAGTTCATTTGCACACGGTAACCGCGGTTCACATGGATTTCTCCATCATCGTCTATCCAAGCAACACGGAACGAGATCAATCGCTCTGGCTCCACCATTCGTAGAAGGATATTCTTACCGTAGTAAATATCATTTTGCGCGATATAAGGTATCACGGTTTCGGCTACCTCTTGTACCGCTTGGATGAATTCTGGCTCGTGACCATTTCTGGAGATCACCTCATCCATGAACACTTTTATTTTATCATCTATATTTTCTTCCATATCTGGGTTAAAAATTAATTGTTTTTCCGTTATCGAAAAGTGCTGTTTTATTGAATTATGAATTTCAGGGCAAAATTATATTATTTCAATAATTTGAATATTTATTTTTTATAAATTTTTCAAAAAATCTTAATTAAGTGCCTGTTCGAGGTCGGCAATCAAATCTTCCACATCCTCAATGCCTACACTCAGTCGGATGAGGGCATCAACAACGCCATTTTTCTCGCGTTCTTCATTAGGAATACTGCCATGCGACATACTCGCTGGATGCCCCACCAAACTTTCAACACCTCCTAACGATTCAGCTAGGGTAAATATTTGAAGGCTCTCCACAATTTTAATGGCATCTTCATAACTTCCGCCTTTAGGCACAAAGGAAATCATTCCCCCAAAACCACTCATCTGCCTTTTGGCTACTTCGTGGTTCGGGTGGTGTGCAAAGCCTGGCCAGTATACTTTATCGATTTTAGCGTGATTCTCCAAATATTTAGCGATGGATTCCCCGTTTTCGCAATGTCGCTGCATACGAACATGGAGGGTTTTTATTCCTCGAAGCGTCAAAAAGCTGTCCATGGGACCACAAATACCCCCGCTGGACTTTTGGATAAAGTACAATTGATCGGCCAATGCTTGGTCTTTAACCACTAAGGCTCCGACCACAACATCACTATGGCCCGCCAAATATTTGGTGGCGGAATGCATGATAATATCCGCTCCCAATTCTAGAGGTCGCTGCAAATAAGGCGTAGCAAACGTATTGTCCACCGCCAATAGTAACTTCTGTGCCTTTGTGATTTTGGATACGGCAGCTATATCAATAATGTTCATCATGGGGTTGGTCGGTGTTTCCACCCAGACCAATTTGGTGCTTTCATTGATTTGCGAAGTCAATTCCTGCATATCCACCATCTCCGAAAACCGAAACTTGATTCCATATTTTTCATACACCCCCTTAAAAAGTCGGTAGCTGCCCCCATAAAGGTCGCTGGTACAAATGACCTCATCGCCCGGAACCAATAATTTCATCACGGCATCAATGGCGGCCATTCCGCTGCCAAAAGCCATCCCGAATTGGCCATTTTCCAAACTGGCAATGGCATTTTCCAAAGCTGTTCTTGTTGGGTTTGCCCCTCTGGAATATTCGAAGCCTTTGTGCCCCCCAGGGGTGGGTTGTGCATAAGTGGATGTTTGATATATGGGCGGCATCACAGCTCCATAAGCCGCATCCGGTTGTTGTCCTCCGTGAATCGCTCTACTATTGAATTTCAACTCTTTTTTGCCCATGCTAAAACTATCTTCATACAAATGTATCGTTATCTTTCCGAAGTATTATTTTTGAAGACCCAAAACCTCGAATCATGAAAAGAAACCTTGCCTCTCTTTTATGTTTAATCCTCTTATTCGGTTGCCAAACTGAGAGCAAACTTACTTTTGAACCTGTTCAATTACAGGGAGAGAATTGTGAAGATTGTCCTAGAATCGACATCAACATTCCCAATGCATTGGACAGTTCCCCCATTTCCGAAGCCATAAATAGGTCTTTACGGGAGGAAATCATCAGTATTTTATCGTTTACCGAAGATAAGGACATCGATACTCCGGAGAAGGCCCTGCAATCCTTTACCGAAAGCTTTAAAGAGGTAAAGACCAAATTCCCCGACGAGGTACAATGGGAAGCCGAAATAGAGGGCGAAGTGATTTATGAGGATGAGAACATCATTACCATATTGATGAACTCCTACTCATTTACGGGAGGGGCACACGGATATGCTTCCGCCTCCTATCTCAATTTTGATAAAAAACAAGGCACGGAATTGGATAACTGGGACCTTTTTGATGATTTGGAAGGGTTAGAGGCATATGCCGAAGCCAAGTTTCGCGAACAGGAGAAAATCCCGCAGGATGCCAACATCAACGATACGGGTTTTATGTTTGAAAGTGATGCCTTTCATTTGCCCAACAATATTGGGTATACCATTGAAGGGTTAAAGTTAATCTACAACCAATACGAAGTAGCTTCCTACGCAGATGGTCCCATTGAATTGGTTTTACCATACAGCGAAATCAACCCTTATCTCAAGTACAAGGTGAAAACAGAATAGTTGCCTTACCTAAAATAGTACCGAAGCCCTGCTCCCAATAACAAGCTAGAATCGTTAAGGTCACTATTGAAATGGTAGTAACCGTTAATGGGGACAATCAGGGAAAAACGACCGGAGATGTAGAAGTCCATCTCAAAAGAAGCATATCCTCCATAAATAAAACTACTTTCCACTTCCTCGGGTGCATCAAACGGAAAATAGGTCTCACCATCGTTAATGTATTTGTATCCTACGGATGGTCCCCCACCAAAATAGAAGAAGATGCCTCGCTTGGGAGAAGTCAAAATAGTGGTAAAATATCCTATGCCCAGCAGATAATCATCATAAGGGAATTCCACACCGGAACCGGGCTTGTCTTTGGAAAAAGTCGCTGCCCAGGATACCTGAACATAATCCGTGGTGCTATGATAATGGTTTGCGTTCTACTGTAAACCATATCCGTCAGTTTTGTAGGTGGGCACCAAACCCAAGGAAAGGTTGCCTCGTTGTGAAAATACTTTTTGGGTAGGGAAAACAAGGAGTACCAGCAGTGCCCCAAAGCATAAATGGTAGTGTTTCATTTTAATTAAGATTTGGGTTCTTAAATTCTGGCAAACAAATATAACTGATTTTCAAGTAGTTATACTTCCCTGCCAATATTTTGATGAAAGAAGGGAATTTTAACCCTGGCAAAAAAACTATGCTCTCGCCAACGCCTTTTTCAAAGCTAGGATGGCCCCTAGGTGGAGTCCTTCATGAAAAACATTAAAGGACAAAGCGTCTTCGGGGCTGTTCAAACCAATTTTTGGAGTGGTCATATATTCCTGAAAATTCTTGAACCTACCATGCTCATAATCGAGCTGAATGTGCTTGACCGTACTAAAAAGGTAGGCCGATATTTTTTCCATCTCCTTTTCACTAGGTTGGCCTTCTGGAAAGGTTCCCTTTTTGTACTTGTTGACCAACTCTTCATCTATGGTAAAATCCAGACCGCTCAATTTGTACATCAATAATTGCGGGGTTACGACCACATGGGCAATGTTCCACCAAATATTATTGTTGAAGCCTTCTGGGATTCGAAACAAATCTTCTTTGGGCGTGTTCTGCAAAAAATCGTGAAGTATCTTTCTATTTTTAAGAAGAATGTCGAATGTCTTTTCCATAGGCTTCAATTTTACTATATGTTCTCTACGTAAAAATAGCCCTTTAATCTAAAAAAACTTTTCTTCGATCAGAATATATCAATCCACAAAAACAAACACCTCCCTTAAAAGCTGTTGAATTTACCCATTGATAATGGGTTTTGATTGATTTTTGGTTTCCTTTGCCTATCCAACACTGTAGTTATGAAAAAAATATACCATTTGGGCAGCTGCTCTACCTGTAAACGCATTCTTAAAGAACTGGAACCTTTGGATGGAGTGGAACTGCAAGAAATAAAATCCGAAGCCCTCACTTCTGAACAATTGGAACAAATGGCAGAGCTCAGCGGAAGCTACGAATCCTTGTTCAGCAGAAGGGCCATGCTTTTCCGCCAAAGAGGACTTCACGAAAAAGACCTCTCAGAAAGTGATTACAAAGACTTGATTCTGGACCATTATACCTTTTTAAAAAGACCTGTGGTTATAGTGGATGATCAGATTTTTGTTGGAAACTCCAAAAAAACGGTAGAAGCTGCCAAGGAAGCCCTGCATTGATGAGCAAAAGAACCCTGGCCATTTTGGCCGCTATTGGCGCTACCCTGATTTACGGTATCAACCATACCTTGGCGAAAGGTGTAATGCCTGCGCATGTTAAACCCTTTGGGTTTATTTTTCTTCGGGTTTTAGGGGCCGCTCTTCTTTTCTGGTTGATTTCTTTTTTAGGTCCCAAGGAAAAAGTCGAGAAAAGGGATTGGGGCCGTATGTTGGTTTGTGCCCTATTGGGTATGTCCATAAACATGCTTTCTTTTTTTAAGGGACTGCAACTTTCCACCCCAATCAACAGTGCCGTGTTGGTAACCATCACTCCTATAATCGTAGTGGTTATCTCAGCCTTTTTTTTGAAAGAGAGAATAACCCTGAACAAAGGCCTAGGAATCTTTTTGGGGTTTGTGGGTGCCGTCGGGCTCATCCTTTTTGGTGCAGAAGCGCGTCAAAATGCACCTAATATACCATTGGGCAACTTTTTGTTCATTATAAATGCCACTTCCTATGGTGCTTATCTCGTGGTGGTAAAAAAACTGATTGAAAAGTATCATCCTTTTACCTTAATGAAATGGTTGTTTACCATTGGGGTGGTCATTAACCTGCCACTGACATTGCCCGAAGCCCTCGAAATACAATGGTCCTCCATGCCGCTCTGGGCCATTGGTTCTGTGGCCTTTGTGGTCATAGGAACCACTTTTTTGACCTATTTGTTCAATATTTTTGCGTTAACACAGCTCAAAGCTTCGTCCGTGGGGGCTTTTGTGTACATGCAACCTTTGGTGGGTATTCTTTTCGCATTGTTTGCAGGTAAGGACGAATTAACCTTGGTTAAGGTTGCAGCAATGGTTTTTGTATTGGTAGGCGTGTATTTGGCCAGCAAAAAACCTAAACGTGTTTCTTAGATATTGATTTATAAGCTGTCTTCATCAATCAGAATAGGCCATCCATCAATTTATCATAAATTTTAAGGGTTTGATTGTGTAGCTTTCCTTTTTCAAAAGGACGACTATGACAAATTATATACCACAAATCCACCGCATAAAAAAGAAACTTCAGCAGGCAAAAGAGTTGGATGAACTCTACAAAGTGTTCGGGGCAGGCAACCATCGTTATGAAATCAATCCTCCAGTGACTCCTTCGGATATGGATGCATTTGAAACAAATTATGGTGTCCAATTACCCGATTGCTACAAATCCTTTTTATTGAAGATAGGAAATGGGGGAAGGTCTTAATTATCTTCAGGAGCGGGACCCTTTTTTGGAATTTATCCCTTTGGGCACCATGTAGATAACCTGATTCATGGTAATGTTGAAGACCATTTAAAAAAGAGATGTGCCCTACATCCCAACATCTCCGAATAAGAATGGGACAAAAAATTAGAGCCACTTTATGAAGATAATGTCTCCGACGAAGATTATGAGGAACTGAACGGCAACCTCTATGGTGGTATATTGCCAATAGGTTCACAAGGTTGTTCCTTCATTCATACCTCGGTTTTGAACGTCCCCTACATAGGGATGATCATTAATTTAGATCGTGGCGAACTATCTCCTCCAAAATTTTCCGAGGACACCAATTTTTTGAATTGGTACGAACGTTGGCTGGACGAAATCATCTCAGGAAAATTGATCACAACTTCCCCAAGCTGGTTTGGTCATCTGAAAAGTTGAAGAATTTATAGAATCTCGATGTCCTTTGGCACCTGGACGTGCCTACGGGTGTCCTCTTTGGTCAAAACCTTGAAGTCTTCGGCTTTTTCCATCGCTTCAAATGCCTCTAGGAATTCATCGGGCAAGCCGGTAAGTTTTCTTTTTTTCAAATCGATCCAAGCACCCATCATCTCGCAACGGGCAAAATTCTTTCCGTTGTGGTCGTAAAAGTTGTGTCTAAACTCAAAGAACTTTCCATCCTTGCTCATTCCCACAAACTCCAGCGAAACCTTTACGGGCATTCCTGGAAAAGCTTCCTTAAAGTAGTATACATGCTCGTAGAACACCACAGGCCCAATGTTGTGCTTGGACATACTCTTCTGGTTAAAACCGAGCAAGCCCAAATACGCCATTCGGGTGTGGCTCATAAAATTGATATAGGCGGAGTTCGCCAAGTGTCGATTAGCGTCCGTATCGCTCCATCTTATCTCAAATTCCTTAAAAAACATAGTGGGTTATTTTGTTATGCATGCATAATAATTGCAAAAATACCATAGTTTTGATAACTGATTCCAATGAAGAAGAAGAATTGTTCCTATTTTTAAACATAGTTTAACACGAGACCCATGAGCCAAAAAGCTGAATTCATCAAAAATCTATCGCTTCCCGTAATTGCTGCCCCCATGTTCCTGATTTCTGGACCAAAATTGGTGGTCGAATGTTGCAAAAACGGAATAGTGGGCACCTTTCCCGCCCTAAACCAACGTACCAGCGAAGGTTTTGAGGAATGGCTCGTTCAAATAAAATCGGAACTAAAGGCTTTTGAAGAAGAAACCGGAAAAAAAGCCGCACCGTTTGGTGTTAATTTAGTGGTACACCCCACCAATCCTAGGTTGGAGGCCGATGTAAAACTTTGCATCAAGCACCAAGTGCCCTTGGTCATCACTTCGCTCGGTGCTGTGAGCCAGGTTGTAGATGCCATTCATAGCTACGGCGGTCTGGTTTTTCATGACATTATTAAAAAGCGGCATGCTCAAAAAGCAGCCGAAGCCGGTGTTGATGGTCTGATTTTGGTGTCGGCAGGGGCAGGCGGCCATGGAGGCACCATTAACCCGATGAGCTTAATCGCGGAGGTAAAGAAATTCTTTGATAAGACCCTAATTCTATCAGGATGCATCAGTACAGGACGGGATGTCGCCTCTGCCATGCAAATGGGGGCGGATTTAGCCTATATGGGTACCCGTTTCATCAACACGGAAGAAAGTAAAGCCACCGAAGAATACCGTAAAATGATCATTGATGCAGGAGCCAGCGATGTGGTGTACACTGCTGCGATTTCCGGAGTACACGCCAACTTTTTAGCAGCAAGTCTGCAAGCAGCGGGCATTACGGAAGAGGATTTGAAAAAAGACACAAAAATAGATTTTGGCAAGGAACTCGACACCGAAGCCAAAGCATGGAAAACCATTTGGTCCGCTGGCCAAGGTGTAACCACCATTGACGATGTATTGCCCGTATCCGAACTCGTAGGCCATTTAAAAAAAGGGTTCAAAACAGCCGTCGAAGAACAAGCAAGTCTTTTAAAAACCTACCCAAAAGATTAGCAAATGCCTCTAGTCGCTTCACACTACACCCCTCCTTTTCTTTTTAGAAACGGTCACTTTGCCACGATTTATTCCGGCATCATCCGGTCCGTCAATGGAGTCGTTCAGAAGCGGGAACGCATTCATCTTTCCGATGGGGATTTTTTGGATCTGGATTGGAGCGATTCGGCCAAACCCACCCAAAAACTGGTGGTATTGCTCCACGGTCTCGAAGGAGATGCCCAACGGCCTTACATTACGGGAAGTGCCAAAATCCTCAATCAAAATGGATACGACACCTGTGCAGTGAACTACCGTGGATGCAGTGGCGAGCCCAACAATATGTACCGCTCCTATCATTCAGGTGCCACAGAGGATTTGATTGAAGTCCTTGATCATATTTTAAACACTCGGAAGTACTCCGAAATCTATTTGAAAGGATTCAGTTTGGGCGGCAACCTACTACTGAAATATTTGGGCGAAGGCAACGATGTTCCAAAAGAACTGAAGGGTGCCGTTGCGGTATCGGTGCCCTGTAACCTTCACGATTCCTGTAAGCAGCTGCTCAGTCCAAAAAACATATTGTATGCCATAAGGTTCAAAGGAAATCTGTTGGGGAAACTACGGCAAAAACAACAACTGTTTCCCGCTAAAATCAATGATGCCGACATCAAAAAAATCAAAACGCTCAAGGATTTTGATGACACATACACCAGCAAAGCACACAATTTCAAAGATGCCTTGGACTATTATGAAAAATCCAGTTCACTGCAATTCTTGCCCAACATTACAGTGCCCAGTTTAATCATCAACGCGAAGAACGATTCCTTTTTGGGCCCTGAATGCTATCCCATAAAAGAAACAGACGAAAATCCACATCTGTATTTGGAAACCCCGAACCATGGGGGGCATGTAGGATTCTGGGGTAAGAACAACATTACCTACACCGAAAAAAAAGCGTTGAGTTTCTTCGACTCCCTATAAATTGGCCCATTGGCAGCCCCCTGTGAAGGACAAAACAAAAAACACTCGGATTATTAGTCCCTAATTACCTATATTAGTGGCTTAGTTTACACAAACAAACTTCAATAGAATCAGAATGAAAAAAATTGTAATGGTCTTGGCCTTGGGTGCCATGATAGCAAGTTGCGGCGGTAAAAAAGAGGAAAAGAAAGATGGTTTTGAAGTGAGCCGCACCAAAACTGAAGATACTAAAGCGGAAGCCAAGGAAGGTGTTCCCGTGGATATGGACAACAAAGGTGTTGGCCCTATATCGGATTTGGAATTCCCATCAGAGATCAACGATGAAATGGCCGCACGGGGTAAAGCACAATTTGAATCCATCTGTGTTGCCTGCCACATGGTAGACCAACGTATGATCGGTCCCGCACTAAAAGGTGTTTATGACAGAAGAAGCCCAGAATGGGTAATGAACATGATCTTGAACCCTGACGGCATGTTGAAAGAAGATCCAATTGCCAAAGCTTTGTTGAAGGAGTACAACAACGCCATTATGCTCAACCAAAATTTGAGCGAGGACGAGGCCAGGGATATTGCAGAGTACTTGAGGACACTCTAACAAACCAACTCTATTATATGTAAGGGCTGCTGTTTTGCAATAAAACAGCAGCTTTTTTTTTATCTTAATAGCAAACTTTCGCACATGAAAAATGTACTGATTACCCTTTGTTTGCTATTAGCACCTTTTTTGCATGGTCAAAATATTCAAGGCGCGTGGACCACTATGGAATCCAACGAGGAAGGAGTCCAACTAAAGCACACCCTTACTTTTACCAATGGTTTCTTTTCTGAAGCTATCTTTGAAAAAGACGATGGAAAATTCGTGGCAACCCATGGGGGTAGTTATACCCTAAGCGATGGAAACATTGAATTCTCTTATGAATTTTCCACCCAAAACCCTGAAATGGTTGGCGAAGCTCAATCCAAGTCATATTCCATGAAAAATGATAGGCTCGAATTAGGGAAGATGACATGGAACCGAATTGACGACGGAACTCCTGGCGACCTTTTCGGAGCTTGGTTGATCTCAGGAAGAAAGCGTGATGGCGAAATCGTGAAGCGCGACACTTCTGGACCACGAAAGACCATGAAAATTTTATCGGGAACCCGTTTCCAATGGATTGCTTACAATACAGAAACCAAGGAATTTATGGGAACTGGTGGGGGCACTTACACCACAATCGATGGTAAATACACCGAAAATATCGGCTTCTTTTCCAGGGACGACTCCAGAGTGGGGGCAAGTCTGGAATTTGATTATGAGTTGAAGGATGGCGATTGGCACCACTCCGGTTTGAGCAGTAAGGGAAGTCCCATTTATGAGGTCTGGAGCAAAAGAAGCCAATAGAACCCATATAGTTTACCATCTAACAATCGGACGGATTGAGGAGGTCATCCATTTTTTTAGTATTTTACTGGAACATTAACCATTAACTTCTGTAAAATGAAAACCTCAATCATCCTGTTTTTTACCGCCATCCTGCTGGTGGTTTCCTGTGGTGGAACAAAGTCGACCGCGGACGCACTATATGGTCCTACTTGGGAACTTGAATATATCTCTGGGCCCCGTATTGCCTTTGAAGGACTTTTCCCGGAAAAAAAACCACAAATCACTTTTGATAAAGCATCCGGAAAAGTGACCGGCACCGATAGTTGCAATGGTTACTCCGCGGATTACGAACTGGCCGAAAACACCATAGTCTTTGGCGACCCCGGCCCAACCACCATGATGTTCTGTGGTGGAAGCGAACGTCAATTTTTACAGATGATGAAAAAAATAGACGGCTACTCCGTGAAGGAAGGTAAGCTCAACCTTTTGGTAGGAGATGTACCCATGATGCGATTCAAAAAAGTAAACCCATGAAGAACTCACTCATCCTAGGCCTCGCCACAGTACTTCTTTTCGGTTGTGTTGAAAAAAAGAAGGAAGAAACATCTGAACCTGAAGCTACGGAGGTATCAGCAGAAATCACAACAGATACCATTCAAACAGAGGAGAAAAAACGAGAAATGGAACCCATTGCCATAAACATTGATGGCAGCTATTTTAAGGCCACAGGGACCGAACCTTTTTGGGGACTCAAGATTTATGGCGACAAAGTTGAACTCCAAACCATGGAAGATACCATTCAAACCCCCCATACGGAACCCATAAAGGCTCAAGATTCAAACATAAGTATGTATCGAATTCAAACCGAGGCCACACTAATGGATGTGATCATTTCGCATAAAGAATGTACCAATGCCATGTCGGGCGAAGTGTTCCCTTACACCGTGACCGTTTCATATAAAAACACCAACGGTGGCGAGACTACTGTTTATGAAGGGTGCGGGTCTTACATTACTGATTATAGACTGCACGATATTTGGGTGTTGGAAGAAATGAAAGGCACACCTGTCTCCAAGGAAGATTTCGATGGAAGGGAGCTGCCCAACATGGAAATCAATATCAACGACAATCGTTTTTCCGGTTTTTCCGGATGCAACAGAATGACGGGAAGTCTTTTTTACGAACAGGATGTCCTTCGTTTTACACAGATAGCCTCCACCCGAATGGCTTGTCCCAGTATGGTTAAAGAAACCGAATTCTTGACTGCGCTACAAGCCGGTACAACATACAAAGTAGAAAATAACAGACTGTTTCTCTCCAATCCATCAGAAGAAAATCTTCTGGTATTTAAAAAAATAGACTGATGATGAAAAAATCAATGGTTGTTGTATTGCTTCTGTTTGCTGTGTCTAGCTGCAAAAACAAAGAAAAAGAGTTAGAAATAACTGAGGAAACCACAGAGGAAGTTATAGCGCAGGTTCCATCACCAGGTTTAGAAGTTGGATGCTATACCTATGACGCAGGTGGAAGCAAAGTGGTTATGGAGATTACCCAAATAAACGACTCCGTGATGGGCCAACTGAATTATGCCCTCAAAGAAAAAGATGGGAACACAGGTATATTTAAAGGTGTATTAAAAGACAGTGTGCTGATCGGAAGCTACTCGTTTATGTCCGAAGGCTTCCAAAGTTCTAGAGAAGTTGCCTTTTTGTTGAAAGGTAGGGTCTGTAAATTAAACTCTGTCCGATCCATCAATCCCTCTGGGGCTAGCCCCAGAGGGATTGGGATTTAATTCCAAGGGAATCCTCTCCCCAAATTTAATATAAAGTTGCTGGACCACCAGGCTCCAATTCTGCAGGGGCGATGTCCATTTCTTCTCGATGTTCCTGGTGGCCAGGTAGACCAGCTTGAGCAGGGCCATATCGTTTGTAAAGGCCCCTTTGGTCTTGGTGACCTTGCGTACCTGGCGGTGGAAGCCCTCCACGGCATTGGTGGTATAGATCAGTTTGCGGATGGGCGGGGTGTATTGGAAGTACTGGGAGAGCTCTTCCCAGTTGTTCTGCCAGGATTCAATGACCACGGGATATTTGCCTCCCCATTTTTCGCCCAGGGCCAGGAGTCCGTCCTCGGCCACCTCCTTACTGGTGGCCCGGTATACCTCTTTGAGGTCCCGCATGAACTCCTTTTGGTCCTTTGAGGCAATATACCTGAGGGAATTGCGTATCTGGTGTACAATGCACTTCTGTACCTGGGTCTTTGGGAATATGCTGAGTATGGCCTCGGTAAAGCCCTTCAGGTTATCGGTACAGGCAATAAGGATGTCCTGCAGTCCACGGTTGTTCAGGTCGGTCAGCACCTGGAGCCAGAAGTTGGCACCCTCGCTCTCGGAGATGTACATGCCCAAAACTTCCTTATATCCCTCCTTGTTGATGCCAAGTATGTTATAAAGGGCCTTGTGCTCGATCTTCCCATCGACCTTTACCTTGTAGTGCATGGCATCCAGCCACACGATGCAATAGAGGGGCTCCAGGGGACGGTTCTGCCACGCCTTTACATCGGGGACGATCCGATCGGTGATCTGGCTTAAGACCGTATGGGAGATCTCCGTATCGTACATCTCCTTGATATGGGACGAGATGTCGCGGTAACTCATCCCAAGGCCGTAGAGCCCGATGATCTTCTCCGAGAGATTGTCCGCCAGGATGGTCTGGCGTTTCTTCACAAGTTCCGGCTCAAAGCTGCTCTGGCGGTCCTGCGGGGTATCGATGTCGAAGGTCCCAAAACCACTTTTCAGCGTCTTTTTTCCCTTGCCATTGCGTTTGTTGCCCTTGGTGCGCTCACCCTCGTCCAGATGGCCGTCCATCTCCGCCTCAAGGGCCTTCTCGATCACATTCTTCAGCATGGGGGCAAAGGCGCCTCCCTCACCGAAAAGGTTCTTGCCCGACATGAACTGCTCGAGCACCTTCTTTTCAAATTCTGTCTGTTCTTTCTTTGTCATGGTACTGTCTGAATAAAATTAATACTTCTAATCTTTTTCAGACAGAGTTCAGTTTACAG
>NZ_RZNA01000025.1 GCF_003992595.1 Flagellimonas oceanensis
ACCAACGGCTGGACAATGCCTGCAGGCGGGCATCGGACTATGGGGCCTATAATTACAGCATGGTGGAGCGGATACTGAAAAAAGGGTGGGACACCCTGGAGGACGACCCGGAGGATACCTCCGAGGTCCCGGACCACGATAACATCAGGGGAGGAAACTATTATAAATGACAAACATTAAAACAGACAACATGAACACAAAGACATTGGAACAGATGAAACAGCTCAGGCTCCACGGGATGCTCAGGGCCTTTGACACCAGCCTCTCGCCCGAGAGCATGGACTATACCAACGATGAACTGGTGGCCTATCTGGTACAGTCCGAATGGGACGATAGGCACAACCGCAAGATCGAGCGCCTGACAAAGGCCGCAAGGTTCAGGTACGGTGCCGTTATGGAGGCCATCGATTACGGCCCTGGAAGGAACATCGACAGGAACAGGATACAGCGCTACGCCTCCTGTGGATTTATACGCAAGGGTGAAAATATGCTCATTACCGGGAGCACCGGGGTCGGCAAGAGCTATCTGGCCTCCGCCATCGGGCACCAGGCCTGCTCAATGGGGCACAGGACCATGTACTTCAACACGGCCAAACTCTTTACCTTGCTCAAAACCTCAAAGGCGGACGGGTCCTATCTAAAATTCATTGGAAAACTTGAAAAACAGGACCTGCTCATACTGGATGACTTTGGCCTAAAACCATTGGACAACATCAACAGGCACTCTTTGATGGAGATCATAGAGGACAGGCACGGCAAAAGGTCCACCATTATAGCCTCACAACTGCCCGTGGAGGCATGGCACGATGTCATCGGTGAAAAAACGATCGCCGACGCCATCCTTGACCGGCTGGTGCACTCGGCTCACAGGGTGGACATAAAAGGGGAATCAATGAGAAAAAAAATTAAAAATAAACGTTAACTTCAGCACCAAAATGAGTCGATCTCGTGCACTTGATTTGCACTGCTCACTTTCATCCGCCGCAGGTGGTATACATTGACCGCCCTATCCAGTTGGGAACTTCCCTTGACCCGGTTTCTGGCATTGTCCCAATTCTTTGAGGCCACGTTGCGTTTGAGACTGATCTCTGAGCGTTTTCCGTCCACGGTAATACGGACATAAATGGATAATTGATTTGGAACGCTCCTTGATTTTCTGGTAAAGAAGACTACCGCGAAAGTGTTTTTTGCTTTCATGTTAAAATGACTTTGGTTAAACAACAATTGTTCATCGAAAGTCAAATCGTGCCCAAAAGCTCTTTAAAGGTAGGACATTTTAAATAAAAGGCTGTACACCTAATTGCACACCTAATTGCACACCTACTATTTGGTTTCAAATGATATCAAATAAATGCACAAAACGAAAAAAGCACTGAAAATCAATTTATTAACAGTGCTTTTATTTTTATCTATTACTAGATTTGTCGGGGTGGCAGGCCCATCCCTATAAACATAAATAGTTGATTTATAGTATTTTACACCGTTAACTCAGACCAGTTAACCGAACCCTGAACCGTGTTCAAATCGGCACATCCAGAGGCAAAACTTATGGGAGTTTTACACAACTAATTTAGGCATTTTTTTGATAAGCTGGAAACACCGGACATAGTATACCACCTTCGCCGGAAAAGAGTGAGCATAGCAAAAAAACCAATAAAGTATTGACAAACAACCTGCTACAATAAAATATTGGATGGTCCATATTTGCCGTTTTTAGTGGACTCAACCATCCGGCTCATCCAGCCTCTATATCCTTATTATTCTAAATTCCAATTGTTGGTCGACGAACTCCAAGACAACACAATATAACCTCCCTATAATCGATTTATTCTTTCTACTTCAAAAAATCCTCTTTCTGAAAAGCCGGATTTGGGTATGTGTAAAATCCTGCACCAGTGGCCACGCCTAATTTATTCTTATTAATGAAATTTTCTTCTAAATATTTCACCACTTTTATCTTGTCGGCATCCTGTGTTTTCTCGGCTGCCATTTTATTTATGTTGTAAGCTGTTGTAATGCCCACAACATCCAATATGGCACATGGACCTACGGGGGCACCTGTAGCCTTCATCCAGGTTTTATCCACGGTTGGTGGGTCGGCAACTTCATTGACAACTAGATCGAGTGCAGCACCTAAAAGAGGTACAAGTAAAGAATTGAGAATATAACCAGGTTGTTCTTTGTGCAATGGCAAAGGCAACATTCCAATTCTTTTTGCAAACTCCACCATATCGTTGAACACTTTGGGCGAAGTAGTCGGGTGCCCCATAATTTCTGCGGTATTGTGTTTCCAAATTTCGTTGGCGAAATGCAGGGCAACAAATTTCTCCGGTCTTCCAGTAGAGGAAGCGAACTGACTTGGTAAGAGTGTGGAAGAATTAGTGGCAAACACCGTTTTTTCAAGAGCTACTTTTGCCAGTTTTTTATAAAAACCCATTTTAATCTGTGGGTCTTCGGGTACGGCCTCAATGAGCAGGTCGGCATCTTTTACAGCCTCTTCTAAATTGGATGAGTAGCTCAAATTTTGATATGTATCTTCCAATTGTTCCTGACTTGCATTCAAATCATTTTTAAATGCGGAACTCATAATTTCAAACTTGCCTTTTGCTTTTTCCAATACTTCATCATTAATGTCATAAACGGTGACATTAAATCCGTGAAATGCTGTTTGGAAAGCAATTTGATAGCCTAATACGCCACTTCCAGCTATTGTAATATTTTTATAATTCATTTTATTTGTTCTTTATCCATTCTTGAATTTTATGGAACTGTTCTTGAAAGAAAGATTCATGTTCTTCTTCCAAAGTTTCTCCTTTGGGTAGGATGTGCTCGAAATAACTGTCTTTCAAAATTTTCCTCAAGATGCTTTCACCTGGGATCGGTCTATAATCATTTAGTGATTTTGTGGCTTTCAACAATTGTCTAATATCGTATTGCAACGGTATGATATCAGGCACTTGCTTGTTCAGGTTCAACAGTTCGTAAACGGCAATACGGGCAGTTCTAACGGAACTTTCCATGGTAAAGACAATATCGTTGTTGGTCTCTACAAATTGTCCCACCAAACCTAAATTTTTACAACCCTCGGGAACTACATTTGGTCTGTCGCCCTTTGCCCTTGGCATAAACATTGAAGTGATGTAGGGCATAAATGCGGTATGTACAATGGTGTTTTCAATAACATCATCAATTTGGTCAAGAATGCCTAGGTGATAACAAAGTTCAGTCAGTATTTCGTCTCCTGTACATTGAGGCATAGGTTTTTTAATATAATTTCCTTCTTTATCCATATATAATGAATACACCCAAAGAACCAGAACATCATCGGGTTGGTCAGGAAAGTGTGGCTGACGGTTGCAGGTAAAGCTCATTAGCCAATCAGAATCGGTAATGGTAATAATGCCTCCCGTTGCAGTTTTTCCTGAATACGGGTCGTTAATGGTATATTCTTTCAACTTTTCGGTAAAGACAGACGGTTTACACGTTAATGTTGCCGATTCCCAAGAAGATTTTTCAATATCGCCACAGAATTTTTCGGGACGACCAAAAATCTCGGATTTTGACGCTAAATTTTTCCATAATTTCCATCCGGCACTTTGTCCGCTCGAACCGTTGTCCATTTCTATGATCGGTGCGGTTTTGTTTGTTCCATAAAACGTGTCCTCGGTCATGGAACCGGTGGTCACAATGACATAATCGTCTTTCCCTATTGGTATTCTCACTTCCCTTTCATCTTGTTCGGTAACGATGCCTTCCACCACTTTGCCATGGATATTACTGTGAATGTCCAAATCTTTTACCAAAGTATTCAACTGAATTTGTACGCCTTTTGACTCTAAATGTTTTCGCAAAGGCGTAATGAACGTATCGTATTGGTTGTATTTTGGGAAAACCAGACAGGAAAAATCTTTCATTCCATCAATGGCGTGAAGAAAACGGTGCATGTACAGTTTGCATTCCAATAGGCTGTGCCAATTTTCAAAGGCGAACATGGTGCGCCAAAAGAACCAAAAATTACTGTCTAAAAATTCTTGGCTAAAATAATCTTCAATCGTTAAATCGTCTAAATCTTCTTTTTTCTTCAACAATAATTTCACAATGGCCAATTGGTCTTTTCGCTCCAGTCCGAATTTGCTGAAATCCCGAATTTCACCTTGGTTGTGAATCAAACGGGCTTTGGAATAATTGGGGTCATTGTCGTTTACCAATCGGTATTCGTCTAATACGCTGTACGGTTCAGGAAGTTCTTCGGCTGGAATATCCTGAAACATATCCCAAAGATTCTCATAGGTCATATCCATTTCCCTACCCCCTCGGATAATATAACCGTCTTCGGCATTTCCGGCACCATCCAAAGAGCCCCCGTCAACATGCAATTGGTCTAAGAAAATGATGTTTCTGCCAGGAATCTTTCCATCTCGTATAAAATAATATGCTGCCGACATACCCGCAATACCACTACCTACAATGTATACTTTGCTGTTCTCATAGGATTTTGGGGGAATACCGATATTTCTTTGATAATTTCCAATCTGATCCGAAAAAGGCATGGTTTTTTCCTTGGTGTTCAATTGTACTTCCTTACTCGAATCGGGCTCGTGGTTTACATTTCCATATTCTTTTGATTTCGATAGAAACGAACCGAACTTATCTGTTATGTTTTTCATTTTTTTTGGTTTTCAAGATTTTACAACAAAGATAGTTGTATACTTAAATTCGCATGTATCCCGAAATTCCGTATTTGTGTGCTTAATTTTTCAGGAACTTAAATTTTGCCTTGTGCGATAATTTGAAGGAGAAATGGAAGCATGCCTTTTAAAGAATCGACCAAAGGCAGATGTAGAATTGAAATGTAACTGAAATGCGATTTCCGAAATGGTATATTCTGGGTTTCCCAATAGAACATATGCCTCTTTTAGTAGAGTTTCATCAATTACCTCATGTGGTGTCCTGCCGCTTGCTTTTTTTACCACTTCAATCAAATATTTATTGGAAATATGCAATTGTTCGGCATAAAACTGTACCGATCTTTGTTCTAAAATATGTTCTTGTACCAATTCCCGAAACTTTAAATGGACCATAGGGATGGTTTTATCCTTGTTTTGAATCTCGACTACAGACAGATGGGTAATCTCGGCTACTTCGAGCAAAACATTAAAAATGATACTACGGATAATTTCATCGGTGAAATTTCCGTTGGACTTGGTTTTATGCTCTAAATATTCAAGTAGGCCAAGTAAATGTTCAATCGTTTTTGGCTGTGCGCTTAGCATGGAATAATTACCATTTTGGAAGAGCCCGATTTTTTCGATGATAAATGGATTGGAAATGTTCTTGAGCAAGAAATTTTTTTCAAAAAAAAGAAGTTTCATTGTGAAGTCTCTACTGAACTTTCGAAAATGAACAATGGTAGATGGTCCCGAAACAAGAAAACTATTTTGTTCAACATGATAATTGTTACCATCAATTTCCATTGTCATTCTTCCACTTGTACAGATGCATAGTGAATAAAAATCCATGCGGAACGAGTTTTCGGGAAATTGAAAAATCGATTTCCCCGAAGAAATATAGTAAGGCTTATCACAAGCCACACCATAAAACGAAAGTGTCTGGTTAAGATTTTGGTACAAATGATTATTTTTTGGTCAAAAATACACCTAACTGTTGGGTGTAGACGTAGTTCGTAATCGAAAGTACTTTAATTTCCGTTTGTAAATAACTTTTGAAATTCAAAAATGTCAATTTTAGAACTGCAGCCTATATTATTAAGATACAATGTTATAGTGGAAACGCCGGATATGGTATACCACCTTCGCCGGATAGAATTGAGCCACTCAAGACTAACACAAAAGCCTGATTTTAAAATCACTAAATCCAAAAATTAGGTGGCTCTCATTTTCCGTTTTTGGTGGTCTCAACCATCCGGCTCATCCAGTATGCTTCCAAAGATAGTTCGGGATCCTGAAAAGCTCCCGCTTGCGGAATTTTTTCAAGGAAAGCCTCATGCACTAGGCTCTGCGACTTTACGCCGGGATTGTTTTCTATCGCGACCTGTATGTAATGTGATAGTGAATCCTTCCTATGCTCTTGAGCGAAAGCATTCGAAAAGAAACCTAACCCTACAACTAGGATCGTTACTATATATCTGTTATTCGTTTTCATCAGTTATTTGATTTTTATTTTTAGACCTGTTTTCCTTTCTAAGGGCCGATTCTCTCCACCAACATTGGAATACCGGCACTACAAACATGGTCATGGATTGAATTAACATCCCTCCAAAAGTTGGGATCGCCATCGGCACCATAATTTCCGCTCCTTTGCCCGTTGAGGTCAATACAGGCAACAGGGCTATCAAAGCCGTGGCGGTGGTCATCGCGGCAGGCCTCACACGTTTTAATCCTGCATAGACAACGGCCTCCCTGATCTCTTCTTTTGTTCTTGGGTTTCGGGCAACGAAAGTATCGTGGATATATGTACCCATCAATACACCGTCACTTGTCGCCAATCCAAACAGAGCTATAAAACCTACCCAAACAGCTATACTGAGATTAATGCTGTGCATCTGGAACAGGTCCCTCATATTCGTTCCCCCCACAGAGAAGTCCATGAACCAAGGCTGTCCATATAACCATAATAAAATAAAACTTCCTGCAAGCGCTACAAATACGCCGGAGAAATGGATCAAGGAAGCGGTAATTGTCCGGAACTGGAAGTAAAGAATGAGCAAAATAGCCAATAAACTCATCGGTATGATAAGGAGAAGACGTTTTGCCGCACGTTCTTGTTGTTCATAATTACCCGCAAATACATAGGTTACACCATCGGGTAATGTCAATTCCCCGGAAGCTATTTTTTCCTGTAAGAGGTTATCCGCTTCACGCACGACCTCTACCTCAGCCTTACCGCTTATTTTATCAAAGATGACATAGCCCAATAAAAATGTATTTTCGCTTTGGATCATTTGCGCACCTTTTGCATATTCAATGTCAACGACATCACCCAAAGGTATTTGTACGCCGGTAGCTGTAGGGATGATTATTTTTCGTAAGGCATCAGGATCATCCCTTAATTCGCGCGGGTAACGTAGGACCGCTCGCGTCCTTCCACGGTATTCGTCAAGGACATACCCCCGATTGCAGCACTGATTACTTCCTGAAGCTCCGCTACGGTAATTCCATATCGGGCCATCCTGTCCCTGTTCCTGTTCCTGTTCAAATGAATTTCAATATAAGGTGCGCCTACTGCACGGTCGTAAAAGACCGTAGATGGCATGATCGATGGTATGTCTTTCAAGGCAGTTTCCAATGCTTTTCCGCCCGCTTCTATCGATTCAAGGTCAGGCTTTAATAAAGTCCAACCCCCGTTATTTTCAACTTACACACTTTATGAGATAGTCCTGTGTAAACTGAACTCTCTATAGTTTGCCTGATTCATTTTCTCAAGTGCTCGGTTCTTGCCTAAAACATTCCACCAACATCCCATAAAGTTCTGGATGTTTTCTTTTTAGTAAATCCGCTCGTTCAAAAAAATACTCTGAAGCAACCGCAAAGAATTCAGCTTGATTTGTTCCACCATATTTACGAATATCTGAATGGTTATCGTTAATCGCTTCCATTTCTTTATGGATTAAGTTTAACCAAGGTATGGCATATTGATGTTCCATTAGCCGCTCTGGCACACCGTCTGTTCTATCGTCCAACTTATCTATAAGGTGCACAAATTCGTGTATGCCAGTATTGCTTTTATCGGTTGTATTTTTAAAGCCGTGGTACAATGCTTTCTTGGAAAGTATCATCTGTTTCTCGAACCTTCCATTTCCAACTATTCCACCAATATTCCGTGAGTTATCCTTACTGCTAAATTGCATATCCTCATTAAAATTATCAGGATATAAAAGGATGCCACTTAAATTTGTGTAGTGCCATTCCTTGAAGCCAAAAACTGGAATGACGGCACTTGCTGCAATTAAAACCTTATCCAACTCTTCCAGTTCAAACTGCACAGCATCGATATAGACCTCACTTAAAAATAGCATCATTTTTTGCTGAAAAATTAGCTGTGCGTCTTTTGATAGATTTCTATAAAACAGCACATTATCCGTCAATAATTTATGCCAATGTTCTGGAAATGGCTTTACACTATGACGTTTTGCTTTTCTATAAAAATGAACAGCAAAAAGAACAATCACAACCGAAATAAAAATATAAGCCATATTAAAAACGTATTAATCTACAGGTTCGGCCTTAAATCCCACTTTTTGCAAAGTCGCCTTTACATCTTCTTCGGTTACACCATCGCTTTCAATGGTTAGGATTTTATCAGGATTAGAGGTATCTACTTCCCAACTTTCTACACCTTCTTGTTTGTTTAAAAAAGGGGTGACTTTTGATACGCACCCACCACAATTGATATTTGTTTTAAATTTTAAAGTTTTCATAGTATTGAATTTATTTATTATTAAAGTTTTACTCGTTTAAGTCTTAAGCTATTTGCAACTACGGATACACTACTGAATGCCATTGCTGCACCTGCAATCATCGGATCCAACAAAAACCCATTTACAGGATAAAGAACTCCCGCTGCAATTGGAATGCCAATAATGTTGTAAATAAATGCCCAGAATAAGTTCTGACGTATGCCCAACACGGTTCTTTTTGATAGTTCCAATGCTTTTGGGATAGATTGTAAATCTGATGTTATCAAGGTCATTTTTGCTACATCCATTGCGATATCCGAACCTTTGCCCATAGCAATACTCACATTGGCTTGCGCCAGGGCGTGCGAATCGTTGATACCATCGCCCACCATTGCTACTATCTTTCCGTCCGCCTGTAATTTTTCGACAAAAGCCGCTTTGTCCGAAGGCATCACTTCTCCTTGGTAATTTGTTATTCCTACTTGTTTTGCGACAGCAGATGCGGTTTTATTGTTATCTCCAGTAAGCATATAGACCTCAATGCCTCGTTCTTGAAGTGTTGCTATGGCCATTTTTGAAGTTTCCTTAATCTTGTCTGCAATGGCGAGTATCGCCAGCACTTGTTTTTCATTGCCAAAGAAAATGACGGTTTTCGCTTGCTCTTCGAGACTTTCTGCTGTTTGCATCAAGGAAGCATCGATTTGAATATTTTTCTCAAGCATTAGTTTATGGTTTCCAACATAGTATGGTGAACCATTTTCTGTTTGAGCTTTCACACCTTTTCCTGTAATACTTTCAAAAGAAGCAATTTCAGCTTTTTCAATATTTTCATCTTTTAAGTGATTGACTACAGCTTCCGCCAAAGGGTGTTCTGATTGTGCTTCAATAGCTAGAAGAACTTTTTTGTATTCGTTGATATCTTCGAGTTTATCCTTCCAAAATATATCAGTTACTAAAGGTTTTCCTTCTGTAATTGTACCTGTTTTATCAAGAATGACAGCATTCACTTTATGACCGAGTTCTAAACTTTCGGCATCCTTTATAAGGATATTATTTTCTGCGCCTTTACCAATTCCCACCATAATGGCGGTAGGTGTTGCCAATCCCAAAGCACAAGGACAGGCGATTACCAATACTGCTACAGAGGTCAATAAGGCTTGTGAAAAGGCATTATCGCCTCCTAAAGACATCCAGACAATGAAGGTTACAATGGAAATACCCAATACCACAGGAACGAAAATACCGGCAATCTTATCGACCAGTTTTTGAACGGGTGCCTTACTCCCTTGCGCTTGCTGAACCATTTTAATGATTTGGGAAAGCAGGGTTTCTCCACCTACTTTTTCAGCGGTAAATTGAAAACTTCCTTTTTGATTAACGGTACCAGCGAATACCTTTTCCCCTTGGGATTTCTGAACTGGAACGGGTTCTCCAGTAATCATACTTTCATCTACATATGAGCTTCCCTTGGAAACTTCGCCATCCACGGGAATCTTTTCTCCGGGACGCACCAAAATGGTCTGACCAACCTGTACGGATGAAATAGGGATTTCCCTCTCTTCCCCATTCTCAATAATTTTAAGGGTTTTAGGCTGAAGCCCCATTAGTTTTTTAATGGCTGAAGATGTATTTGATTTTGCCTTTTCTTCCAATAGTTTCCCCAAGGAAATAAAGGTGATAATCACGGTAGCCGCTTCGTAATATACGTGAGGCTCGATGCCACGACTTAACCAAAATTCAGGAAAAAAGGTATTGAATACACTAAAGAGGAAGGCGATTCCGGTACTCAACGCCACCAAGGTATCCATATTTGCTTTACCGTGTTTGGCCTGCTTGAAGGCATTGATGAAAAAACTGCGCCCAAACCAAAAAAGAATTGGAAAGGCCAATACCAATGAAATCCATTTGCCTGGTTCCCATTGCATATAGAACATTCCCAACACAAAAATGGGTAGCGTAAGTATCGCCGACCAGATGGTTCGGTTTTTTATGTCCTGATAATGCTTTTGCTGAAGTTCTTGCTGTACTTCCGAAGGGTCTTCGGCATCAATTATAATATCGTAACCGACCTCACGAAGCGCGTTTTGAAGTTGATTTGGACTCAACTCCTTGTCATATTCCACAAGAACGGAACTATTGGCAAAATTAACACTTGCATCAAACACACCTTCTGTGTGTTTTAATACAGATTCAACACTCGCTGCACAAGAGGCACAGGTCATTCCCGTAACTGGAAATGATTCTTTCACACCCTGTTTATGATTCTTCTTTTTGGTTTCAAATATGTTGATTGTCTCCATAAATCCGTTCTTATTTGTATGTTACAAATTTCAGGATTAAAAGACTGTAATGTGTTACGTTATATGCTGAATGATTTGTAGAATTTACTCTTCACGAATTATTACATACTACCCAATTGGAATAATTTATATCTCTTATAATCATAATGGGGACGTGTCTATCGGTCTTTAGTATTTGTAATCAAATACCCTTTTGATTGGATGACCTTTTTTATCTCATCGATATTCGTTTTAGTGGTATCAAATTCAATAATTGAAGTCCCTTCTTCAAAAGACGTAGATACATTTGTAACCCCGTCAATTTTATTTACAGAATGGTTGATATTTTCTTCACAACCAGAGCATACCATCCCTTCAATATTCAACTTTACAGTTTGAATATCGGTATTGTTTGTTGCAACAATTCCTACTTTCTCCGTTGAATGAAATACTTGTGGATAATAAGAAACCAATGTCATTACAACAACAAACACTGTAACCAACCACAAATAGAATTTCGACTTAAAAAATGATGGCTTAGCCATATCACAGTTACCACAATCGTCCACCTTCTTTTTTTTATAAACCTGATAAAAGGCCAGTCCCAATGACAAAAATGCTATAACCAACAGATAAGGTTTCAAGGCAATAAGCCAAGAAAAATACACCGAGCTTCCACCAATACCAGCTACACTTGTAAGTAGCAAAGGACCCCAGCAGCATAGTTTAAGGGAAACTGCAGAAAATACAGCAGTCCCCATAGATGCCTTTTTGTTCAATTTATTAATTGCCATACCTAACAGTTTCCTATTCCAGCATTTACCAAATCATCTTTTGTGATTTCGATGTTGGTGCAGCAATTCAGAAGTTTTCCGTTAACAGCAATGGCAGGAACTCTTGTAACCCCATATTCCTTCATTTTTGAAACACAGATTTTACTTTCGCATTGCTCGGACAGATTATGAAGTGTGATTTCGCAGTCCTTTCCTGCTGTCTCCTTTACTAATTGTACCACAGGCTCGCATACCGGGCAACCTGCTGTAAAAATCTCAATTTGTCGTTTCATCTTATGTTATGTTTAAATTAATAATGGAACAAAGATGAGAACGTTAGGTAGGGGGTCACCAAACTTTTTTTAACCTTTTTTTTCGTTGTAGTTTTTTAATCGAGTTTCAATGGCTTGAATTTCTTTTAACTTGTTAGTTAAATCGGATAATTCTAAGTTTGGGAATTCACTTTTTAAATATTCAATTTTATCTTCATTGCCACAATTGCCTGGGCAAGAGTCCACGGCCTTTACAATTCCAATAGCAAGTGCTTTTCGATAGACTTCATCCAGCAGTAAGTAATGTGCTTTTTGAATCCCCTTATCAATGGATTTGAACTGTATGTTTATTTGTTCGGGGTCCTTTCCTTCATCAAGCATTTTAACAATGCCGTTTAATTGACCACTCAAAGTTTTTAATCTGGATTTAATATCCAAGATTAAATCAGTAGGTAATTTGTACTGTTCTCCTTTCATAACTCAAACTTAACTCGCGCAGCAACTTAATTTGGAAACATCTTTCCCAAAGGTAATCGCTGCCAGTTTAACAGATTCTCCTAAAGTTAAATATGGATAAAAGCTTTCTGCTAAATCTTTTACAGTGATTCCAAATTTAATAGCCATACTCAATTGTTGTATCAGTTCACCACCTTCAGGTGCAACTACTCTTGCGCCTATTAATTTATCGGTTTCAGTGTTGCGTATCAGTTTTATGAACCCTCTGGTATCTTGAGCTGCCAAGGCTCTTGGAACGTGAATTAAATCAAGTTTACTGACTTCAAAAGGAATTTCCTTTTTTTCTGCTTCAATTTCATCTATACCTGCTCCTGCGATTTGAGGGTCTGTAAATACTACCCAAGGTAATGATGAATAATCAATACTTGTTTTTGTTGATGAAAACGCATTGTGCACTGCTGTACTACCTTCGGTTGCTGCTGTATAAACAAATGCCGGTGTAATGGTGACATCTCCTGCTGCATAAATATTGGAAATATTGGTTTCCATTTTTTCATTTACAATAATATGGCCGCTTACTGTTAACTTTAGGCCGATATTCTCAAGCCCTAATTTAGAGGTGTTAGGCTTCGTCCCTGTAGCCACCACAATATGTCCTTTTTCAACAATTTGAGTTGTGGAACCATCAGGACAATTACAATGAATAATTGTATCGTTACCTTTCTTTTCAAATTTAAACGCTCTAAAGTTTGGAAGGATTTCAATCCCTTCACTTTTCATTTGTTCTACCAAAACATCTGTAATATCTTTTGTTTGACTGCGTAATGGCCTGTCGGTAAATTCAATGATACGTACTTTTACACCCAATCTGTTGTAAGCCATCGCAATTTCCAAACCAATA
This sequence comes from Flagellimonas oceanensis, assembly GCF_003992595.1. GTDB lineage: Bacteria > Bacteroidota > Bacteroidia > Flavobacteriales > Flavobacteriaceae > Flagellimonas > Flagellimonas oceanensis. Next base: position 13,098 of record NZ_RZNA01000025.1, read on the forward strand.
TAACCAGCTCCCATAATGGTCAAACTTTCAGGTTTTTCCTCTAAATCGAACAAGGTCACATTGGTTAAATAACCAACCTCATTCAGTCCTTCAATATTTGGAATATTGGTAGTTGCTCCTGTTGCCATTAGAATGTTGGTTGCTGTGTAGGTGTCTTTTCCATCCACAAGGATTGTTTTATTATCAACAAGTTCAGCCCAACCTGTACGCATTATCAGGTTTTCAAAATCACTTACCACATCCATATATTTTTGTTGCTGAAGTGAAGCAACCAATGCTTTTTTATCTTTTATGGTTTGTGTAAAATCAATGTCTGCTCCTTTAGGTTTTATACCCTTAAAATTGGAATGCGTAGCGAGACGTACCGTTTCGGCAGCCCGAATAAGGTTTTTAGACGGTACACAACCCACATTTACGCAAGTGCCACCAAAATCTAATCCTGCATTTACCATAAGTGTTGTGAGCCCTAAACCTTCAGCTTTAATGGCTGCTGAAAATGCAGCTGAACCACCACCAATAATTATTAAATCGAATTGATTTTGGCCTTTGGAATTTACAGCGGAAACCTCTTCCTCGTCGACATTATTTACAACCGAATAATCACCAACGCTGTTTATAGCATCTATTACATTTGCCTTACTCATCTTATCAGCATCAAAATTAAATTCGCCTTTTCCGGTTTCGTGGTTAACTGTGGAACTTAAAACTCCTTCAGTTGCGTTCATATCCTTTTCGATATGTGTTGCACAACCTTCACAGGTCATACCCTCAATTTCCAATGTAATGGTTTCTCTATTTTGAGGCATTTTGATTTTCATTTTAGCTGTATTTTTCATTGAAATCGGTACTGTTTACTTATTAAAAATTAGACCTTCCCTTTAATTACTTCGGCCTTAAACCCTTTCTTTTCTATGATAAGTTTTAGGGCTTTGATACTTGTTTTTGAACCATCAAACTCAATAACAGCAATATCTCCAGGGTATTCAACCGAATGTTCCAAAACACCATCTACTTCCTTTAATGCATTATAAATAGCATTGGAACAACCAGCACAAGTAATGCCTGTAATTTTAAATTTCACCGTGGTTGCATTGTGTTTCTTTGAAGCTACTTCCACAACTTGATTTGTAACCTCCTTGCTTTGTGATTTGGCCTGAAAAGAAAACAGCATTAAAGCCAAAATAGGCACTATTGATAGTTTTTTCATAATGGGTAATTTTGCGTTTATTTATCTTTTATAACTTTGTATCCTGTTGAATTAATTGCCTTTTCAATAGCTACTTTAGAGGTTTTAGACTTATCAAACTCTACGATGGCATTTCCCTTTTCATACGAAGGGGTTACATTTATAATACCGTCCAATTCATTTACAGCGTGTTTTATGCTTTCTTCACAGCCAGCACAAGTCATTCCTTGAACATTAAAGTTTACAGTTTGAATATTTGATTGGTTTACAATGACCACTTCTTTTTTATTATCCGGATAAAAAATGGATGAATAATATGGAAATGCCAGCATTATAATTGCAAATGCTGTTACTATTCCCAAAAAGGTTTTTGACTGTATAAATTTTGATTTTCCTTCCTTACCGGCAGGCAGGTCGTCCGTATCGCATTCACAATCGATTTCTTTTTGAGGTTTTAGTTTTTGATACCAAGCAAAGCCGAGCACTAAAATTGTTAGCCCGATTAGATAAGGTCTAAAAGGCTCAAGCCAAGAAAATGTTGAGGCAATTCCACTTGTTCCCGCGATTAAAGCCAAAACGGGTGTAATACAACATAAAGAGGCTGTAATTGCAGTTAACAAACCTGCACCAATTAATTTGTTTTCACTTTTCATATCGTTTCTAAAACTTTGTTTTTATCGAGTATTTCAAAAAACGGATTTAATAATGTTGAATATTCAGGGGTTAGTGAGTAAAAAATCGTTTGAGCATCTCTTTCGGTTTCCAATAAATTTCTGTCCTTCATTTTTCTCAAATGTTGAGAGATAGCAGAAATATTCATTTCGAGAATATCACTTAAGTCGCAAACGCAAAGTCGTTTCTCCTCAAAGAGTAGGTAAAGAATTTTTAGCCGAACATTATTTCCGACTAAAGAAAGTCCATTTGCCAAATAGTCAAACGATTCATTTAATTCTGAAACTGTCTTTTTACAACGGTTTATCTGTTCAATATCTGCCTGTTGTCTAATGCAAGAATTATTTTTCATAAGGCAAAGTTACAATTATTTCTTATTTAAGCAAATACTTAAACACAAAAAAGAATGATATGTAAATTTTGATCATTATGTTCCTTTTGTTTTGATTTGTGTTTTGCAAAAACTAAAACTACCGAAATGTACATCTGTTCTTTTAGCTTGTAGGTGAAGGTATTGCTGGCTTTACAGTTAATTGTCTTTTAAAACTACAAAACAGAAAATTCTGTATGGTGTTGAATGGTGTTGTGTGGTCCTCTGATACACAGCGAATTTTGTCAAATCCTTTTTTTAATTCCGATGTTAATTCCTCTTCATTGTATTGTTTTATTTCAAGTCCGCTACATTTTTTTGGTCCGTTTTGTGAAAAGGTTCCTATTATTAAATAACCTCTTACAAATATTGTCGCTATGTTAGTATATTTTTTAATCTGGTCATCTGTTGTAAGAAAATGAAAAGTTGCTCTGTCGTGCCAAACATCGAAAGATGTATCTGGTTCAAATTCGGTAATGTCGCTTACAATCCAATTTACTTTACTTGCCTTTTCTCCCAGTCTTTTTTTAGCTTTCGCAATTGCTTTTTCTGAAATATCAAGTACAGTAATGTTATTATACCCTTCCTTAAGTAAATAGTCAACAAGTTTACTGTCGCCACCACCAATGTCTATAATTTTTGCCTTTTTATTTAGTTTGAACGAACGTATAAACTTCAGTGAAGTTTTTGGTATTTCTTGCGTCCAACTTACCTGGTCTGGATTTTTAGTTTCGTGAACTGTTTCCCAATGTTTCTTTCTGTCTAATTTCATTTTGATATCTAAATTCGGTTCATTGGTAAATCAATATATCATCTATTGATTTAAATATCCCTTTAATAGTGGTAAACACACCTTAAATCTCATCCAAGGATTTTCGGTTTTTGTCTACAGATTTCTTGAACTGCGTAGGTGTCATTCCAGTTACTTTTTTGAATTGATTGCTTAAGTACGCAACGCTACTATAATGTAATTGAAAAGCTATCTCACTCAAGGTTAATTCATCATAGACAATAAGTTCTTTTACACGTTCAATTTTTTGGTTGATGATGTATTGCTCGAACGTGATGCTTTCTACCGACGAGAATAGGGAACTTAAATATTTATAATCCAAGTTAAGTTCGCCAGTAACAATATCTGCCCATTTTAATTCGGTCTTTTCATTGGAATAATGTATTTTCTCAATTACCAAATTTTTCATTTGCTCGATAAGCAGACTTTTACGGTCGTCAATCAAACTAAATCCTGCATTTTGTAGCTTTTTTTGCAAAGATTTTTTTTCGAATTCATTGAGCATCGAAACCAATTCTACTTCTCCTAACTTGACAGCTTTGTAATCAATGTTCAATCCTACCAAAATTTGGGAAACTGCCGATATACATCTCGGACAGACCATATTTTTTATGTGGATGGTATTATTCATAGGTTGAACAAATGCCTAATAAAATCTAAATTTAGATATATGATTAGTATTACAGCAGCAATAAATAATCCTATCATCGCTGAAATTCCGATAACCTTATCTTTTTTTGTAATCGGATTTTTCTGTTTATATGTATTTTTCTTGTTTTTTCTTCTATTTCTTCTACTTTCACTCATCATCTTTCTCCTCTTTAAAATATTAAAGGCTGAAGAATCCGCTTTTACCAATTAACTCTAACCCTGATTATTTTAACGTATCTCTAACCTCACCACAGGTTAACATTGCTTCGCCATAATATGGGTTACGGACTTCTTCCTCTAAACTTATCCAGTACGCTCCCTTATTATTGTCTGCCATTGGACAAAACTGGATATAAACATTTTCATTGACCCCAAAGAGCTGTACACTACTTATCATATGCGCAGACAAATGCTTAAAATGCCCTCTTTGTTTTGAAATATCCGTATTACTTGAAATAGCATTTGCCGAAGTATTTAATTCCTTCTGAATGGTCATCCAATGGTTATGTGCTTTTTCATCAGACAACAACTTCATATCTACATTTTTCAGGGATTGTATTATTTGCATTCCTGCTTGTTGTGCATTTTTGGCATCATCATTAACCAAAGCATCTTTCAAAAGAATATAATCCTCAAACACCTGTTTTAACTGGCCTTGAAATTTGTTTGAAACAGCTATCCTTTCTTTCATTTCTGAATGGTCAGTATTCCCCTTACTATCATCAGAATTGTTTCCTTGCATACCTAAATGCCCTTCGTGACCGGTCATTGTTTTGCCACCAGCAGTGTTCATCATAGATTTTTTGCCTTGTAATTGTGCAGCAGCATCTACTGTAAACGTGCCATTAGTTACCACTTCATCACCATTTTGAAGACCTTCAATTATGGTATAGGTGTCTCCATTGGCATTACCGAGTAAGACCTCTCTCATTTCAAAAACAGCTTCGTTAGGATTAGTTTTAATATAAACTACAGAACGTTCACCAGTCCACATCACAGCTGTAGCAGGAACTGTTATTTTACTTGAAGTGCTTTCTTGAGCACCTTCAATTTTACCTTCGACAAACATACCTGGTTTAAATAGGTCGTTCTTATTATTAAGTACTGCTCTAACTACGACGGTACGTGTAGAAGAATTTAATAAAGGGTCAATAAATGAAACTTTTGCATCAAATACTTCATTGCGATACGCATTGGTAGTCACTTTAATGGTTTGACCAACTTTCAAGGAAGCAATCTGATTCTCATAGGCATCAAATTCTGCCCAAACCGTATTGAGGTTGGCTATTTTATATAAGGGCTGTCCTTGTTTTACATAGTCACCTTCTTCTACCATTTTATGGGTCACTGTTCCTGAAACTGTAGCAAAAACCGGAAAATATTCTTGCACTTTTCCAGCAGCTTCTATGGCATTAATTTGCTTTTCTGAAAGTTTCCATAATTTAAGCTTGTTTTTTACAGCCTTATACAATTCTGGTTGCGATTCTTTTATAGATGAGGCTGTAAGTAACTCTTGCTGAGCTGCAACTAAATCTGGTGAATATATGGTGGCCAAGCGTTGACCTGCACCAACACGTTCTCCAGTAGAATTAACATATAATTGTTCTATTCTACCACCAAAATAGGTTACTTGTACAGCATTGGATTCTTCATTGGCTTTTATCTTTCCAGATAACTTTAGAAAATTATTCCCGATTTCACCCTCACCAACAATGGATGTTTGAATGTTGGCCAATGCCATTGCATTATCTGTCATTTTAAACTGATCTGCCATAAGACCATCTGTTCCTGCTTCAGCAGGTATTAAATCCATTCCACAAATTGGGCAGTCACCAGGTTCTGGTTGCATAATCTGTGGATGCATAGAGCAAGTCCACATTTGATTAGAAGCAATTTCTTCTGAATGATTGTGATTCTCCGTAACCTCATTTGTTGCTCTATCAGCAGAATCTCCACCAAAAATTAGAAAGCCACCCAATAGGCCAACAATCAACGCAACACCTATGTAAATGATGTTTTTATTCATAATATTTATTTTTTATTTTTTTTACTAATTTTTCTAATGGTCGGTGATGACGTATACCAGAGCAAAAATCCACTCAAAACAGTAATTAAGCCCAAAAGTGAAAATGCTCTTAAAACAATGGTGTTAAAGTTGTCCCTGCCTTCATAATCCATTGTATGTGTCATCCATAAAAAGTCAAACCAGCGCCACGCCCTGTGCCTCACCGTTTGGAATTTTGCATCTGTTATTGAAACGTAGGCTTTCAACGCTTCATCCGTATCATAAGAGATAACATAGGCTGGCAACAATTTTTCACGATATTCGTGATGGTCACCCACTTCACTTATCCGTTGGATATTGGCCACTTTTAAATTCTCCATCATCTGGTTTTTAGCAATGTACAAGGCTTCATCTTGAGAAATAGTCTTTTTCGCTTCGCCAGTTCTCGCATTATACAATTGCTGATTGTTAATCCAATAGTACGGTTCGTTATTGATATCCCTGATTTCTATATCACGAATGCCTTCATTACCTTTAATAAGTGAAGGACTAATAAGGTTGTCAAAGGTTTTTGGCGCATATTCCATATTACGGAATTGGTCGCCGTGAATGTCATCAATGTTTGTCCAACTGAAGTACATCCCGCTAATCGTCCATATCAAGAACTGAATACCTAAGAAAATACCTAAATAGCGATGAACTCTTCTTATTTTTAATGCTGTATGTCTATTTACCATATTACTGATTTACCTTAAAGTTGAATTTTATAGAGACCTTCTCCCAACTCAATGAAATTGCACCTTCATTGTCATTAATCTTGTTCACTTGATATTCCAAGTGTTCGGTAACTTCATCTGAAATGATGGGTTTAACTTTGAAGCGCAAGACATCATCCTTCTCCTCATACTCGTCCTTGCCATGTTGGTCCCAATTTGAATTAAAAATTATGGTCCATTCTTCTTTTGATGGAATAGTAAAAAACCCATATTTACCGGCAGGTAACATTTTACCATCAATAATTAAATCCTTATTAGTTTCTATCCAGGTAGCCATATGTGCACCCGCTTGCCACAACTGGTCATAAGCCAACAACCCACCAAAAATGATTCTATTTCTTACGCCTGGCGACGAATAATCGATATGAATATGGGCATCGCCTATCATTGCCATCGTTGATGTATGTGGGCTCAAAGGTTTCTTTTTATCTGGTTCTGCAGAAGTTTCTGTGGCTTTTTCCTCAACAACTACCTTTTTCACATCTTGTTTGCAAGAGACGATTAGCAAAACGATTAGTAATACAGAAAGGTGGATATTTTTTTTCATAAGATTTTACTTTGTATTTCTTGACGAAGAATGTGTTTTAATAATCTTCCATTTACCATCCATCTTTTTTAAGATTGACGTTGCCACTCCTTTTTTCTTTATCGTTCTACTTTCGCCTTTTTCATCTGGATTGAGCACGATAGTGTAGATGTAGGTTTCAGTAGTAAATGCATAAGGCAAATCTACTTCCGCATCAATTTCATAATCTGAAAATTCAAATTTCTTAAAATGCCCTAATTCTGGTCCTAAATGATGTTCTATGTAGTTTGCATAGGTACCCTCTATACCACCTGATTCAAATACTTCGGAATCCTTGGCAAATAACTCGAACGTACCTTCTGTCGTTAGGTTTTGCAGGGCATCTTTGTATGATTTCATTACTTTTAGAACAGCTTCTTTCTCTGTTCCTGAATCTGCGTTTTGGCTAAACAGTTGGCCTGTGGCAAACATAATTAGCATTAGGATTGTTGTTAGTTTTAGTGTTTTCATAATTTTGGTTTTATAATGTTTTATTTATTGACGTGTATTCTATTTATGTTGGCTATACCAAATACGAGTACCTAAAAGCTTAAAAAAACTTCCATCATCACTAAAAGTTTTCCCGAAATAGTTAATGGTACTACATCACCAAACCCAACCGATGAAAAAGTAATTAAGCTGAAATATATAAACTCGAAAAATTGAGGTATAAATGATCTGTTGAGTGATGTAGTTGATTTAAAATTTTCCGAACTTAAAATATATAATGCTTGGTAGTCTGCTGAAAACGAAAGAACAATCAAAATAATTAACACAGCAAATAATGTTAGAACGTGTGTAAGTTGATGACTTTCGCCTATTATTTTACTTAGCTGTATAAAAGTGAGCCTGACAATAAAAACCGTTTTCACCAAAGCCATACCAACAATTATAAGCGCAAGAAACTGGTTATCAGAATCTAAATCTGCCCATAAAGTATAACTTAATGATAGTGCAGTGATTACACTTGCAGTAAACAATACCTTTTTAAATAGTTGTTTGTAAAACCCTGTACTTTCAGATATTTCTATTATGTTTTCTTCAGCCATTTTTATTTATTTGCTTAACTAAATAATTGAAGTGCCAATGCACCACTAACTATTATAATAAGTATTGTATAGACTATATAATTAATCCATTTATTAGCAACCGATTTTTCAGTTGTTTGTTTGCAACCATCTTTGCAACAATCTTTCATCGTTTTTTTAAATTAAATTTTTATTTCTTCTTTAAATAGCACTTGACAATGAGAGTTAGACTCTATCCATTAATCAAAAAATTGGCCTCCCTCCCATAATCAAGCACTTTTTTATTAGCCTCTCTTTTTCATTTTCCATTTTTACCTGACTAAGGAAGAGAAGTGCTGTTAATCAATTATTAGGGAGAATTTAGTTCCCTTCCTTCTTCAGGCTGCTATTAATTATATCAAATCTTGCTTTTTAAAATTTGTTGTGCCTGACAAGGGAAGGAGTTAACACTAACCATCAACATTTTTTTCCTTCCCGTGACAGGACTTAATGACTATTAATATTTCCTTAAGACTGGAACCGTTCTGTTAACTAATAAACCAGAAAGATTCCAAAACTTAAGGAAGGGGATTATCTAATTAATAGTCTTTTTTACTTTACCACATTTAAGCATCTTACTGCCATAATATGGGTTTCTCACTTGGTCACTGCTACTCAACCAAGAGCTACCACCATCATACATTGGGCAAAACTGCTCGTACAGCGTGTTTTTTGTACCTGTAATTGCTATCAAATCTGACATATCCTTACTTAAGGTTTTAAAATGCTCTCTTTGATGGCCCATATCACTTTTTGCAATATGTTCGGCGTGCTCTGTGGCATCTTCAATTATGTCAGCTAATTCTTTTTGTTCTTCTGCCGTATACTTTGAAGCATCAAAGGCTTTTAGTGAAGCGGCCAATTTAGAGCCTTCTTGGGCTGCCTTTTTGGTATCATCTGCAACCAAGGCATCCTTTAGGTTGAAGTAATCATTTAATATTGCTTCAGCCTTTGTATCACTATTCATATTCATCATTTTACTATGGTCCATTTTACTATGGTCCATTTTCATTTTTTCCTTTTCCTGTGCATTGGTAAAAGAAACTGCTAACAATAGCATTGTTGCGATACTCATTTTTAAATTTTTCATTTTTATTGTTTTTAATTGTTATTGTTTATATACTATCTTTTAATTGTTCTATCCAACGGATTAGTTCCTGTTTTTCAGCTTCAGAAAAGCTTGCGTCTTTATGAATCAAAGTGTAAGAATATAAAGGCATTTCGTCACTTTCAATCTGTTTGATGATTGACCTTAACTTGCTCTTTTTTCTTCTGTTTGATAACGAATCCCATTCATTAAAATTCAATTCAGCCTTGCCTTCTTTTATATGGTCTTCCAGAAACCAAGCAACAGGCTGAACTTGGTTATACCAAGGGTATTGCGTATTATTGCTGTGACAATCATAGCAGGATACCTGTAACTTTTTTTGAATATTCTCTGGCACATTATTGACCAACATAAAATCGGTGGAAGGAACAGAATCACTTTGGTTGCGCGTTGTGGGCATAAATTGAATCCCCACAAACGCTACCAATAACACAATCGCTATGATTTTTACTACTTTCATTTAGTTAATTTCTCGCTGTACTTTACCGCATTTCAACATTTTGTCACCGAAATAAGGGTTTCTAATTTCTTCGTTCATACTAAGCCAAGCACCACCCTTATTGTTATCATACATTGGGCAAAATTGCTCGTATATTTTCATCTCTGTTCCAGTAATGGCAACCATATCTGTTACATCCTTACTTAAAATTTTAAAGTGCTCTCGTTGGTGTGCTATATCACTTTCTGCAATATGTTCTGCGTGTTCTACAGCATCCTCAACAATGTCCTTTAAATCAGATTGCTGGGCATCGGTATATTTTGAAATGTCAAGCTTGCCTAAGGATGTTGCGAGGATTGCACCCAACTCTTTGGCTTTAGCATTATCATCTGCAACCAACGCATTTTTAAGATTAAAGTAGTCCTTTAATACAGCTTGTGAATTACCATCGCCACTCATTGCCATTTCCTTCTTATCTCCATCGTGGTGTTCATCACTATTATCGTGATTCATTTTTGAATGGTCTTCATCAGCACTCATTTCAGAATGGTTCCCATCTGCATTATTTTGTTCATTTTTGTTGTCTTTGCAAGACATTGCTGTTAAGGTTATAAATGCTATTGCAACTATACCTAATGTTGATTTTAATTTGCTCATTTTGTTTTAATTTATGTTTGTGTTTATTTGTATTACTTTTTGAAATGTATTTTATAGTTTTTCAATTACGTTTTCTAGCATTGCAGTTATTTCATTGGCAACCTCATTCAACTTCTCATTCTCCACTGCCTGCATCGATGCCATTGGGTTTACTGCTGCTACTTCAATGGTGCCTGCTTCAATTTCCTGAACTATGACATTGCAAGGCAACATCGTTCCAATTTTATCTTCTGCTTGCAAAGCTTTGTGAGCATAGGGAGGATTGCAAGCCCCTAGAATCCTATACTTTTTGAAGTTTATATCCAGTTTGTTTTTTAAGGTCTCTTTGACGTCAATTTCTGTGAGTATGCCAAAACCTTCGTCTTTCAATCCTTGTGTCACTTTCTCTATGACCTCTTCGAAGGTTCCATTGATTGTTTTATTAAAATAATAGTTCATCTTTTTTTAATTTTTAGTTGTTTAAAATCTTGCTAATAGTCCACCACCCAATCCATATCGGTTATTGTAGTTAGCTTGGATTGAAAAATTGCGCGAAAGAATGTATGCAACCCCTACCAACCATTGTGTTTCGCTTTCAAATGATTTATTATTCTCTAAATCATTGACCCATCCAAAATCTGCTCTGTATTCGTATTCGCCTTCCAAAAAAATTCTTGGAAAAATCAATAATTCTCTGTCCAAACGTATTCTTGGGCGTAGCTGATGGTCCATACTCACATCTACATTAAATCTATAAGGCGTAAAATACTTTACACCAACCAATCCTACGGTATTAAATGTATCGTAAGAATCTGGTGTTGACGTTTCGGTATTTACTCCTGCATAAACACGTACCCAATCGTTCAGATACCTATTATAACTTATTTCGGCTTCAAGGTTTTGGTCGTAATCGAACTCTGCCCTTAATCCAAATTCGTTACGGATATTGCTCGATGTTAATAAGAGTTCATTAAAGTTTGAACCTATACGAGCCAATCCCCACGAATAATAATGGTCTGTCTCATCAACTAGTTTTTGAACCGGATAATCTGCCATTCTTTTGTCCCTTGGTGTGTCATAACTAAATACGCGTGCCATACCACCCATCATATGATACAGTATGTGACAGTGGAAGAACCAATCGCCATACTCTTCGTTATAAAATTCGATAACAACTTTTTGCATAGGCGGCACATTAACAGTATGTTTCAACGGGGAACGTTCTCCATTTTCGTTAATCACCCTAAAGTAATGCCCGTGAAGGTGCATTGGGTGGTGCATCATTGTCAGGTTATTGAGGGTAATTCTTGTTACCTCGCCACCCTTGATTTTTATTTTATCCGTTTCCGATAAGGGTACACCGTTCATACTCCAGACGTAACGCTGCATATTTCCAGTTAGGTTCAATAAAATGTCATTTACCGGTAAATCTGCTTTATATGTGGTGTTTTCTTTTGCCTTTAAAAAATCATAGTTGAAATAGGTCTTTCGGGTGTTGTAATCAAACGAAGAAGTGTCTTTTTGCATCATTTGGTCATTATGGTTCATATGGTCATCCATATTCATTTTATCATTCATTGCGCCATCCTTCGTAGAACTATTATCGTTCATATTCATTTGCCCATCTTTCATATCCATCTTCATCCCGTACTTCTGCATCAAAACTTCGGGTGTGTTTTTCTTTTTGTTGCCTACCATAGAGGGAGCTCCCATTTTCATATCCATTTTAGCCATTTGCTTCATCATTTCCACTTTATCTGGTCTGTCAATTCTTTCTGCGGGATAAAGTGTTCCTTGTCCTATACGTAAAGAGGTGTCCCCAGAACCATCCTGTGCCGTGGCAGTAATTTCTACTGTACCTTCTGGAATGGTGACAATTACATCATAGGTTTCAGCAATACCAAAAAGGAAGCGACTTTTTGATATAGGTTCCACATCTATACCATCACTTGAAACAACCATTGGGTTACCTCCTCCGAAATCCATCCAATAATAAGTAGATGCCGATGCATTGATAAAACGAAGCCTTACTTTTTCACCTGGTAGAAATTCTGGATAGTCTGCTTGTTTTTTACCATTTGTTAAAAATGCAGGGTAGTAGATATCTGCAATATCTGCGCCTTCCATACGGTCTCGCCAAAATTTGAACTGTGCTCCCAGAGCACCTTCTTTAATTACCCTACTCAACGGTACTGCTGTACCCTTTTTAACTTGATACCACTCGTTACCCCTCTTTAAGTTACGTAGTACATTCATTGGTTTTTCATTGGTCCAATCAGACAATACCACTACCAAATCTTTATCATAATCCAATGTTTTTTCTTTAGGCTGAATGATTATGGAGCCATACACACCCTTTTGCTCTTGTAACATTGTGTGTGAATGATACCAATAGGTTCCAGACTGATTGATTGGAATTCTGTATTGGAATGTCTCCCCTGGTTCAATAGGTGGTGTTGTTAAATATGGAACACCGTCATAGAAATTTGGAAGTATTAATCCGTGCCAATGCACTGATGTTTCCTCATCCATTTTATTAGTCACATTGATTATGGCAAGGTCTCCCTCGGTAAATTCCAAGACTGGACCAGGAATTTGGCCGTTTATGGTCATTGCATTGGCCGTTACGCCTCCAAGGGTCATCTCCTTTTGTTCTAGGGTAAGGTTATACTCTTTGACGGGTCGTCCTTCTTCTTTCCTGTCATCACCATTTGTGCCTACCTGGGCAAAAGTGAATGAGGTAAATAATAATAAGGTGATTGTTTTTAGTGTCTTCATAATTAATTACTTAAGTAGTTTATTATTGCTGACTGGATATAATAACTTTTGACCGATTCAATAAGGTTTATTTGAAACTTCAATTGTAATTCTTGTACGTCTAACACGTCATTAAAATTGATAGTACCTGTCTCATAATTTTTTATCAATATTTCTTCGGCATCATTTGCCTGTTTTAAATTATCGGTTTGCACATTAAATTTAATCCTCGTAGCATTTCTGTTATGTTGGGCTTGTGCCAAAAGCGTTTCAAGTTTGTTCAACCTGTCTTCCTTTTGAGATTTAATTTCCAATTGTCTTAATTCATTTTGCTTTGTGACAGATTTATACTTGTTATTAAATATTGGAATTGAGATAGATACCATCGGCATTACAATGTCTTTTCCGTTGTCAACAAAATTCATATCAGGACGTTCAGAAACTGGCACATAATCCAAACCAAAACCTATATTAGGTGCACTTTCTTTTTGGTTTAACAACTCCGATTGTTCAACCGATTCAAATAGCTTATCATACTTTATGAGTTCTGGGTTTAACTGAAGGTTTTCAGTTAAGATTAAAGCATCCTCATCTGGAATAAACATCTCTTCAACTACGGTTACTGCAATATCCTCATCCCGATTTAAAAGATTGTTGAAAGCTGTTTGTTCTGCCAAATAATCTTGCTCCAATACTTCTTTTTGCTGTACAAGTTCATTTTGCCTTATTTGCAGGCGAAGAACATCTACAGCAGATGCCTTACCAACTTCTACTGAAGTTAACGCCAAACGCTCATAGGTTTCTAAAAGCTCAATGTTCTTATCAAGCACTAATTGTTTTGCTCTGATGGCGTATAGCTCGTAATAAGATTGAGAAACTGCAAGTGCAAGTTTTCGCTTTGCAATCGCAATATCTACATATTGAGTTTCTGCCATTGAACTGGCATAATTTTCCCTTGCGGTAATAGTTCCAAACCAAGGCAGCATTTGTGATACCGAAAAGCGAGCACGTTGTGCACCTGTTCGGGTTTCGGGTTCGCTTACAAAATAACCTACTCCCACAACGGTATTTGGCAACCAATCTGCTTCATTAACTTTTTCTTCAGCTATATTATACCGCAATTCAAAAGCTTGAATCTCTGGATTATTCTTCTCAGCTTCCTGAATGTACGTTGTCAAATCTTGTGCATTCGTTTTGGCTAAAGCAAAAAAAGCAAGTACTATTACAATTACATATCTCATTTTGTAGCTCTTTTTAATTGAAATTCGTGTTTCCAGCTAAATAATACTGGTACAACAAATAGGGTTATAAGCGCAATTAACATTCCTCCAAAGGATGGAATTGCCATCGGAATCATAATATCACTACCTCGACCTGTTGATGTGAGTACAGGTAGTAAAGCAAGAATCGTGGTTGCCGTTGTCATTAAACAAGGTCGAATACGTTTTTCTCCTGCTTCGACTACGGATGCTCTAACCCCAGTTTTATCTGTTGGTTTGTTTTTATCAAATGTTTGAGTGAGATAAGTTGCCATTACCACACCATCATCTGTTGCAATACCAAACAGGGCAATAAAGCCCACCCACACAGCTACACTTAAATTTATAGTGTGCATTTGGAACAGGTCTCGCAGGTTTTCTCCGAAAAAACTAAAATTCAGGAACCAATCCTGTCCATAACCCCAAATCATTAAGAACCCACCTGCAAAGGCTACGGCAATACCAGTAAATACCATTAGCGATGTACTTACCGAACGAAACTGAAAATAAAGAATTAGGAATATGATAATGAGAGCTAATGGTACTACAACACTTAAAGTTTTTTCAGCCCTTAATTGGTTCTCATACGTTCCTGTAAATCGGTAGTTGATTCCTTTTGGCACAATTAACTCGCCGTCATCAATCTTTTGCTGAATTAGGGCTTGGGCATTCTCCACTACATCAACCTCTGCATAACCGTCCAGCTTATCAAAAAGCACATAGCCAACTAAAAAAGTGTCCTCACTTTTAATGACCTGAGGCCCTTGTTCGTATCTTATAGTAGCCAACTCACTTAACGGAACTGGACTTCCTTTTTCTACAGGCACATAAATATCTTTTAAATCGTTTGGATTTGCGCGTAATTCTCTGGGGTAGCGCACACGAATACCATAACGCTCCCTACCTTCTACTGTTTGCGAAAGCACCATACCACCTACAGAAACCTGTATAACTTGCTGTACTTGCTCTATGGTTATGCCATAGCGCGCAAGTCGTTCTCTATCAATATCAATAAGTAAATAAGGTTTCCCCACAATACGGTCGGCAAAGACAGCTTCGTCTTTAACGCCTTCGGCTTGTTTTAAGATATCTTCCAATTGTACCCCAAACGCCTCAATTTCTTTTAAATCCTGTCCTTTCACCTTAATGCCCATAGGTGCTCGCATACCAGTCTGTAGCATCACCAAGCGTGTTTCTATGGGTTGTAGCTTTGGTGCTGAAGTAACACCTGGAAGCTTTGTAACCCTTACGATTTCTTTCCAAATATCGTCTGGCGATTCAATTTCAGGTCGCCAATTTCTAAAGTACTCTCCATCGTCATCTGGAATGAGCTGTGAACTTGTCACAGAGAATGGGTCTGTAATTTTTGAGGCTTTATAGTCATCATCTTCTACTTCAATTTCGCTATTAGGGTTGGTTACTAAACTGCCATCCTTTAAAACAAATAAGCCGTCTTCGTTTACCTTAA
Source organism: Flagellimonas oceanensis (assembly GCF_003992595.1). Lineage (GTDB taxonomy): Bacteria > Bacteroidota > Bacteroidia > Flavobacteriales > Flavobacteriaceae > Flagellimonas > Flagellimonas oceanensis. The sequence continues at coordinate 28,847 of NZ_RZNA01000025.1, forward strand.
AGCGTTGTCTTTTGCGATTTTCATTTAAAATATATTCAGATTTATATTGAATAACATTCTCATACATCGATAACGGTGCAGGGTCTAATGCTGATTCTGTACGCCCAGATTTACCGACTACAGTTTCAATTTCTGGAATGCTCGCAACGGCCATATCGAGTTGCTGTAGGACGCGTTTATTTTCCTCCACACCTGCGTGTGGCATTGAAGTGGGCATTAACAGGAATGAACCCTCATTGAGTGAAGGCATAAACTCTTTACCAGTATTACGCATAATCATCACTCCAAAAATTACAATGGCAGTTGGTATCGAAAGAAATAACAGCTTATTACGCAATGCCCAATTTAAAATTCGAACATAATAATTTCTAAAAAGTGTAAATACACCCAAAAGACCAAAACAGATAAGACCAACGAAGATTAAGTTTATAAGGATACTTCTATCTACTCCCAGTGGTCTCCAATATTCCGCCAATAGGAATATGATAGCAAAAGCCGAAACAAATATATTGATGATGTTGGCGCGTTTTGACGTAATCTTTTCCTTTAGTGAAAGGAAGCCAACAACGCCAAATGCAACTAATATTAATCCAAGCGGATAGCCTAAAATTAAAGATAAAACGCCAAAAACAATCAATGCTCCATTTAGCATATAACTAAAAGAAGTTTTTAAATTTCTCTTTTTAAATAAATAGGCCGCAAATGGTGGAATTAAAAATAGGGCAACAATAAGAGCTGCGGTGAGTGCTGCCGTTTTTGTAAATGCCAATGGCCTAAACAATTTCCCTTCTGCACCAATCATAGTAAATACAGGAATGAAACTAATAATAGTGGTCATTACTGCCGTTAAGATGGCGCCAGAAACTTCGGCAGTCGCATTATAAACTACCGTATTCATAGGTAGCTTTTCTTCATTTTCATCAATATGCCGCAAGACATTTTCCGAAAGGATAACGCCCACATCGACCATAGTTCCAATAGCAATTGCAATACCAGATAAGGCGACAATATTTGCATCTACATTGAACAGTTTCATAGAAATAAAGACCATCAAAACCGCAACAGGCAATAATCCGGAAATCAATACGGAAGCCCTTAAATTGAAGACCATTATGATAATCACAAAAATGGTTATCAATATCTCTAAAGTTAGCGCTTCATCAAGTGTGCCCAAGGTTTCTTGGATTAGTTCTGTTCTGTCATAAAAGGGTACGATGGTTAATTGCGAAGTCCTCCCATCGCTTAATGTTTTTGATGGAAGCCCAGAACTTAACTCGTTTATTTTTTCTTTAACATTGTTGATGACTTCCATAGGATTGGCCCCATAACGAGCCACTACAACACCACCAACAACCTCGGCTCCTTCCTTGTCCAATAAGCCTCTTCTTGTAGCAGGACCGTGTGTTACTTTCGCAATATCCTTTATACGGATGGATGTAAAATCTTTTGAAGTAACTACCGCGTTTTCTAAATCAGATAGTTTCTTAATATAACCCAATCCTCTTATAAGGTATTCAGCTTGGTTGATTTCAAGCGTTTGTGCACCAACATCTTTGTTGCTTTGTTTTACTGCTTTTACAACCTCACTCAAGCCTATGTTGTATTGCCGCATTAATTCGGGATTAACATCCACTTGATATTCCAAAACATATCCGCCGATGGAAGCCACTTCGGAAACACCACTCGCCGAAGACAGTGCGTATTTTACGTAGAAATCCTGAATGCTTCGTAATTCCTGTAAATCCCATCCACCTGTAACATTACCATCTTTATCACGTCCCTCAAGGGTGTACCAATATATTTGCCCTAATCCTGTGGCATCGGGACCTAGAGCTGGATTAACGCCTTCTGGTAGAAGTCCGGCTGGTAATGAGTTTAATTTTTCAAGTATTCGGCTTCTGCTCCAATAAAATTCAATATCTTCTTCGAAAATGATATAAATGCTCGAAAACCCGAACATAGATGAACTACGTATTGTTTTAACCCCTGGAATACCAAGAAGCGATGTGGTTAGAGGATAAGTAATTTGATCCTCAATATCTTGAGGGGAACGACCATCCCATTTAGTAAATACAATTTGTTGGTTTTCGCCAATATCTGGTATGGCATCTACGGCAACAGGGTCTCGAGGAAGTGAGCCTGTATTCCATTCAAACGGGGCGTTTACGACTCCCCAAGCAATAAAAAGTGCAAGTAGTAGAACGGCTACTAGCTTGTTCTCGATTAAAAATTTGATGCTTTTATTCAGCATGTGTATTGATTGTTAAACAGTTAAACATTGAATAAGATTCTGATGCAATCAGAAAATTAAACACAACGAAATGACCCCAGAATGGTTATAACCATTAGGATAATCTTTCCGATAGTTATCGGAAACTGTTTAAAATCAAATTAAATACGTCTCGTGCAGTTTTTGTATATCCCGTATGAGAAAGGGAACCGCATAATCTCTAAATGGTACAATGTGTGAATCAAGAGTCTCAAAGAGATTGATATAAGAATGTACAAAAGAGACAACAAAGACTTGTTGCTCAAAATTTAAGGTGTTAAAAGACATCTTCAGGTCGTCCTGACCTTCAACAACTAATTGCTTATCTGAACAGCAGGAATCATCCTGAACTTCACTTTGACAATCATTTTTGGATAGTTGCTTATCCATTCCGCAAGTTTCAACGTGCCCAAATAAAGAAGAATCCACTAAAGTATCGCCACAGTAATGACTATCAATAGTAAAAGAAACTGTTGACAATAGCACGATAAGTGCCAAACAAACGGATGATATTTTATGAAAAACTTTTTTCATTAATGTTGCAAATTTATAAAAAATTTATCTCAATTTGTTTATTTAACAATTTTTTTTGATTTATCAATGTTTATTTTGCACGAAACCGCTTAAATATTATTTGCAAATAAAATTCTTTTGCAGCTTCCTTTATATGATATAAATCATAGTTCTGTTGAACTTTTAGAATTATATTTGTACTGATTAATTTTGTTGTTTTTTTGTAAAAAACTGATAATAAAATAATTGAACAGTTGAATTTTATTTTCCAAAATCCTTTAATGTTAATCAAAATTTATTAATTTTTGTGAAATCTTTTTTTACTAAAATACTGTCCTTCTTTTTAGCAGTTTTTATACTGTTTTCCACCACATCCTTTACGGTAAATATGCACTTTTGCTGTAATAAAATGGTGGATTTGGCTTTTTTTAGTAAAGCAGAATCTTGTATGGAGACTGCACAGAAAAAAGATAATAATTCCAAGCAATGTACTACAATACAAGAGAAAGACTGTTGCGATAATAAGACCATCTTGAAAGAAGGAGATGACACCTTCAAGAAGGCCAATACAATTTCAGAGATTGAAACTTTAGTTTTCTTAAACAACTTCGTCTATTCTTATATCAACCTTTTTGAAGGTTTAGAGAAAAACACAGTTTCTTTTAAGGCTTATAGGCCACCTTTGCTATCCACAGACCTTGTAATCCTCAACGAGTCCTTTTTAATTTGATTTTCTACTTCGCAGGTTAAAATTAATCTGCATTGCCTCTATAGCCAATATTTCACTTCTGGCTAACATTTGTTGTACCCTATTCTCAACAACGCTACACAATATTAATCCTGTTAGGCTAAACCTATCAGACCATTGAGCTAAACTCAATGACAATACATTATATACTATGAACAAACCAAAAGAATTTTGGATTAAGAATATGGTCTGTAACCGCTGCTTAAAAGTAATTAAACAAGAATTACAAGAACTTGAAGTTACAGTGCTTTCCTTGGAATTAGGAAGGTTGCTGGTAGAAGCACAAAAAAAAACGAACAATGAAATTATCGATACCGTTACAAGTGTACTTCACGCCAATAATTTTGAAATTGTTCAGAATGAAGAAGAAATGCTCACAGAAAGAATCAAGATTATTCTAATAGAACAATTGCAAGAGCTACCGTTACATATTAAGGTAAAAACATCTGAACTATTGGCTTCAAGACTTCATAAAGATTACAAGACATTGAGCAGATTGTTTTCAGCAAATCAACAGACAACCATTGAAAAGTACTTTATCAAATTAAAAATAGAAAAAGTCAAAGAGCTCATTCAGCTTAAACAACATTCCTTTTCAGATATAGGATATTTATTGGACTACAGTAGTGTCAACCACCTGTCTAGACAGTTTAAGGAAGTGGTGGGAATGAGTATGACCGATTACAAAAACACAGGAAATTGGAAACGGAATTTCTATGATGAAATTATATAGATATCAACGAAAGTTATGCAGACAAAAGCTTAAGGCAATGGTTAATTTCATCAAATTAAATTAAACAAAATGAAAAAACTACTTATCACATTAGTATTAATTCCCTTTATAGGAATTGCACAAACCTTTGAAAATTTAGACTACATCTCGCCTTTTAGCAATGGCGTCGCTGCCATTAAAAAAGGGAACGAATGGGGTTTTATTGACCCAGAAGGAAATTTAATCGTTGATTTTCGAAATGATTTGGTGGCAACCAAAACAGACAATGCAAGCTACCCTATATTCAGTAACGGAAAATGCCTGATTGCAAACCAAAAAGATGGCGTGCTCTATTATGGCTATATCGATAAAACTGGAAAAACTGTCATCACTCCACAATTCCTCAATGCCAACAACTTTCAATATGGCAAAGCCTTGGTGTTAAAAGTTGAAAAAGAAACCATTGGCTATAATGACATTTTCAAAAAAGACGTGGTAAACTACCATTATTTTGAGCTTGTTATAGATGAGAATGGTAATACCATTGACCATTTAACGCAATTGGCCATTCACGTCTCGCCAAAAGATAAGAATGATAAAAATCCACCTGCCATCACATCAAAATTGATTTCGGAAAATTTGGTGGCAGTTAAAGGTAATAATAAGAAGTGGCGTATAAAAAAAATCTAATAATATTGAAAATACACATAACATATAAGAAATTCAAAAAGATTATAACCTTTTTAAAATCTGCGAATTAATAGTTGATAATCCATTCCCTCAACTATAAACATTTAGATTGTTGGGAATGGGTTTATAAAAATTAAAATAAATGTTTAACTCAAAAAATAAATTATGAAAACACTACTAATTGTTTTATCGGCAGTTGGGCTTTTAAGCTTAAACAGTTGCAAACAAGAAACAAACACTCAGGCACTAATGGAAAACCCTGAAACTCGCACAGAAGTTTTTAATGCCATTTCCAAAAATCACGACTATATGACCGAATTTATGGAAAGTATGCACGACAACCAACACGCAATGCAAATGATGCAGGGCAACAAAAAAATGATGAGCTCAATGATGCAAGGAGAAGGAATGCAAATGATGATGAAAGACAGTACAATGATGCACTCAATGATGGACGGAATGATGAATGACGGCAAAATGATGGGCACTATGATGAAAATGATGCACGAAAAAGGGATGATGAGCGAAGACTGTATGGAATCCTGCTCAAAGATGATGGGCGAAAAAGGAATGGATATGCAGGGTATGGACAAGATGGACGATATGGATAGTCCAACCAAAGGTGAGCATACCGAGCATCATTAATTTTAACTTTTAAAATAAACAACAATGAAAAATAATCACTGGATATGGATGGTCATCGGTTGTGGATTACCATTACTGTTTATCTTTTTTGCACCATCATTAGGTATAGGAAGCAGTTCGTCTCTATTCATCTTCATCCTCTTTATGTTTGCTTGTCACTTATTTATGCCTCACGGTTCACATCGCCACGGTGGGCACAATCATTCACAGAATAGACAAAGAGAAAACGAACACGGTAAAGATGTTTCAAAAACAGAACCAAAAGATGAACACAAAGGGCATCATCACCATTAAATACTAAATGATGAAACAAAAATTTCAAATAAGCGGAATCAGCTGCGGTGGATGTGTATCAAGAGTAAAAAAGACTTTAGAAGAACATCCCAATATAGAAAAAGCAGAGATCTTTTTGGCACCAAAAGGTGCTGCACTTATCACGATGAATGAAGCACTTTCTGTTGCCGAATTACAAAAGCAACTTGATGGGCTCAATGGTTATACAATTACAGAATTAAATTAACAACAACTTAAAACCAAAAATTATGCATTTTTACGAAGGACATTTTGGAGGTATGCACCTAATATGGTGGATTATATGGATTATTTTATTGGCTTGGATATTCTTTAACCCAGCAGATATCCCTTATCAAAAAACAAAGAAGGACAGCCCACTGGATATTCTTAAAAACCGCTTTGCAAAAGGCGAAATATCCAAGGAAGAATTTGAGGAATCAAAAAAGATATTAAAATCAGACAACTAACTCAAAACTTTAAAATTATGTATCGATTAAACGTAAAAAAACTCGGATTTGCTTTCGGTCTTACGGGGGCACTAATTTACTTAGGCTGTATGATAGTTATGTCAACAGCAGGTCGAGAAGCCACTATCGATTTTTTCAACAGCCTATTGCACGGTTTAGATACCACAAGCATTATCAGGATGGATGTGCCACTATGGGAAGCTGGTTTGGGAATAGTACAGATATTCATTTTAGGATGGCTAATAGGTGCCTGTATTGCGGCTTTTTATAATGCGCAAATAAAAGTCAAAAAATAAGAGAGTAAAATAAAATTTATGCAATATGTCTGGTTCATATGGTCTCTTATAATTCTTGCTCTTTGGGCAATAATCTATTTGTCAAAAAAGGGGTATAGAAAAGAAATGCTCAAAATGAGCCTTATTACGATGCCCTTTGGTTTAACAGAACCATTATTTGTACCAGAATATTGGATGCCACCTTCCTTATTCCATTTAGCGGAAAGAACAGGTTTTGATATTGAGAGCCTTATCTTCTCTTTTGCCATTGGCGGAATAGGGACGGTATTGTATAATCTGATATTCAAAAAAGGCTATATAGATATGCCTCATACCGAACGGAGCCACCAAAGACATAAGCTACATATTTATATACTTTTTGTTCCAGCCATTGTATTCGTCATATTTAGTCTTTTCACCACGCTTAACCACATCTATTGTGGCATCATTGCAATGTTTTTTGGTGGTTTGGCAACATTGTACTGTCGCCCAGATTTAAAAGGAAAGATATGGGTTGGAGGAATCTTGTTTACCATACTGTACTTCATTTATTTCGGAAGCATCCTTCCGTTTTATCCGCAATATGTGGAGCTGTACTGGAATCTGGACAACCTGACCCATATTCTTGTTTTGGGAATCCCAATTGAAGAGTTACTGTTCGCTTTCACCTTTGGTATGTATTGGTCTGGATTATATGAACACTTGTATTGGAGAAAACTTATAAAATCGAAAGAAATGTCAACCAACTAAAACATTCAAATTATGAAAATATTATTGGCCATAGATGGTTCAGATTTCAGTAAAGTAGCCATTCACGAACTTATAAAAATGACCCTATCCTCAAATAGTGAAATTCATATTATAAATGTTTATGAAGTTCCGAAAACAACCGGCCTGGGATTGCATACTATGGGCGGCAGGATAGGAAATTACATAGAAGAAATTAGAAGTAACGCTCAAAAATTGGGAAACAAAATCGTTTCAGAAGCTTTCGATAAAATCAAGGCCGAAAACAAGGCACTTTCCATAACCACAAGTGTTGTTAGTGGCCTGCCCAAAAGTACTATTTATGAAAAAGCAGAAGATTGGGGTGCAGATTTAATCGTAGTAGGCTCTCAGGGTCACGGTGCACTTTCACGCTTAGTATTGGGCTCTGTATCCCAATATTTGACCACAAATGCCAAATGTTCAGTACTCATTGCAAGAGATAGAAATAAAAAATGAAAGAAAAGCAAACACATAGCATTCCGTTGGAATCCACCTGTAAGATAACAGATGAAATCTGTCTTCCAGATACTAAATTACCTCGTGTGGTTATCGTTGGTGGAGGATTTGCAGGTTTGGCATTGGTTGAAAAACTGAAACACAAAGAAGTTCAAGTGGTTTTACTCGATAAAAATAACTTCCATCAATTTCAACCTTTATTATATCAAGTGGCAACGAGTGCGTTGGAACCTGATAGCATAGTATTTCCATTTAGAAAACAATTCAATGGTTACAAAAATGTAGTATTTCGTTTGGTCGAAGTAGAAGAAATTCAGCCCTCATTAAACACATTAATAACTTCTAAAGGAAAAGTTCACTATGACTATCTGGTAATTGCTTCAGGTACAACCACCAATTTTTTTGGGATGGATAAAGTAGCAGAAAACAGCTTGGGAATGAAGGATATCCGAGATTCCCTGAACATTCGCCATATGATGTTGCAAAATTTAGAACAGGCTGCCATTACCTGTGATGATGATGAACGGGATGCCCTAACAAATTTTGTAATTGTAGGTGGTGGTCCTGCCGGTGTAGAGATGGCAGGAGCATTGGCTGAATTCTGTAAATACATTCTACCCAAAGATTATCCAGAGTATCCTGCTTCCATTATGAACATTTATTTAATAGAAGCCATTGATGAGTTGTTAAGTACAATGTCTGATAAAGCATCTTCGAAAACCCTCAAATATTTAGAGGATTTAAATGTAAAGGTATTATTAAATGAAGCTGTAAGCAATTATGATGGAAAGGAAGTCACTACCAAAAGTGATAAGACCATATTGGCTAAAAACCTTATCTGGACGGCTGGCGTAAAAGGACAATTCCCAAATGGTATTGATGGAAAACACGTAGTCAGAGGCAACCGTATTAAAACCAATGCCAATTTAAAAGTAGAAGGCTACGAAAATATTTTTGCCATAGGTGATATCGCAGCACTCATTTCCAAAGAAACCCCAAAAGGACATCCACAAGTAGCACAGACCGCTATTCAACAAGGTAAATACCTGGGCGATTCGATATTAAATATCATAAATAACAAATCCATAAAACCTTTCAAATATAAAGATAAAGGTTCCTTAGCAACCGTAGGTAAACGCAAGGCAGTTGCCGATTTGGGCAAATTTAAATTTGCAGGCTATTTCGCCTGGTTGCTGTGGTCCGTTGTTCACTTGATGTCCATAAGTGGATTTAGAAATAGATTGATGGTTGGTTTTAATTGGGCGGTAAGTTATTTCACTTATGAAAAGAGCAACCGCCTGATTATTAGAAACTTTAAACCGAAATCTTCGATTAAAAACAGGGAAAAATAATTTTGAAATGAAAAACACCACAGATAAAAATAATAAGCTTTCCTTATTAGGTTCCATATCTCTTGGTACAGGCGTAATGATTGGTGCTGGCATATTTGTCCTTATGGGGCAAATAGCAGAGTTGGTGGGTGATCTATTTCCCATTGCATTTATTGCAGGTGCTGTTGTGGTGGGTTTTAGCTCATATTCCTATGTCAAGTTTTCAAATGCTTTTCCATCGTCTGGAGGTGTGGTTAAATTCCTTAACAAATCCTATGGACCTGGAACAACAACAGGGTTTTATTCTTTGCTGATGTACGTATCAATGGTAGTTTCCGAAAGTCTGGTGGCGGGCACTTTTGGAGCATATACGTTGAGACTATTTCCCGAGTCCTATGCAGGTTATGCCTCTACCCTGGGTGTTGGGCTAATTGTTGTTGCTTATATAGTGAACATCCTGGGCAATAAGGTTATTGGTGCCACCGCGACATTTACCGCTATTATAAAGGTAGTGGGAATAGCAATTTTAGCTATTGCCGGCCTTGCAATTTCAGGTTTTGCCGATATTACGGGAAACTATATTCCCAAAAATACTGAGACATTACCACAAGGCTTCGGATTTGTGGCCGCTTTGGCGTTATCTATCCTTGCTTATAAAGGCTTTACCACTATCACGAACCAAGGGGACGATATTAAAAACCCGCATAAAAATCTTGGTAGGTCTATCGTGTTTTCCATACTTATCTGCACACTGATATATGTAGCCTTGGCATTAGCTGTTGCGGGAGGTTTAAGCATTCCTGAAATAATCGAAGCTAAAGATTATGCCCTTGCAGCCGCCGCAAAACCTGTTTTTGGGGAATGGGGTTCCTGGATTACCATTGGCATTGCCATTATTGCCACGGTTTCTGGGGTCATTGCCAGTATCTTTTCCTCTTCACGCTTGTTGGCAATGCTCAGCAATATGAAACAGGTGCCTTCTTTAACCAAACTTGGTAGCTTAAAAAATCCAGCACTCATATTTACCGTTTCCCTTGCCATTTTATTGACAATCCTGTTTGATTTAACAAGAATTGCATCCATTGGGGCTATATTTTACCTCGTTATGGATATCGCAATTCATTGGGGGCTTTTCCGCAATCTTAGAAAAGAAGTGGATTTTAAACCAATTATCCCCGTGATTGCCATTATACTGGATGTTGCAGTACTCTCGGCCTTTATTTATATAAAATATCTGAACGATCCTTTGGTTCTTATTGTCGCGGCAATTGGGATTGTTCTAATACTTGTGGCGGAACGCCTTTTTATGATTTCACATACAGACGATGAAGGTAATATGCCGATGGGAATGAAGAATACAAGTGACAAAAACAATAAAACATAATTAATTAAAAACAATTTATATGAAAAATGTAGCAGTTATAGGTTACGGAGTCATTGGAAAAAGAGTGGCCGATGCCATCAACTTACAAGACGATATGAAGCTTTCAGGTGTTTGCGATATCATCAGCGATTGGCGTATTCAAAATGCAGTAAGAAAGAATTACAACATATACGCAGCAACTCAAGATGCAGCTGATAATATGAAATCTGAAGGGATTTCTGTTAAAGGCAATATGCAGGAACTTTTAAAGAAATCAGACCTTGTTGTGGACTGTACGCCTAAAAAGATTGCTGCTCAAAATGTAGCGATTTATAAAGAACAGAATATAAAGTTTATTTTGCACGGTGGCGAAAAACACGAAACCACAGGGCATTCCTTTAGTGCAGAAAATAATTACAAATCCGCTCTAAACTTGAATGCGACAAGAGTAGTTTCGTGTAATACTACGTCTATTTTAAGAACCTTGACCGCTTTAAAAAGAGCCGATTTATTGGATTATGCCAGAGGTACACTTTTAAGAAGAGCTACAGACCCTTGGGAAAGTCATTTAGGTGGTATTATGAATACGATGGTTCCCGAAAAAGATATCCCAAGCCATCAAGGTCCAGATGCTAAAAGTGTTGACCCAGAATTGGATGTCATCACCGCAGCGGTAAAAGTACCCGAAACATTGAGCCATATGCACTACTGGAATGTGAAATTGAAAAAGCAGGCGACAAAGGAAGAAGTGCTAAATGCTTTCAAAACTTCAAGTCGTATTAAACTAATTCGGTATGACCAAGGCTTGGTTTCTAACAACACCATTAAGGAAATGTTTCTGGATATGGGAAGACCTTGGGGCGATATGTATGAAGTTGCTCTTTGGGAAGATATGCTGAAAGTAGATGGCGACGAACTTTTCTATGCTTATATAGTCGATAATCAAGCTATTGTAATCCCGGAAACAATTGATGCTATTAGGGCATTAACTGGAATTGAAACAGATGGTACAAAATCCATAGCCAAAACAAATGAAAGTTTAGGAATCCATTAAATACTATCAAGATGAAAACAGACAAGAATATAGTAGAACTTTTAGGAGAAAAAGCAGACTTCTATTTAGAACACGTTTGTGAAAAAATAACAAAAGATGAGTTACAAACACCAAGCACAAATAGTATAGACAAGGTGTTTGGCAATAGCAACAGAAATTCACAGGTACTTCGTAGCCTTTCCCAATTATACAATCACGGAAATCTGGCAGGAACTGGTTATTTAAGTATCCTTCCTGTTGACCAAGGTATTGAGCATAGCGCGGCCTTTTCATTCTATAAAAACCCAGATTATTTCGACCCAGAGAACATTATAAAACTCGCCCTTGAGGCCGGTTGTAATGGGGTGGCTTCCACGTTTGGGGTTTTGGGTTTGAATGCCCGAAAATATGCCCATAAAATCCCTTTTATCGTTAAGATTAACCACAATGAACTGCTTACCTACCCGAACAAATATGACCAAACACTCTTTGGTAAGGTAAAAACCGCTTGGGATATGGGAGCAATTGCCGTAGGAGCTACGATTTATTTTGGTTCAGCGGAAAGTAACAGACAACTCAAAGAAATAGCAGAGGCTTTTGAAGAAGCTCATAATCTTGGTATGGCTACCATTTTATGGTGCTATACACGAAATGAAGCTTTTAAAACCGATAAAGAAGATTATCACGCATCGGCCGATGTAACCGGACAAGCCAATCATATTGGAGTAACGATACAGGCAGACATCATCAAACAAAAATTACCTACCAATAATTTTGGTTTCAAAGAGATAGGATTTGGAAAATATGATGATGAAATGTATAAAACCCTTACCACAGACCACCCTATTGACCTTTGCAGGTTGCAAGTAGCCAATTGCTATATGGGTAAAATAGGGCTGATTAATTCAGGTGGTGGTTCCAAAGGCAAATCAGATTTGTCCGAAGCTGTAACAACTGCCGTTATCAATAAAAGGGCTGGTGGTTCTGGGCTGATAATGGGAAGAAAAGCATTTCAAAAACCCTTTAGCGAAGGCGTAAGAGTATTACAATCCGTTCAGGAAGTGTATCTGGATAATAAAATTAATATAGCATAATCAACAGAATGTTTGACACAGAGATAAAATCATTAAAATCACTTAACCACTACCTCCTTAAACTGGTAGAAAGCCGTCTATGGCTTAAAGTAATCATTGCCTTGTTTTTAGGTGTTGGATTTGGTCTGCTATTGAGCCCACAAAATGGATGGATTTCTAAAGAAACAGCAGATATCGCGGGGAATTGGCTGGCATTGCCTGGTGTCCTGTTTCTGAAACTGGTTCAAATGATTATGATTCCGTTGATTGTGGCTTCCATCATTACTGGAATAGCAAGTAATGATAAGGACAATCTAAAAAAATTAGGTGGTGGGGTTTTGTTATATTTTCTAGGTACTACGATAGTTTCGGTAAGTTTGGGTGTCATACTATCTCAACTTTTTAGACCTGGTCGCTTTTTACATCAACAGGCTCTAGCTGAACATAATGAAATTACAGCTGTTCCAACGGAAAATCCAGAGCTTTCCTTCGGAATTGAAACGATTCCTGATGCCATCTCAAACTTACTTCCCGAAAACCCGTTGGCATCTATGGTAAGTGGTGAAATGTTAAGCATTGTAATTTTCACAATCATTATTGGTGTAGCTGTGCTATCACTTGAAAATGCCTTACTGCGCCCAGTGAAGCTGCTTCTAAGTGCCATTCAGGAAGTCTGTATGACAGTAGTAAAATGGTCAATGCTTCTAGTGCCTATTGCTGTTTTCGGACTTATGGCGCAGCTCACCTCTAGCGTTGGTTTGAGTTCTCTATCTGGCCTCACCTACTATGTGGGTGTCGTCTTGCTCGGTCTGTTACTCTTAGTGATTTTCTATTTAGGGCTAATTGTGCTTCTTGGAAAATCAAACCCTATGCATTTCCTGAAAAAAATAAGGGATGTTCAGCTATTGGCTTTTTCAACCACAAGCTCTGCCGCTGTGATGCCACTTTCTCTTCAAACAGCCGAAGAAAAACTAAAGGTGGACAAGACCATTAGCAATTTTATCATTCCCATTGGCGCAACCGTCAATATGGATGGTACTGCACTCTATCAAACGATAACAACCCTTTTTATAGCCCAAGCCTATGGACTGGAAATGAGTTTGCTCAATATTATTGTGGTCATTGTAACTATCGTTGCTGCTTCAATCGGCACACCTGCCATTCCCGGAGGTGGTGTGGTGATACTCGCTTCTGTTTTGGGAAGTGTCGGTATTCCAGCCGAAGGCATCATCATTATCATTGGTGTAGAAAGATTGTTGGGAATGTTCAGGACTGCTGTAAACGTAACGGGTGACCTTACAGCTTGTATGGTTTTTAATAGGTTGTATGGTATAAAAAATACTGAAATTCTTAAAAAAGAAGCTTTATAACTATGGATAGTACTATAAAACATATAGGTGTATTTACCTCTGGAGGTGATAGTCCAGGGATGAATGCAGCCTTGTACGCCATTACAAAAACGGCTGAAGTAAATGGTATAAACGTAAGCGGCTTTCGAAAAGGATATGAAGGATTGATAGACGGTGACTTGGTTCAATTAAAATCACACGAATTACAAAAACTGACCCAAAAGGGTGGCACTATCCTTAAGACAGCCCGAAGCAAACGTTTTCTCGAACTGGAAGGTCGAAAAAAAGCCTTGCAAACTCTAAATGTAAACAAAATAGACGCTTTAATTGCCATTGGTGGTGATGGTACATTTAAAGGATTACTTGCTTTTTCAGAGATATGCGATATCCCATTCATAGGGATTCCCGGAACTATTGATAACGATATTTCGGGTACGGATTACACCCTTGGTTTTGATTCCGCAGTTAACACAGCCATTGAAAATATTGATAAAATAAGGGATACTGCCGAATCCCATAACCGTGTGTTCATTGTTGAAGTAATGGGAAGGGATTCGGGTTACATCGGTATTCATTCTGGATTGATGGTTGGTGCGGACGCCATATTAATTCCGGAGAGCGGTACGGACTTTATTAACCTTTTGGGTAAGGTGAAAAATTACGATAGCGAGGATGCTTTTCTAATCGTAGTTTCTGAAGGTGACGAAATTGGTGCCGAACTTGTTTCTTCAAAAATAAAGGAAGTCAACCCCAATGTCGATTTACGAATTACAAAACTTGGGCACGTACAGCGTGGTGGAAATTCTTCTGCTTTGGATAGAATGTTGGGCATTAGACTTGGAGTGGCGGCTGTGAAAACACTTTTACAAGGTAAAAAAAATGTAATGGTAGGAGTCTTAAATAATCAATTGCATCTAACCCCTTTTGAAGTGGTGGTCAAGCAACATCAAGTAGATAATGAATTGTATGAACTTTTAGAATTATTTGGAAAGTAAGAAATGATAGAAGCCTTTAAAAATATCAACCCTTTCATCCTTGGATTGCTCATCAGTCTGGGCATTGGCCTTATTCTTGGGCTGGAACGTGAATATGATAAATTGAAGGAAGAACAAGGCTTTGCAGGTATAAGAACCTTCCCAATTGTTGCCATTATTGGTTTTATATTGGGAAATCTTTCCCCAACCTATACACCTTGGTTGGTCATTATCATTGCGGCAGCATTTCTTTTGTTTCTGTCTTTGAGTCATCTTTCCATAGTACAAAAGCATATTATGACTGGTATTACCACCAATATGGCCTTGTTCGCTACGCTAATTTTGGGTGTTATGGTTGCCAATCATTTGCATAAGGAAGCAGTTGCGACCGCAGTAGTCGTGGTTACGCTGTTATCATTGAAAACGACCTTTAATACATTCATTAAGAATATTACTTCTGAAGAGCTCTTTGCTTTTATTAAGTTTTCAATTATTGCGCTTCTTATTTTGCCTTTCTTACCAAATCAAGATTATGGTCCAGAGGGATTACTTAACCCTTTTGAGATTGGAGCGATAATAGTGATAGTGTCATTTCTGAATTTCATTGGTTACTTTCTTGTAAAATATGTAGGTTCTAAACGTGGTATTCTGCTCACTGCTATTTTAGGCGGATTGATTTCAAGTACCGCAGTAGCTTGGATATATGCTTCGCGAAGTAAGGAATCGCCAGAACTTTCAAAAGAATATGCTGCGGGTATCATTATAGCTTCCGCAATTATGTTTCCCAGACTTGCGATTCTGGCCTATATTTTCAATAGTGCCATACTTTTAAATTTAGTCATTCCATTTACTATTCTTACCCTTATCTGCTTGATAAGCGCACTCTTATTCATCAAAAAGAATACAGATGTCACAAAAACAGCTATCAATCTGGGTAATCCGCTCAATATTTGGAACGCCCTTGGGTTTGGTGGTATTTATGTGGTCATCCTGTTTGCAGTTTTTTATGGAAATCAATTTTTTGGCGAAAGCGGTTTATACTATTCAGCCCTAATTGCAGGATTGGCAGATACGGATGCAATAACTATTAGTATGGCAAAATTTGGGTCATTGGAAGAAAAACTCACGCTGGCCACCAATGTCATTATAACAGCAACCATAAGCAATATGATTGTAAAACTTGGTATTACCTATTTCAAAGGTTCTAAAAAGACCGGGAAACTCGTGATGCTAATTTTTGGAACTGTTGTCATCGTAGGGTTAGTATATATTTTAATACAGTTAGGAAATTAAAAAAAGTGAAATGAAAACAACAGTATTCAGCACGCATAAGTTTGAAGAGCCGTATCTCGTAAAAGCGAATGATGGCAAGCATCAATTAAAGCTGCTTGAGAGTCGTTTAACTCAAGAAACTGCTATTCTCGCAACGGGTTCTAAAGCAGTAAGTCTATTTACGGGCGATGATGCCTCGGCACACATTCTTGAAAAATTCAATGCTTTTGGCATAAAATATATTGCTCTGCGTTCAGCAGGATTCAATCACGTGGATTTAGCAAAAGCAGCTGAACTGGATATGAAGGTGGCACGTGTTCCAGCCTATTCCCCTTATGCCATTGCAGAGCATACAATGGCGCTCATACTTGCATTAAACCGAAAATTGATTAAAGCACACAACAGGGTTCGTGACCAGAATTTCTCATTGAACGGTCTTACCGGTTTCGACCTCAATGGAAAAACCGTCGGCGTTATCGGGACTGGAAAAATTGGGTCTGTATTGGTAAAAATACTACACGGTTTTGGTTGTAAAATACTTGTTCAGGATGTCATTGAGGATGAAAATTTAATCAAGTTTTACAATGTAATCTATACCAATTGTGAAACTATTTGTAAGCAGTCCGATATCATAAGCTTACACGTACCACTAACGTCTTCAACGAAACACTTGATTGATGCAAAACATATTTCATTAATGAAGCAAGGCGTAATGCTTATCAATACAAGTCGTGGTGGATTGGTCGATACCAAAGCTGTTATCGAAGGATTGAAAACTAAAAAAATTGGGTATTTCGGAATAGATGTGTATGAGGAAGAAGAAGGATTGTTCTTTGAAGACCATTCCGATGACATTTTGCAAGACGATGTCATTGCACGCTTAATGACTTTTAATAATGTTTTAATTACCAGTCATCAGGCCTTTTTAACCGAAACTGCATTGACAAATATTGCTGAAACCACAATATATAATCTGGATTGTTTTGAAAAAGGCAAAGTTTCAGGAAACGAAGTTTCTTGATTAAGAAGCAAAAAATAGTAGTAACACTTAAATCTTAAAATTATGAAACGAGTAAAAAATAAAGTAGCCATTGTCACAGGAGGAGCATCTGGTTTGGGAAAATCAAGTGCTAAACTATTGGCACGAGAAGGAGCAAAAATAGTCGTGTCCGATATAGACGAAGAAGGTGGTAAAAAAGTAGTTCAACAAATAAAAGAAGACGGTGGTGAGGCCATATTCATTAAACAAGATGTTGCCAAAGAAGATGAATGGAAAAACGTTATTGAAACTACCCTTGAAACTTATGGGAAATTACACATTTTAGCAAATTCTGCTGGAATAGGGCTCGGAGGAACAGTTGAAGATGTAACCCTTGAAGATTGGAAAAACCTTATAGATATAAACCTAAATGGCACTTTTTTAGGCACCAAATATGGTATAAAAGGTATGAGGAAAACAGATGAAGGTGGTTCCATCATTAACTTCTCTTCCATTGAAGGACTTATCGGTGACCCCAATTTACCTGCGTATAACGCAAGTAAAGGCGGTGTTACCATTTTCACTAAATCTGCCGCCCTACATTGTGCTAAACAAGGCTATGGCATCCGTATCAATTCTATCCATCCTGCTTATATCTGGACCCCAATGGTAGAGAATTTTCTCAAGGCTCAAGGTGACGTAGAAGAAGGCAAAAAACAATTGGAAAGTTTACATCCAATTGGTCATTTGGGAGAACCTGACGATATAGGGTACGGAGTTGTATATCTGGCCTCTGATGAATCCAAATTTATGACCGGTTCCGAACTGGTTATCGATGGTGGCTATACCGCCCAATAAGAAAAACAATAAAACTAAAATTATGAAAAACATACTCGTACCTACCGATTTCTCGAAAAACTGCACTAAAGCAGCAAATCTTGGTATCGAAATAGCCAAACTATACGATGCAGAGATACACTTTTTACATCAAATGACTACCCCTGTTGATTGGGTAAAACTGGATAAACAAAAAGAAAAAAGGTATCCCGAAACTTTAAAGGAAATTGGAGTCGTTAAATCAAAATTGCGGGAACTGGAAAAAAAGGCTGAGCACGAAGGTCTTAAATGTCGAACTTTTCTTCAATTTGATTCGGGACAGAAAGATATTTTAGAACATTCTGGTCATTTCCATCACGATTTCATCGTTACCGGCAGCAGTGGAACCAAAGGTGTCATTAGAGAAATTACGGGTAGTAATGTTGAAAAAATAGTTCGAAAAGCCAATGCACCCATTATCGTTGTCAAAGAAGAGGATGTAACGTTTCCCTTCAAGGACATTCTATTTGTTTCTTCTTTTGAAGAGGATGTCACGCATCCATTTCAAGAAATCTTGTCAATAGCCAAAAAATGCGATGCTAAAATCCATTTGTTACGAGTAAACACAGAAACTGACTTTAATAGCATAGAGCTTGGCTTAAATCCTGTAAAGGAATTTCTTGAAAAATTCCCCAATCTGAAGAACTTCTCAATGAGCGTCCATAATGAGTCTTCCGTAGAGGCAGGCATCAATACATTTTTAAAACATCAGCCCGCAGATTTAATTGCAATGAGCACCCACGGAAAAACGGGATTTTTGAGCCTATTTTCAAAAAGTATTGCCGAAGGTGTTACAAACCATTCTTCTCTACCTGTAATGACCATACATATTAAAAAATGAAAAATCCAATCAACATAGTAAAGTATTCAGGTGATGTGGTAGCCTTTGATGTAGATAAGCTTATCAATTCCTTAAGGCGTTCACAAGCGAGCGAAGAATTAATTCAGCAAATAGTTGAACAAGTCGAAGGTCAACTCTATGATGGAATTACCACAAAAAAAATCTATCAGATGGCATTTAAAATGCTTAAGCGTAAATCTCGTGTAAGTGCCTCAAAATACAAGCTAAAAAAAGCGATAATGGAATTAGGGCCATCAGGATTTCCTTTTGAAAAATTTGTTGGTAAGATTTTAGAGATGGAAGGCTTTAGCACAAATGTGGGAGTTATTGTTCAAGGTAATTGTGTACAGCACGAAGTTGATGTTATCGCCCAAAAAGAAAACAAACACTATATGATTGAATGCAAATACCATAGCGACCAAGGCAGATTTTGTAATGTAAAAATCCCATTATATATCCATTCACGGTTTTTGGACGTAGAAAAGCAATGGGAACACCAAAAAGGTCACGAGGCTAAACTTCATAAAGGAGCTGTGTACACCAATACGCGTTTCACAACCGATGCCATTCAGTACGGGAAATGTGTTGGAATGCTTTTAAGCAGTTGGGATTATCCAAGAGGAAATGGTCTCAAGGACAGAATAGATAAATCTGGGCTACATCCCTTAACCGCTTTAACAACACTTACTAAAGCTGAAAAAACAAAATTATTAGATGAAGGCATCGTACTCTGTAAAGAGCTTCACGAAACCCCAAAAATTTTAGAACAAGTAGGAGTGCCAAAATCAAGACACAAAAAGGTTCTCGAAGATTCAAGAGAATTATGTGGAATTCATTAGAGCACTACTTAAATTTTTAATCTAAATAAATAGGACAAATGAAAACAGAAGAACTGAAAGAACAGAACCGTATAGATTTAGAGCCATTTTACCAAGCATTGGAAGATGATTCTAAACTACTTGAAGAAGCCCTCGAAATATTATTGGGTATGGTACACTTCGAGCCTAAATCCGTAAAGAAGTTGGCACTCGTAATAAAAGAGGATTCCCGCAATCTATATAACGAAATAGCGGAATTGAGCAAATCGAACCAAGACAAAGGAAATACGCCTTCCTGTTGTGGTGGACATTAATAAATACTATAACGATGAAAAACAAAAAAATAAACATCCACTTTTTGGGAGCGGCAGGCACCGTGACTGGCTCAAAATATTTGGTGGATACAGGAGATAGAAAGATACTTATAGACTGTGGCCTCTTCCAAGGGTTAAAGGAATTACGCCTTAAAAACTGGGAGTACCCACCTGTTAATGTAGGTGATATTGATGCTGTTTTGCTTACCCACGGTCATATGGACCATACAGGTTATTTACCCAGATTGGTAAAACAAGGCTTCAATGGTCCCATTTATGGTACGAATCCTACTTTGGACATTGCAAAAATCATTTTGAATGATAGTGCAAAAATACAGGAGCAAGAAGCCGAACGTGCCAATAAGGAAGGCTATTCCAAACATAGTCCCGCAGAACCATTATACGATTTAAAGGATGTAGAAAAAACTATCCCACACTTTAAAGGAATTCCACAATCACAATGGATTCCGTTATTTGATGGTATTAGGGCTCGCTTCCAATACAACGGACATATTCTGGGTGCAACCTATATTGAGTTGGATGTGCACGGAAAACGTTTTGTCTTTTCAGGAGACATTGGTAGAACCAATGATTTATTGCTCTATCCACCCCTTAAACCAAAAAAAGCGGATGTGCTTTTCATTGAATCCACTTATGGTGGAAGGTTTCATCCCGATGAAATAGAAGCACTTCCACATATTGAAAAATTAGTAAATGATACCATCAACAGAGATGGTAGCTTATTTGTCCCAAGCTTTTCGGTAGAACGTGCCCAGCTAATGATGCTCATCTTTTGGAAATTATTGAAAGAAAAGAAAATCCCCAGAGTACAAATGATTATGGACAGCCCGATGGGTGCCAACGTATTGGAACTGTTTCATAGAACTCGGGATTGGCACAGATTGGAAGACAACGAATGTGACGAAATGTGCTCACACTTTACAGTTGTTAGCAGTTATCGTGAAACAATGGAATTAAGAACAGATTACAAACCAAAAATCGTGATTGCAGGAAGCGGAATGCTCACAGGGGGAAGAATGCTAAACTATCTTGAAACACAGGCACAAAATCCAAATAACACCTTACTTTTTGTAGGCTATCAAGCTGAAGGCACTCGTGGCAGAAAATTATTGGAAGGTGAAAAAGAACTAAAAGTATATGGAAAATGGGTGCCGTTTAAAATGCAAGTAGTAGAAATTGAAGGGCTTTCGGCACACGCAGACCACGCAGAACTTATGGACTGGATGGATAAGATAAAAAACAAACCCGAACGTATTTTCATTGTACACGGTGAAAAAGAGAGTGCAGAAGCATTGCAAAAAGGCATCAAGGAAACCTATGGGTGGGATGCAGAAATTCCGCAATTATACACCATCGAAGAAATAGAATAAATCGAAAAATCACAACAACCAATAAAATATGGACACACACTCAAACATATTAAAATATAAACATCTCGGAATCTATACCCAAAACGAAAATGTAGTGTATATGCGCGAAGATTGCCACGTCTGTATTTCAGAAGGGTTTGAGGCACTTACCCGAATAAGAATATCCAATGCAAATACATCAATCGTAGCAAGTCTTAATGTCCTGAATTCTGATATTCTGTTGCCTAATGAAATCGGACTATCAGATGCTGCCGCGAAAAAACTCAATGTTTCCCCAAACGATACATTATATGTTTCCCATTTAGAGCCTATTGAATCCTTAAGCCACGTCAGGGCAAAAATCTATAACAAAAAACTGGATTATAAGGCCTATAACAACATCATAACCGATATCGTGGAAGGCGATTATTCCAACATCCACCTTTCGGCATTTATTACTGCCTGTGCTGGCGACCGAATGGATATTGATGAAATATCCGACCTAACGAAAGCAATGATTGCTTCCGGAAAGCAACTGAACTGGAACAAGGATATCGTGGTCGACAAACATTGTATTGGCGGATTGCCTGGCAATAGGACAACACCATTGGTAGTTGCCATTGTTGCCGCGTATGGGCTTACTATGCCAAAAACATCCTCACGGGCAATCACTTCGCCAGCAGGCACAGCAGATACAATGGAAGTACTGACCAATGTTACGCTCTCTTCCGAGGAAATAAAGACCGTAGTAGAAAAAGAAGGCGGATGTTTTGTTTGGGGCGGTACAGCGCAGTTAAGTCCTGCCGATGATGTGCTCATTAAAATTGAAAAAGCCTTGGATATTGATAGCGAAGGTCAGCTCATCGCTTCAGTACTCTCTAAAAAGGCAGCAGCTGGTTCTACTCACGTGGTCATTGATATTCCCGTGGGAGAAACCGCCAAGGTTCGCAGTACCGAAATGGCAGAAAAACTAAAAAATCATATGGAAACCGTTGGAACTGCTGTTGGGTTGAATGTAAAAGTTGTAGTTACGGATGGCACGCAGCCTGTTGGAAGGGGTATCGGTCCAACTTTAGAAGCCATAGATATATTAAAAGTTTTGAAAAATGAGGAAGATGCACCTAAAGACTTAACAGAAAGAGCATTGCTTTTAGCTACTGAACTATTAGAACTTTCTGGAAAAGTAGAAAAAGGAAAGGGACAGGAAACCGCACATAAAATTCTCAAATCTGGAAAAGCATATGAAAAATTCGTAGCCATTTGTAAGGCGCAAGGTCAATTTTCAAAACCAGTTTTAGCACCTTATAAAATTGAAATTAAAGCTGAAAAGTCAGGCGTTTTGCAACGAATTGATAACCGTAAAATTGCAAAACTGGCCAAGCTTTCTGGAGCACCACAATCTAAATCGGCAGGGATTCTTCTAAATGTGCATTTGGGAGAACAAATCGAAGAGAACCAACTGCTTTATACCATATATGCTGAATCCAAAGGTGAACTTAATTATGCCTTGGAATATGAAAACAACCATAACGACATCATAACTATAAATTAAAGAACATACTATGAAAACAATATTATTCAGTCTTCCCGGAAATGAAGAACTCACAGAACTAATGGCTACAAAAATGGATGCTGAAGTGGGTCAAGCCACATTAAGGAAATTCCCTGACGGGGAATCATACACGCGCATATTGTCTGATGTTAAAGATAAATGTGTGGTACTGGTATGCACCTTGCACGAACCGGACGAAAAACTGTTGTCACTATATTTTTTAAGCCACACAGCCAAATCATTAGGAGCTATGTGTACCTGTTTGGTAGCACCCTATTTGGCGTATATGCGGCAGGACAAAGTATTTAATGAAGGAGAAGGAGTGACTTCCGGTTTCTTCGGAAAATTGATTTCTGGTTTCGCCGATAGCATTACCACAGTTGACCCTCACTTGCACAGAATTAGTTCGTTGGGAGAAGTGTATCAAATTCCAAATAAAGTGATTCACGCTGCCGACGCAATTTCAGAATGGATTAAAGAAAATATCGAAAACCCGGTACTTATCGGACCTGATTCTGAAAGTGAACAATGGGTATCAGAAGTCGCCAAAAATGCAGGAGCACCATTTACGGTATTACAAAAGGTGCGTCACGGTGACCGTGATGTAGAAGTCTCTGTTCCCGATGTGGATATATATAAAGATGCTACACCCATTTTGGTAGATGATATTATTTCCACAGCCCGAACAATGATTGAAACCGTACAACATCTTAAAAAAGCAGGAATGAAACCACCTATTTGTGTAGGCATTCACGCCGTTTTTTCAGGAAATGCCTATCAAGATTTATTGGATTCCGGAGTAGAAAAAATAGTGACTTGTAATACCATCCCACACTCTTCAAATGGAATAGATTTAAGTGATATTATGGCAAAAGAGGTAAAAAAATTAATGCACCATATATGAAAAAACAAGGCTTTATAGTACTAATCACTTTATTCAGCATCACAATGACTGGACAAACTGAAATGCTTATTGGGCAGATTTCAGGTAGAGTTGTTGTTCGAGAAAATTTTGATGAAGAAGGCTCTTTTTTAAACAAACAAACTTTTGAAGCTGGTGAAACAATAAAGAAAAATGGATACTATGAAATTGAGGTGGTTACGGAATTGTTCGATGAAGACAAAAAATCGACCGATAAATACACCACAACTTATCGTTGCAAGCCTGATGAAGCAAGTATAATGGTAATGGCTTTCCCGTTTTCCAGCCCAAAATCAAAGGAGACCGAAATTAATACCACCTCTAAAAAATTTAAAGACCTCTATGATTTGGACAATCTTGAAGATATAGAATTAGAAATGAGTTTTGATTCGGGCTTGTTGAATTTTTTTGGCTCAAAAAGTACCATAAAAATTTACGACCGAAAATTTAATAATAGCGAAAATAATATTAATTCAAAAATTAACATTAAGGCCTATGCCTTGGGAATTCGCATTAAGCAACTCAATTATACTGTTAACGAGAAATTAAATGCACAAGGTCTATTGACCTTTCAAAAATTTACCGAAGAAGACAACAGTTATTTTACAATGACTTATAAATAAAAATAAATGAAAAATTATAACACCCTTTCAGAAGCTATTAACGATTTGCAGACAAACGAATACCCTTATGATTTCAACTTAAAACCTGAATGTCTGGAATGTGCTTCCCTGAAAATTGAGATTCGACCAGAAGATTTTAAAGTGGATAAAATATATCGCTTTGAAGGAATGAGCAGTACCGATGATAACAGCATTTTATATGCAATATCTTCCAAAAAAGAGCTTAAAGGTCTTTTAGTAGATGCTTATGGCGTCTATGCCGAAAACATATCGGAAGCAATGAGAAAAAAATTACGATAACACTTAAACAAGACAATAATGGAAAATCACGAACACCACAATCACGAAGAAATGGACCATTCAAAAATGGACCACTCTAAGAAAAAACAAAAAAAAGCAGACCATTCTAAAATGAATCATGGAGATGGAGACCATTCAGGTCACAATCCGGGACACGGTCAAATGGGTCACGACCATCATAAAATGATGATTGCAGACTTTAGAAAACGGTTTTGGGTAACACTTGTGCTTACCATTCCCATATTGTTTTTCTCGCCAATGATTCAGGAATTTTTTGGTTATGAATTTTTACTTCCAGGAAATCCATATATCCTTTTTGCACTTTCCACTGTTGTATATTTTTATGGTGGTTGGCCATTTTTAAAAGGGTTTTGGTCTGAAGTCAAAAAAGGTGCACCAGGAATGATGACTTTGATTTCTATGGCAATTTCTGTAGCATATTTTTATAGTACTGCTACCGTTTTTGGTTTAAGAGGTGAAGACTTTTTCTGGGAACTATCAACACTTATATCCATAATGTTGCTTGGCCATTGGATAGAAATGAAAAGTGTGTTAGGTGCGTCAAAAGCCTTACAGTTGTTGGTGAGTATGATGCCTGCAGAAGCGCATAGGGTAAAAGGCGACACCATAGAAGACATCCCTCTCGAAGATTTACTGAAGGATGATGTGATTTTGGTAAAACCAGGTGAAAAAGTTCCGGCTGACGGAATAATAGTAGACGGTTCCAGTTACCTAAATGAATCTATGCTCACAGGTGAATCTAAACCTGTAAAAAAAGATGAAAACGATAAGGTTATTGGTGGTTCGGTAAATGGCAATAGTACCTTAAAAGTAAAAGTTGAACATACTGGAAAGGATAGCTATCTCAACAAGGTTATCAAAATGGTTGAAGAAGCACAAAAAACCAAATCCAAGATGCAAAACCTTTCAGATAGGGCTGCAAAATGGTTAACCTATATCGCTTTGGCTATTGGTTTTGGAACATTAGCAGTATGGTTGATTTTAGGCTTTCCGTTTGTCTATGCTTTAGAAAGAATGGTTACCGTTATGGTTATTGCTTGTCCACACGCATTAGGGCTTGCTATTCCATTGGTGGTTGCGATTTCTACGGCAGTATCTGCTCAAAATGGATTGCTTATTCGAAATAGAACTGCGTTTGAAGAGTCCAGAAAAATTTCAGCTTTGCTTTTTGATAAAACAGGAACACTAACCAAAGGTGATTTTGGTGTCACTCGAATCGAGTCTGTTAACGAGACTTATTCAACAGAGGAAATTTTAAGACTTTCAAGTGCATTGGAACAAAGTTCTGAACATCCAATAGCTGTTGGGATTATTAAAAAAGTAAAAGAAGATAACATAACCATTCCAAAACCTGAAAACTTTAATGCAATTACAGGTAAGGGTGTAGAGGCAAATGTTGAAGGCAAAGAAGTTAAGGTAGTAAGTCCTGGCTATTTAAGAGATGAAAAAATAGACATCCCAAAAGACGCTTATAGTGATGCCGCTGAAACTGTCGTGTTTGTATTAATTGATGGGAAACTGGCAGGTTACATTGCGCTTGCTGATGAAATAAGACCGGAATCTGCCGAGGCAATCAAAATATTTAAAAAGAATAACATTAAAGTTCTAATGGCAACTGGCGATAATGAAAAAACCGCTAAGGCTGTGAGTGAAAAACTTGGATTGGATGGTTACTACGCCGAGGTATTGCCACATCAAAAAGTTGAAATTGTAGAAGAGTTACAGAACAAAGGTGATTTTGTAGCTATGACGGGTGATGGTGTTAATGATGCGCCCGCTCTCGCAAAAGCCGATGTAGGAATTGCAGTAGGCTCAGGTACAGATGTAGCAGCTGAAACTGCCGATATTATTCTGGTCAACAGTAATCCACAGGATATTGCCAATTTAATTCTCTTTGGGAAAGCCACCTACAATAAAATGATTCAGAATTTGATTTGGGCTACAGGATATAATGTCGTGGCTATTCCTTTAGCAGCCGGTGTATTATATTCTTCAGGTTTTGTTTTAGGTCCTGCGGTTGGTGCGGTATTTATGAGCTTAAGTACTATTATAGTAGCTATTAATGCGCAATTATTAAAGCGAAAAATCGGTAAAAAATAAATGGACAAAAAAGAAAAACTCAACAGGATATCTTTAATCCTGTTGAGTTTATTTGTAGTGATGTTGGGTTATGGTATTTTATTGCCAACCCTTCCCTACTATACCGAAAGATTAGCTTTAGGAGATAACCTAGATACTGATTCGATTAACTTTCATATTGGTTTTTTGACCAGTATTTATCCGCTCTTCCAGCTTCTTTTCGTTGTACTCTGGGGCAGGCTATCCGATAAATACGGCCGTAAACCCATTATCATTGTTGGGCTAATCGGCTTTGTAATTATGCAATTACTTACCGGTCTTGCTACATCATTGACGATGCTATATGTTGCTCGCATCTTTGGTGGTATTTTCACGTCATCAGTTATTCCAGTTAGCAACGCATATTTGAGCGACATTACTTCTGAAAAACGAAGAACAAAAATAATGGGTTGGTCGGGTGTTGCCATTAGCTCTGGTGTTATTTTTGGCCCTGTCATTGGTGGCTTTCTGTCTCAAACTGACCTTCATTTAAAATATACGATAGGTCTGCTGCATTTAGACCGATTTTCAGTACCCTTTTTGTTTGCCGCTCTTCTAGGACTTATAGTCTTATTTGTAGTAGCAAAATGGTTAAAAAACACCACTCGCGTACATACGTTCACAACACAAAAAGCGAGCTTGCGATTCACATTTACCAAATATTTTGTCGTATTACTGGGTCTGTCGTTTGTCATCCAATTTGTAGTAACGCTGTTTGAAACTGTCTTTTCAATATATGGGAAAGATGAATTAGGATTTAACAGTAACCAAATAGGTATTGGTTTTATGCTATGTGGTTCAATAATGGCTGTTTTACAACCTTTGTTCGCTACTTACGGAGAGAAGTTTTTATCCACAAAGAAACAAATTGCATTAGGGTTGTTTATATCTGGATTATCCTTAATTGTCTTTCCCTTTTTTAAGAATGAATACTTGGTATATGTGTTAATCGTTGTTTTCGCTGCTGGAGGTGCTATGGTAACCCCAAATTTACTTTCTGCGGTCTCATTAATATCAAAGCAAAATACTGGCAGGAACATTTCTATTCAGAGCTCTACTAATAGCGTTGGTCAAATTCTAGGGCCTGTTTTAGGGACTTGGTTACTCGCAGGTGGTTTTTACTACCCTTTTATAATTGCTGGCAGCATTGTCTTGGCTGTTATTGGTTTTTTATTCTTTTTCAAAAATCCACCATAAGAAAATAAGCACATAAGCTATTAAATTTATCTGACGATCCGTAGGTTGGCCAAAGGCTGCCCGCCATTTACAACTTCTTTCTTTTCGTTTGTTTCCAGAACAGATTTTAACTGGGCCATATCCTTGCTTATCTTCTTCTCCACTACCCTTGCATACTTTTGGGTCGTCGAAAGTTTGGTATGCCCCAATAGCTTGGATACCGTTTCCAAGGGGACATTGTTCATCAGGGTAATAGTGGTCGCAAAAGTGTGTCTGGCCACATGAAAGGTCAGGTGCTTTTTGATTCCGGCATTGCTTGCAATAATCTTTAGGTATTTGTTTACTTTTTGATTGGAATAGACCGGTAAAAGGGTATGCCCATTTTTGACATCGGGAAAATCCGAATACTTATCCAATATCCCCTTGGCCTGGGATAGAAGTGGAACCCTCACCGGGGTCTTGGTCTTTTTCCGTTTGACATTGATCCACTCCTCCCCATCGATACCCGTTACAATATCGCCCCGTTTGAGGAGCTTGACCTCAATATAGCTGAGACCTGTATAACATGCAAAAAGAAAAATATCCTTTACAATGCCCTTGCCGCTATTGTAGCCTTACCCCTTTTAGGACATCGCTAAATTCATAAAATTATCATTAATGTCGTCCGTTTCGGGGAAGAATTCTTCCCCGAAACGGTTCTTGTATTCCCTTGGAGGCATATCGCCGATGGATGAATGGGGATGCTTTGTATTGTAATCCTCCATCCATTTTTGGGTCAGCGTCCTTACTTGGTGCAGATCGTTGAACCAATAGGCATCGAGCACATCCTCCCTGTAAAACCTGTTAAGGCGTTCCATATATCCGTTCTGCATGGGCTTGCCGGGCTGGATGAACTGCAGCTCCACCCGTTTGCCCTTGCACCATTGCGATAGGGTCTTCGATATGAACTCCGGACCGTTGTCGCAGCGTATGGTCTTTGGCAGGCCTATTTCTTCCTCCAGTTGTGATAGGGTCTCCACGACCCTTATCGCCGGATAGTTAAGCCCCACGTCCATGGCCAGGGCCTCCCGGTTGCAATCGTCCATGACATTGAACACCCTTATCTTCCTTCCATCGGACAGTACATCGGCCATAAAGTCCATGCTCCAGACCTCGTTGAGCTCCATCGGGGCCTCCAATGGGTTCTTGGTCCTTGCGGGAAGCCTCTTCTTGTGCTTCCTCCTGAGTTTTAGGTTCATGGACCTGTAGACCCTCAGCACCCGTTTTCTGTTCCAGTTGTGGCCTTCGCGACGCAAACGCTTGTAATATACCTCGAATCCCCTTGTCGGCAGCTCTTCGGTCAGCTTGGAAAGGGCGTCGATCACCTCGGTGTCGTCCCTTCTGCTATGGTAGTACCACATTGACCGCGCAAGGTCCAGCACCCCGCAGGAACGCGATATGCATACCGAATACGTCTCCTGGAGATATTTGGCGCGCTGCTTCTTGTCGGAAGGCCCTAGAACTTTTTTGACAGTACGTCCTTGAGCATACGGATGTCCAAACTGGCATCGGCGTACATCTGCTTGAGCCTGCGGTTCTCCTCCTCAAGCTCCTTCAAGCGCTTCATATGGGCAACTTCCATGCCCCCGTACTTCTTGCGCCAATAGTAGAAAGTGCTCTTGTCGATCCCCAACTCCCGGGATATATCACCGACCTTGCGGCCCTGTTCGTTCTCTTTCAGTGCCTTGATGATCTGGCTCTCGGTAAACTTGCTTTTTTTCATGTGACAGTTAAAATTTAAAGTTAGAAAATTCTAATTTTAAGCTGTCCTATTTTTAGGGAAGGCTACACTATCCCTGATTCCAACAGAAGCCAAGCGTTGAATTTCGGCCTCTTCCAGAAAATCACTGTCGTAATCCTCAAACTTCATGTTGTACTGGTTGAAGGGGTTTTGGGGGATGCACCTGAACTTAAAGGCTATGCCCACCAATTTCTTGAACCGCTCCATGTGCTTCATGATACCATTGTTGGTCAGTGGCTGAGCCTTATTGATCGGAGTACAATTTCTAAGGAAATTCTCAAATTCAACAACGAAGGTATAATCGATGAAGGACAGCCTGATGTCCTGTGAGTTGAACTTTTTCTTTACGAACCGTTTTAGGTAGGTTTCCGTTGCCCCATAATTCTTAGAAGTGCCGGGTTCAAGTTTTGGCATTTCCTTGTCACGGTGGTACTTGATAATATCTTCAAGAGTCCTTAATGTCCTATCCTCTCCGAGATAACGCAGTTTAATGGCGTTGGAGGTGATTACCATACCTTCGGAATACAGTTGCCTATGGCAGTCCAAAAGTTTGGCATAGACATCATCAAGGTACTTGTTGATACCATTGGCCCCCTTTACCCTTGGGTTCAATCTATTTGATTTAGGACACCAATGATCTTCCAAAGTGGTGCGCTTGATACTGAGGTCCGAGGGAATCCCATCGACCTTGATCCGGGCATAGATGGGAACAAGCCCGTTTTTCCTTTTGGCCGTTTTCTTGAGCCAAAATCTGATACTGAATGTTTTAGAGGTTTCCATGTGTTTCGCTTTTAGTGGAACAATCCGTTAAGCGAAAGTCAAATCACACGAAATATCGAATCATGAACGTCAATATACGAAATCCATTCCGATTAAAATAGGACACCCTATAGGACACCTTTCTCCCTGGTTTCAGATGGGCACAAAAAAAACCAGAAAAAATTAATTTTCTGGTTTTCAATAATTTATGGTTTAATTTGTTGCTAAAAAAACCATTTCTGTCGGGGTGGCAGAAACCACATCCGATTTATATATATTTAATAGTCAGTGTTTTAACACCTTAATCTTGAGAACATTCCCGTTAAGAACACGGAAAGCAAAAAACAACTTTTGAACACAATTTTCATGTGTCTAACTAGACATAAAAATAGTAATAATATTAAAGCTATTTATTTTCAACATTAAAAACATAATGATTAACTCCCCTAATCAATCTTCAATTCAATGCTTTGTAACACTTTTGCAGAAAAGTGGAACCGATATCAGGTATATCCAAAAACTTTTGGGGCTAAATAATCCTAAGACCACCATGATCTATACCGTTGTAACCGAGATTTGTATCAACAACCCATTTGATGACTGATAATTATCTTTATATTACATAGTAAGTAAAAATGGAAAACATACTGAACAATACTTCACAAAACTTGGACATAGCCAACTTTTTTGGAAGTATATGACAAACAAAGTTGAGTATATAAATAAGTTGTGCATAATGTAAAGCAACGTTACGGAGAACTGAAAATCAACTGAATTGAAAAACGGAATTTCTATAACTGAATATCTGAAAAACGAAAAAAAACAACGCCTGATTTACGGTGGAATTTTACTCTTGTGGATATTTGTCAGACTGAATTTCGTGAAATATAAATATGATTTTAGCCCATTCAGAATTGATATGCTGATTTTAATGATTGTCTCTACTCTACTGTTGATTGGACCGATTATTATAAATAAAAAAATAATGTGGATTGGCGCTTTTGGATTTGCATTGTTGCACGGACTTTGGACAACCTACAAAGTGACATTTGGAACTTTAGTGGATTTTCATAGAGACTATGTTCCAAGTCCAAATTGGAATTTGAATGATATCGGAGTTTCTATTTTGCTAATTACTGTCTCGTTTTTAGTGACGTGGCTTATTTGGAAAATGAAACCTAAAAAATAAAAACACTATGCACAACACTGGCTATAGTTCATTGCGGCGGAATTTCCTATCGGAAATTCCTGCTTATTTGCAATGTTTGGTTTACGGCGGAATAATTCTGCCGAATCATTCCGCAACGAAACCATAGCCTAAACCGTTGTGGGCAATTTGAAAAAAAAATTATGGACGAAAAAGAAAGATTAGAAAAACTGATTGAAAAAGGAAAAAGTGTATTGAATACACATAGACCAAATCCTTCACATATGATAGGTTTTACTACTCTTGATAGTGGAAAATTCATCGCTTGGAAAACACAAGTTTTAAGTTTTTTTGGCGAAATTCTACCTTTAGATAGTCCATATATTGAGACTTTTAAATCAAACGTTAAACAGGCGTACAAAAGTTCAGCACAAGAAGGAATTGGCATTTTAGAATCAGTTAAAGAGGATTTGAATTTTGGTTTAATCAATAGCGACAAAGAGCCGAAATTTGACCCAACAATTCCATTATTCAATCTTTTCGATAAATTCCATCAAATTGTAAGGCAGTTGCGATACCGATATGATTCTCGTGAAACGCTCAATGTAAACGATGAATACGATATGCAAAACTTATTACATTCGTTACTTCATCTATATTTTGACGATATTAGACCCGAAGAGTGGACACCAAGTTACGCTGGAAAAAATAGCAGAATGGATTTTTTACTAAAAGATTACAAAATAATAATCGAAGTAAAGAAAACAAGAAAAGGTTTAACAGAGAAGGAGTTAGGAACTCAACTAATTGACGATATTGCACGTTATAAATCTCACCCAGATTGTGAAACGCTACTTTGCTTTACTTATGACCCAGAAGGACTAATTGGAAATCCGAGAGGATTAGAAAACGACTTAAATAGACAAGAAGAAAACGGACTAAATGTAAAAGTGATAATCAGACCTTAAAAAACTGCCCACAACAATGTGTATAATTCATTGCTAGTAAAGGCTTACTTACGAAAATTCCGCTGGAATTTTCTATCTGTGATTATTTGCTAACTTTAGTGCTTAATCACGCAACGAAATCATACACTAACACGTTGCCACCAATTATAGAGATGACCAAAGAAGAAATCTACGAAAAAGCAAATAGCGTTGTCGGAATTGAAGGAATGACAGGGAACGAACGCCTTTATGTGAGTGGATTAATGGACGAGTTTGATAAAGCCAAAAAGTCAGACAAATATAAAGCTCGAACAATACTTCAAGCATTAAAATTTGACGAACTCTCAATTGGCAGAATAGTTGGATTTTCAATGGATTCTCTGAAATATCCAAATGCTTGGGACTTTCCGAATGCCAACCCAAACGGACAAGAAAATGAAAATAAAGCAACAGTGGAATATTCGAATCTTAACGAAGTTGGAATGGGTGCACCATTGAGTGGAAAATGTAAAGTAATACTTAATGACAGTAAGGAAATTTTGATTCCCGAAAATTGTGGCGGACCAGCAATCTGGACTCGTAACGGACAAAAAGTTGCAATACCGATTTGGGACAGGTCATTTTTTAGCGGAACATTCCAAAGAATCGGAATTGTGGACTTGAAAAACCAAACGCTGACTAAATACAAAAAGAAATTTCGAGTTTTGGATTTAAGGTCATTTAGTGGCCACAATATTATTGGATTTGACAGTCCGATACACCGAATGAAAAAACTTGAATTTGATTATATTAACGAACCGATTGAAAAAATTATCGGAATAAAATAACTGGTGGCAACAAAGAACTGAGTTAAAAAACAAGTTCTTTTAGTTTAATTTCGAAACATAGTTTTCATCATAGGGCAGCCCAGATTTTGCAATGGCAAATGCCTGCTTCAACAGTTTGTTCGATACCGCTATCAATGCCAGTTTCTTGCTTTTTCCCTTGGCCGTTATGCGTTCATACATTTCCCGGCACGCTTTGTTGTGCTTGCAGGCGGAAAAAGCGCATAGGAACAATAGATTTCTCAATTTTCTGTTACCGACCTTACTTATCCTGCTCTTTCCCCTTACACTGCTGCCCGAACGTCTGGTCGTCGGGGTTATTCCCGCGTAATTGCATAACTGTCCCGCATTCTCGAACTTGGTAAAGCCATCCGTCAATATGATCAGCAAGGCCACCGTCTTGTCCCCAAGTCCCGGTATGCTCTTCAAGTTCGTTAGCTGCCTTTGCTGTGTTTTCTTGACCAATGCTAGCAATCTCGACTGAAGGGCCTCCAGCTCCCTGTCCAGGCTTTTCAATGTTCGCACCAAGGATGAATGGACTGCCCTTGAGGGTATGCCCAGGACCTTTTCACCGTGCAGCTTGTTCTTTACCTGTGTCCGCTGTTTGAGATAGATGTCCATCAAAGCCAATAATTGGAGGCTCTCAGCTTGGTCCTCGCCCTTGCCGTCGTACAGGGGAACAGCGTTGACCTTGGCGTACTCCGCTATGGCCTTGGCATCGCTCTTGTCCGTCTTGACCTTGGAAAGCTTCATCTGCACAAAACGTTTTACGGACAAAGGGTTGACGACCGATACGGCCATGCCCTGGTCATAAAGGAACTGGGCCAATAGATAATGGTAATAACCAGTGGCCTCCATTACCACTAGACTGTTGGGGTTTAAACACCTGAAATAATCCCTGAACCCCTTCAAGGTGTTCGGGTACTGATGGTGAACACCCTCATGGTCGAACACATCAAATACATCCTTGCTGATGTCCACTCCGTGGATTTCTTTATCTTTATTCATAGGAAAATGTTTTGGAAAGGACGCTCCACTTGAGCTTCAACAACTTGAAATCGAGATCTTGGTCTCACAGAACTGAACGAATTCTTGAGTGGAAAAGAGAGGGGGTCATCAATGTTGACGGAATCGATACTTCCTATGGCTATATTGACCTTGTTCCTCTCTTTTGTTCTTTCTGATTTATGACTATAATTTAATCAGAATCAAACTTAAGATGGCTATAAACAATTGCTATTACAGGCTTATCCTGAAAATTCCGCAAGAATTTTCAGCTTATCGTGTACTTGCAAAAGTTCGTGCTAAAACACGCAACTGTTCATAGCCGCGCCGTTGTAGCCAATTAACACATGAATCATCTTTCATTTGACATCAGAAATTCAAATGACTTTTTAGAAAAGTTAATTGCAGATTTCGAAGATTATTCAAATTCTGACAATTCTTCGAGAATAGCACTGAATTGTGCCATGACTTCATGGCATCTGACTGAATGGATTTACCACGAATTTGGTTTAGAAGAAAAATTTCCAAAACCCAAGGACTTCCAAAAACATATAAAAGGACTTTGCCCAAGCTTACAAATAATGCATGATATATCTAATGGTTCGAAACATTATAAATTGGATTTCCACAAACCTAAAATAAAGTCGACGGAAAGAAAGGAGGGGGTTTTTGATAATACCTTCGACTTTACCTTTGACAGAACTATTTTAAAAATAGTTCTACCTAACAATGAGGTTTTAATCTTTGACAATGAGCTAAGAAAAACAATAGAATTTTGGACAGAATATTTAAGCCAAAAAAATTAGATTAATAAAAAACTGGCTACAACACTGGCTATAATTCATTGTTTCCTCCTGCCTTGAACTAAATTCCCTACTTTTAAGAAAACTAATAATAACAGGAATGCTTTTGTAACGCGGCTTTGGCTCGCTGGAAAATCGCACCGGCCCGCGCCGTCGCTCACCAGCCACCAACCACAACGAAATCATAGGTACTGTGTCAAAAAACAAGTTTTTCCTTATAATTTTAGGAAACAAGTTGATTTATCAAATTGTTATCCTGCGCAGCAAGGGCTTTGCGCTTTTGCTGCTTTTTTGTTTCATAAGCTGCATCATAGAATTTCTCGCTCTTCCAAAGGGTGTACATCAATATCAACAGCTTTCTCTGAACGGCTATCAAGGCCACCAATGGTTTTGCTTTTTTGGGCTTTAGCCTATTATAGAACTTTTTCAATGTCGGGTTGCAGCGCACACAGGTCATCGAGGGCATGTGCATGACCGCCCGGATATGACTGTTCCCTTTTTTACTGATTCTGGTCTTTCCTTTAAAACTGCCGGATTCCCGCAATACCACATCGTAACCGGCATAACTTGTCAGTTGTTTTGCGCTGGTTATCGATTCAAAGCCCAATGTCTCACCTACTACCGTTGCGGCCGATATAAAAGAGATACCAGGGATGCTCATCATAAAACCGATCTTTCTTCCCAGCACTTCGTTCTTTGATACGATCTCTTTCATCTCCTCCTCTACCATTGCTATTTGGCGGTTGAGAAGTTTCAGTCTGTCCCTGTGCCGTTTCAAGGCTTTGGTGTTACCATGGACACCCGAATCGATGGCTCCTTGGCGATTGGTCTCCATGACCTTGTCCTTTAGCAAAGAACTGCGCTCCCTGCTCAATGCCTTTAGTTCCCATAGTTCCTCGCTTGGCGGTCGCCATGGACGAAGGGACCTTTCAAGTCCCAGCATACTGAGCATTCTACTGTCCAGGGCATCCGTTTTAGAACGCTGGTCCAGACTCTGCGCATAGCGCTTTACACGACCTGATTGCATTACACTGACCGCATGGCCATGTGAGTACAGATAATGGGCGATACCCTGATGGTAGACCCCCGTAGCTTCCATGACGACCACTAGGTCGACAGTGCCATCAACTGATGTCTTCAACCATTTTAAAACCTCCTTGTAACCTGATAGGTCATTGGGCACATCTGGATGAGATATGAATTCCTTCCCCAGTTTATCCGTTAGGAACCCAAGGGACAAGGATAAACCCAATTTAGAGACATCGATACCCAGACTTTGTTTCAACCGCTTTTCCATAATATCGTTTTTTAAGGCCATAACCCTCTTTATCATCCTTGCTCGCATTTGATTCGACCTCTGTGAACAGGGTCTAGGTACTGTCCGGATTCCAAGAAGATTATAGAAGGGCGGGATTTCTATGAAACGATATCATTCAATGTATCTAGCCGAGACCTCTCTGTCCCTTCTATTATAGCTCTTATTTATTATTGGGAAACTACTATATTTATAAATAATAGATTATATGCTCGTAAACATACGAGCCGAGACCGTTGCCCACAATATGAAAAAACTACTCACGATAATATTTAGTTTGACAATTAGTCTTTGTTTTTCGCAAACAAAAGAACAGTTGATCGATTCAATAATTAAAGTCAATAGAGTTGAATCTGATTGTGTAGGATATGGTTGTGTTGTTAGTCCACAATACAAGAGATTTCAAAAATTAAAGAAAAAACTATCCGACAAAGAACTGACTGAATTGTCAAAACATAAAAATGCGACAATTCGGACTTACGCTTCAATGGAACTCATTCAATCTGGCAAAGGAAACGTTCCAGAATTACTATCAACTGAATTACAGAAAAATGAAATGGTTGAAACTTTTGAGGGTTGTATAATGGACGTTGAACCGATTTCTTCAATTATCTATCACGAATATTGGAACAAAATAAGGATTGAGGCTTCTCAAAAAGTTAAAGGAAATAATTACGAGCAAGATTTAGCAATGAAAAAAGCTCTTGCGACTGACTTGATAATGGAAAAATTAGATAGTATAATTATTTATTCGAACGAAGAAATATATTGGTTGCTTTACGACAGAACCTTTGAAAACAGGAAGCATAAAGACAGTTACTTACCAAGAATTGAGGAATTAGCTTTTGATAAAAACAATTCGTATGCATTCGAGTATTTAGCCAAATTCTACCAATCCGAATACTCGGAGAAATTAGACAAATATTTGACAACTGACTTTCCGAAAGCTAAATTTCAAACTGAAAATGAAGTTTTCTATTTGCACTCATTTATAGAAAAACTATTGGAAAGCAAGAACGAGGAATTTAAAAATATTGCAATAAATAAATTAAGAACAGACGAAGTTTGGAAAGACCACAAAGGTTGGTTCAATACGACTTTAAAAAAACACGGAATTGAACTCTGAAAATAAAATACTGTGGGCAACAATGTATAACCGCAATTACGGCGGATTCGACTACGTCCGAATCCACTCGGAATTGCTAACGCCAGTGCTTAACCGAAAATCATTAACTTTAATCCCGTAACTGACGGTTATACGTATTCCAAGATCAAATCCAAACTTATTTAGATCTTATTGTCAAGCCGCGTATTGCTGTAAAACCACATATGGCGTTCCTCTTTTTACTACTGAGAATGCCCTTGCCAAAAGTTTGTTCCTGACATTGTTCAAGGCAAGCATCTTAGGCTTCCCTTCCGCTATTTTTCGTTTATAGTACGCCCTGAGCTCCGGATCATGTTGTATTGCCGATATACCTGCCATACTCAACAAAGTCTTCATCTTTCTGTCCCCGATCCAATGACACTGTCTCTTCCTTCTCAAACCACTACCGGATTGGTGGTCATAGGGAGCCAGACCACAATAACTCGAGAATTTTCTCCATGAATCGAATTGCCGGAAGTTTTGGGTGTGATAGAGCAGCTGGCACGCCACCACAAAACCAATCCCACGTAAAGAAAGCAACAGTCCGTAATTGCCCGACAATTCCTCATCCTCCCTTAGTATCTGATCCATTCTGGCCTCAATGGCCTTGACCTGTTTATCAAGTGAAGCTATCGTCCTCTTAATGCAAATACAGCCTATATCCGTGGATGGACTCCCCAACAAATGTTCCATCTCCTTTAAGGTGCCCAATAGCCCCGCCCTATTGCGTACCATTTGATCACGAAGGCCCAATAACCTCCCCAACTCCTGATAAACCAAACTCTTTGCCTCGCTCATGGTCAGTTCTTCCCTGCACAACCAGGCATATCTTGCTATGAGCCGGGAATCCACCTTGTCGCTCTTTTCCCGTACCAGACCAAGGGACCTTTTTATCCTCAACGGATTCTCCTCTACATAATCAACACCTTGCCCACTTAAATAGCAGGACAGTTTCAAGGAATAGTTCCCCGTGTTCTCAAAACAGTAAAAAAAGGATTCCTTCACTTCTTTTCCCACCCAGGACAACATGGAACGATACCCCCTTATGTCGTTCGCAAATACCTTGTGCTTGCCCAATAGATGACAGCTAACGTCCAAAGTCTTCTTTGATACATCGATACCAATGGCTTCTTTGTAATTTTTCATAATTTTAAAATTGACAGTTAATTTATGTTGCAAAAACTATTTCCTTTATTGGGTGCTACAACACCTGGTATTCCAATTGGTTCTATGCAACTTTTAGGAGAAAAGAGGACTGATACGTCTAGTAAGGCTTAACTTAGAGACCGTTTTAGTTCTCCTCTTTCTCTTATTCAATTTATAAATTCAAAGTAAAGGAGACCGTTG
>NZ_RZNA01000026.1 GCF_003992595.1 Flagellimonas oceanensis
ACCAACGGCTGGACAATGCCTGCAGGCGGGCATCGGACTATGGGGCCTATAATTACAGCATGGTGGAGCGGATACTGAAAAAAGGGTGGGACACCCTGGAGGACGACCCGGAGGATACCTCCGAGGTCCCGGACCACGATAACATCAGGGGAGGAAACTATTATAAATGACAAACATTAAAACAGACAACATGAACACAAAGACATTGGAACAGATGAAACAGCTCAGGCTCCACGGGATGCTCAGGGCCTTTGACACCAGCCTCTCGCCCGAGAGCATGGACTATACCAACGATGAACTGGTGGCCTATCTGGTACAGTCCGAATGGGACGATAGGCACAACCGCAAGATCGAGCGCCTGACAAAGGCCGCAAGGTTCAGGTACGGTGCCGTTATGGAGGCCATCGATTACGGCCCTGGAAGGAACATCGACAGGAACAGGATACAGCGCTACGCCTCCTGTGGATTTATACGCAAGGGTGAAAATATGCTCATTACCGGGAGCACCGGGGTCGGCAAGAGCTATCTGGCCTCCGCCATCGGGCACCAGGCCTGCTCAATGGGGCACAGGACCATGTACTTCAACACGGCCAAACTCTTTACCTTGCTCAAAACCTCAAAGGCGGACGGGTCCTATCTAAAATTCATTGGAAAACTTGAAAAACAGGACCTGCTCATACTGGATGACTTTGGCCTAAAACCATTGGACAACATCAACAGGCACTCTTTGATGGAGATCATAGAGGACAGGCACGGCAAAAGGTCCACCATTATAGCCTCACAACTGCCCGTGGAGGCATGGCACGATGTCATCGGTGAAAAAACGATCGCCGACGCCATCCTTGACCGGCTGGTGCACTCGGCTCACAGGGTGGACATAAAAGGGGAATCAATGAGAAAAAAAATTAAAAATAAACGTTAACTTCAGCACCAAAATGAGTCGATCTCGTGCACTTGATTTGCACTGCTCACTTTCATCCGCCGCAGGTGGTATACATTGACCGCCCTATCCACTAAGCGAACAAATACCGTTAAATGTGGTGTACCATACCGATGGTAAAGCCAGAAAAATCAAAATAGACAATAGATATATTACATTCAAAAAAGTTAGCCCCAAGAAGTTAGCCCTAAAGGGTAAAATAAGCAAACTGACGGTATTGGCATTAGCGGAAATAGGTAAAGACAACGTAACTAAAAACGAGGAGGATAAAATTGTAAAACTTTTAAAAGACGAAAACCTTGAAGATTTAAGGCATGATTTGCAATTAGCGCCTCAATGGATAGCAGAGATTATGGCAAAAGCCTAAATGTATAGGAAGGAAAAAGTAGAAAAACCCTTAAATCATTAGTTGATGATTTTAAAAGTGTTTTAATCACAGGTAGAGTTCTAATTCGATGATAAATACAGTCCCTTTAAAGGCTAAATGTAAGTGATGTGCCTAGAGTCCCTCATGATTATTTTTTGCCACTTTTTCAATTCGGTCCCGCCACAATTCGAGAACATTAGATTATTTGGGTCGTCATGGTGTTGCTTCCAATAAAGATAATTGGCATGCCCCAGTTCATGGGCAAGACAGCCAGGGTTTCTTGCCTCAATAGTGACATAATCAGAAAAAAGCCCCAAGGAGCAACCACGTTTTCCCTTGATGTCCCTAACTGCAAACACAACAATAGGGGCTGCAAAACCTAAAAGACGGCGCCCAACACCGTCAAAACAATAGGTGTTGGCAATCAATTCATAATTGCTGCCCGTTGCAAGAACATCGTCTGTCCAAGCACCTGAATCACATTCCACATCGAGATTTCTTTCTCTAAGATGGGTAGGGATAACCGTATGAATATTTTCAACAATGAGTTTGACATTGGCCGAATTCCTCCACACATTTATAGCGTCATCAATTGTTGGTTGAAGGTTTGCAGGGGAGGTAAGCTCTCTTCCATTTTCATCTCTGAGAATTATTATGCAAATCCGCATTTTCTTTCTAATATCAATTCCGAAAAGGTCCAGTATTACCCCGACCAATCCAACTATCCGCCAAACTATTTCGATTATCAAGTTCCACAATTGTTTGATGAGCCTGCCTATTATTGGAATCATCAAGATGATACTAATGATGCCTGCAAGAATGTCAATGATAATATTGACAGTCCAGCATACTACCCGTATCACCCATTTTCCCACAGTGATTACAACAAAGGTTATAACCGCCACAAGAACTATCTCAATCCAACAAAACCACTTATTGCAGCATAGGCACCATTTTTTGCATCTTCTTCTCTTGCATTTCTCTACACGTTCCTCGCGCCATTCCTTGACAGGCTTTTCAATTTCCTCCTCCACCCATTCGTGGAACTCATCACAAAGTTGTGCCATGATTACCTGTTTTGATTATTGATTTATATTGTTCAATGTTCTCCAGTTTTGCAAGGACATTGGCAAGCTTTATATAACTGAGGAGAAGTCCGGTAACTTTGGACAATGCACTGAATACTATTGATATTCCCAAGGACCAAAGCAGGAACTTCCATTGAAAAGCGGACGTTTGGGAGAAAATCAATAAACTACTGAAAAAAGATATAAAAAGGCCGATTGCTCCCCATGTGCAGCCGCATTCATTGAAAAGTTCCTGTATCTTAGTCTCGACTGTTCTTTTCTGTCCGGGATCAAGGTCCAAATCAATCTTTACCTCTTCAACATGCTTCCGGTTCAAAAGAGTATTGAGCC
This sequence comes from Flagellimonas oceanensis, assembly GCF_003992595.1. Lineage (GTDB taxonomy): Bacteria > Bacteroidota > Bacteroidia > Flavobacteriales > Flavobacteriaceae > Flagellimonas > Flagellimonas oceanensis. The sequence goes on from NZ_RZNA01000026.1 coordinate 2,726, forward strand.
TTTGCGTGTTCTGGATATCCTGCAAATTCCTGAGCAGTAGTTTCATTTTCAGTACGATATGATAATCATTACTAATAATAGTAAGAAATTGCACCCAAAAGTTAAGCGTGTATTGTATGGATCGCTCGTCTATATGTTCATTTGGTAGGATTCTGGAAGAGATGGAAACTGAGAGCCGCTAAAAATGGACAATTTTAACCATCGCATGTTTTGATATAGACCATTGTTTTTCAGTGATTTATTAGTGTTTGTGTTATGCTCAATTTTCCCGGCGAAGGTGATAAAAATTTTAACGTACAAAGGATGCGATTATAGTGTAATAAACATAATTTTGTATCGTTATCTCATATATGAGATAACGAAGTAAACATCTCCCCTGGGCTACTTCAGCTAAAATGTCGCTAAATTCTTAATTTTTTAAGTGATACATTAAAATCTCATACGGAGTCTTTCCCTTAAATGCTCCATACTACTATCCTTAACATGCCAATTGAATTTGGATTGGAATTCATGGCCATTGTGTAGCCTTACCCTTTATGCTTTGTGATCACCAATTTAGCATTAACACAAAATTCATATTTAGAAATTTCTGCTTTAGAAATGTCTAAGAAAATGTCTAAAAATGTCTAGTTAATAGGATTAGACATTTTCCATATTTTTCAATGGGGCTCGATTTTTCCTTGCTTCCTCAATGCCTGAAGGTTGTTCTTTATTTTGCTTTTGAGCAGTGTTTAAAACATCAGGGAGTTTGTCTCACAATAAAAGGGATTACCCATTTATGCAGTGGAAAAAGATTGGTGGGTAGTGCAAGATTGATGGTTTTGTCAAAATTAATAGACTAATAAAACCATGCTATAATCTCTCTTCCACAGTTTTCTTTTAAAACCCCATCTTCCAAAATACTTAATCTGCCAATGCCGCATTGTTGGCCTTCATTGTCTTTAAAAGGTATAAAACTTGGTTCTTTTGTAGAAATTGATGGGTATAGCAACAAAGCCCGGAAAGATTCCCAATATTTATTATAGACATACATTTGGCGCAAATCATTGGTCGAAGGTTTGTTACTGCCTATGTTTTTCCACTTAGTATCTATTACATAGGTTTTGTTATCTTTTCTTAGAACAATATCAGGTCTAATCTTAATTCGATTCCAAAATGGTTTCGATTCTTGGCCTTTTACCGAAAGACCATCTATGTGAACAGATTTCAGTTTTGCCAACACATATTCCTCCCACAAATTGTTCATATCAAAAAGCAAAGCCAACATTTTTTCCTTTCCATTTGAGATATTTGGAGCAAAGTTCAAAATAATGAGCCGCGCAATTTCAAGGGCAGTCTCATAAGGTTTTGTTTTTCTATTGCTTATCAATTTATCGAATGTATGGAGATTAGCAGCAGTATTGGAAACATCTGGAAATGCTGCTTGTACTCGTTTGCATTTGGAATACAAATAAGTGCCTGATGAAAATTGACTGACGATGTCAAGTGCTTGTGATAAAATTTGATGGATTTGATGGTCATAATCATACACTTGATGTGCAGTATAGAACCGCTCTTTATGAATCAGATTGTGGTTTAAATGTGCGGCAAAAACCAATTTACCTTTTAGGGCTTTTATATTTCCCTTCTTTGTGCGGTATTGTTTTATGAGACCTTGTCTTATCAATAGCTGTGTTTCATTCAGAAACCATTCAAAATAAATGTCCAACAAATGAATTTGCTGTTTGCTAACTTTGGCTTGTCCCACCTTATTGACGTTTAATCGTCTTGTGGTCCGAAGCATGTTAATCAATACTTTTTGCCAAAGCGATTCATTGTTTGAGCCACCGTCAATTTTCGGTAAAATTTCAATGGTAAGACCATCAATTTGAATTACTCCGACATATTGAGAAAACTTAATGCCTTTATGGAGTAGCGTAAAATATTCATTGTTATGTAGCTGGTTTAATTTAGCTAAAGCATTAAGGTGCTTTTCTTCGAAAAGAACATTATTATATTCCAGTCCAACTTGCAGCTTACTATGTTCAAAAACCTGAAGTATGTTTTTTCGATTATTCATTAGATGTATTCAGTAACCTGCCTACAACAGCTTCAATATCATCAATTTGTGGAAGTAATATGTAAGTTGTGTCCATTTCCGGGACATCTATATTTTTGAATTGGGCAAAATTGACCTTACCTGTACCTTTCTCTTTTACAAACCCCTCGCCAAGTACCAAGGCGATTTTTTCGTAGTCGTTGTAAAAATACTCTTGTAATAAAGGGATGATGTTGTTCTTAAAAACACGGGAAAGTCCATCCACATCACCACTCTTTAATTTGATGAAGTACGAATGTCCAATGGTGTGGTCTCTATCTAACAGGGCTTCGATACGGTCATTTATAGTCTCCAAAACCTCCTTAAGGTTAAAGCCATTATATGTGATTTTTTCCAACAATTGGGGCTTGGGCATAACTTCCTTAAAGATAAACCGTCTCCTTAAGGCGGTGTCCAAAGCTTCAACACTTCTATCGGCGGTATTCATTGTGCCAACGATATAGAGATTTGGAGGTACTCCAAATGTTTCATCCTTAGAATATGGTAATTTCAAAAGTATTTCCTCATCAGCTCCCAACCTTTTATCAGGCTCCAACAATGTGATTAACTCCCCAAAAATTGAAGAAACATTTCCTCGATTGATTTCATCTATGATTAAAACATAGTTTTTAAATGATTTTTTAGATGAATTATTTTCAGACTCATAACTTTTCAACCTTTTTAAAATACTGGGGTAATAAATGCCAACCCCCGTCTCATTAATTTCTCTTGTGCCATAATAAGCGTCTCTTAAGGTTGATATGCTCAAAGTATGGTCTGTGCCTCCACTTGATTTTTTAAATTGGATTGATTTTTCTGTAAAACCAATGATAGTGAAATCATATCCTTCTCTTTTTAAAGGAAATTTTATTTCCTCATTTTCTTCCCATTCTTCCTGTAATTTTTCAAAAGCGTCGTCAAAAGCCATTTCGTTGGCCTCCCCTTTCTTAAAATCTAGGTAGTTGTCCTCTGCCTTTTTACATACTTTCTTAAATATGCCCGGTTTTATATCATAAATGAGTTTTTGATCAGCAGTGGTGACGGGTTTAATACCTTCTACAAAATCTTCATATCCAAATGACTGATGAAAGGTTGTAAATACAATTTGTCCTGCTTCACACAATCTATCATACTCTTTCAAAATCAACCTTCGCTTTTGGCCATTATCCAAGTCCTTTGCTATTGAAAATTCTGGATTAGTAATCTGCACGGCCAATTCTTTTGTGGTATATGTTTTTCCTGTTCCCGGGGGCCCATATAAGATTGTATTTAACGCTTTATATTGCATAGTGATTTGCCTTGTATTTGGTTCATTGGAAAATCTATATTCATTAATTCTTTTTAGCAATTGCTCAAACTTCTTATCGGTAACCAGAACTGACAGCTTCCCTCGATTTTTAAATTCATCTAAAAGGAGTCCGTAGTTCTTATCCAGGAAAGTATATAACTTAGAAAAATCATTATCCGTTAAATCTCCAATACGAACATTATATTTAGTGTCTCCAACAGATTTAATGCCTTGGATTTTTTTAGCTAAGCCCTCATAGCAGGCAATAAGTTCTTTGTCCTTTTCTTCATTAAAGACAATCTCCAAATAGCAACTATAGCCTTTTGCTGTGGGACTAATAGAAATCCCAACACTTCTAGTCCTATTACTGCCACCACTTGCATTTATTAGGCCAACAAAGGCATAGCCGTCATTACCTTGAAACCAATGACCACTTTCAAAACGCTGTCCAGCCCCAGCGCGTTGACGCATTAGAAAATTAAAATGCGGATGATTCTCCCTATACGCTAGTAGTTTACTTAAAATGGTTTCATGGAAGGTCATTTCTATACTTTTTTAAGAAGTAAGTTCAAATTTTATTACTGTAAAGTCTAAAACCCCAACCATTTTAATTTCCTTACTTTATTTGAAATTTTTTTATGATTGGGAATGTGTTTGTTGATAATTAAGCTTAAAGGAGTTGCAGCCTCAAAAGTAGTTTTGATTTTTTTTAAATCTGTAGCAGCAAAATGCATTTGAAATAGGTTGAACATACTTTGGTCTCTATTAAACATCGATTGTTCAACATCCTGAAGCTCAGAGATGTTTAATATGGAAAGAGGCATAATTCTAATCGATTCAGAATCTTTATCAATGCCATTCAATGACAATAATTCATCAAACTTTTTCCTAAATGCAAGGTTTGAAGGACCAAGACTAATGATAGGTTCATTCAAAAGAAGTAAAGGGTAAATTTTTAATTTCCCTTTTGCTCGTATTTCGGGATCTTTAATAAACCCCTTATATTCATTGAATTTACGTAACGTTTTCTCAACTAATTGCAAGAGACCAAAATCTTTATAAAATTGGTTAACCTTAATTTTGTTAAAATCACTTATTGTATTTACCGTTTTAAACCCGTTAACTAAGGGTAGGTATGTAGATACCCCAAAAATTAGGGCAGTAAGTTTAATCATTAAATTTACTGAATATGACACGAAGAAAGTTTACCCCGAAGTTCAAGACCAAGGTGGTATTGGAAGCCTTGAAAGAGCGGCATAGCCTTGCCGAACTTGCCCAGAAGTACGAGATACACCCGACCCAGATCAGCGCATGGAAGCGCGATTTCCTCGATGGGGCCGAGCAGGTGTTCGAATCGGGCAAGAAGGATGCCCGCAGCGAGACCGAAAGGGAGAAGGACAAACTTCTAAAGGCCATAGGCCAGTTGAAGGTCGAGAACGATTTTTTAAAGGACGCCTTGCGCTGAGACCACTCTCCGAACGCAGAAAAATGATACGCAAGGGTCATTCCAAGATGAGCATTGTAAAACAATGCGAAACATTGTCGGTCCATCGTTCCGGGCTGTACTATAAGCCCAGGGGCGAGACCGAACTGAACCTGAAGCTCATGCGGGAGATGGACGAACATTATCTCCACCACCCTTTCAAAGGGGCCAAGCGGATGCACATCTGGCTGACCAAAGACAAAGGCTATAAAGTGAGCAGGAACCGGATCGAACGGCTCTATTACAAGGTAATGGGGCTTAGGGCGGTACTTCCGGGAAAGCACACCTCCCGAAGGTGCAAGGACCACAAAACGTATCCCTACCTGCTACGCAACCTGACAGTTGACAGGCCCAATCAGGTATGGGCAACCGACATCACCTATATCCCCATGCAACAGGGATATCTCTACCTGGTGGCCATCATCGACCTGCACAGCCGCTATGTCCTGAACTGGAGCGTGTCCAATTCCATGGATGCCCAATGGTGCAGGGAAACATTGGAAGAGGCCATAGGTGAGCACGGGACACCTGAGATCCTCAATACGGACCAGGGGAGCCAGTTCACCGCCGAGGAGTTCGCCAATTATGTTTTGGGCCAGGGAATACGCCTGAGCATGGACGGTAAGGGAAGGGCCACGGACAATGCCTTTATCGAAAGGCTATGGAGGAATGTAAAATACGAGAAGATATACCTGAACCCTCCAAGGGACGGTATGGACCTTTATCTGTTATTGGCAGAGTACTTTGATTATTACAACCATGAAAGAAGACACCAGTCCATCGACTATGAAAGACCTATCGATCTATTTAAGAGAGCGGCTTGAATTATATTAGTTTTGTAGAGAAACTGTCCTAAAGATCGGGGTATCTACA
>NZ_RZNA01000027.1 GCF_003992595.1 Flagellimonas oceanensis
ACCAACGGCTGGACAATGCCTGCAGGCGGGCATCGGACTATGGGGCCTATAATTACAGCATGGTGGAGCGGATACTGAAAAAAGGGTGGGACACCCTGGAGGACGACCCGGAGGATACCTCCGAGGTCCCGGACCACGATAACATCAGGGGAGGAAACTATTATAAATGACAAACATTAAAACAGACAACATGAACACAAAGACATTGGAACAGATGAAACAGCTCAGGCTCCACGGGATGCTCAGGGCCTTTGACACCAGCCTCTCGCCCGAGAGCATGGACTATACCAACGATGAACTGGTGGCCTATCTGGTACAGTCCGAATGGGACGATAGGCACAACCGCAAGATCGAGCGCCTGACAAAGGCCGCAAGGTTCAGGTACGGTGCCGTTATGGAGGCCATCGATTACGGCCCTGGAAGGAACATCGACAGGAACAGGATACAGCGCTACGCCTCCTGTGGATTTATACGCAAGGGTGAAAATATGCTCATTACCGGGAGCACCGGGGTCGGCAAGAGCTATCTGGCCTCCGCCATCGGGCACCAGGCCTGCTCAATGGGGCACAGGACCATGTACTTCAACACGGCCAAACTCTTTACCTTGCTCAAAACCTCAAAGGCGGACGGGTCCTATCTAAAATTCATTGGAAAACTTGAAAAACAGGACCTGCTCATACTGGATGACTTTGGCCTAAAACCATTGGACAACATCAACAGGCACTCTTTGATGGAGATCATAGAGGACAGGCACGGCAAAAGGTCCACCATTATAGCCTCACAACTGCCCGTGGAGGCATGGCACGATGTCATCGGTGAAAAAACGATCGCCGACGCCATCCTTGACCGGCTGGTGCACTCGGCTCACAGGGTGGACATAAAAGGGGAATCAATGAGAAAAAAAATTAAAAATAAACGTTAACTTCAGCACCAAAATGAGTCGATCTCGTGCACTTGATTTGCACTGCTCACTTTCATCCGCCGCAGGTGGTATACATTGACCGCCCTATCCAATTATGGCAATGAAAAAGATTATGAAATATTTGGCTTACCGTTAATTCTTGCTGTAGATAAGGTCTATAGCAAAATTCGAAATCTTAAATATCGATATATTAAAGATGCAAGCACTTTATTTCCTGAAGAAGTAAATCAATATGAACCCTATACAATAAGAGAAGCCATTAACAATTGCATTGCTCATCAAGATTATACAAAAAATGGGCGTATTAATGTTGTGGAATTAGATGACCACCTCATTTTTACAAATTTAGGCTGTTTTATTCCCGCAAGTGTAGAAAAGGTAGTAATTGAAGATGCTCCTGAAGAGCATTACAGAAATCGATTTCTTGCTAATGCTATGTTTAACTTAAAGATGGTTGATACTGCCGGAGGAGGTATTAGAAGAATGTTCAATTATCAAAGAATGAAATTTTTTCCTCTTCCAGAATATGATTTATCCAATGAAAGAGTAAAGGTAACTATTGTAGGCAAGGTTTTAGATATAAAATATGCAGCTGTTTTGGCAAGGAATAAAGATTTGACTCTTGAAGTTTGTAGATACCCCAAAAATTAGGGCAGTAAGTTTAATCATTAAATTTACTGAATATGACACGAAGAAAGTTTACCCCGAAGTTCAAGACCAAGGTGGTATTGGAAGCCTTGAAAGAGCGGCATAGCCTTGCCGAACTTGCCCAGAAGTACGAGATACACCCGACCCAGATCAGCGCATGGAAGCGCGATTTCCTCGATGGGGCCGAGCAGGTGTTCGAATCGGGCAAGAAGGATGCCCGCAGCGAGACCGAAAGGGAGAAGGACAAACTTCTAAAGGCCATAGGCCAGTTGAAGGTCGAGAACGATTTTTTAAAGGACGCCTTGCGCTGAGACCACTCTCCGAACGCAGAAAAATGATACGCAAGGGTCATTCCAAGATGAGCATTGTAAAACAATGCGAAACATTGTCGGTCCATCGTTCCGGGCTGTACTATAAGCCCAGGGGCGAGACCGAACTGAACCTGAAGCTCATGCGGGAGATGGACGAACATTATCTCCACCACCCTTTCAAAGGGGCCAAGCGGATGCACATCTGGCTGACCAAAGACAAAGGCTATAAAGTGAGCAGGAACCGGATCGAACGGCTCTATTACAAGGTAATGGGGCTTAGGGCGGTACTTCCGGGAAAGCACACCTCCCGAAGGTGCAAGGACCACAAAACGTATCCCTACCTGCTACGCAACCTGACAGTTGACAGGCCCAATCAGGTATGGGCAACCGACATCACCTATATCCCCATGCAACAGGGATATCTCTACCTGGTGGCCATCATCGACCTGCACAGCCGCTATGTCCTGAACTGGAGCGTGTCCAATTCCATGGATGCCCAATGGTGCAGGGAAACATTGGAAGAGGCCATAGGTGAGCACGGGACACCTGAGATCCTCAATACGGACCAGGGGAGCCAGTTCACCGCCGAGGAGTTCGCCAATTATGTTTTGGGCCAGGGAATACGCCTGAGCATGGACGGTAAGGGAAGGGCCACGGACAATGCCTTTATCGAAAGGCTATGGAGGAATGTAAAATACGAGAAGATATACCTGAACCCTCCAAGGGACGGTATGGACCTTTATCTGTTATTGGCAGAGTACTTTGATTATTACAACCATGAAAGAAGACACCAGTCCATCGACTATGAAAGACCTATCGATCTATTTAAGAGAGCGGCTTGAATTATATTAGTTTTGTAGAGAAACTGTCCTAAAGATCGGGGTATCTACA
>NZ_RZNA01000028.1 GCF_003992595.1 Flagellimonas oceanensis
ACCAACGGCTGGACAATGCCTGCAGGCGGGCATCGGACTATGGGGCCTATAATTACAGCATGGTGGAGCGGATACTGAAAAAAGGGTGGGACACCCTGGAGGACGACCCGGAGGATACCTCCGAGGTCCCGGACCACGATAACATCAGGGGAGGAAACTATTATAAATGACAAACATTAAAACAGACAACATGAACACAAAGACATTGGAACAGATGAAACAGCTCAGGCTCCACGGGATGCTCAGGGCCTTTGACACCAGCCTCTCGCCCGAGAGCATGGACTATACCAACGATGAACTGGTGGCCTATCTGGTACAGTCCGAATGGGACGATAGGCACAACCGCAAGATCGAGCGCCTGACAAAGGCCGCAAGGTTCAGGTACGGTGCCGTTATGGAGGCCATCGATTACGGCCCTGGAAGGAACATCGACAGGAACAGGATACAGCGCTACGCCTCCTGTGGATTTATACGCAAGGGTGAAAATATGCTCATTACCGGGAGCACCGGGGTCGGCAAGAGCTATCTGGCCTCCGCCATCGGGCACCAGGCCTGCTCAATGGGGCACAGGACCATGTACTTCAACACGGCCAAACTCTTTACCTTGCTCAAAACCTCAAAGGCGGACGGGTCCTATCTAAAATTCATTGGAAAACTTGAAAAACAGGACCTGCTCATACTGGATGACTTTGGCCTAAAACCATTGGACAACATCAACAGGCACTCTTTGATGGAGATCATAGAGGACAGGCACGGCAAAAGGTCCACCATTATAGCCTCACAACTGCCCGTGGAGGCATGGCACGATGTCATCGGTGAAAAAACGATCGCCGACGCCATCCTTGACCGGCTGGTGCACTCGGCTCACAGGGTGGACATAAAAGGGGAATCAATGAGAAAAAAAATTAAAAATAAACGTTAACTTCAGCACCAAAATGAGTCGATCTCGTGCACTTGATTTGCACTGCTCACTTTCATCCGCCGCAGGTGGTATACATTGACCGCCCTATCCACTTTGTTCATTGGTTATGGCGAATTGCTGGGAGTTATTGGTTTGATTGTTGGCTTTTGGATGCATCAAGTCAAAAACCTATCGACTTTATGGTTATTGCCATTCGCAATTGGTGCTTTGATGACTCATTTCGCACATAGTGATTATGAGTACTATTATACAGCTTTATATTGTTGTATTGCTTGTATGGTTCTACTTGTCACAGAGAAAAATTTCAAAGTAACATTATAGTGATTAAAACTCCGAAGCTCTAAAGGTCCCCCCTGTCTTTAAGTGAGTTGGTTCGGTGACAAAGTTGATGAAGGTTACGAATATTGCCTTCTGATAATTTCTCCTTCCCTGACCATATCGGTAATTGGATGTGAAAATGTTCAAAAGAGAGTTTAACTTCAAAAAATAGAGATCATGAAAAAAATAATCATAATAGCAGGAAGCAACAGTCAAAAATCAATCAATAAAAGTTTATTGACCTATACCACCGGTTTATTGGAGAATGTAGAAATTATTTCAATTGACCTCAACGATTATTTATTGCCTATTTACAGCGTTGATTTTGAAGCTGAAAATGGTATGCCGACCGCGATCAAGAGGCTCGATGAATTATTTGATACTGCAGACGGATTTATGGTATCCCTAGCAGAACATAATGGGTCCTATGCGGCGGTATTCAAAAATACCTTGGACTGGTTATCCCGAGTCACTAAGAAAATATGGAGAGAGAAACCTATGCTGTTAATGGCAACCTCGCCAGGTAGCAGGGGAGGAGCAAGCGTATTGCAATCGGCTAGTGCCTATTTTCCATTTATGGGAGCCGATATCACGGATACGTTTTCGTTACCATCATTTTATGATAATTTCAAAAGCGGGGAAATCAATGATAAGAGCTTGAAAGCGAATCTTCTTGCCAAGGTAGATAAATTTCAAACAATAATTGAATAGATACCATTATGCCACATTTCATTATAGATTGTTCAAAACAAATCATAGCAAAGAAACTGCCAAGTACTATCATGCAGCAAGTATATGAAGCAGCGAAATCAACCGGATTATTTCTTCCAGAAGAGATAAAAGTGCGTATCAATTCTTTTGAATACTACAATACTGGAAACACAAGTGATAATTTCATCCATGTTTTTGGTAATATAATGGAAGGAAGAAACTCTGCCCAGAAAGCCAATCTATCAAAACAAATTATAACAGAACTAAAGGAAATGTTTCCAGAGGTTCCCATTATTTCCATGAACATAAGGGATTTTGAGAAAGCTGCCTATTGCAACAAGGAAATGGCTTAAAGGTTTATTGAGCAAAAGTGAACATAGGAGGTTTGCTCCAATCATTTTAACCTAATAAAAAGCCCCCTGATCAGCAGGGGGCTTTTCCGTTCACAATAAAAACCTTGAACCTACATTTTCAAGCGCATGAAAAGTTCGTGGGTGTTGTTGTCCAAACCGTCAATTTGGTTTTGGATGGAGGTCTCGTAGGCGTAGCCCAGATTGAACCCGCTGCTGATGTTGAACAGGAACAGTCCACTGATGCTCTCATCGTACCTGTAGCTGGCCCCTAACTCAAAGCGTTCCCCAAAATCCAGAATTCCCGTGAATTCCACGGATATGGGCGATGCATCCACGTAGCGCAACATCCCCATGGTCTTCAGGTCCAAGGTCCTGCCCAGCAAAAAGGTATACCCACCGCTCAGATAGGCGTGCATACGGTCCACCCCGAGGTAGGCATTGCCATCACGCTCCTGCAAACGGTCGGGAGTCAACAGCTTTGGTGCCGAAAGGGACGCGAAATACCTGTCGTGCTTCAAATAGACCCCGGCGCCCACATTGGGGGTGAAGCGGCTATCATAATCCACCAATGTCCCGTCCTGTCCCACACCGTAGGTCACAAGGCCCTGTGTGTTGGCGTCGTAGGAATTGGCGCTTCCCTTGATCCCGAAGTAGAGCATGTGCTCATCGTCCAATTGGATGTTGTAGGAGACGTCGATGGCCACCCATGTCTGTTGCTCGATAAAGGTCTTGTCGTTGAGTATGGAGGCCCCGAGCCCTATGTTCTTGCCCACGGGCATCCCGAAAATGGCACTTTGGCTTTCAGGAGCCCCTTCGATTCCCGCCCATTGGCTGCGAATCCCCAATGAGAATTCGGCAGCCTCGGAACTCCCCGCAAAGGCAGGGTTGTAAATGTTCATGTTGTAGCGGTAAAAGGTATAGTTCGGGTCCTGTTGTGCACTTGCCGATAGGGAAAGCACGAGGAGGAGGACCAGTAATTGAATGTTATTTAAAAGTTTCATCTGTTGTGTATGGTGTTTTTTGTTGTGTTGGTTTAATAGTTGATGAATATCCATCCTTGCAATGGTGCACTGCCATCGCCTAGGTTGATGACATACATGTACGATCCCGCAGGGAGTTTTTCGTTCCTGTTCTTGTAGAAACCTTCCCAGTTGTTGCGATAGGATCGGGTTCCAAAAACTTCGTGACCCCAGCGGTTGTATACCTTCACCACGTTGTTCGGGTAATTATCGATTCCTGGAATTATCCAAGCATCGTTGTTCCCGTCACCATTAGGCGTAAAGGCCTGTGCAGGAACCAAAGAAGGCTCTTCGCTTGTTGGGAATGCATCGTCCGCATCTGGAACACCATCATTGTCGTCATCCTCATCCATGCTATCGGGAATACCATCCCCATCGGTATCCAATGGAGTGTTGGATGCATCCGTTGGGTCGGTTCCTTCGGTCAATTCCACTTCGTCGGAATAACCATCGCCATCGTCATCGGTATCCGCATTGTCGCCAATTCCGTCCCCGTCCGTATCGATTGTCTCTGAAGCATCATTCGGGAAATCATCCTGATTATCCGGTATACCGTCATTGTCATCATCATTGTCAACGTTGTCGCCAAGACCGTCTCCGTCCGTATCGGTATCGGTAACGCCGTCATTATCGTCGTCCGTATCAGAATTGTCACCTACACCATCGCCATCAATATCGGAATCTTCGTTTGGATCGTATGGGAAGGCATCCTCATCATCT
>NZ_RZNA01000029.1 GCF_003992595.1 Flagellimonas oceanensis
TTTTCACTAATTCAAATAGACCATGACAAGTGACCTTAGTCATCTTGGATGGAATTCGTTGGAGTCACTAACAATGCAGTATTGATTTTTTCGAGACACAATCGCCAATGGCCCAATGTGTCGACATTTCTATTCCTTCTCATGCCTTTTTCAATCTCTGTTTTCAAATCCATCAATTGTATGAGCAATAGGCCTTTTGAATAGTCAGAATGCACAAAGAATTGGTTTTCAATTTCCATAATGCTCCTTTCCTGTCCCAACATAGCTATTATAGTATCGATATAGGCCCTTTGAATTTCCTGTTTCCTGCGATCAACATGACCGAAACTTTCCCATATCTCTTTGAACAAACCATCTTGCAAATACCTTAGATATGCTTTGACCAATCCTTTATTCCCCGAGACTTCCTCCAGATGCTCCATTCGTTTTATCCTACGGGCCCTAAGCAGGTCGATGATTAACTTTTGTTGGTAGTGCAAGACCAGGTCTGGGAAGGTGGAATATCTGTTTTTGGTATGGAAATCGGGTTCTACCAACCAATCCGGAGGGGCAAAAGCATGTGTCAAAAGAAAATCCAAGGCTTCCATTTGGTCCTTCCAAGGAATGGAAGTGTACATGTTCCCCGGTTGACTCATGGCTTTGTAATGGATATCATACCCCCCTATAAGGGTCGAAACATGTACCATATGATTGTACCACAATTCCAGGGTCTTTTCATATAATCGATTCAAGCGTCCATTATCATTTTGATCGTTCGTGACATCAGGTAATAGGTCGATCACACGTTCTATATTTTTTAAGGCCAATCCTGTACTACGGACCGGATCGTTGGTCTCAACCACCTCATTGGAGGCTGTGGGTCCAATAACCTCCATCTGGTTCCGATTGAACCGGTACCAAGGCACCGAATCCTGCCATCGGACCATCCGTTCCAAAGCAGCTTTCTCCTGCTGGGGAGTTGTCCCCTCGGGAAATTCCGTATAGGCCCATTTGATGTTATACCTATCGGTGGGCCCCACATGTCTTAACAACAACGAAGGGGGTACACTATCCGAGGGCTGGGGAATGTTTGAGGGCCTGGTATAGTTCATTACACTTGGGGTATACCCCATGGTGCGCAACCAAGTGCTGTCGCCCATTTTATCCCATGGGTACCGATACTCCCCAAAATTGGCATCCATGATTCCAAAAACATGTCCTGCTTCGTGGGCCGTTATCGCTTGGAACAGTTCGCCAATGAGTTCATCGGGAAAGGGGAAACGCTGCGCCCTATTGTCCAATGGGGCAGCCCGGACAAAGTAAGCCTCCATTACAGTCCGCACTGATGCCCCCATAAAAATGTCGCCACGTAGAATTTCCCCGGACCTCAAATCAATAATATGGCCAAGGGTTCCTCCATAATCCTCATATTCCCAACCTCTCATATATTTTTTTTGGTTCCAGTGCACTACGTTGGAATGGATACTATGAGCCGTCCATTCGTCCAAACTGTCCAATTCCTTGACCACAAGGGCGTCCTTGAATCCCGCGGACTCAAATGCGGGCACCCACTCTTCAATCCCTGCCTTGATATAGGATCGCCATTTTTTGGGGACCTCTGGGGAAATCAAAAACGAAATAGGTTTAACGGGAACGCTGATATTTTGATCCTTGAATTTTTTTTCCAACCGCCAACGGGTGATATTGGCCAATCCATTTTGTTGGCCGAACCTAACCCCCATCTTCCCGTCGGGATAGAAGCCCATGCGATAATCAAACCTTCTGGCTTTCATTGGTGACCCCAAGGCACAGAACCCAAAATAGAGGGGAACCGAAGCTTTGGAATTCCTCCTGATCATGCCCCTTCGGGCCTTGATAATTACCTCCCCGTCCAAATCCTTGGTGCCCATTAAGACCGACAATCGGGGCACCGGGTTTCCAAAGGAAACTCCCAGTCCTTGGGGCCATTCCAATTCTTGGTTCAAAATGAGGTCGGTGATATTGATACAATGGCCACCGGGTAAAGCCAGTTCCCTTTCCATGGGAAATATGGCCAGGATATTGTCCTTCAGGTCAATCCCTTCCTTGAACGGTATAATGATTCCTGCAGTGGAGGCAACGGCCTGTTGCTTCAACAGTATCTTGTCATGGAGTTTCGACCATACCACTTGCATGGCACTTCGCCTCATATTGTCATGGCAAGTAAAAAGCATCGGCTTGTCCAATAGCGAATCTGGGATGTTCAAATAGAGTTGCCCCCCTTGGATAAAAGAGGTCAAGAAAGGTTCTTGTTCAATGGTTTCAACAATTGAACCATTCATTACAGCTCCTTTGATTGGGTCAAGGGCATATCCCCAACACTGTAGAGACAACAAACAGATAAGGATTAAGTTTCTCATATTTTGGATTTACTTTGGGTTTGGAATCGGAACCCTCCCCGTTTTGAGGGAATAGGGTATCGTTGCTATGTAATGTGATAAACTCAATAGCCCGGGTTCTGTGGCAATAAGTTGGGGTTGGTGTCCAATTCGCTCTCTGGGATTGGCAGCCGTACATCCGTGGCTTTCCAATTCGGTTTGAATTGTCCCAAGATTTCGTCCGCTTTCCCCAATCGTTTAAGGTCAAACCATCGATGTCCCTGCTCTGTAAAAAGTTCAAACCTGCGTTCATTAATGATAGCATCCAAAATCTCGTTCTGTGTACTGGCCATGGTATTGGCCAAACCTGCCCGGTTCCGAATGGCGTTCAAATCACTTTGAGCTCCGACAATATCACCCAACCTAATCCTGGCTTCTGCACGGATCAACATTTGTTCGGCAGATCGAAAAAGAATGGAATATTCCAAGGCTTCATTTTCATTGATACCAGCCTTGTATTTATGGGCATAGTAATAGGTAACAGTATTGTCCATATCTGAAATACCATTGACCCATTGGTCCCTTCGCAAGTCATCCGCTTCAAAAGCATTTAGAAGATCATTTGTTAGCGCATAGGTCTGGCCTGGAACACTCTGGATGATGAGCTGTTCGGCCTCACGGGTATTTTTCGGAGATTCATTGTCCGCCTTTAGTTGCCAAATCGTTTCTTGGGAACCCTTGAGAAAAACTTGATTCAAGTCGGACTCCAGGGGAAAGTCGTCGATCAGTTCGGTTGCCATTGCTGCAGCCTCTTCCCAGTATCCAATATAAAGGTGCATTCGCGCCAATAAGGCCTTGACCACATTTTGGTCAGGATAAATACGTTCATCGGAAACAGGTGCAGTCCCTTCCAACAAAACCAATGCGGCTTCAAGGTCTGCTATGATAAGATCATTTACCTCGTCCACATCCGTTCGGACAACCGTATTGGTTTTCAAGTAGTCCGTGGTCTCGACATAGGGCACGTCCCCAAAAACTGATACCAATAAACTGTGCAAATAGGCCCTGATAAACAAGGCCTGACCCTTGAAGCTGTTCTTTTCTACCGTGGTCAGCCCATCCGTACCATCCACTCCCTTGATTATATCATTGGCCCCATAAATGAGATGGTATGCCTGTCGCCACCATTCCAAGACGGCCCCATTCCCCGGGAGTACATTATGTTGGAAGAGTTGGACATAATCGGCGCTAAAACCATAATAATCCAATTCATCACTATAAATGCCCATCGCCGTTGTCAGGCCAAAGGCCCCCGAAACCATCCCCTGTTCGCGCATATCGTAATAAAGGTTGGCCAATGCGGACTCCACAGTGGCCGCATCATTGAACACGGTTTCGGATACCAAGGTATTTTTAGGTGGTTGCACTTCCACAAAGTCTGCACAACCCATTACCAAAATGGCTGATATTAAAAGGCATGACTTTTTAAGGGTTGGATAGGGTTTCAACAATGACCTCAATAGGGCCACATCAAGTGTATTTATATATTCTGAATGTTTCATACTGCTGTTTTATCGGTTAAAAACTAATTTGGACGCCCAAGGTTATTTGTCTCAATGGGGGCAATCGGGTGCTTGAAGGTTGCTCGGGATCGGGCCCCTCGTAATTGGTCAGTGTCCAGAGGTTCTGTCCTTGGAGATAGACTTTCATATCCAATCCGGGACGCATAGAAGGAACTTTATAGGTCAGGGATATATTCCGCAATCGGACAAAGGATGCATCGGAAATGGACGCATTGCTATCCTCTTGAAGTGACCCTAGATCCTCGCCGCCGGCTAGGCCACCCGAAGCCCTCTGGATGGGTTTCACATCCCCTGGCTCCTCCCATCGGTTGTAGAGTTCTGCAGGAGTGTTGCCCTTGTACCCAGGGGTTGCATCGAATCGTAAGGTGTTATAGGCCTTTTGTTTTTTGAACTGGAAGAGCACATCCATAGTCAGGTTGCCCAGACTTAGGGAATTTCCAAATCCACCATAAAACTTGGGGGCCAGATCTTCTATCCATTGTCGGTCCTCCGCCCTGTTGATGTCACCGTCCCCATTATAGTCCTCAAAGGTATATGCCCCTGTTTCCGGATCTACCCCAAGGGCATGATAGAGTTTAACGATGGTCAGGGGTTGGCCAATACTATAGCGATTTGCAAAAGTGGAGTTTTTCAAGCCATCAAAGGCTACAAGTTTGCTCTTGGGAACGGTCAGATTAAGGGTTGTGGACCAGTTGAACCCTTTTGATTGGATATTTACCGTACGAAGGTCCACTTCAAGCCCCGTATTCTCCACAACGGCATCGAAGTTTCCCGTCAGTTCCGCAAACCCTGTGGTCGCTGCCAAAGGAATTCCTACCAACTGATTGGAAGAACGATTGCGGTACCATGAGGTGTTGACCAACAGTCTGTCCTTGAAAAAGCCCAGTTCCAGGGCGGCTTCCAGTTTGTTGTTTTCCTCCCAACTGAAACGTGGATTGTAGATGCCCGTTGGCTCCAACACCGTAACACCGTTATAGTTATTTCCGGAAACCTGATAGGTGTCCAAAAAGCGATAGTCGCCGATGTTGTCACTTCCCGTGCTTCCATAACTTGCCCGTAGCTTACCGAAACTCAACAGGGAGCCTTCACTGAACAGGCGCTCTTTTGAAAATATCCAAGCAAGGCCTACCGCACCAAAGTTTCCGAACTGTTTTCCAGGGCCGAAGCGCGAAGAGCCGTCCCTACGGCCCGTAAGGTTGAGGATATACCGATTCAATAAGTTCACATTGATTCTTCCAAACAATGCATTGTATTTGTATTTGCCATCGGTATCTGAAAATACTTGAAGGTTTTCTGCGGCGGCAAGGTTTTCCAACAATCCATTATTGGGAAAACCCAGTCCCCTTTGCACTAACTGCTCCATGGTTTCCTCTTGGAATGTGGTTCCGACGAGAAGGTCCAGGGCAACTCCATTCCAATCCTTCCGCCAGTTCAATTGGGGTTCCACGATCCATGACACCCTTTGGGAAGCATTGGTGATCAGATGGGAATAGTTTTGCGGAGTAACCCCCAGACCCGGATTCCGTGCCGAACTGGGCATGGCCCTGTACGAATCCAAGCGGTAATCCGTGAACCCCATATTTGACCTGAATTCCAAGTTTGATGTAACCTCATAGGAAACAAGCGCATTTGAAATAAGGGTATTCGATGTGGATTTATAGGTTTCCTCCAAGGAGGCCAATGGGTTGTCCCAAGTATTGTTCTCCCAATTGATGTTCCCCTCGTCATCATAAATTCGAGGTGCATTGGGTTCCAAGGAATAGGCCTTGGAAGTAAAATCGACTGTGGGCATTTTGTTGTTCTCATTGGTGTACCCGATCGAGAGGTTGATCTTGAAGCGAGCATTCTCGGATTGATGGTTTATATTGCTACGCAGGTTTGCCTTTTGATAATTGGAATCCCCGGGAAACACGGTAGTCTCCTTTTGATAGGATCCACTGATCAAAAATTGTGTCAGGTCATTGCCGCCGGATACAGAGAGCTGTGCATTGTTCCGGTAGGAGGTTCCCCCGATGAGTTCCTTTTGCCAGTCAGTGTATCGGTTATTGTCCCATAATTTGACATCGGGCCAGAAAAAGTCAAATCCGGGATCTTCCAATAGGTCGCCGTATCCATCATTTGTAATGCCCTCCCTTCGTACTTCCAAATACTGTTCGGTGTCCATTAGGTCCAAAAAACGGGACACTTTACCAAGGGTGGTGCTCAAGTGGGCATCAAAACGTGTTTTGCCGGCCCTGCCTTTTTTGGTGGTGATCAGTACCACCCCATTGGCCCCACGGGATCCATAGATGGCTGTGGCATCAGCATCCTTGAGCACTTCAATACTCTCAATGTCGTTTGGATTGATGGCGTTTAAGGGACTGATACTGCCACCGATGATTTGGCCAGATACTCTCGATGCCCCAAGGGATTGTGAACCGAAGGGCACACCATCCACGATGAACAGGGGGTCTGTAGCACCATTGATAAAATTCCTGCCCCGCACTTCGATGTTGAAACCACCACCAGGTAGCCCAGTGGTCTGGGCAATGTTGACCCCGGACAATTGGCCTTGCATGGCTGCTAGGGGATTGGCCACAGGTTGTTTTTCAATGATATCCGCTTTTATGGTGGAAATGTTCCCCGTACGTTCTTTTTCGGAAACGGTATAATAGCCGGCATTGAGCACGACCTCCCCCAACTGGGTCACATCCTCCTCCAACTGAACGTCGATGACGTTTCTTCCTTCTATTGGGACGTTCAAGGATTTAAAGCCCACTATGGAAAATACCAGTGTTCCATTTGGGCCAGCTTCAATTCTGTAGGTGCCGTCCATATCGGAAATGGCCCCTTGGTTGGTGGATTCCAACACAACATTGACCCCGCCCAAGGGCAGCCCGTCCATGTCGGTAACAGTACCGGTTATAGTGGTCTGTGGTGGATCAAATGTTACCCCTGCCACCAATTTTTGGTGGAGTAGGGGAATTAGTAGGATATATAAGAACAGGAACAGTTTTGTCCTGCTTGAGTATATTGGTGATTTCTTCATTATGTTGAGTTCTTTTGATTAAGGTGTTAGTGGTATTGCGTTCCTATGGGACAATCTAACCGTCCATAGGTTTCTAGTCACACTGCCCAGAAAGTCAGGATAAAGCCGTAACTTCCCTTAGAGCATCAAGGTTCGGACATAGGCCACCCTGTCCAAGTAGCAAAGGCTCTTGGAAATAAGGTTCCTAGATGAAAAATGACTATGAAATCGAGCTAGGGCCGGATACCCCGAAATGGATGTCGTCAGTTATGGGAAAAAAAGGAAATCGTAAACCGGAAAAATGTAGCGAATATCCCAAAACTATAGTCTTAGGGTTATATAGGATTCTTGGGCTTTTTCTTAAAGAGAATTTCAAACAGGGTCAGGCCCGCTCTAGAACTGGAACAGACCGAGGATAAATTCTCAAATAAAAAAACAAGCCTTTTGTTTCCCATAACCTGAAAAGGTCAGCGATACATCGAAAAAGAAATAAAGAAAGCAAAACGCTAAGAAAAAGTTGGGCGTGAAAACTCAACTTACCCGCTAGCGGTACTGGTATACCTTGCACTGATAGGAAGAGCTCACGCCCGGGTCGTGAGACAATCTACTTATCATCTCTAGTGCAAAAATTACCAGTTTTCTAGCGAGAGATTCAAAGCGATGGCTTCAAATGTTTTTACACGAAGTATCGCAAATATATTTCTAACTCCAAACATAAACAATTGGAATAAAAAGACAAAATTATATTATATGTAATTTTTTGTCTCTAATTCTATTGCTCACTTTGGCTTATGTCTAGATATAAGAAGACAAGTGCCCTTAAAGCAATAGGTAAACGGTTAAAAAAGCAAAGAGAGAAAGAAAAACTCCAAATTGAGGATGTTGTTGAAATGACCGGGTTTACTTATAAAAAAATTTCAGATGTAGAATCTGGGGAAGAAACTTCTTTGTCTTATTTTATTGAAATATGTCTTGCAATCAACATTCAACCTAAAGATGTTCTTGATTTTAATGTTGGATTTAAACCCAGATTCATCCTTTCTTCAACAAGAAAAGAAAAAACAAGATTAACATCTAGATTAATTGAATCCATAAATCAAGGTTTTTTTAAAAAACCAAGATATAACAGTGAAGTTGTCATCAAATTAAAAGAAGATTTTGGTGTAGTATCATCTTCATCAAATGTTTCAGCAATTCTTCGGAGGCTGGTTGATGAAGGTATATTAGAAGTAATTAAGGGTCACCATCGCAATCAGTATTATAAAAAATAACGGTTAAATCTTTTTGCACTCCCCGATTTTTTAGAAAATTCTTACATTTAGTACTCATACTCCCCCAAATAGGTTTACTTAATTTAAAAAGACTTTTGCGTTTATATTTAACTGCATATGTTAAGCATAGCCAACGAAATTGGCGATTGAAAGTTTAAAATTTAATTGATTTTAAGTGCTTACTAATTTAATAAGGGGAAACTATATCTTATTTAATACTTATGCACGAGCCCTTTTATTGAATACTAGAAATAGATGTTTAAGTAATTTTCTCCTTTTGAGTACATTGAAAATTAGTTTATCCACCGAATTAATACCAATTGAAAATTAACTAAAACTACTGTTCGAGCTACACACATAGAGAGCAGTGATAGGTGAAAATTAACTTTGAAAAGGAAGTTAGAGGATTTTTACCATACAGGAATCGTACAGTTATTAAACCAAAAAATCCTAACTAGTTATTAAGCAACTAATTAGGATTTTGGTAACCGGTCTGGACGGGACTCGAACTTTTTACAAAATATGCCCATTTTTCAGGGTTTCCCAGAGGGTCAAAAATGGGAGGCACCGAATTGCTCACCTTTTAACAAATTTTAACCTTTTTAACATTAAAAATGATGGATTTTAATGCCTTTTGGAGGCTTGTTTGCATTTTTGATTGTAATGTATGATTTTATATTTTGAATGTGTATTTGCCGGGCTTAATTTTTAAGGTTGGGATTTTAGTACAATTTATATGGTTTAAATCCCCTTCATTGACATCCGTAAAAAGGGTCACTTGATTCGTTGTAATGTAAATCAAAAACTATGCTAATTGGGCAAGATAATACTGTCTTGTTCGGAATTATAAACCATTATATGGTAAGAAGGTTTAACTATTTCATCCAAGGTGGTTATGAGCCCTCGTGTTCTCATTGCTGCAAAAACCAAAACTTCGGAATTTGGATAGGTTTCTTTTAACCTCCTTGCACAAGCACATGAAGTTCTGCCCAGGGTGAAAACATCGTCCACCAATATTATTTTTTCAACAAAGGCCTCTGGAGGGGTACACAATAGACTATCATAATGTGTGTTGCAGGACGGACGGCTTTCAGCGGTGTAGAAATTGCTTGATTTTGGAACAGGACTGATTCTTTCAATCAAATTCTGAACCGAATTGCCAAAACCTGAATTTACTAAGTGTTCCGACAATATTCTTGTTGGCCAATGAGCGCCTTCGACCATTGGCGTACTCCTAGGTGCAGGGACCAATATCGGGTTATTATCGAACATTTGGGAGATTGGGTGTTCTTGAGGTAATTCAGACATATAATATATGAGTCGTTCAATTACCCGGGTATTCCCTGACTTTATATTACCACATATTCTCTTTGAGAGTTGGGCCTTCTCATTTGTACCCCGACTCGCAAATTCCAGCATTGTTGCAAATGGAATTTCAAAAGGCATCCTCAAATTTTGAGGTCAAGTATGGAATGTGGGTAAAAATCTCGTCCACGTTTTCCCTGGAAAGGACTTGGGCTCCATAATCCAACATTTCCTTGGCCCATGTAACATTTGAATCATGGATAACATTTTCCAAAATATACACCTCCCGCCCCAAACGAAGGGCTTCCCAACCTTGGTGTCGAGTACCACTTTTATCAGTGGCCTCAATGATGATCGTTGCATCGGATATCAATGCCATGGTCCTATTTCTAATTGGGAAATTCTTTGGCTGTGTCGGAAAACCTTCCGGGAACTGGGAGATGGCTAAATGCTCCTTCTTGATTTTTTCCAAGAGGGTTGCATTTTCCTTTGGGTAAGGGACATTTAAAGGCGTTCCCAAAACCGCAATGGTCTTACCTCCTGAATCGATTGCAGTTTGGTGGGCCATAGTATCTATTCCTTTTGCCAATCCACTTACTACTATGATATCGTGCTTGACCAAAGTTTTTGATATGATTTTTGCTCTTTGTAGGCCTTCCTTTGAAGATGCTCTCGAACCTACAACGGAAACCCTTCTTTTCTCATAGAGCAAATCTTCATCCCCGCCAAAAAACAATTTTTCAGGGAAATGCTTCTTTTCGGCATCTGTCAATAGTTGAAAATAGGTTTCAATGCCCATAGGTAGTTATAGTATTAGGTACAACAAGGTACAAAATTAAAGAAAATACAATGGTCAACCCTATTACCTTATTTCCATAGGTATGGACTATGTGAATATTGCTGGACGGGAAAGACCCCAAACAAAGGGGAAATTTGAACCATTCAATAGTTAATAAATGGAGTTGAAAATCAGGCTTTTGCGTTAGTCTTGAGGGTGCTCAATTCTATCCGGTGAAGGTGGTATACTATGTCCGGCGTTTCCACTAGGGACTCTACTTCGTATAAATATTCAGAAATGGCTTGGCCTATCATGGAAAAGCATTTGCATAAAACTACAAAAAATGTAGTGTTTTGCAAATGCTTTTTTATTGTTTCAATAGCTTTTCTTAATAGAGAAATTGAATAACAAAGGTGAATTTAGTTGATTGAATTAACTTGGAAATCTAATCTTTATGGGTTTTTCAGCTCAAAATAAGTGTCTCTCGAAAAATCATAGTGCTCATTCATATGAACATACCCTAATTGATTGCATAACATTATTGTGCCTCCTAACATTGTGCCGTTGCCAATATTTCTATGTATATGGCCATATATCCAATAATCAATATCGGATTTAGTTATAAAATCAGTTATATCCACAACAAAAGCATTGTTGATGGGGCTGCCTTCAAATTCAGGGGAATTGCACAATGGAGTGGGTAGGTGATGGGTTACCACTACGGTCTTGTCATTCTGAGATTTTAAATTTTCCTTAATAAAAGTATAGGCTTCGTTATGAAGCTTATTGAAATCATCAACCGTTAGCCTTCTTTGATTAACCATGATTTTATAAAAATCATTGACTCTACTGGATACAAAGCTTCCATTTTCAGGGTATATGTGGCTCCAGAATGTAGAAAAAAGAAAACTAATGTCTTCTATTATCTCAACTTGGTTGTTCAACAAGAATACATTCTTTTGAATTTCCCATTTAAAAGGCTCTTGATGTAAAGACAAATCATAGCCTCCATAATATTCATGATTGCCAGGTATTACAAAAGCCCGTTTATAATTATCAGAGACCCATTTGAAAAAATCAAGCTTAGTATATTCAGATCCTAGGTAATGGGTGTCTCCAGCAATTATTAGAGTTTCGGCAGTTGGTTTCAAAGGGTGGTCTGCCAACCAACTTTTGTTATGCGGGAACTCTAAATGTAGATCCGAGCAGTATTGTATTTTCAAGTCACGGCATTTTTATGAAATAGGAAAGTAAGAAGATATATTCGTTTTATACGGTTTTACATAATCTTCTTTTTGTGAAATAGCTTTGTGTAAAATGTTGCGAAGAAGTAAAATAAGTTCAAAAATGCGGCACGAATGCGGCACGCTATAAGAAATATGATTTTCAGATTTAAATGTAAATAATTGAAAATCAAATTTATAAAATAAAAAAAGCCCCGAGAAATCGGAGCTTTTTGCGGTCTGGACGGGACTCGAACCCGCGACCCCCTGCGTGACAGGCAGGTATTCTAACCAACTGAACTACCAGACCAATGATTTTATCTTTGCAAGACTCCGACAACGGTCGGATTCAAATCTTGTTCATTTGCTTTTTTAAAGCGAGTGCAAATATACATTCTCATTTCGGATATGGCAAAACATTTTTTTAAAAAAATGATCAAGCAAATTTCTGTCGCTCTATTATAAAGGAATTCAGGACTTGGGAGAAGTCCGAGCGAACATCCACTCCCACATATTTGATTTGGTACTGTGCGCATTTCAGTTTCAGATCCTTCTGATATCGCAGTACTTTTTCAGAATATGCTTTCTTAATGGAATCAGCGTACAAATCTATCTGTTCGCCTGTTTCCACATCCACAAAACGTTTGGGTGCATTGTCAAAATCAAAATTGAGCTCATGTTCTTTGTCCAAGAGATGAAAAAGGACCACGGAATGTTTGTTGTATTTGAGGTGACGCAGGGCTTCAAACAGTTTTTCCTCTTCGGTTTCCGTCTGGAACATATCCGTGAACAAAAATATCAAGCTTCTCCGGTGGATCTTCTCGGCAATTTGATGCAGGAAGGTATAGGTTTTGGTCTCTTTCGTGTCTTTTCTATGGGAAGCAACTTCGTTCAATTTGGAGTACAGCATCTGAAAATGACGTTCACTGTTCTTTTCAGAAGCATGGAAATCATAGGTATCAGAATAGATACTGAGTCCCACAGCATCCCGTTGTTTTTTCAAAACTTGCATCAAAGCTGCAATGGAAAGTACCCCAAAACCAATTTTGTTGAGGTTCCCTACGGAATATTTCTTCACTTCCGGATAGTACATGGAGGCCGAGTTGTCCAAAATCATATGGCAGCGAAGGTTGGTCTCGTCCTCAAAACGTTTGGTGTACAAACGGTCCGTACGTGCAAAAAGCTTCCAATCGATATGTTTGGTGCTCTGCCCTGGATTGTAAATTTTGTGCTCCGCAAATTCGGCGGAAAATCCATGGAACGGACTTTTATGGATACCACTGATAAACCCCTCCACAATTTGATGGGCCAAGAGCTCCAGATTTTGGAAAAGGGTCGTTTTGCTAAGTTCCGATCGTACGTCCATAATTGATTTCTGTGGACAAGATAAAATAAAAAAGGCTTGGCAAATGCCAAACCTTTTTTAAAATCCAATTCCAAAATTCGTTTTACAGTGCTGCATCAATAGCATCTGTATAGGTTTTTTTAGGGGATACGCCCACTTGACGGTTCACAACCTCACCATCTTTGAAAATCAAAACGGTAGGGATGTTACGTACACCGTATTTGGCGGCGAATTGCTGGTTGGCATCTACATCCACCTTTCCAACAACAGCTTTGCCATCGTATTCTTGTCCTACTTCTTCAATGATCGGACCCACCATTCTACAAGGCCCGCACCATGCTGCCCAAAAATCTACTAGGACAGGCTTGTCACTTTTTAAAACTACTTCGTCAAAAGTCGCATCTGTTATTTCTAGTGCCATCTTATTTATTTTAATATTATGCAAAGTTAGTCAAATAATGCCCATCTAACTTACACAGGGCGTATTCGTTTTAATTATTGCGCCATTGACAATAATTATGGTCTAGTTCAACTTGTAATGAATTTCATTGGCTTCCAATTCGGAAAGTAACCCACTGTTTATCTTTACCTTCTGTTTTCGGCTCGATAGTTTGAGCTTGATCTCCTCCTGCATCTCATAGATCACAAAACTTATCGGGTGGTCGCCCTTATGTGATGTCAAGGTTTCCTTCAATGTTCTGATCCGTTGTTCTTGCAGACGATCTATGTCCAGTTTGATGGTCAGTTTTTTCGCAAAGGCGTCCATGACGTCCTGGAGCTGTTTGAAATCGTTGAACTGAAGCCTCGGGTCACCTTTTTTGCCCGTATCCCGGTTGACCCAGCCCTCGCGTACATAAGCTCTCACGTGCACAAAGGAGTTGATCATTAAAAAATGACGAAATTTTAAGTACTCCTCGCCAAAGATCCGCAGTTCGTAGGACTCATTGTAATCTTCGAGTGTGAAAAGTCCCCAGCCTTTACCGTTTTTGGAAACCCGATGCTGTACATCGGTAATGACCCCTGCAACCGTTAGTTCCCGGTTTACATGCTCTTCCAAACGGGCGAAATCGCTCACCGTATTTTTACAGAATGCCTTGATTTCTTTTTTGAAATCATCCAAAGGGTGTCCTGAAATATAAATACCGACCACTTCTTTTTCACGGCGTAGCTTTTCCATGGTGCCCCATTCCTCGCAGGGAGGTACGATAGGTTCGGGAATCTGTACTTCGCTGGCTTCGCCAAAAAGGCTTACCTGTGATGAATTTTGATTCTCCTGAAACTTGGAACCGTACTTTACAGCCTTTTCCAAGAAGGTAATCCCATCACCTTCATCATGAAAATATTGCGCACGGTGGGTGTCGCCAAAGGAATCAAATCCACCTGCCAAGGCCAAGTTCTCAAATGCTTTTTTATTGGCTGCCCGTAAATCCACACGTTTGGCCAGATCAAATATGGATCGGTAAGATCCGTCCTCTTTTCGATTTTCCACAATGGTCTCCACGGCGGAGCGCCCTACACCTTTAATGGCACCCATTCCAAAACGGACCGCATTGTCCTTGTTCACCGCAAACTTGTAGTAGGATTCGTTGACGTCCGGCCCCAATACTTCCAATCCCATCCGTTTACATTCCTCCATGAAGAAGGTCACCTGCTTGATGTCGTTCATGTTGTTGGACAGCACGGCCGCCATATATTCGGCAGGGTAGTGGGCCTTTAAATAGGCCGTTTGGTAGGCTATGTAGGCGTAACAGGTGGAGTGGCTCTTGTTGAAGGCGTAGGAGGCGAATGCTTCCCAGTCCTTCCAGATTTTTTCGAGCACCTCCCGTGGATGTCCGTTTTTCTCCCCACCATCCAAGAATTGTGGCTTTAGTTTTTCCAGTAGGGCAAAGATCTTTTTACCCATGGCTTTCCGGAGTACATCCGCATCACCTTTGGAGAATCCAGCTAGTTTTTGTGAGAGCAACATTACCTGCTCTTGGTAAACCGTGATCCCGTAGGTTTCTTGGAGGTATTCTTCCATCTCGGGGAGGTCGTAGGTAATCTCCTCTTCACCATGCTTACGCGCAATAAAGCTTGGGATGTATTCCATGGGACCAGGTCGGTACAAGGCATTCATGGCGATGAGGTCATCAAAAACCGTAGGTTTCAGGTTTTTCATGTGTTTTTGCATCCCAGGGGATTCGTACTGGAATACCCCAACTGTTTCCCCTCTTTGGAAAAGCTCGTATGTTTTTTCATCGTCCAGTGGGAAATCATCCGGCACCAACTCAGTTCCTGTTCGTGCTTTCACGATTTTGACGGTGTCCTTGATCAGGGTCAAGGTTTTCAATCCCAAGAAGTCCATCTTCAACAATCCGGCACTCTCTACTACGGAGTTGTCGAACTGGGTAACGTACAGGTCGGAATCCTTGGCCACGGATACGGGCACGAAGTTGGTAATGTCATCTGGCGTGATGATTACCCCACAAGCGTGGATTCCCGTATTTCTCAGGGAACCTTCGAGCACTCGGGCCATCTTCAAGGTTTGCCCTTCCAAATCATCTGTCTCGGCGATATTGAGGAGCTCGTTCACCTTTTCCAGTTCTTCGGAACGAAATTTCTTTTTTAAATCCGCTTCGTCCACCCCAAATATTTTATTGAGCTTGGACATGTTCGGAATCAATTTGGCAATCCGGTCGGCATCGCCCAAGGGCAAATCCAAAACACGGGCGGTATCCCGAATGGAGGATTTGGCCGCCATGGTACCGTAAGTGATGATCTGCGCCACCTGATTCGCACCGTACTTATCTATTACGTAGTCCATGACCCGGCTACGGCCTTCGTCATCAAAATCAATATCGATATCGGGCATGGACACCCTGTCAGGATTCAGGAACCGCTCAAAAAGTAGGTCGTACTTCATGGGGTCGATGTTGGTGATCGTTAAGCAGTAGGCTACCACCGAACCAGCGGCCGAACCACGACCTGGTCCCACCGAAACGTCCATGTTTCTGGCTTCCCGTATAAAGTCTTCAACAATCAAAAAGTATCCCGGATACCCGGAGTTTTTGATGATCTCCAACTCAAAGTCTATCCGTTCCCTGATCTCATCGGAAAGTTCGCCGTATCGTTTTTCGGCCCCTTTGTAGGTAATATGCCTTAAGTAGGCATTCTCGCCTCTGTTTCCACCATCCACTTCGTCTTCTGGGTCCTTGAATTCTTCAGGAATGCTGAACTTGGGCAGCAGAATGTCACTGGCAAGGTCGTAGGGCTCGATTTTGTCAACGATTTCCTTGATGTTCAAGATGGCTTCGGGCAAATCCTTGAAGAGCTCCTTCATCTCGTCGGAAGATTTGAAGTAATACTCTTGGTTGGGCAATCCATAGCGATAACCACGACCCCTACCGATGGGGGTTGATTGTTTTTCGCCGTCTTTCACACACAATAAAATATCGTGTGCCTCGGCATCTTTTTTATCGCAATAATAGGTGTTGTTGGTAGCGACCAGTTTTACATTGTGGTCTTTGGCCATTCGAACCAAAACTTGATTGACACGATCTTCATCTTCTTGGCCGTGACGCATAATTTCGATGTAAAAATCCTCGCCAAATTGTTCCTTCCACCATAAAAGTGCCTCTTCTGCCTGGTTTTCGCCAACATTCAGGATTTTGTTGGGCACTTCACCATACAGGTTTCCAGTGAGGGCAATAACATCTTCTTTGTACTGCTCAATGACCTTTTTATCGATCCGGGGTACGTAGTAGAATCCATCGGTGTAGGCGATGGAGGACATTTTGGCCAGATTGTGATAGCCTTTCTTGTTTTTGGCCAAGAGCACGATCTGATGTCCATAGTCCTTTACATTTTTATTGGTGTGATCCTCGCAGACAAAGAATTCGCAACCTACGATTGGGGTGATCTCTTTTTCGGTAGGTTGTTCGCCATTGGCTATGAGTTCCTCGTTTTTGGCCTTTGCCGCTTTGTTGTGTCCCATCACTTCTTTCACAAAGTGAAAGGCGCCCATCATGTTGGCGTGGTCGGTCAAAGCAACGGCAGGCATGCCGTGGTTGGCCGTGGCCTTGACCAAATCTTTAATATTGATGGTGGACTGCAGTACCGAAAACTGGGAGTGGTTGTGGAGATGTACAAAAGGTTCCTCCTCCAACGCTTCTACGTTTTCTTTGATTTCCTCGTCGGAAACCCCACTGGTATCTTCCGCCCAAAGGGCATCGGCAATTTCTTTTGATGCGGCCTTCAGGTTGATGTGCTTTAACCCGACTAGCTCTATTTCTTTCGGATTGGCTTCGGAGAAACGCTCAAAATAATCAGGCTGAACATCCAGTTCTTGGTAGGAATACTGCTTTTTACGGACCAGTTCCAAAAAACAGCGTGTGGTGGCTTCCACGTCGGCCGTTGCATTGTGCGCCTCGGCAAAAGGCTCCCCGAACAGGAACTCGTGGAGTTCGGTCAATGTGGGCAATTTAAATTTACCGCCACGCCCTCCAGGTATTTTACAGAGTTCCGCGGTATGCTCGGTACAGGTGTCGAGTACAGGGAGTTCGGTCAAAGGACTTTCCACGTCCCCCCGATGGAATTCGCATCCCATAATATTGATATCGAAGCCCACATTTTGACCTACCACGAATTTGGTCTGCTCCAATGCCTTGTTGAAAGCTTCCAGGACCTCGCTCAGGGGAACTCCCTTTTCTTCCGCCAAAGCAGTGGAAATGCCGTGTATCTGTTCCGACTCGTAGGGAATGTTGAACCCTTCAGGTTTCACCAAAAAATCCTGATGTTCGATCAAATTACCCAGTTCATCATGCAACTGCCATGCTATCTGAACGCATCTTGGCCAGTTGTCGGTGTCGGTAATCGGGGCGTCCCAACGTTTGGGCAAACCAGTGGTTTCCGTGTCAAAAATCAAATACATAGGCTATCGGTCTCGGTCAAAAAAAGAATAGATAAAAGTACGGAAGAAGATAGATTTGGTAAAAAAGAGTTGTGAGGAGTTATCAACTAAAAAAAGCCGGGAATAAATCCCAGCTTTTTCTGCTTGTATCTAGTGACTTTTGGAATTACGATACTGCTGTTTCGAATATATTTGCTGTTTCCAAGGTTTCTCTGATGGCATTTCTTTGCTTCATGAGTAAACTTTCAGTGGACGGCGGCAATACAAAATCCTTATCGTGCAATATGTCGTTGTAAGTCTCTATGGCTTCTTTCTCGCCTCGATTAACTTCTTCCAACATTGCTTCTTCATTATTATTGGAAAATAACGATTTGAAATCGACCCAAGAACGGTGTAAGGTCCCTTTCGCACTGCCTCCTTTTTCAGGACTTTGTCCAAAAGCTTTGATTTCAGCCTTGAGTTCGTGTCCAAAATCATATCTCTGTTTGGCACGGTCCATAAAGAATTGTTTTATGGTCTTGTTATCCACCTTTTCGGCTGCTTGTTTAAATCCTTTTTCAGCATCATAGGTTCTTTCCAAAAGTTCGTTCAGTTTGTTCGACATTTCTACAGTGTACTTCATAATCTCTCTTCATTTTATCGGTTAAAGGCCATCGACTCTCGATGACTTCACTATATAAGATAAGGTTAAGTGTCGGAATAACAAAAAGTTACAGTGCTTTATAATAGATTTAACGGGATAGGTTTCAGTTGTTAAGGGCTTTTAACTTTTTTTGCTTTAATCGCTGTGCCATAAACAAATAAGTGTATATTTGCACCCGCTTTACGAATAAGCGATTAAAAAGAATTAATAATCAGGGTCGGGCACCCTACAAATTAATGTGATATGCCAGTTAAAATCAGACTTCAAAGACACGGTAAAAAAGGTAAACCATTCTATTGGGTGGTCGCTGCGGATGTAAGAGCGAAAAGAGACGGTAAATTTTTGGAAAAATTGGGTACTTACAACCCAAACACCAATCCAGCCACAATCAATCTTGATGTTGACGGTGCCGTGAAATGGTTGCAGAACGGAGCACAGCCAACCGATACCGCCAAAGCAATTCTTTCTTATAAAGGTGTAATGATGAAGCATCACTTGGCAGGTGGTGTACGCAAAGGTGCATTGACAGAAGAGCAAGCTGAGGAAAAATTCAACGCTTGGTTGGAAGAGAAAGAGCAAAAAATCCAAGCCAAGAAAGA
Organism: Flagellimonas oceanensis; assembly: GCF_003992595.1. Classification (GTDB taxonomy): domain Bacteria; phylum Bacteroidota; class Bacteroidia; order Flavobacteriales; family Flavobacteriaceae; genus Flagellimonas; species Flagellimonas oceanensis. The sequence continues at coordinate 18,979 of NZ_RZNA01000029.1, forward strand.
TGGTTTGAGCAAAGCAGAAGCAGAAGCTAGAGCAAAAGCTTTGGAAGCTGAAAAAGAAGTAAGTGCCAAAAGAGCTGCTGCTGCATTGCCAGAAGAAGAAGTAGCTGAGGAGGCTGCCGAAGAAACCGCTGAAGCTGCAACTGAGGAAGCTACTGCAGAAGCACCAGCCGAAGAGGCTCCTGCTGCTGAAGAAGCTGCCAAAGAAGAAGAATAGAAACTTAGGACGATGCGTAAGGAAGACTGTTTCTACCTGGGCAAAGTCGTTTCAAAATATAGTTTTAAGGGCGAGGTATTGGTCAAATTGGATACCGATGAGCCCGAGAGCTACGAAAATATGGAATCAGTGCTTGTTTCATTGGGAAACAACCTGATTCCATTTTTTATTGATAGATGCCGATTGCATAAATCCAATCTACTCCGTATCGATTTTGAAGAGGTCAAGGACGAACCTTCGGCGGATAAATTGATTGGGTCTGAATTATACCTTCCTTTGACGATGTTGCCCCCTCTTAGAGGAAATAGATTCTACTATCACGAAGTCATCGGTTTTACCATTTTGGATGAGGTTCACGGCGATATAGGCATTGTTGAATCCGTAAATGATAGTGCTTCCCAAGATTTGTTCGAAATCAAGAAAGGGGATAAGGAGCTGTTGATCCCCATAAGTGATGACATTATTGCCAAAGTGGATAGGGAAAATAAAACCATCCACGTAAAAACCCCTGAGGGATTGGTGGACCTTTATCTAGGTTAGGACAAAAAGCAAGTCAGGTCAATCCCTCTCTCCATTTGACAAATCGAGACGGAATAATTTTAATTTTTCCACTTGCCGCCAACTTGATGAAAACCCAAGGATTTGCCCAATCAGGAGGTTTTCAGTTCCCTGCCTTCTCCTAAATCAGTTTTGCCGATAAGATTATAGGTTGCTTCCAATCTAAATTTGTCAGCTGCAAAACCAGGTCCCAAAAGACCATCGGACCTATCATCGACCCCAAGGTCTGCATCACATTCTGTTTCTTCGGCATAGGTTATGTCAAACCAATGCGGCCAAAGGAACTAAGGCCATTACCTGCACCAAGAAGTGGCGCAAAGGAGCTTGTTGAGTTAAAACAACGGTCAAAAGTAAGGGTATGATACACTTGCCTCTGCGGAAGCGAGGCCAACCTGGACGTTTTTGGCCATAGCGGTAGACTCCAAGCGTATACCAACTGTTCATGTTGTCAGCTATATTGGTTTTTGGTTCAAGAGCACATATTGCGCCACGAAAACTGGGCATGATGTGGCCAGCCTCAAGTCCAACACGGAATTTACCCTGTTCTTGTGCTTGTGATGCTGTGACCACTGCTAGCATAAGTAGGAATGCAAAAGGGATTTTTTCAAAATCATGGGTTTGGATAATTTGGAACCGATGTGATCCGGGCTCTCCCCAATGTATGGTTGGAGAAATAACCACATTGATCTGGGTTTTTACCCTGTGGATCAACGGATGTCCTGTTTGGGTTAATGAATGCCCTATTTGAATTGGGTTCCGTCAATCAAGTACAGGCTTTTGACTTACCTTTGATGTCATGAAACCGTTCAAATTCAAGGAATTTACCATTTATCAAGACCAGTGTGCAATGAAAATAGGTACAGATGGAGTATTGTTGGGCGCATGGACATCACTGGACAGGCAACCGGAATCCATTTTGGATATTGGAGCGGGAACCGGAATCATTGCTTTGCAATTGGCGCAACGTTCGTCTGCGGAAACCATCGATGCCATTGAGTTGGATGACGCTTCCTACGAACAATGTGTTGCCAATTTTGAAGCCTCCCCATGGGCAGACAGACTGTTCTGTTATCATGCGGGATTTGATGAATTTGTGGATGAAATGGATGATAAGTACGATTTAATCGTTTCAAACCCTCCATTTTACGCCGAGGAAGTTGCCAGTGGTAATGAAGCCCGCGATAAAGCAAGGCAAAACAGCTCATTGCCCTTTGATGAATTGGTTCAGGGTGTATCGCAGTTTTTGACGGATAACGGAACTTTTTCGGTAATTATTCCCTTTAAAGAAGAGGATAACGTTAATGGTCTAGCGGAAGGAGTTGGATTGTTCCCAAACCGGATCACAAGGGTCAAGGGAAATCCCGAAACTGATTTTAAAAGAAGTTTGATGGAATTTAGTTTCCACAATAGTAAACCATATATTGATTCGTTGGTCATTGAAGAAAGTCGACACCAATACACGAAGGAATACATCGATTTGACCAAAGCATTTTATTTGAAAATGTAACAATAGTCGAATGAAATGTTATATTTACTTAAAATTATTTTGAATGAAGCCTGACGTATTTGAAGCCCCAGATTACTACAATCTTGATGATTTGCTTTCCGAGGAGCATAAACTGGTTCGTGATGCTGCCCGTCAATGGGTAAAGCGCGATATATCCCCGATTATTGAGGAATATGCCCAAAAAGCGGAATTTCCCGAACAAATTATTGGAGGATTGGCCGAAATCGGTGCTTTTGGTCCCTACATTCCCGAAGAATATGGAGGAGCTGGTCTGGACCAGATCAGTTATGGGTTGATCATGCAGGAGATTGAACGTGGTGATAGTGGGGTTCGTTCCACAGCTTCTGTACAATCTTCTTTGGTCATGTATCCCATATTTGCTTATGGTACCGAAGAGCAGCGTAAAAAATATTTGCCCAAGTTGGCCACAGGGGAGTGGATGGGCTGTTTTGGTCTTACGGAACCCAACCACGGTTCCAACCCCGGAGGTATGGAAACAAAATTCAAGGACGCCGGTGATCACTATGTGCTGAACGGTGCCAAATTATGGATTTCCAACTCGCCATTTGCCGATATCGCCGTTGTTTGGGCCAAAAATGAGGAAGGTAGAATACATGGACTTATCGTGGAACGTGGTATGGAAGGCTTTTCCACACCCGAGACGCACAATAAATGGTCATTGAGGGCATCCGCAACGGGCGAGCTTATTTTCGATGATGTAAAGGTGCCCAAGGAAAATCTATTGCCTGGTAAAACTGGATTGGGAGCTCCATTAGGTTGTTTGGATTCTGCTCGTTATGGTATTGCATGGGGAGCCATAGGAGCCGCCATGGATTGTTACGATACCGCACTGCGTTATGCCAAAGAACGTGTTCAATTTGGCAAACCCATTGCCGCATATCAGCTTCAGCAAAAGAAATTGGCCGAAATGATCACCGAAATCACCAAGGCCCAATTATTGGCTTTCCGTTTGGGGCAATTGAAGAATGAAGGCAAGGCCACAACAGCCCAGATTTCCATGGCCAAACGGAACAATGTGGAAATGGCCATTACAATAGCCCGCGAAGCACGACAGATGTTGGGTGGTATGGGCATCACGGGGGAGTACAGCATTATGCGCCATATGATGAACCTGGAAAGTGTGATTACCTATGAAGGTACTCACGATATCCACCTTCTGATTACCGGTGCGGACATTACGGGAATGCCTGCGTTCAAATAATCAAGTTCGGGAAATTTTCTCCACGGTAACCTTAATGGACTTGCTGATGGGCGTCTGGCTCTTATCGGCAAAATGATTGTGCGGCACCAATAAGTTGGTTTCTGGAAAATAAGCGGCCATATTTCCTTTTGGAATGTTATAGGTTACCACCAAGAACTTTTCTGCTGTTCTTCGGATGCCATCATAATGGCTGTGCAGGTTGACCACATCGAGTTGGGTCAGTCCTTTTTCAATCATATCCCATTCATTCATAAAAACCACACGCCGTTCGTTATGGATGCCACGATAGCGATCGTTCAAGCCGTAAATGGTCGTGTTGAACTGGTCATGCGAGCGAATGGTCATCAACAATAGCTCATCAGGTTTTAATTGATGGTCGGGCAGCGGGGTAATGGACAATTGGGCCATTCCGTTGGGGAGTTTCCTAAAATCACGGTTACGAACATTATTGGGCAGATAGTACCCAAACCCTTTGGATCGTTCGCTGGTATTTTCGAAACCCTTCACGGTTTTGTCTATCAATTTTCGGATAAGGTCGTAATCTTGACCCAGTTCATACCAATTCATGGAATGATTCCCCCTAAAATAGGTGTGTGCCAAAAGTGAGATGATCTCAGGTTCACTCTTGATGTGCTCCGAGGCAGGTCGTAACAATCCTTTGCTCTGTCTCACCTTGCCCGTACTGCTTTCCATGGTCAAAAATTGGAGCTCGCCGTTCTTTTCATCTTTTTCGGAACGTCCAAAAGTGGGCAACAGTAAAGCTGTCTTGCCCGTCACCAAATGACTTCGATTCAGTTTGGTGCTGATTTGTACGGTCAAATTACAATTTTGAATGGCCTCTGCAGTGTATTGTGTATCGGAAGCGGCCATCAAAAAATTGCCGCCCAAACAAACAAAAACCTTCGCCTTTCCTTCGTGCATGGCCTTAATGGATTCCACGGTATCGTATCCTTTTTCAGTAGGGGGGTCAAAATTAAGGTGCTTTTGGATATTCTCGTTCAAGGTTTTGTCCACGTAGTGCATGATCCCCACCGAGCGATCGCCCTGAACATTGCTATGCCCACGAACGGGACAGGTCCCGGCAAAGGGTTTTCCGACCGCTCCCTTGAGTAACAGGATGTTGACGTATTCCTTGATGCAGTCCACTGCATTTTTATGTTGGGTAATGCCCATGGCCCAGCAGACCACGATTTTGGAATTTTCGGCCAACAATGCCGCAGCCTTGTCAATTTTCCGCATGTAAACGCCGCTTCTCCGTTGAAGGCCTTCCATGTCGTAGCGGCTCAAATCCTTCAACAGTTCATCATAGCCATCTACGTACTCTACAATGAATTCATGGTCCAGGACATGGGGGTTTTTTGCATCCAAGGCCACCAATTTTTTAAGCAGCAGTTTGGCCAAGGCGATATCCTCATTGATCTTCACGGGCAAATGGATGTCCGCTATAGGCTGGCCGTTGCCCAACATGTCCGAGACATTCTGTGGATTCTTGAAGTTGACCAATCCCGTTTCGGCCAACGGATTTATACTGATGATCTTCCCTCCGTTGTTTTTGCATTTTTCCAGAGCCGATAGCATTCTCGGATGATTGGTACCGGGATTTTGCCCCACGACTAGAACAACCTCTGCTCCGTATAAATCGTCCAGTTTTACGGAACCCTTTCCAATGCCCAAGGTTTCCGAAAGTGCCACTCCGGACGATTCATGGCACATATTGGAACAATCGGGCATATTGTTGGTGCCAAGGGCACGGGCGAACATCCCGTAGAGATATGCTGCCTCGTTGCTGGAACGGCCCGAGGTGTAGAATATGGCTTCGTTAGGATTTTTTAATTGGTGCAATTCATCCGAGATCAATTCAAAGGCATCCTGCCACGTAATGGGTTCGTAATGGACACTGTTTGGTCTTAGGACCATGGGTTCAACCACACGTCCCAAGCTGTTGAGCTCATAATCGCTGAGCTGTGATAATTCTTCCACTGAATGTTTCGTGAAAAAATCGGCACCAATGTATTCTCGAGTGGCTTCATCTGCCAATGCTTTTGCCCCGTTTTCACAGTATTCCGCAATCTTGGATGGATGTTCTGGTACGGGCCACGCGCAACTGGGGCAGCGAAAACCATCTTCTTGGTTCATTTCGAGCAAACTGCGCATGGAACGCACTATCCCCATTTCCTTAAAACTGTGCCGCAAGGCTTCCTTTACACCCAAAAAACCAGCGGAGGTCTGCATGGGTTCCTTAAGTCGAAGTCCAGTGAATTTGATGTCCCCGGTCAGGGAAACGTCACGCTTTATCTCTGTTTCCATGCTCTAATATAGGATTTTGGAACGGGATGGTTGTTTTTCATCACTTTGGGAAATTCCACGCTGACCGGAATTTGCCTTGATACAAATTTGAATCACATTGGATTTCCTGGGTGATTTGGTGGGGAGCGCGTACCTTAACGCATATTTGTCCTTGTGGATTGCAACAGCTTCCATGCCTCCTGCGAGCGGGCCTTTCAACCCCAGTACAATAGTGTTCCTGTGGGGGCCCTGTCCAATATCGATGGTGGTTCCATCTCTTGCAGTGGTGGAGCAAAGGTGCTTGGGCTACCCATGGGCGCCCTTGAATTCAAACAGTCAACATGCCCTTATCCCATAGTCCAGTCAAATGCCGAGAGTCCACCTATGCAATCAAAGCTGTTTGATTTACCAAGAACAGAACAATGCCATTTCGAGTGCAGTCGGGAGATCACCCCATGGCCAAGACGGTGTTCGGGATTATTTCATTGGTAAAGAGTAGTGCGATTCGTGCCTAACCTTAGCTGCATTTTGGATGTTGGGTTTATTTCTTTGGAATGATTTTGCCTTGATTTTTATTGAAAAGACGGCAAGTTCAAAAAGCTTTGCTATCTTTGCCATGTTGTGTTGGATTCCAGTCGCGATGATTGGAATCAGGTTGAAGCATCAAACCGATGCTCGCCAATGAAAGGCTTTCCTTTTGGAAGGCTTTTTTTGTTTATGGGACCCGGGTTTGAACTTGTTCAAAAATCCAGGCCGGACAAATTCCGCTGAAAAGCGGAATCCTTTCCCAATGAATTGGGTAATAATGCCACCTCGAGTCTTTCGACTGCGCTGGATATGACCGATTGACCTGAAGCAAAGAACATCAACTTCCCGAAACACTGTGTGCCACATGGTGCACCAGTGAAGCGGCCAACTTTGCTGTTTGTCCGTCAATATCGTACTTGGGATTCATCTCGGCGATGTCCACACTGATCAGTTTTCCGGAGCCGATAATCGATTTCAGGCATTCCAAAACCATATAAGGGCTAAAGCCCATGGGTGAGGCAGCACTGACCCCGGGTGCATAGGCCGAGGAGAACCCATCCAGGTCGATGGTCACATAAATATGGTCCACATTTTTGGCAAATGCATTGATCCAGGTCGTGATTTCCTCGAGTAAGGGAATTTGGAAGGTATCGTTCATTACATAGATCACATCAAGCTCCCTGGCCGTTTGGAACAGGTTTCTGTCGTTGGCATCCTTCCGGATGCCCAGACAGAGGTAGTTAAAATCGATGCCCTCTTTTTCACAGTCTTTCGCTATCTGGTAAAATGGGGTTCCCGAATTGCTTTGCTCGGTGTTTTTCCGCAAATCAAAATGTGCATCAAAATTGATGATACCGATGGTCTGACCTTCTTTTTTAGCATCCAAATATGTTTTGATTCCGTTGTAATGACCATAGGCCATATCATGTCCGCCACCTAAAATGATGGGAAACTGTTTTTTTTCTAAAAGGGTTGTGACCCCTTTGGCGAGTTGCTCTTGGGCAGATTCCATATCGCTATTGGTGCAGGTAATGGAACCCACATCGTGCAACAGCACATTGCTGCCCAAATGGTTGGGCATTTTGGCAAAACTGCTTTTGATCGCATCCGGCCCATCTTCAGCTCCAACACGCCCCTGGTTTCGGTGTACTCCAGCATCACAGGCATATCCCAAAAGAGCAATGGATTTTTTTTGGGCCTCGGGAAGTTCCTCCAAGGGTGTACAATGCACTTTTTCGTGCAGGTACAGCCACTTATTGGAGACTCTTCCTGTCCAAAGGTCTTTTTTCGGGGGGTCGTAGTGTTTCATCAAATTAAAAGAGATGGTCCAAAATATCAGCTGCTACAAGATACGGCAAAGTTACCTTTAAATTGGGGGAGCGTTCCATTTCTCGTTCAATGGCAAAGCGGGCTTCCTTGTTCCTGGCCCAGCTTCTGCGGGAAATACCATTGTTCACGTCAAAGAACAACATTTTCTTCAAACGAATGGAGGCCTCTTCAGAACCGTCGAGCACCATGCCAAACCCACCATTGATCACTTCGCCCCAGCCAACGCCACCACCGTTGTGGATGGAAACCCAGGTGGCGCCCCTAAAACCATCGCCAATCACATTTTGAATGGCCATATCGGCAGTGAACTTGCTGCCGTCGTAAATATTGCTGGTTTCTCGAAAAGGGGAATCGGTTCCGCTTACATCGTGATGGTCGCGTCCCAATACCACGGGAGCACTGATTTCTCCCTTGGCAATGGCCGTGTTGAAGGCATCCGCAATTTTACTGCGTCCCTCGGCATCGGCATAAAGGATTCGAGCTTGCGAACCCACCACCAATTTGTTCTGGTCCGCTTCCGAGATCCATTTGATGTTGTCCTGCATTTGCTGTTGGATTTCCCCAGGAGCCTCGGATTTTATCTTTTTCATCACTTCAAGGGCAATGGCATCCGTTTTTTGAAGGTCCTTTGGGTCGCCAGAGGTACATACCCATCGGAATGGACCGAATCCGTAATCGAAGCACATGGGTCCCAAAATGTCCTGTACATAGGATGGATACCTGAAGTCGATATTGTTCTCGGCCATCACATCACCGCCCGCACGGGAAACTTCCAACAAAAAGGCATTGCCATAATCAAAAAAGTAGGTGCCTTTTGCAGTATGCTTGTTGATGGCGTTGATTTGTCTGCGAAGCGATTCCTGTACTTTTTCCTTGAAGGCTTCGGGATCTTCCACCATCAAAGCGTTGGATTCCTCAAAAGAAAGTCCCACGGGGTAGTAACCTCCTGCCCAAGGATTGTGCAATGAGGTTTGGTCGGAGCCCAAATGAATAAAGATGTCTTCCTTATAAAAACGTTCCCAGACGTCCACTATATTGCCAATGTACGCCAAGGAAACCACTTCTTTGTTTTCAATAGCTTCTTTGGTACGGACGACCAAAAGGTCCAAGTCCACCAACAATTCATCCACCCAGCCTTGTTCGTGTCGTTTTTTGGCGGCCTCTGGGTTGACTTCCGCACAAATGGTGATGCCCCCAGCGATATTCCCTGCTTTGGGTTGGGCACCGCTCATGCCCCCAAGTCCAGCGGTCAGGAAAATCTTTCCCTGGGGAGATTCGTTTTTCTCCAATACTTTTCGAAATGCATTCATGACCGTGATGGCCGTTCCGTGGACAATGCCTTGAGGTCCGATGTACATGTACGAACCTGCAGTCATCTGGCCATATTGAGTGACGCCCAGTGCATTGAAACGTTCCCAATCATCAGGTTTGGAGTAGTTGGGAATCATCATGCCATTGGTGACCACCACGCGTGGTGCTTCTTTGGACGATGGAAAAAGTCCCATGGGGTGCCCAGAGTACATGTTCAAGGTCTGTTCCTCGGTCATTTCCGCCAAATATTTCATGGTGAGCAGGTATTGTGCCCAGTTTTGGAAAACGGCACCATTACCGCCATAGGTGATGAGTTCCTCAGGATGTTGTGCCACGGCAGGGTCCAAATTGTTCTGGATCATCAGCATGATGGCCGCCGCCTGATGTGTTTTCGCTGGATATTCTGAAATGGGCCTTGCATACATTTCATAATCGGGCTTGAACCGGTGCATATAGATGCGTCCATGGGTTTTTAGCTCCGCTGCAAATTCCGGGGCCAGCTCTTTGTGCCAAGCTTCGGGAAAATAACGTAGCGCATTTTGTACAGCCAGTTTTTTCTCTTCCTTGGAGAGAATGTCTTTCCGTTTTGGCGCTGGATTCCCATTTTTAGTATAGGCCCTTTTTGCTGGAAGTTGCTCGGGTATACCCTGTGATATTTGTTGTTGAAATTCGGTCATGATGCGATGTTTTAGTGGATGGGCGTTCCTTTTTTCCAAACTTCACTTGGTTTTAGCTGCCCTTGATGGTAAGTGATTTCTTGGTAGTTGTCCGTGGGAAAAACGACAAAGTCAGCCTGTGCCCCGGCTTCCAGTTTACCCCTGTCCGTCAAACGTAAAGCCGCAGCGGCCCTGGAAGTGATGCCGGCCAAGACCTCCGTATTGGAGAGTTTTTCAAATGTTCCCAAAATACTGGCTTGGGTCAACAGGTCGCCCATGGGAGCGGAACCTGGATTGTGGTCACTGGCGATGGACAGAGCACCGCCTGTATCCAAAATTCTCCGGGCAGGGGTGTAGGCACATCCCAAACCTAGGGATGCGCCCGGCAATGCCGTGGCAATGGTATTGCTCTTGGCGAGCAATTGAATTTCTTTTTCAGAGCTGGCCTCCAAATGGTCGGCACTTACCGCATCAAAATCCACAGCTACTTGACTGCCGCCCGTGGTAAATTGGTCGGCGTGTACCGTGATATCAAATCCCATTTCCTTTGCTTTCTGGAAATAGGGTTTGATTTCTTCTTGTGAAAAAGCACTTTCTTCCACAAAGGCATCCACGCGATTGGCCAAGTTTTCTGATTTTATAATGGGAAACAATTCATTGATGATCACATCCAGATAATCCTTGTCCTGATTCCAATCTTTTGGTTTCATATGTGCTGCCAAACAGGTCGGGACCAAAGTCGCATTTGAAGTTTCATTGGCCTTTTTAATGGCGCGTAGCATTTTCAGTTCTTCTTTTACAGAAAGGCCGTAACCGCTTTTCACTTCGATAGTGGTAACGCCATTATTGAGATGTTTTTGACTTCTGGAAAGGATTCCTGCTACCAATTCGTCTTGTGAAGCTTTTCGTGTTTGGGTTACCGTGTCCCAGATACCGCCCCCTGCCTTGGCAATCTCCAAATAGGTTTTTCCTGCATTGCGGAAGGCGTAATCACGAGCACGGGTACCGCCAAAACAAATATGGGTGTGGGAGTCCACAAAACCTGGTAGACACACTTGATGACCATCTATCTTATGGATGTCGACATTATCGGATTTCAACTCATCAAATATTCCGACTTTGATAATTTTCCCTTCGGAAACCAACATACCCCCGTTTTCTATGATGGGCAGTTGCTCATCTTTAAGCGCTCCCTTTAAGGGGAGTCCCGTCATGGGAAGCAATTGGCTAAATGGTCCTATTAATAATGGTTTGTTCATGCTAATATGTTTCAAATTCGTCAAGATGTGGTGCGTTCCACTTCAGTTGTTTTTCGTCCATCACACGGTCAACCAAATCAATGATTTCACGATGTTGAACGATTTCGATTCCTTTTTCAATGTCATCGGCAAAGACACGGTCGTTTTTGGCAAAGGCGACCTTGGTTCGCAAGAATGTATGGATCTCATCCAACAGAATACCTGATTTTAGTGGTTTTCTGTATTCGAATGCCTGGGCCGAGGTCAATAGTTCAATGGCGAGGATTTTCTCCACATTCTCAATAATGTTCAGTGCTTTTCTACCGCTGATGGATCCCATACTCACGTGGTCTTCCTGTCCCAAAGAGGTGGGAATGCTATCGGCACTAGCTGGAAAACACAGGCTCTTGTTCTCGCTGGCCAATGCAGCAGAGGTGTACTGCAAGATCATGTAGCCCGAATTGATGCCTGTATCGTTCATCAACAATTTTGGAACTCCTGGACTGTTGCCCTCTAGGGCTAGATAGATGCGTCGGTCGGAGATATTCCCGATTTCCGAAGCGGCCAATGCGGCATAATCCAAGGCCATGGCCAAGGGTTGGCCATGGAAATTGCCACCGCTGATGGTAAGCTCATCATTTATGATGACAGGATTATCGGTAACGGAATTGAGCTCTACTTCCAATAATTCTTTTAAATGAAGCCAAGCATTGCGTGATGCTCCATGTACTTGCGGCATACAACGAAGGGAGTAGGGATCCTGGACCCGCTCACAATCGATATGGTCTTCCAAAATTTCGGAACCTTGGAGCAGGGTCCGTATTCGACCTGCCACATGCTGGTTGCCCTTGAAGGGGCGCAGTTCATGCAATTCTTCATAAAATGGTTTCATGGAACCTTGTAGGCCTTCGAGCATCATGGCACCGATGATATCCGCATGGCGTAGGCAATACTGTAATTTATGGACCACCATTACCCCATGGGCGGCTATGAATTGAGTACCGTTGATCAAGGCAAGCCCTTCTTTTGGACCCAATTCCAAGGGTTTTAGTCCGGCTTGTTGAAACAGTTCCTGTGTTGGGATGGTCTTTCCCTGATATGATACCTTGCCGAGGCCTATCAATGGTAAGAACAAATGGGATAGTGGAGCGAGATCGCCAGAAGCACCCACCGAACCTTGTGAGGGAACCACGGGAATGGCATCGTTCTCCAAATGCCAAAACATGCGTTGCAGGGTGGTCTGCGCAATACCGGAATATCCTTTGGCCAGGGCATGGATCTTTAGGATCAACATGATTTTTGCCAATTCCGTGGATATAGGTTCGCCAACTCCCACACTGTGACTTTGCAATATATTGGATTGCAGGACCTTGGTGTCCTCCTTGGATATTCTGGTACTGCACAGGGGGCCAAAGCCCGTGTTGATACCGTACACCGTATCGCCTTTTTCCACAATACGTTGCACACGTTGATAACTCGCATTTACATTTTTGAGGCATTCATCGGAGAAAACACCCTTTATGGTACCATGGGCCATGCCCAAGGCGATGCTTGCGGTCAAATGGTCTTCGCCAAATTGAAATGTTCGGTCTATAGCCATGCTTTTATCTTTTCCATAAAATTAGGGGATACGATTAATAATCGCCAATACTTATTTTTGTAATAATCAATAAGTATGAATTATCAAATAGAACTTCGACATTTCATCTATTTTTTGGCCGTGGCCGAGGAGCTTCACTACAGAAAAGCAGCCGAAAAACTGTTTATTTCCCAGCCTGGTCTGAGTACCCAGATCAAACAGATGGAGGAGATATTGGGCACCCAATTGTTTGTTCGGGACAAGAAAAAGGTGAGTCTGACCCCTGCAGGGGAGTTTTTGAAAAAGGAGGTGGAATTCATCCTGAACCATCTGGAGCAGACCAAAAAGCAAGTAAAACTAATCGGGGACGGTCAATTAGGGGAGGTTCGCATCGGTTTTTTGGGTTCGGCCATGCAGAATGTGGTGCCCGATCTGTTGTTGGGGTTAAAGGAAAAGTTTCCGACCATCCATACCACCTTAGAGGAACTTTCGAACCGAGCACAGATCAATGCTATTTTGGCCGATCGATTGGACCTTGGTTTTGTGCGATTGTCCCGAGTACCGAAAGGGTTGGACGTCAGACCGGTTTTTGAGGATACTTTTTCGTTGGTACTGCCAGAGGAACATCCTTTGGATAAAGGCAATTTTAGGAACATCGATCAAGTGGCCAATGAGGATTTCATTCTTTTTTCCCAAGATTACAGTCCCATGTACTACGATACCGTGCTCAGTATTTGTGAGGATAGTGGATTCGTGCCCCATGTCTCCCATAAATCGGTACATGCACAGACCATTTTTAAACTCGTAGAGAACAAATTGGGTATTGCCATTGTGCCAACAACGCTTCAGTATGGGTTTCAGATGAAGGTCAAGTTCATCGAAATGAAAAACATAAAACAGCGAGCCGTTTTAAGTATGGTCTGGAAAACCGACAATAGAAATCCTGCGCTCCAAAAGGGTATGGACCTCCTTATGGAATTATGATGGCAAGGTTTTACGGCGTAACTTTGGAATTCAACATAAATGAGTAGTATGATTTTCGATTTGATCAAGGAGAGGAGAAGTATCTTCCCCCAGCAATATATTGACAGGCCCATCGCCAAGGAAACCTTGGAAAGGATTCTGGAAGCGGCGAATTGGGCCCCTACCCACAAGAAGACGGAACCATGGCGCTTTAAGGTGCTCACGGGCGCGAAGAAACAGGAATTGGGGATTTTCCTTTCCAATAAATATGAGGAAGTTGACCCCAAACCGAAACAGATGAAGATCAAAAAATTACAATTCAACCCTTCCAATTCTGGAGCCGTGATCGCTATCTGCATGCAGCGAGATCCAAAAGGGAGTTTGCCCGAGTGGGAAGAGGTGGCCTCGGTGGCCATGGCGGTCCAAAACATGTGGTTGTGCTGTACCGAACTGGGCATTGGCAGTTATTGGTCATCGCCCGGGCTCATCAAATACATGGATGAGTTCTTTGATTTGAAGAAGGGTGAAAAATGCCTTGGCTTTTTCTATATGGGCTATTTTGATGGGGAGGTCATCCCATCGACGAGAACATCCATTGCCGATAAAGTGGAGTGGTTGGACTAACTGAATGTGAACAGGCCACCTGCGTACTTGATGGTAATGTAAATGAAGAAAACAGCGTAAAGAAACGTTACCACAAACTTCATGAAAGTACCTGTCAAAAAACCCAAAAATGAACCGAAAGCCGCCTTCATGGCGGTTTCTTTATTGGCCTTGTTCAACAATTCTCCGACCAAGGCCCCGATAAACGGCCAGATGATAATGCCCAAAGGCCCGAATATGGGAACAAATATGGCGACCAACAATCCAACGATGGTGCCCCACATCCCTGCTTTGCTACCGCCGAACCGTTTGGTGCCCATGGCAGGGATCACATAATCCAAAATGGTTATGGCTATGGCTATCACAAAAGTGATTCCCAGTACCCACCAATTGTCGGGCACCGCTTTGGTCAAGTAGAGCAACAAAAGTCCGATCCAACTTATGGGTGGACCTGGTAAAACGGGCAAAAAACTGCCCAGTATACCGACCAGCATCAAAAGAAACCCTAAAACGAGCAAAGCAATGTCCATGGCTGTGTTTTACTGTTAGACAAATGTAACAGACAATTGTTACAAACAAAATCAAAATAAAACCCTACACTTAATTTTTTCGTAGGTACATTTGAAACCGATTATCAAGAGGTCGTGAAACCGAATAAAACACATACAAAATCAAAGTTCATCCGAATGGGATGTGCGGTAATGTGCATGTTTTATCTACTCGGGCTTTTCAATGGAATGGTGTTGGAGACCCTTCACGAGGTTTCTCACGTTCTGGCCCCCAAAACACACCAGCATAATTTTGCCTCGGATCACCAGGCCATTGACTATTCTTCCCTTGAGGCCATGGCAGGGCACTCGCACGAAGCCTTGGAGGCCTTGAAGGAACTCTTGGAGGCCAATCAATCTGATGAACAGGAATCCAATGATGATATCAGTCTTAAATTGGACAAACATTTCATTGAAGGAACCCATCTTTCATCGGAAATGAAAACCTTGCCGGTTACCGAGCGAAATTGGGTTTATCAATCCTATACTTCTTTTTGGCACGTAGGTGTAACCACGCCTCCTCCCCAACGTAGTTGAAAAATAGCTGGACCAATTTTAGAAAGCAAGTTCCAATCCTTTTTGGAGCAGGTTCAGCAATGCTATTATTCAGACTTAATTTACACAAATCAAAATTTAAAGACAACGACATGAAATATTTTATGGCGGCATTGTCCATGCTGTTCATGGGCACTATCGCTGCACAAAACGTAAAGGGAAAACTGGTGGATGAGGCCGGTTCCCCGATAGAGGATGCTGGAATTTTCAACAAGACCAGTGGACAACACAGTCACACCGACGGAACAGGGCATTTTGTTCTGGACAGGACCTCGGTAAGCGATACCATTTATTTTTCAAAACTTGGGTATGCCACTTTGACCAAAGTGGTAAGTCCATCAGATTTACAAAACCCGATGACCATTGTCCTTGAAGAGAGTTCTATTTCTTTAGATCAAGTGGTTTTGGTCTCCGAAGTGGATGCCTTGAGTAGGGTGGTGGATGTGGACGTGAAAACGAATCCCGTAAAATCCTCACAGGAAATTTTGCGGAAGGTCCCAGGGCTGATCATTGGCCAGCATGCCGGTGGGGGCAAGGCCGAGCAGATCTTCCTGCGGGGCTTTGATGTGGACCACGGAACCGATGTGGCCATCAATGTGGACGGGATGCCCGTGAACATGGTCTCCCATGCCCATGGTCAAGGTTATGCGGACCTTCACTTTGTGATTCCGGAGACCATTGAAAATGTAAACTTTGGGAAAGGGCCTTACTACGCTGACCAGGGGAACTTCAATACCGCCGGTTATGTGAATTTGGGGCTAAGGAAAAGCTTGGACCAGAGCATGCTGTCCACCGAAGTGGGACAGTTTGGTGCCCGTAGGTTTGTTGGGATGCTCAATGTGATGGACAACCAGAACAGCAATGCCTATCTGGCCTCCGAACTGTATTTGACGGATGGCCCGTTTGAATCGCCACAGAACTTCAATCGAATCAATATTCTCGGTAGATATCGCTATGCATTGCCCGGAGATCAGGAGCTGTTGTTGACGGCTTCTCACTTTTCCAGTAAGTGGGATGCATCGGGCCAAATACCACAACGAGCCGTAGATCAAGGCTTGATCGGTCGCTTTGGAGCCATCGATGATACCGAGGGTGGACAAACCAGCAGGACCAATTTCGTTTTGAACCATAACAAGAACCTGGGAACAGGGAAATCGCTCAATACCATGGCCTTTGTGTCCCACTATGATTTTGAATTGTATTCCAACTTTACCTTTTTCCTGGAAGATCCCGTGAATGGAGACCAGATCAAACAGTTTGAAGACCGAATGATGGCTGGTGCCAAGACGGTTTTTCAGAACAATTCGGCCAATTTGGGCGATATGGGGTTCAAGTACCATGCAGGGATCGGTTTTAGGTACGATAATGTGGACGACAACCAATTGTCCCGTACCCTGAACCGTCAAGAATTGTTGGAACGCTTGGCATACGGCGATGTGGACGAGGCAAATGGCTACGCCTTTGCGGGAGCTGAATTCAAGTCGGGCAAGTTTACGTTTGAACCTGCCCTGCGATTGGATTATTTCCGCTTCGATTATATCAATAAAATGAGTGAGCTGTACGATAGCCGTAGTGAGGAAAAAGTGGCTTTTAGCCCCAAATTCAATACCATTTACAGTCCGTCGGAGAATACTCAGTTGTTCTTGAAGACGGGTATTGGTTTCCATTCCAATGATACCCGGGTGGTCGTGGCCAATGGAGGCGAAGAAATTTTGCCAGCTGCCTACGGAGTGGATTTGGGAACCATCATAAAACCAGCTGATAAACTGGTGTTGAACGCCACCTTGTGGACTTTGTTCTTGGATCAAGAGTTTGTATACGTGGGGGATGCAGGTATTGTAGAGCCTAGCGGAAAAACCAGAAGAATGGGTGTTGAAGTAGGGGCTAGGTATCAACCTTTGGATTGGCTATACCTCTACACCGATGCGAACTATACCCATGCCCGTAGCACCGAAGAGGCAGATGGGGAAGACCATATACCCTTGGCACCCGATTTTACCATGGTAGGCGGTCTTACTTTAGGAGGCGAACAGGGCCTTTCAGGGGGATTGAACTATAGGTATATCGATGATAGACCTGCCAACGAGGACAATTCCATCGTAGCGGAAGGCTATTTCGTGACCGATGCCACACTCAATTATAGTGTTAACAATTGGACGTTTGGACTGATTGTGGAAAACCTGTTCGACACCGAATGGAACGAAACACAGTTCGCCACGGAAAGCCGTTTGTTCAATGAACCCAACTCGTTTGAAGAGATTCATTTTACACCGGGAACGCCTTTCTACTTGCGTGGGAAGCTTACCGTGACCTTCTAAACAATTATCCGCCAGCATACTGCGCTGGCGGATTTTTTTTCATTTTTTAACTAAAAAATTAGTTTAAACTAAATATTTAGTTATATTTGTCCCATGTTGAACTAAAAAGTTAGTTGATAATGAAACAACTTACCAAGGCAGAAGAAGAGGTCATGCAGCTCCTTTGGAAAATCGGAAAGGGGAATGTGGCCGCAATTTTGGAAGAATTGCCGGAACCCAAGCCAGCCTATAATACCGTATCCACCATTGTTAGGATTTTAGAGGACAAAGGTTTTGTGTCGCACGAAAAAGTGGGCAAAGGGCATGTGTACTTCCCTTTGATGAAAAAGGAAGAGTACAGCAACCAAAGGTTGAACACCTTGATGGATGGATATTTCCAAGGATCATTTACCAGTATGGTATCCTTTTTTATGAAGAAGAACGATATCAGCTTGAAGGAACTCGAAGAGATTATGAAGAACATTAAAGACAAAGAGCAATGATTACTTATATATTGGAATCTTTAGCGTTTCAACTGGTCTTTTTGTTGGCCTATGACCTTTTTCTAAAGAAAGAGACCTTTTTTCAATGGAACCGAGCCTATCTGTTGGGTACGTTCGCGCTTTCCCTCATATTACCTTGGGTAAAGATTCAGGCCCTCCAGACCACTATGCCGCAGGAGTTGGAGACCACAACGGTATTTCTTACACAATTGAATGGGGTAGCGCTGGGTCCTGGAGTGGAAGAAGCCAGTTTTCTGGAACGTATCCCATGGCCGTATTTGGTTTTGGGCGCGGGGAGTATTTTGGCCACCATTTGGTTCGCTTACAAGTTGGTTCAGATAAGTAGGCTCCGTCATAAAAGTGTGGTGGAAAATTACCGGGAATTCACGAAAGTCACGGTGCCCAAAAGTACCTCTGCCTTCTCCTTTTTCAGAAACATTTTCATGGGAGAGGAAATCAAAAAGGACAAGGAGGCCAACATCTTGGCTCACGAATTGGTACATGTAAAGCAATGGCACACCTTGGACCTGCTCTTTTTTGAGTTGGCAAGAATCGTCTTTTGGTTCAATCCATTGGTGTATATCTACCAAAACAGGCTTGCAGAGCTCCATGAGTTCATTGCCGATGAAAAAGCGGTCAAACAAAACAAGGCAGCACATTTTGAGATGCTGTTGTCCGAAGCGTTCCATACGCAGAACATCAGTTTTGTCAATCAATTTTTTAATAAATCACTAATCAAAAAACGAATAGTCATGTTACAAAGAAAGAAGTCCAAAGCCGTATGGCAGTTAAAGTATGTATTGTTGTTACCTCTGGTACTGGGGATGTTGGTCTACACCTCATGCGAGAATGAAAAGGTGTCGGAGACCGAGGATCCCAACGAAGTAGTTGCATTGGAAGAAATGGTAATCGTTGGATTTGGAGGGTCAACTGAAAAAATCACTTTGCAGGTCGAGGACCTCGATGCACTGACAGACCTTGAGGAAGATAAAAAGAATCAACTTTTGGAGGAGTTCGCCCTGAACAAAGAGACGAAGTTGTTCGAAATAGTGGATAGGGAACAGCGTATGATCAAGATTCAAATAGAGGATGGCGAGGTCCAAACCGTGAAAGTGGATAAGTCATCCAAGAATGCCTCCCAATCGGTCACGGACAATGGAACTCCCTTTGGAATGCTTGATGAAGCGCCTGTTTTCCCAGGATGTGAGGGTGCGGAGGATAGCAAAGCATGTTTTCTTGAGAAAATCAAAGAACATATCCGTAAGAATTTCAGATATCCATCAGAAGCACAGGAACAAGGTATCCATGGGAGGGTCTCAATGATTTTCACTATAGATACGGATGGTAACATCACGAATATAAGAAAGCGCGGCCCCCATGAACTTTTAGAAGAAGAAGCCGTAAGGATTATCAAGAAAGTGCCCCAGATGACCAGCCCTGGGATGATGGATGGCAAAGCCGTGGATGTTCCGTTTTCCATACCGATAACCTTTAGGTTAAAAGGAATGGAAGGGGAGAAGATTCAAGTCCAAGAAACCGGAGAGTCGGTTCCCTTCGCCACCATTGATGAAGTACCCGTGTTTCCCGGTTGTGAGGATGCATCAGATAAACGAGCTTGCTTCCGAGAGAAAATCCAAGCCCATATCCGTAAACATTTTAGATATCCTGAAGCTGCCCAAGAACAAGGGATTCAAGGTAGGGTTTCAGTTCTCTTCACAATTGATGCAAATGGTGCAATTTCAGCTATAAAAAAGCGAGGCCCCCATGAATTATTGGAGAACGAAGCAGAAAGAATCATAGGACGCTTGCCCAAAATGCAACCCGGAAAACATGAAGGGAAAATAGTAAAAGTGCCTTTTGCCATACCGATTACCTTTAGGTTACAAACTCAACCTGAAGATACCACGGTAAATGGCGCTAAAGATTATATGCTTGTAAGTGCGAGTAGGATAAAAAAGCAGGGGGAAACGTTTTATGAGGGTACGGTGACCGATAAAGAATCTTTGGGTTTGTCCGGCGTTGTTGTTTCAGTTGAAGGCAAAGAATCAGGGGTCATTTCTAATTTCAATGGGGTTTTTTCCATTCAAGCTGAAGAAGGGGACGTGTTGAAATTCCAATATGTAGGCCTTCCGGACAAAATAATCAGAATACCTATGAATTAATTTTGTGACAATCTAAATCCTAGCCATTGATACGTAAAACAAAATACATCTACATTACATTTTTGATTTTGTTTTTTTCCAAAGCCGATGCTCAAACATCGGCTTTGGCCGTTGCAGATAGTTTATATGCTCTGGGCAATTACACCTCGTCCATCAATGCGTATGCAAAGGTCGGGGGCAAAAAATCAAATCTTCAGATAGCAAGGGCCTACAACACCATCGGAAATTACGATAAGGCCATTGCCCAATACAGGGCTGTTTTGGACAACAACCCTGAGTTTGACCTTGCCCGGTTCGAACTGGGTAAGTTATTGTTGAAAACAAAGAACAATGGGCCTGCTCTGGAAATGTTTCAATTTTTGACTTCCTCAAAACAGGGGAATCCGGAGTATTTCTATTATTTGGGCAGAACCTATGAATCTTTCAAAGAAAAGGATAAAGCCAACAAGGCTTTCAAAACCGCGGTTGAAAAGGACAGTACTCATTTGCGAAGCCTATACTCCTTGGGCAAATATTATGTGGGCCAGGAAATCAAGGATTCCGCACTGGTCTATATTGATAAGGGACTGAGGTTTTACGAGAACGATGTGGCCATGATCAATTTAAAGGCCTTGGCTTTTTTCAATAATGGCCAGTTTAAACAAGCCATTCCCCATTTCGAACGATTATTGGAGTTGGGGGAGGAAAAGCCTTTTGTTTACGAGAAACTCGCCTTTTGTTACTTCAGAAACTGGGAGCCTGAAAAGGCCTTGGAAGCTTATCGAAAATTGAGTGGCTTCCCGGATAAATTGGCTGCCGCCTATAGGGGTCTGGGGGAGGTGTATTTTGATGAAAAAGAGCTGGACAGTGCACAATACTACATCGAAAAATCCATTGAGGAGCGAATGGCCACATTTCCACAGGAGTATGCAGACCTTGGTCGCATAGCCCGCCTCAAGGGACAGACCAAAAAGTCCATGGATTACTATGTAAAGGCTTGGGAAGAGAACAAGGAAAACTATTACAACTACTATCAGGTCTGTATTCTCGCCGATGAATACTACAAGGACCCGGAAACCCGCTTGAACTATCATGAAAAGCTGCTCGAAATGTATCCGGATATAGTGCCTTGGCTCAAGGAGCGGGTCAAAAACCGCATTACCGAGATAAAAGAGGAAATCCATTTTGCCAGTAACTGATTTCTTCAAAATGTCGTAATTTCAGCCAAATTCTAGGGGCTGTCATGCAGAAGTTTGTTTTCTTGATCATTTTTATGGGTTTGCTCGTATCCTGCGAGCTGTTCGAGTCCAAGGAGGACAAGACCCAAAAATTGGTCAATGAGGAACTGATGGCCATTGATTGGAACGATGTGGACCAATACCCTCTTTTTGACGATTGCGACGAAACGGCTCCCAAGGATGCGCAACAGGAGTGCTTTCAAAACGTGATCACCGAATATTTTTCCGAAGCGTTGGCAGGGCTCAAGTTTCAGGTTCGCAACGATGTGAACGATACCGTCTACATCGATTTTTTGATTGATGAACACGGTTTCATCTCGGTATTGAACGTGGAGGAAAAAACATCCGTACTCAACGAAATATCGGATTTCAACACCAAAATATCCGAACGCTTGAACGATTTGACCACCGTAGCCCCCGCACTGAAAAGAGGAAAACCGGTAAGCTTGCGTTTCAGGCTTCCGCTGGTACTAAATACCTACTGATTTGGCAACAGAAAAAATTATATTGGGAATAGACCCTGGAACCACGATCATGGGTTTCGGGATTATCAAGGTCATAAACAAGCAAATGCACTTTGTGCAGATGAACGAGTTGATGCTCCGGAAGTATGACGATCCCTACACCAAACTCAAGCTTATTTTTGAACGAACCTTGGAGCTTATTGACACTTACCATCCGGATGAAATCGCCATTGAAGCTCCGTTTTACGGGAAAAACGTACAGTCCATGCTCAAATTGGGCCGAGCACAAGGGGTGGCAATGGCCGCAGGCTTGTCTAGGGAAGTTCCGATAACCGAGTACATGCCCAAAAAGATAAAAATGGCAATCACGGGAAACGGAAACGCCAGTAAGGAGCAAGTGGCCCGTATGCTTCAGAGCGTTCTCAAATTGAAATCCTTGCCCAAAAACCTCGACAGTACCGATGGTTTGGCAGCGGCCGTCTGCCATTTCTACAACGAGGGTAGGGTAGAGGTCGGAAAAAGTTATACGGGTTGGGAAGCTTTTATCAAACAGAATCCGGATAAGATCAAGTGACGATTGAATGAGCGGAATTTACATTCACATCCCCTTTTGCAAGCAAGCTTGCCACTATTGTGATTTCCATTTTTCCACACAGTTGGGTAAAAAGGAAGCCATGGTCCAGGCCATTGCCAAGGAATTGGTGCTGCGAAAATCGGAGATCGATGATGAGGTAGAAACCATTTACTTCGGAGGAGGAACCCCATCGGTTTTATCCGATGTGGAAATTGAATTCTTAATCCAAAGTGTGTATGACAACTACAAAGTAATTGACCATCCGGAAATCACTTTGGAGGCCAATCCCGATGATTTGACCAAAAATCGAATCATCCAACTATCCAAATGCCCGATAAACCGACTCAGTATAGGAATACAATCCTTTTTTGAAGAGGATTTAAGGTTGATGAACCGTGCCCACAATGCCGGCGAAGCAGAAGAATGTATCCAAGAAGCGACACAGTATTTTGACAATATAACTATTGACCTGATCTATGGTATCCCCGATATGGGCAATGAACGTTGGAAGGCCAATATCCAAAAGGCCTTGGATTTTGGACTGCCCCATATTTCCAGCTATGCCTTGACCGTGGAACCCCGAACCGCCCTTAAAAAATTCATAGAAAAAGGGGTGGTCCACGATGTGGATGATGAACAGGCCCAAGCGCAATTTCATATTCTGGTGGATATGCTCGAAGCGGAGGGTTTTATCAATTATGAAATCTCCAATTTTGGGAAACCAGGTTTTTTCTCCAAGAACAATACCGCATACTGGTTGGGCAAAGCCTATTTGGGAATAGGCCCATCGGCTCATTCCTATGATGGAAGACAGCGCAGTTGGAACATTCGCAACAACCCCACTTACATCAAAAAAATAGAAGAAGGTATCTTGCCCATGGAAATCGAAACACTCTCCACTAAGGATAGGTACAACGAATATGTGATGACGGGCCTACGTACCATTTGGGGCGTTGATTTGGGTAGAATAGAAAGTGAATTTGGAAAGAATTACTTGAAATATTTGAATCAACAATCATCCAAATTTGTGGAGCAAGGTTTGTTGGTTGTGGATGATGGAAAACTGCTCACGACCAAAAAAGGCAAGTTTTTAGCGGATGGAATTGCTTCTGACCTTTTTATGATTAATTTAAAGTAGTAAATTGTCATTCCTGCATAGGCAGGAATCCATGAAGTAGAATTAGCCCCATTAGCCTTGGGGATTTTAAAGTAACATAATTTGATCGCCTCAATAAAACACAACTCCCGAAACTATAAAATAGATCTGACCAAACCCCTGGATATTTCCATACCGCTCAAAGGCGGCGACAAAAACGTGAATGCCTGGTATCTGGACCCTCCAAAAATCACACCGCACCAAGAGGATGGATTTGTGGGCAAGGTAACCGAGGGCGCATCCACTAATTTCAATGATATTTGGTTCAACCCACATTCGCATGTAACACATACCGAATGTTTGGGACATATATCCGAGGAGTTCAATTCCATCAACAAAAAACTAAAGAAATTTTTCTTTCTGGCCGAAGTGATTACGGTGGCTCCCGAACAAATGGGAGATGATTTTGTGATTTCGGAAAAACAAATAAAGTATGCTCTGGGCAACAAAAAAAGGCAGGCCGTAGTTATTAGGACTATGCCTAACTTGGGCGATAAACGCTCCAAAAAGTATTCGGATACCAATCCAACTTACTTAACAGAGGCAGCTGCCAAACATTTGGTGAAAAAAGGAGTGGAACACCTGCTTGTGGACCTTCCATCCGTGGATAAGGAAAGGGACGGTGGAGAACTTTTGGCGCACAGGGCGTTTTGGAACATGGCAGGAAAACCAAGAACAAAGGCAACCATAACCGAGTTTATTTATGTGCCCAACCCTGTGGAGGACGGTGCCTATTTTTTGGATTTACAAGTGGCACCTTTTGAGAATGATGCGAGTCCCAGTAGGCCCGTTTTGTATAAAATTGAAAACCAATAAATGAAAACAACCCTTAAATTGGAAGAGCTCATGATGTTTGTTCTGGGCATCTATCTTTTTAATTTGTTGGACTACGCCTGGTGGTGGTTTTTGGTATTGATCTTGACACCTGATATTGGAATGGTGGGATATCTTTTCGGAAACAAGTGGGGAGCCCTTTCCTATAATGTGTTCCATCATAAAGGGATTGCCATTTTAATCTACCTCACAGGCATCTACTTTTCCCTACCTTTATGCCAGCTGATCGGTGTGATTTTGTTTTCGCACTCGGCTTTTGACCGAATGTTCGGGTACGGATTAAAGTATGACAAAGGATTCAAGTTTACCCATTTGGGTGAAATAGGTAAGTAACATGGGGGAACTCGTAGACACTGTTTTGGGATTGATTTTGGGCGCAATACTCATGTATTGGGTCTATTCTTTGTTTCGGAAAAAGAAGAACAAGGAAATTACCGAGGAGCAATCCACCGTGATACTCAATAAAATACGGAGTGTGTGCAAACTCGTTTCCGTTGAGGGGGATTTCGCAGAAATCTATCATTACGAGAATACCAAGGACAGTTTTATGAGTCTGCTCCGTAGCAAGAAAAAGGCGTTGATCGTCATTAAGGCGAAGGCACACATCGGCTACGACCTGAATAAACTGGATATGAAGGCCGAAAATGATAAAAAGAAAATCATTCTAAGCCATTTCCCAGAGCCAGAAGTACTTTCCATAGAGCCCGACCTGCAATTTTATGATATTAAAAATGGTATCTTCAACAGCTTTTCGCCCACAGATCTGACGAATCTAAATCAAGAGGCCAAGGAGCACATCAAACAGAAAATACCAGAGAGCGGGTTGATGGAAACCGCAAAAAAAGAAGCATTACAGGCCGTTTTGGTCGTGGAAAAAATCGTAGAAACCATTGGGTGGACATTGGATTATTCCGCCTTGGAAATTTCAAATAGGGAAAAACAATTTTTAGAAGAGTAATATGAAAACAAAAATCATAACCCTGCTTTTGGTTGGCGTATTGGCCTCCAGTTGTGTAGAAATCAAATCCGATATGAATAATAATTTTGACCACACGTTTGCACATACCGTGTTCTTTTGGTTCAAGAATCCAGATAGTCAAGAGGCTAGAGATACTTTTGAAGCTTCTTTGACCAAGTTTTTGAACAACTCGCAATACGCGAAGACCAAATTTATCGGCAAACCGCCAAAAGCGATTCGCGATGTGGTGGACGATTCGTTTACCTACTCCTTGATTCTTTCTTTTGAATCGGCCGAAGATCAGGCAGCATACCAAGATGAAGCACCACATAAGGTGTTTATCGAGGAGTGTGAAGATCTTTGGGAAAAAGTCATTGTGTACGATTCGCAGGGCATCCAGCAATGAATGTAGAGGAGCTTAGGGAACTTTGCCTGTCCAAAAAAGGAGTGACCGAAGAGTTTCCTTTTGATGCAAATACCTTGGTGTTCAAGGTCATGGGCAAAATGTTTGCTTTGGTTCCTTTGGAACGCCTCCCGCCCCAATGCAATTTAAAATGTGACCCTGAAAGATCCGAGGAGCTTCGGGAAGAATATGACGGTGCAATCATTGCTGGCTATCACATGAGCAAAAAGCATTGGAACACCCTGTTTTTGGAACAACTTCCACCGAATTTGATAAAGGAATTGATAGACCATTCCTATGAATTGGTCGTATCGGGATTAACCAAAAAGCTTAAGCAAGAGCTCAACAATTTAGGCTGATATTACATGAGAGATTTACAGGGTTTTTACACATCCCAACGAGAAAAACATCAGCAAGAACTTCAACAGGTAAAAAAACGATTGGGCCTATTGGCCACCTTGCGATTGTCGGTTTTTGTGGCTTTGGCATTAGGTCTTTATTTTCTATGGGGAAGTTCGTTGCTTTTTGTGATGTTGCCCCTCGGCTTAGCGCTGTTTTTGTTTTTGGTCACTCGGTTCAGCAATGTGAAACGGCATAAAGAATACTTGCAACGACTCATAAAAATCAATGGGACGGAGTTGGACATTTTAGCCCGTAAGTTTCATCATTTGCCAGATGGAAAAGAGTTTTTGGAACCCAATCATCCGTATGCACAGGACCTTGATTTGTTTGGCAGGGGTTCTTTTTACCAATATGCCAACCGCACGGTTTTGGTGCAAGGCAGGGAAGTGTTTTCAAACCTTTTGTTGGACGGATATCCAAAGGATATGGCCCAAAAACAGGCAGCTATTCAAGAGTTGGCCCAATTGCCGGAATGGCGGCAACATTTTTCTGCCTTGGCAGGAGAAACCCGACCCAAAATTTCTCCTGATGTGGTTTCGGATTGGATGAAAGACCACAAATCGTTCATGCCCAAATGGGCAAGGATCGTTCCTCCGATCTTTGCCTTGTTGTCCATAGGATTGATCACTTTCGCTTTTTTGGGCTGGGTGCCCGAAAGCTTGATCCTGTTTTGGTACGTTTTGGGTGCGGGGATCGTTGGTCGCTATGCGAAGAACATCATTGCATTTACCACAAAGGTGTCGCAAGCGCAGGAAACCATCCAACAGCACCAACGGTTGATTTCTGAATTGGAAGAACATGCCTTCAACTCCGAATTGTTGAAAGAACTTCAAAAGAAACTGGAGGTAAAAGGCGAGAAGACCTCAAAAATCCTAAAGCGCTTTTCACAAAGTATGACCATGTTGGAACAGCAATTCAATTTGATCGTTTCATTCTTTGCCCAAGGGCTAGGTCTGTACAGTGTTTATTATGCCAATGCTGTTGAATCTTGGATTTCAACCTATGGAGAAGCGGTTGAAGGTTGGTTTGCTGCCATTGCCCAGTTCGATGCCTATATCAGTTTGGGGACCTATGCCTTCAATCACCAGGATCATACCTATCCGAGTTTGATAGCCAGTGATATAGTGCTCAGCGGAAAGCAGGTGGGACACCCTTTGGTAGACCCTGAAAAAAATATCCTGAACGATTTTGAAATTGGAAAGGGACGTTTTTGTATTGTAACTGGGGCCAATATGGCCGGAAAAAGTACTTTTTTACGTGCTGTGGGCCTTCAGATTGTGATGGCGAACATGGGCTTGCCCGTAAAAGGAAAGGATGTGAAATACAATCCTGTCCGTTTGTTGACAAGCATGCGTTCCTCGGATTCGCTGGCCGATGAGACTTCTTATTTTTATGCGGAGCTCAAACGCTTGAAATACATCGTTGAAGAGTTGGAGAAAGAAGATTGTTTCGTGATCCTGGATGAGATCTTAAAGGGAACCAATAGTGTGGACAAGGCCGAGGGTTCGAAAAAGTTCGTGGAACGTTTGGTAAAAAATGGGTCTACGGGAATGGTGGCCACCCACGATCTGAGCCTGTGCAGCCTTGCCGACGAACTTCCCGAGGTGGAGAACCGGTATTTTGATGCACAGATCGTAAACGGCGAACTGTTCTTCGATTATAAGTTCAAAGAAGGGGTCTGCCAGAATATGAATGCTTCTTTCCTCTTGAAAAATATGGGGATTGTGGACTAAAGCCCCTTTACCTGTACATTGTGGAAGGAATCGGCCTGTAGGCGCAACAATTCCTCTGCTTTTTCCTTTTTATAACGGTAAAGTTCCTCTTCGTTTTTAATGTCGGCATAAATCTGCTGATTAAGCTCCCCGTCGGTGGCGAGCAATAGTTTGCGTTGCTCCACTTTTTGGGTCACCCAAGTGGCCACCACACTTTCCTGTTCTTCAAATTTGTAGTCGTATTCACCTTTTGGGGCCAACAACTTGGCAATGATCGGAGCTGTTTCGATGGCCAAGAACAACAAAAAGATAAAGAAAGAAGGAAACCAAGGTAATTTACCCAAAGCATTGATGCGGGCCATTAATCCATCAAAACCATCTATGATGGGCTGGGAATCGGTCACTGCGGTATCGTAATCGGTCTGCAGGGCAGCAATCTGAGCTTCGATGTTTTCAATCTTATCGGCATTGGTCTGCTTCAAGGTATTTAGTTCCGCAAGGGCGGCATCATGTTTATCACGTTTTTCTTGATAGACAGGGCCTTTGCCCAGCAAGCCTGTTCCTGCGGTACCTTCGGCCTCGGAAATATAGGTGTCGTAAAGTGCGTTGGTCTCCGCCTCTTTGGTTGCGATTTCGCTCTTCAGGTTGGCGATATCTTGGTTAAGACTTTCAATTTTAGGCGTGTATTGGAGTGCCAATTGTTCCTTGTTGTCCAAGGTCATGGCATTTTTTTCTTCCAAGAGCACTTGGTTGATCTCCTTTTCAAAAATTTTCATCTCCAACGGTTTGGAAATGACAACGGCAATAATCAAGGCCAATACGATTCGAGGGGCTGCTTGCAGTAATTCGCCCTTGAAATTGTCTCTCTTTTTGATGGTGGAAACAATGTACCTGTCCAAATTGAAAATGAGCAAACCCCAGATAAATCCAAAGAAAATTGAGGTGTAAATATTGTCGAAACCGGTGTAGAGCGCATAGCCCGATGCAATAAAGGCCATGACGGCCGTGAAGAATACCGTGGCACCGATACCTACATATTTGTTGCGTTCCCCATTGGAACAAGTCTCTAGAATTTGGGTGTCCGCACCCGAGCAGAAGATGAAAAAGCGTTGTAACATAAAGTGTTCTCTTTGATTGATAGGATATTAGAACGTGATTTTGGTTGATTTGTTACATAAAAAGCCCCATAATCGGGGCTTTTAACAATTTTTATGTCGCTTAAACTTAGTTTTCGATGACGATGGGGTCAGTGGATAGTTTTATAATTGGTTTTGCTCCATTGGCTTCCCTGGCATCAATATTTATATGTTTATTTTTTTGAACTACCTCAATTGCTTTTTTACCGGATATTTTTTCCCCATTTAGGGTAAAACTAGCTCCTTTTGCAACCATTTCCTTGATATGCTCAACCGGTTTAGGTGGTGCCGGAGGGGCTGGAGGGTTGTTGGGGTAAAGTTTAATTACCTCTTCTGTGTCCAATGGTGGCTCTGGTGCACCCGGTGCGGGTGGTGCTGGTGGAAAATCAGGGAATGGTTCAGCATCCGCCTGCTGTTTTTTGGACATTTTACCATAGATGGTCTTCAAGCGCATGACCTCGCTCTTTTTGATGAGCATTTGGTTACGGTCCATTTCATTGTACTTTTTGGCCAAAGCGTTGTACTCTTTCATTTCTTCTCGCGTGGCGCTTTGTTGTTGGAATTGTGCGTTGTTTTCAACCATTGTCAGCCTGTTGGCATGTAACTTGGTTGTGGTCGAAGTAATCGGAACATTTTCTTTATACTCTTCTTTTTCCATAATTACCTCATTGGCAAACACCTCGATCAAGTCAATACCGGTTGTTCTTATTTCTTTGGACAAATTATTTATGGTGTTGAGATGCACGGGTCGGTCAGCTGTGATTTCCACCTTGGTTTCGCCAGAAGCATAACTGGATAGGTATTCCTGCTTTAAAATTTGAGCGACTTTATCAAAATGGACAATGTCATTCTGGATTTTAACGCGCTCGTTGCCCAAAAGTTCCATGGTAATGATGTGGTCCACGGCAATCTCTCTTTCGATTTGACGATGTTCACTGAACCCAAATAACAATAGGGCCGTAAGTGGTAGAAGTAAAAGACTCCTAAGTACGAATGATTTTTTTGATGTGTTTGTTTTCATGACTTTAAAACGTTTTTTGATTGATGAATAAGTAATGGCATTTGCGATGCCAACCGACTGATGTCTTTCGTTTGATAAGTACGACAGCAAGGTGTTTTGATAATGTGAATGATTTTGCTCTTTTTGGATGACCGCTTTGTCCGCCAAAAACTCATGGTTCAGCTTGATGGATGATTTTAAAAGGTATATCAAGGGATTGAACCAAAAGATGACCCCAACAAGTTCAATGAGCAGAATGTCCAAACTATGGCGCTGCTTGGCGTGGGTCTCCTCGTGCAAGAGAACTTCCTGTGGTATGCTGTTTTCCTCGTGTTGTTTTTGGTTTAAAAAAATATAGTTCAAAAATGTATGTGGGGGCAGTGTTTGATTCAAAAGCACCTTGGTCACAAAATTATCCTTGAATTTGGGGTTCTTTTTGATGCGTAAACGTATTCGGAACAGATTTGCAATAAAGCGCAGTCCGAATCCAATAACTCCCAATCCATAAATGAGCCACAACAAAAGTTGCCAATCAAAAATTGAAGCTTGTGGGGCGTTATTTACGATAACGGCATCCGAAATAGGGTCGGTGCTAGGCGTAATTGAATTAATGGTGGGTTCAACGGCATCAATATATTCGATAAAGACCAAATTGGGGATTATAAATGAGGCCAGTAATGCCCCCAAAAGGAAGAACCGCTTAAAATGGTGTACGCTTTCCTTTTCCAACATTACTTTGTAAAAGATCATTAATATGGCCAGGCAAGCCGCGGATTTTAAAAGGAAGGTCAGCATATCTACTTCTTTTTGATTTCGTTATCGATGAGCTTTTTCAATTCTTCCAACTCACTTTTGCTCAAGTTGGTCTCTTGGGTAAAAAAGGAAGCGAATTGACTCGCACTATCGTTGAAAAAGTTTTTGATCAATCCGTTCACTTGCTTGGAAAAATAGTCCTTCTTCATGACCAAAGGGTAGTACTCCCTACTTCTTCCAACATTGTTGTAGGCAATGAAACCTTTGTCCGCTATCCGCTTTAAAAGCGTGGCCACCGTTGTGGTCGCTGGTTTGGGTTCCGGATAGGCCTCCAGTATGTCCTTCATAAAGGCCTTTTTCAATTTCCAAACAATGTTCATTAACTCCTCCTCGGATTTTGACAGTTGCATTTTTTGATGATTTAAAAGAATTGCTCTACAAACATAGAGTAAAAATATCAATTCTACAAGTGTAGAGTTTGTTTGTGGCTTGGAAACTTGTCCTTTATCATCAGGATTCAGTCAAAAACCACATCAACAAAGGGCTGTTTTGGATGTTTGGACAGGGTCGTTATATGTGCCCTAAGTTACTGACCAACAACAAATAGGGCAGTATATTTATAGTATTAAATCACGCAATCATGAAAACCACAGTAGTTATTGGTGGGAATTTTGCAGGAATGACCGCCGCATTGGAAATCAAGAGAAAAGGGAAAAACGACCATAAGGTTTTGGTAATAGATAAATCGCCATTGTTCTTGTTTGTTCCCTCACTGATCTGGGTACCTTTCGGAAGAAGGGAAATCAAGGATATTTCATTCAGAAAAGATACCATTCTTGAAAAGAAAGGAGTCGATTTCATACAGGCAGAAGCCTTGGAAGTAGACCCCGATAGTCAAATAGTACATACCAGTAAAGGTGATTTTACTTATGATCATTTGGTCATCGCGACAGGTCCCAAAGTAAAATACGATGTGGCTCCCGGTGTTAAGGAACATGCCCATTATATAGGTACGCCCAACGGAGCCATGAAAACTAGGGGCGCTCTGGAAGAATTTAAGAAAAATCCCGGTCCCATTGTAATCGGAGCTACTCAAAATGCAGGTTGTATGGGTGCAGCTTATGAGTTTTTGTTCAATGTGGAAAAATGGTTGAGGGAACAAAAAATCAGGAAGAAAGTGGACTTGTACTGGATTACACCCGAAACATTTTTGGGTCACTTCGGTATTGACGGAATTACTGGGGGCGAAACCATGCTCAAGTCCTTTATGAACATGTTCAACATTCACTATCGAACCCAGGTTGGGGTCAAGGAGGTAACCGAGGATAGCGTTACCCTTACTTCAGATGAGGTGTTGCCAAGCAAGTTTACCATGTTGATGCCTCCTTTTGTGGGCGTGGACTTTGTGGTCAACTCTCCGAAATTGGAAGCCAATGCCGCAGGATATCTGCCCGTTGGGGACGATTACAGGCACTTCAAATATCCCAATATTTGGTCAGCAGGTATTGCTGTGGATGTGAAATTGCCATTCAAACCGGGAAAAGTGCCATTTTCAGGTCCAAAAACGGGATATCCATCCGATGAGACCGGTAAAATAGTTGCCGAGAACATCATCAGGGTAACAGCAGGCAAGGATAAATTGAAGAAGAAAGCTTGGGGTAAAATCCCGGGTATATGTGTGATGGATGCCGGTAAAAAAGAAGTGATCATTGTAAGCGACCACTTGTTCAAACCACGAAATTTTGCCATTATGATACCTAATGTCTTCTACGACTTCTCCAAAGTGCTGTTCGAAAAATATTTCCTTTGGAAAACAAGACATGGATATTCTCAATTGCCTTAGTAATTAAGGTGGCGGTTTGATAAAATCCACTCATGGCAATATGGGTGGATTTTTTCTTTGATGAATGTTGAACGTGAACCGTGTAAAAGTTCTAAGTTTGCATCCGTTAAAATAATACATCCACCATGGCACTATTGGAAGAACTACAGGAGAGAAGCGGAAACACCTGCGAACTATGCGGGGCAACGGAAAACCTAAAGGTTTATGAAGTGCCTCCCGTTTCCACTGGAGGAGTGGACGGTAGTCTTCTGGGCTGTGCCACTTGTATTGATCAAATAGAAAATCCCGATAATGTTGATTCCAATCACTGGAGATGCCTGAACGATAGTATGTGGAGCGAGCATGATGCCGTAAAGGTTGTTGCTTGGCGCATGCTCAATCGTTTAAAGTCAGAAGGGTGGCCTCAAGATCTATTGGGGATGATGTACTTGGATGATGAAACCTTGGAATGGGCCAAAGCCACGGGCGAGGGTGAAGAAGAAAGTGAAAAAATCATCCATAGGGACGTAAATGGCAACATCCTGGAAAATGGTGATAGTGTTGTATTGATCAAAGACCTGAAAGTGAAAGGTTCCAGCATGGTCGCAAAACAGGGAACCGCCGTTAGACGGATTTCCTTGGATCACGAAAATGCCGAGTATATTGAAGGTAAGGTAGATGGTCAGCAAATTGTGATCATTACCAAGTACGTTAAAAAACTTTAGGCCTTCAACCCTTTGAATAGGACTGTCCAGCAGTTTTACCATGTCGATGCCCAGATGGGTATGGATTTGTGACCAATTCTCCCAAACTGGGAGCTGCTACGGCTGCATGGTTACTTAAAAAATCATTGGAACAGAGGAATTCCAAATTATCCCTACTATCCATATAGAGAAAAAGCCCCTTTATCAAAGAGGCTTTTGTATTAAGGTTTGTATGGCGTTGCGTTAGAGTTTTTCCAAAGGAAATTCTTTGGGAGGTTCCATGCCCTTTAGGTTTTTCACGAAATAATCCCACCGCTTTCGGGTCATGTACGTGGTCATGTCTCCATAGCCATGACGTTTGTTGGGATAAAGAATAAGATCAAAGTCCTTATTCGCTTTTATGAGGGCCTCCACTACCAATAAGGTATTTGATGGGGGAACATTATCATCCATGGTTCCATGTCCCAAAAGCAACTTTCCTTTCAAGTTTTCGGCCAATAATTGGTTGGCTTGTTTATCATAGGAAGTGGTGCCATCGGGGTAGGTTTCCAATAGCCCATGCCATTTTTCGCCCCAATCTGCCTCATAATTTCTATTGTCATGGTTTCCGGAGGTGGATACGGCAACATCATAAAAATCCGGATAGCGAAGAAGGGCATCGGTAGAGGCAAAACCACCTCCAGAATGTCCCCAAATACCAACTCTCGTGGTGTCCATGGCTGGATATTTACCTGCCAGTTGTTTGATGGCGGTTATATTGTCCGGCAAGCCATTGTCGCCCATATTTCCATAATAGGCGTCATGGAAGCTTTTAGAGCGTCCTGGGGTTCCCATGGCATCAATTCCCACAACAATAAAGCCCAGTTCAGCCAATGACTGTCGGTCCCTACGTGCCGGAAGGAACCCATAATTGCCCACACTGCCCGATTGTGGACCTGGATAGATGTAGTTTAAAACGGGGTATGACTTTGTTTCATCGTAGTCACTGGGAAGAAAGAGGATGCCGTAAATGTCGGTTTCGTTATCCCTTGCCTTTACATGAAATTCCACTGGTTCTTGCCATCCATTTGCCTTAAGTTCTGAAATATCCGCTGTGCCTAGAGTGGTTAGGGTTTTCCCATTCATTTTTTTGAGCACCCAAGTCGGTGCAGTGGTCACAGTGGAGTATTGGTCCAAAAAGGTTTTATTATCAGGAGCCAAGGTAATTCTATGGGCTGCTTTTTCAGGTGTAAGCAATTTTAAATGGCCTCCATCAAAATCAACAGAGTAGAGATAGTGGTAGTATGGATTTCCCGATTCTTTCCCTGCAGCGGTAAAATAGATTTTTCTGTTTTTTTCATCAACGTGGAGCACTTGCTGAACGGCCCAATCCCCTTGGGTGATACGATTTTTTAATTTTCCGGTTTCCAAATCGTATAAATAGAGGTGCCCCCAATTGTCCCTTTCGGAAAACCATATGACCTCATTACTGTCAAAAAGTACATTCCAATTGATTTTTCTTGCCCCGGATTCAAAATATGTCTTGGTCACTTCCTTGAGAACTGACCTTACCTCCCCATTTTGTGCATCTGCTACTTGGAGGTGAGCTACCTTATGGTCTCGCGAAGAAGAGACAAATGCCAGTTGGGAACCGTCTTCTTTCCAATCGTTATCATAAAACTCACCATTTCTCCCCGCTACATGGTCGGTAATTGTGGAACGCTGGAAATCCGATTCTTTTTTAAGGGGGATGATTTCTTTGGTGTTGAGGTCGATGATGACCCTTTCCAATTTAAAAACGATGCTGTCCCCTGGCAATGGGTGCTTCCAAGCTTTCAGCTCTGGATGTCCTACATTGGTGCTGGTAAGGTACATTTCGCCAACATTTCGGGCATCTTGTTTAAAAGTGGCGATTTTATCAGAATTCGGAGACCATTTCAGTACAGGGTTATCTCCTTTTGTCCATCCAGCATTGTTGGTGGCATATCCGTAATCCTTTTCACCATCAAAAGTCAACTGGATTTTTTGGTTTGTCTCTAAATTCCTGATCCAAAGATTATGACCGTCTATGAACGCCGCTATTTTACCATTGGGGGCAACATATTCATCACGGTTTCTTTTTGGTGTGGTCTCTCCCTCCGAAATAACAGTGTTTTTGGTATTGTAGAGGTAATTTTCCCCATCAAGAGTGAAGGCTATGGTATTCTTGTCTTGAAAATCAAAGTATCTAATAGGGAGGTTTTTAGGGTCCATACTTTTTCCAAGAGCTTCGGATAGAGCCGAGGCCATTTCTTGTGGGTCAAAAGCTGTACTCTTTTTACCGTTGGACAAATTGACCTTCATGTATTGTGGACCCTCCTTGGCGCTCAATGCATAACTAAACGTTTTGTTGCTGCCCCAAGACGGATATTGTATTTCATCGTGTACCCATGGAGCCATGTTCTTGCTCAAATATTTGGTGGCTCTTTCATAAGTTTCAAAGGGCATTTTGTTTTGGGCCAATAGGGACGACGAAACGCACAAGGCGGCCAAACAGGTGTGGATAATAAAGTTGGTTGACTTCATTTCATAAGGTTGTTTTAGGTTGGTTAATAAAGCTCGTTAAAATACTTGTAAAAATAGGGTATGGTCTCAATGCCCTTTAAAAAGTTCCAGACCCCAAAATGTTCGTTGGGGGAGTGGATGGCATCACTGTCCAGACCAAATCCAAGAAGGATGGTCTTACTGTCAAAAACACTTTCAAAAAGGGCCACGATCGGAATACTCCCTCCTGTACGTTGAGGTACCGGGGTTTTCCCAAAAGTGGTTTCCATGGCTTTGGAAGCGGCTTGGTAGCCATTGCTTTCGATTGGGGTCACGTAGGCTTGCCCTCCGTGGTGCGGGGTAACTTTTACTTTTACACTTTTTGGTGCCAGTGACTTAAAATGCTTGGTAAATAAATCTGTGATCTCATGCCAATCTTGGTCTGGGACCAATCTCATGGATATTTTGGCATAAGCTTTACTGGCAATCACGGTTTTTGCTCCTTCTCCCATGTAACCTCCCCAGATTCCATTGACATCCAAAGTTGGACGGATACCAAAACGTTCTCCGGTCGTGTATCCTTTTTCGCCGTGAACATCATCAATGTCCAAGGACTTTTTGTAGGCTTCCAAGTCAAATGGAGCTTTGGCCATTTCTGCACGCTCTTCATCCGAAATGACTTCTACCTTGTCATAAAATCCTGGAATGGTTATGTGATTGTTTTCATCATGTAACTCGGCTATCATTTTAGCGAGAACGTTGATAGGGTTGGGTGCCGCACCTCCATAAATTCCGGAGTGAAGGTCGCGGTTGGCCCCCGTTACTTCCACTTCCACATAGCTCAGTCCACGCAATCCCGTTGTAATGGATGGGGTATCATTGGAAATCATTCCTGTATCGGAAATGAGGATGATATCGTTTTTGAGTTTTTCGCTGTTTTCCTTTAGGAAATCCTCCAAACTATCGCTTCCCACTTCTTCCTCGCCTTCGATCATGAACTTAACATTGCAGGGCAGAACATCGTTTTTGATCATGTATTCCACCGCTTTGACGTGCATGAAGAACTGTCCTTTGTCGTCGCATGCACCTCTGGCGAAAATAGCGCCATCGGGATGCAGTTCCGTTGCTTTGATCACGGGCTCAAAAGGAGGCGAATTCCATAAATCCAATGGATCCGGTGGTTGCACGTCATAATGGCCGTATACCAAAACGGTGGGCAAATCAGGGTCTATGATCTTATCGCCATACACCACGGGATACCCTTTGGTCTCACAAATCTCCGTGTTTTCACAGCCTGCGTCTTCCAAAGATTTTTTAACCGCTTTGGCCGTTTCCAAAACATCCTTGGAGTAGGCCGGGTCTGCACTGATGGAGGGGATTTTTAAGAGGTCGATCAATTCGTTGATAAATCTGTCTTTGTTGGTGCTGATGTAATTATTTATGTCTTTCATATATGATTTAAAAGGACCCTAAAAGTACAAAAAACAAGTTTTTAAGGGGAGTGCATTTGCAAATCGGAAAATTGATTTATATTTGCACTCCATTTCGCGGGTGTGGTGGAATTGGTAGACACGCTAGACTTAGGATTTATCCAAATAAAAAGTGTTAATTTGCACTTTATGCGGGTGTGGTGGAATTGGTAGACACGTCAGACTTAGGATCTGATGCCGCAAGGTGTGGGGGTTCGAGTCCCTTCACCCGCACTAAAAGCCGAAGAGAAATCTTCGGCTTTTTTACTTTGAAAATTGACCAAAAAAAAGCACGGGTACAACATAGGTACAACATTTGACCTATTTTCAAGATAAACTTTGATTTAGTGTCATATACTTCCATTTGATATTAACCACTATGTCAATCAATATAAATTCATAGAATTTAGGTTTTCTCGACTCTTGTTCTTCGATTGGGGGTTTATTATCATACAATATTCCCGAAAGTTAAACTCGTAAAATCCTTCCATCAAAAGACTACGGCATAAAGCCAACGCTTCTACCCCTACCTATTTATATACTCTATTAAAAACCAAATAAAATCCTCAATATTTCAATTCAATTGTCTTGGATCATTACAAATATGGTTCATATCATATGGTTTTCGACTCTGGATTACACCATAGACAGTTCTGAGCATTTTATTGGATACATTGTTCATGATCAAGAAATAGGGTTTTCCTTCCAGTTTTTTTCGTTCTGCATATAGACTATACTCTTTATTGTGTGTCACGGCTGTCTTGGCGGCAAGGAACAACAGAGATTTCAGCTTTTTGTCGGCCATATGGCTGGTCTTGGACTTCATAGACATTTTCCCGGACGAATTGGGATACGGGCATACCCCTGCAAAGGCAGCAGCCTTTTTGGCTGTATTGATACGTTTGAAATTTTCCGTTTTGATGATCAGATTGTTTGCAATTACAGGACCAATACCTTTGATACTGGTAATAAGCTTGTAGTTATCATTTAAATCGGAATCGTTCTGAACGATTTTTTCAATTTCCTTTTCGATGGCATCAATTTCATTTTCCAGATTGGCTATCGCTCTCTGATAGCTTCTATGGGCCACAATGCTCTGGGAAGGACTGTGCTTTCTTGTTTTCTGTCCCAACAAAAGTGATGTCCTGCTCTTTGACAACTGTTCCCGCAAACTGTAAAGTTCCTTAAGTTCTTTGACCGATTCCGACCTTGGTTCCATAAAGCGTAATTCTTCCACAAACCTCTCACCATATTTCCTGATACGGTATGCGTCCTTTGAATCGCTCTTTCCCCGTTGCAATCCCAAGCTGTGCTTTATGTTGTAGCCAGGGACCAATGCTATTTTAATTTGGAACTGGTAACAGAGATGAACTAACAGGTCACCATAGCTTCCAGTATGTTCAGCTACCAGGATGCAACTATCTTCCACTTGTTTCAAAAAGCTGCAGATACCTTTAAAGTCATTTCTGACAACCCTCTTTTTCTCTTCACCTGCAAGAACATAGCTTACGTCAAATTTATCTTTGGAGAGGTCGATTCCATATATTCTCATTAAAAGTCTTTTTAATGTTCCCTTTGAGCGGCTTAAATCGTTAGTGGGTTATGCCCTTAATACTCTCTGGCTTAGGCTCAAATAACTTACCGTACTTAATATAAATAGTAGATTTCTTCTATTCCGTTTCTAAAGCTAATGCAGTAAGTGGAACTGTTGATTTAAGGTTAGAACTCTATCTGTTCCAACAATATTATTTCTATCGACTAAGTAACGATTCCGTT
>NZ_RZNA01000030.1 GCF_003992595.1 Flagellimonas oceanensis
TTTCCTTTGGAATGGCTACCGTTCAAAGTTGGAGAAAGCATTTCATCTTATGTAGATAAGTTTTGGCAGTGGTTGGTTTTATTACTGGTAAAGGACGGTGCAGGCTATCAAGGTGATATTGTTACACGTGTCAATGGTAGCGGGGATACGAGCTACCATTTTTTTAAACTTCTTGTGCAAGGAGCAATTTCGGTTATTATTGCAACGATTTGGCTCATTTTTGATAGGGCAAGGGATTTCTTTGGAAGAATTAAAAGGTTTGCTGCCGTTTATATCCGTTATTATTTGGCATTCACAATGTTGACCTATGGTCTTGCCAAAGTGTTTCCTAATCAATTTTGGGAACCTGGTCTTACCGATATGTTAAGGCCATTTGGTGAAATTTCTCCAATGGGTTTACTATGGAAGTTTATGGGATATTCTGTTCCTTACATCATTTTCACTGGTGTGATGGAGGTTATGGCGGGAGTACTTCTTTTTTTTAGAAAGACCACTAGACTTGGGGCCATTTTAGCGTTCGGAATAATGCTCAATGTTTTTGTCTTGAACATGAGTTACGATGTGCCTGTAAAGCTCTTCTCATTTCATTTGGTAATACTGTCCATAATTATACTATCAAAGGACATTATGGGACTTTTGAATTTTTTCGTTTTGAACAAGCCGGTTCCTGCCAATAAAATAGAACCATACTTTAAAAACAGGAGATATGTTAAACTCGGTCTTTTTGTGAAAGGCTTTGTCATTCTATTTATCACTTCGGTAATGGTTACAAATAATTATAGTAACCAATATAAGCATGGGAGAAAAGCAGAGATGCCCAGTCTATATGGAATTTACGAAGTTGAAACTTTTGTCGTGAACAATGATACTATTGAACCGTTGTTGACCGACAAAAATAGATGGCGAAGATTTATAGTCGATAGATACAGTTCCAACATAACCAAAATGAATGGCGATATTCTTTATGCAGAAAGTGTAGTGGATACCATAAACACCACAATTCAAATAAAACCATTCAAAGAATCTTCAACCTTTAACTTCCAATACGAGTTAAGGGATAGTGTTTTGGTTTTTACTGGAACCAAAGGTAAAGATAGCATTAGGATTGATTTTAAGATAAAGGATAAGAATGAGTTTTATCTTATGAAAAGAGGTTTTCATTGGATTAACGAATTTCCGAACAATAGATAGAGTTCAATATTTTATCATGTGTTCTATAACACGAATTAGTACGGCACATATTTGATTTGACTTTCCAAAAGTCCGTACGAATCAATATAAAATTAAAGGGCAGCTGATTTCCAATCATGCTGTATTTATTCGGTCCCGCTTGCGGGACGAAGGAATAGCAAGAGGGTGATGCGCAAATTGCGCCATCTCGGTTGTTTCCGGGTCTTCAACAAGTTGAAAACCAGTTGCTTGAATGGATTTTGGAATACTGGGCAAAAACAGGGGCTACAGTAGACTTTTCCGAAATCTACAGTAAACCCTTTGGGAAGCCCTATAAACACTGGAAATTTTTGACGAAAAAATTGACGCAATTTCACTAAAAATCAAAATCACACCTATGGAAAAGCAATTAATAAATGATAGAACAAAGAAAGGAACAGGTGGTTATTCCAATATCACGGTAAAGAAAGAAACGGCCACACGTTTTCGGAGCTATTCCAAAAAGTTCAGCAAATCGCATAGTGAGGTAATTGATGGGATGATACAATACTTCAAGGAGAACAATCTTGACCCTTTTGGGGAGGGAACAAAGATCATCCTTGACAGTATCAAAAAGATGGAGCATCGGATGATGAAAAAATTCGATAGGCTAATCGCCATTATCAAGAACATGGAAAAGACCAGTATCCGGCCCACCTATGAAATGGTACTCATTCTTTATGAGGCCTATGTAAAGGATGGGAGGAAACCTAAACGTGAACCTGTCCGGATTCAGGAAGAGCGAATGGATTTTTTGGAGCCAAGAAATACCGTTCCGAAAGTTGAACATGACAGGATACTGCAAGAATTCAAAGAATATAAAAAGCGTTGCAATGAAATCATCGACAATGTGGAGAAGGTGGAGCCAATGATGGGCAAGCCCTATCTCAAAATCAATATGGGCATCGGGGATTTCGAAAGCTTGAAACATCAATTAAGATAACGCTCATGTACCTTACCATCTCGGCACAGAAAATGGGCAGTACCTACAACTCCAGTGTGGGGAACTATGTGGACTATCTGGAAAAGGAAAACGAGGATAGGTCGCCCGAACAAATGGAGGAATTCTTTGACCAAGAGAACGACAACGTAAGCCCTCAAACGGTCATTGATGAAATAGATGCCAATACGGCCAAATTAAGGCAGAAGGACCCGAAATTCTATTCCATAGTGGTCAGTCCCAACAAAAGGGAACTGAATGCCATTGGCAATGACCCAAACCTGCTAAGGGAATATACAAGGAAACTCATGGAGGATTATGCCAAGAGTTTCCATCGCAACCAAGAGGTCAAGGCCGAAAACTTGAAATACTATGCCAAGATCGAGCATGAGCGCACCTACCGGGGGTTTGACAAACAGGTTCAAGAGAATGCACCGTATCGTGGAGAAATAGCAAGGCTGAGGAACGAGATGAGAAAAGTGGAACGGGGAGAATCCATCGGGAATATCACAGAGCTTGAAAAAAGAATCAAAGAGCAAATGAGATTGGCCCCACACAAACAGAACGGGCAGCTCATTGCCACAGGGATGCAAAAAGAGGGGCCACAGACCCATATCCATATCATAGTCAGTAGAAGGGACGTGACGAACACCTATACGCTATCCCCAATGGCAAAGCACAAGGCTTCCGAAGTGGAACTGAACGGAAGGACAATCAAAAGAGGTTTTGATCGGGACAGTTTTTACCAAGCAGCCGAGAAGACCTTTGACAGGACAACGGGGTTCAAAAGGAACTATGTGGAATCCTATGTTGGTAGAAAGGCACATGCCAAGGAACCGGGGAAGTTCTTTGCCAAGGTGATGGGGTTGCCCACCAAGGAAAAGGACATGGCCTTTAAACTACTTAAAACGATGGGTGTAAAGGCTCCCAGTATACCGACGAATAAAGTACAAATTGCTGCCAAGATCATCAAAGCTCTAGGTAGGGGTATCGATAAGGCTAGGGGCACAGGTGAGGATATGGGCTACTGAAATCCAAAAAGAAGTTTGCGACTTATTATGACAACTATGTATTGATATTTGCTGAAAAGGGACTTGCTTTTTAGTGCCATTAGTACTTTTTATTCCTCTTTCGATTTCTTCTTTGTTTGATTGTTTCTCTTCTTGTTTTTGAAGTTGAAAAACCCAAAATTTTTGACAATTGTTCTAAAAAATTTGTTGAAACTTTTGAGGGTCTATACTTGGACATCATGTGCTATTGCTCTAACCTATTTATTAATTCATTAACTCTAATTATCCTTGGGTCGATTTCTTTTTTTGCACGTAATTGATTTAAGAAGTATCCATAAATGCCTATTCCAATCGCAGCAACATTAATAAGGATAATTAAATACATTGGGGTTTTTGCCCAAACACTAATGGTAAACAAAACCATTATTGGGTAAACTGGCAATATTCCCCAATAGATATATGTTCTAAGAAATTTCTTTTGAGCTTGGAGATATTCCCTGTTTTTTTTGAGATAATTCAAATAATTCATTTCCAAATCGTTAGGCTTAAATTTTTTAACGCCTCGATATTTAATTATTAAATAAACGGCACAAATTATCATTAATGCCAACGCCACTTTCGTTAGGATGAAAGGAATCTTGAAGAATAAAAAGATGGATAAGAAAACCCCAAATACAGCTAAAATCGTTTCTGAAAGTTCTAGATAATTCCACCATCTATCTAAACGCTTTAAACTTGAATGTAATTCTATAATTAATTTTGATTTCTCGAATTTTATTCGCTCCTGATTCGTGGAGGATTGCCAAATTTTATTTAATTCATCTTCAATCATAACATTTCATTTATACAGTTGAGCAATTTTGATTTAATCCGCTTGATTTTTACGGCTATATGATTTTCAGATAATCCAAGTATATCTGAAATTTCTCGGTATGCTAATCCTTCCAAATACAGAGCAACTATTGCTTTGTCTCCTTCATTCAGGCTTTTGACACATTTTCTTAAGGCTAATAGTTTTTCATTATCAATTCCATTATTTACCTCCGAGCCAAGATTGGCAATGGTCATACTATCCAATCTTATGAATCGCTTTTGGTTTTTCGTGTATTTAGATTTGAAACGAAGGCAAACATTTAAGGCTATCCTATACATCCAAGTGCTGATAGATGAATTACCTTTAAATGAATTCATCGACTTCCAGATGTGAACTAGCACTTCCTGAAATAGGTCTTTCGCGTCTTCATGGCTATATGAATAAATTGAACAAATTCTATATAGCTTATCTTGGTTTTCTTCTAATGCAGAAAGAAATATGATTTCTCTTTTTTCCATTAATGATCCTTCCCTTTACTTCTTTAGTTACCACAGTTATCAGAATATGACACTTTGGTGTGTTTTTTAATAAAAAATCCTTTCAGTTGGGTGAAATCAAGGAATTCTTTATGAAAAAATGAATGGTAAGGTAGCCTTTTACCTTGCTCAGTAGTATTAGTTAAGGGTAAGGTTTGGGACGCTTGCAGCACTTCACTGCGTTACGTTCGCTTTTGGATAGTTATGCTTCTAGATACTTTCTAGTAATTGTATGAGCTACTTTAATTCAGCATATATGACCTTGGTAATCATATCAGGCTCTATATCGAGCAAATCAGCAAGCCTTACAATTTCTCCCATAGTGAATTTGTCAGGATGGTTCAGCTTGACCATGTACCTGCCATAATTTATACCAAGTGATTTTGCTATTCGGGTGGGATATAATTCGGCAAGAGTGTACATCTTTCGAATTTTTCCCGTCTCGAACATTGAACCTATGGAAACCAGTGCAGGGTCTTTATGATCATCTTTTTTTGTCATGGGCGTATTTGTTAACCCTAAAATGACAAGTAATTCATTTATAGTACTGTAAAATATACTTATAATAAGTTAATAATTACGATTAATAAATAAATGATTACATTTGGTAAGTTATCATTAAAATTTTATGCTCGTGATTTCAAATATCGACAACAAACATCTTGAATTATTGAAGAAAGGTTGCCCATCGACTTTTGCGGAAATCTATACCAGGTATAACAGACAGATTTTCTGGTTTGGTAAAAGCTTTCTTGATGATAGCTTTGTTGTGGAGACATTGGTTCAGGATGT
Organism: Flagellimonas oceanensis; assembly: GCF_003992595.1. Classification (GTDB taxonomy): domain Bacteria; phylum Bacteroidota; class Bacteroidia; order Flavobacteriales; family Flavobacteriaceae; genus Flagellimonas; species Flagellimonas oceanensis. Next base: position 5,302 of record NZ_RZNA01000030.1, read on the forward strand.
ATTCTTAAAGTTGTGGGTACATAGGGACAGTTTGGAATCACCCAAGCACATTTATTTTTTCCTGCGGTTTGTGATGAAAAGGGAGTGTATTTCATATTATACGCGCCCTAGGAACAAGTTTTTCAGGAAAGTCCACTCATTGGAGAGTTATGAGAATTACCAAGACTATATGGTCGGGTATGACCCTGCTGAAGACAATAACAATTTTAAACTACAGGAAGGGGAACAGGAAAAGTTCGAAAGTATCAAACGCGTCCTGCCCTTATTGGATGATAGCAAAAGACATGTAATCAATCTTTGTTTAAAATATGGCTTTCAATACAAAGCTATATCCAAGGCAATGGGAAAGGGCATCAATGAAACTTGTAGGGAGATTAAGGAAGCTATTGAAGATATTAAAACCATCCTTCATCAAGGAAATAAGCTCGATTTCGGTAATAACAAGACAGATGAGATAAAGTTTACTGGCGAGATGACAGAAGAGCAGACAAAGGTGCTTAAAATGCGTTGTGAACTAAGATATTCCTTTTCCGAAATAGCGAATGAACTTAACATCTCCCAAAAGGAGGTGCATCAGGAATTCATGATAGCCTATAGGCTAATGGAAGCAAAACATCAATTGCAATCGGCCTAACATGGAAAAGTCAACGCTAAAACTCACTAGAAAGATCCAACTACTGATCGACCTCCCTACAATAGAGGAGAAAAAAGAGGCCTTGGATAAACTGTACCAATGGCAGAACCGATGCTTTAGGGCAGCCAACCTAATAGTGACCCATCTTTATGTGCAGGAAATGGTAAGGGAATTCTTTTACCTTTCAGAAGGCATAAAATATAAATTGGCAGATGAAAAGAAGGATGAACAAGGAATCCTTAACCGTTCCAGAATCAATACCACCTATCGAGTGGTATCAGATCGTTTTAAAGGGGAAATACCCACAAACATATTGTCCAATTTGAACCAGGCCTTGATTTCATCTTTTAAGAAGAACAGACCAAAGTACTGGAACGGTGAACGTTCTTTGAAAAATTTCAGGAGGGATATGGCCTTCCCTTTTGATTTGGAGGGTATGAGTGGATTGCACTTCGATGAAGATAAAAAAGCCTTTTGCTTTCGTTTATTTAGGATTCCCTTTAAAACCTATTTGGGAAAGGATTTTACGGATAAACGAATGTTATTAGAGCGAGTTGTCAAAGGAGAAACTAAACTATACACATCACACATAAAGCTAAAAGACGGCAAGATTTTCTTATTGGCGGTATTCGAGATTGAAAAAGAAAACCATAATTTAAGACCGGAGGTTATCGCAGAGGCTTCTTTGTCCCTTGAATATCCTATTGTCGTAAAGGTTGGCAAGGCAAGGCTTACCATTGGCACAAAGGAAGAATTTTTATACAGAAGATTGGCGATACAATCGGCACACAGACGGGCAAAGATCGGGGCAACCTATTCCAAGTCGGGTAAGGGCATTAAAAGAAAACTAAAGGCAGTTGACAGACTTGGTCAAACGGAACGTAAATATGTCCATAACCGTTTGCATGTCTATAGCCGGAGGTTGATTGATTTTTGTGTTAAACATAGAGCGGGAACCCTCATACTTTTGAATCAGGAGGAAAAAACTGAGATTGCTAAAGAGGAGGGATTTGTATTAAGAAATTGGAGCTATTGTGATTTAATTACCAAAATAGGATACAAGGCAAAGAAAGCAGGTCTTGAATTAATTATTGATTGAATAGAATGGTCGAGGGTGCTTGTACACCCGTAAGGTGAGGTCAATGGCACTCACTAAATGCTAACTGCATATACAACGCGTGGGCTCTCTTATTCCTAAAAAAATTAGGCAGAGGGTGAAACAATCTAGATGTCTTTATCAATTTCTTCGTCAATGCTGTCTAAATAAGTTTGAAGGTTAATTGCTTGCACAGTTCCAATAGCTTGTTGTAAATATCTAGTTAATTGCATGAAGAATGTAACTAGCGAGTTTTCTTGTTTGCTGAACTCTACTTTATTGAAAAGACACTATCCCAATAAGTGTGTAAGTTAAAAATAACGGGGGTTGGGCTTTTCTAGAGCCTGACCCTTTTTTCATAGATCGTAAGGAACTGGTTTAAAATGATGCCCCAGTTCCTGATGGGCATGGACCATTTCTTGGTGGCCTCCCTTGTTGCCAAATATACGGATTTCATCACCGCATCGTCGGTGGGGAAGGAAAGCTTGTTCTTGGTGTACTTCCTGATCTTCCCGTTCAGGTTCTCTATAAGGTTGGTGGTATAGATGATCTTTCGTATCTCGAGGGGGAACTCGAAGAACACGGTGAGTTCGTCCCAGTTGTCCCTCCAGCTCCTTATGGCATAGGAGTACTTGGTTTCCCACTTCTTGGCAAAGTCCTCCAGGGCGGCCTTTGCGGCCTTCTCGTTGGGTGCGTTGTAGATGCCCTTCATATCGGCGGTGAACGCTTTTTTGTCCTTCCATACCACGTAGCGGCAGGCATTGCGTATCTGGTGCACCACGCATATCTGGGTTCTGGACTCGGGGAAGACGTTCCTGATGGTATCGGTGAACCCGTTCAGGTTGTCGGTGGCGGTGATCAGGATGTCCTCGGTGCCGCGGGCCTTGATATCGGTGAGCACCGACATCCAGAAGGCCGCCGATTCGTTCTTGCCCAGCCAAAGGCCGAGCACTTCCTTTTTCCCGTCCCTGCGCAGGCCCACGGCCACGTACACGGTCTTGTTGATTACTTTGGAGGATTCCCTGACCTTGAAGACGATACCGTCCATCCATACGATAAGATAGACCGGTTCCAAGGGTCGGTTCTGCCAGGCGACGATGTCCTCCGCCACCTTTTCGGTTATCCTTGATATGGTGGAAGTGGAGATGTCAAAATTATAGACCTCGCGTATCTGTTCCCCGATATCGCTGTTGCTCATCCCCTTGGCGTAGAGCGATACGATGACATTTTCGATGCCGTCCACCATGTTGCCCCGCTTGGGGACGACCATGGGGTTGAAACTGGCATCCCTGTCCCTGGGGACGGATATCTCGGACTCCCCGAAGGAGGTGCGCACCTTCTTTTTGGAGTGCCCGTTACGGGAGTTGCCGTCCTTGGACCTCTGGTGCCTTTCGTAATCCAGATGGCCGTCCAGTTCCCCTTCCAGCATCTTCTCGATGCCGCGCTTCTGGAGTTCCTTGAGAAAACCGTTGAGCTCGTCTCCCGATTTGAACTGCTTCAGGAAATCGTCGTTGAACAATTCTTCTTTCTTCATAATGTGAAAATATTTAAAATTAGACAAAAAATTAGCGGGGGCATGCCCCCGCTAATTTTCTATTTACACACTTTATGAGATAGTCCT
>NZ_RZNA01000031.1:0-77500 GCF_003992595.1 Flagellimonas oceanensis
GAAATTACCAAAATGGACTGTCCTTCAGAGGAAAATCTAATCCGAATGAAATTGGACGGAATTTCAAGTATTGCGAATTTGGACTTTGATATTCCGAACCGAAAACTGACTGTTTTTCACAGCGGGGAAACCGACCAAATCGAAAAGTCCGTTATCGAACTAAATTTAGGCGGAAAGAAAATCTCGACCGAACAAACCGACCAAACGGAATTTAAAGAAAATGCAAACCAAAAAAAGTTACTTTGGTCTGTACTTGCCATAAATTTTGCCTTTTTCATAATCGAAATGACAACAGGAATAATCTCAAAATCAATGGGACTTGTTGCCGATAGTTTGGATATGCTTGCCGACAGTTTTGTTTACGGAATTAGTTTGTTTGCGGTTGGCGGAACATTGATTAAGAAAAAGCGTATTGCCAAACTTGCTGGATATTTTCAAATTACACTTGCAATTATCGGATTTGTGGAAGTTTTAAGAAGATTTTTCGGAGACGAGAAATTACCCGATTTTTCGACAATGATTATCGTTTCGATTTTTGCACTTATCGCAAACGGAATTTGTCTTTACATTTTGCAAAAGTCAAAGAGCAAAGAAGAGGCACATATGAAAGCGAGTATGATTTTCACCTCAAATGACGTGATTATCAATTTAGGAGTAATAATCGCTGGACTTTTGGTAAATTGGTTGAGTTCGAGCAAGCCTGATTTGATTATCGGAACAATCGTTTTCATTTTGGTAATTCAAGGAGCGTTTCGGATTTTGAAATTAAGTAAGTGAATAAAAAAGCACTACTTACAACAATGGTAACCGTTGCACAAGTCCCTGATTTGTAAGCTTCCCTTAGATAGAACTGCTTATTTTTCCAATTTCAACAGGGTTTGTATTTATTTTCTTCCCCAAAAATTCATATTGCACCAAAAAACGTTAAATTTTTTGTACCAAAATAAAAAAGTTTGGATTCTGTACCTATTCTGTACCCATGGCAAAAAAGAAAGGCCCCCGATTTCTCGGAGGCCTTGCCCGCTCTAGTAGCGGGGACTGGACTCGAACCAGCGACCTTCGGGTTATGAGCCCGACGAGCTACCTACTGCTCTACCCCGCGATGTGGACGGCAAATATACAAACAATTCACGATTCTATGCAACAGAAATTTAGTTTTGTTTTTGATTGCCTCATAATCAGCGATAAAAAATATAAATCAAGCAATAGGTAATATCATTATCCTTTAGTCAAGCTCAAGATTTGTAATCTGAGGGCTTTGTTTCGAGTAAAAAATACCTCGCCAAAAGCTCGTCCCTTCTCCTTGATATTTCCATACAACCTTAACTTGGGGAGTAACTTCCCAATAACCAAAATCCCCTTCACAAATTAATGTGTTTCCGTTGGGTAAACGGTATGCACCACTTATTCTTGGATGATAGAGAGCGTCATCCGTGAATTCGAAAATGAGGTTTGGATCTGATCCTATCAAAGTTAAGCCATTTATTTCCGGCAATGAGAATTCCATTGCACTTGATCTTTGGGCCATTTGATTGTTATTATAAATTAATAGACTAGTGCTGCCTTGATTTTTGACGAAAGTAGGATGATGGTTAAAATCAAAAATGTTCGTAGCGTTCATGTTTCCGAAAACTCTTTGATTTCCAAAACGATACAATAGATCACCACCTCGGCCAAATTGCCCTCCCGATCCTGTCTTTGCTTCTTCTGTTGTTGTGCTATGATCAATAATCCACACTTCGCTAAAGAAATTTATACTAAGTGCGATGATGTCTTTTTCTGGAAGATAATCCAAACCATTAGCGTGCATGATATCTCCGTCCTCAACAAATTGATGTACACTATTGTTGGCATATAGAATGTTGATTTTGTTCTTTAGTGTATCTGGGTCACCATAACTGGCTAAATTTTCATTGTAATTTTGAACAATATGTTCCCAACTTCTCCATTCCCATACGATGGAATCGGTAATAGGGTCTATTTCCACGATTTTTTCTGTAAATATATCTGTGGTATTGTTCAATCCGACTGCTGTTGCCTCCTCGTTGGATATGCGCTCCCATACCAAAACCAGGATGTTGCCATTGGGTAGTTGGGTTAAATCATGATGCGCGATTTCGTTCTCCGAAGCGAGTACATATTCCCAAATAAGTGTTCCTTCCTTGTCCAACATTCGTACCAATCCGCTCTGTCCTCCAAAACCGATTTGTGGAGATTCTACTTGAAACAAACCAAGAAGGTTTCCATCTGGAGTAATTTCGATGTCTTGACCTAGGTTTGCATCAAATTCCCAGTTGTATATTTTATTTCCTGAATGATCTAATAGATAACAGGTGTTCTGACCACTTTCTATGGCAAAAATATAGCCTGAGGTATCAACTAATTCTTCATCTAGTTCTAAAACGTTCTCATTTAAAGAGTTCTCTACTTCATTAAAGTTGGCATGAATTTCAAGAGCTTGGTCTATAGAAATGGCTAGGGTTGTTGTCTCCGAATTTAAATCCCCACTCCATCCGCTAAATTCAAACCCTTCCAATGCATAGGCAGTTATGGTAAGAGAGGTGCCTTCTAGATATTTCCCTGATGCAACATCAACCGTTCCTCCTTGATCAGAGGTGATTCTGAGGGTATGGTAAATTTCTTCAGGCGCATTATCATTATTGCAGGCAATAACTATCATCGCAGCAAAAAGACTAAGGATTTGGCTTAAATAATTTCTCACAAAAAAAAGTTTTAAATACTGAAAAGATACTTAAAAATGAGAGGTGTGTTATGATACTTATGTTAAGTTTTAGAGGGAGGCCTTCAATAGGTGATAGTTTAAGGATTCAGTCTTGACTCAAAATGCTTATCTTCGAAACTTTTCAGTTTATGGACGCAATCAACGATTTTATATCCTCACTTCTGCCCTATACTGAGTGGCCCATGTTTATTCTGCTTATTGGTGGCGGGCTGTTTTTGGCCTTTTATTCCAAATTTGCGCCCTTTCGTCATTTTGGACATGCCATTGCAGTGGTTTCCGGTAAATACGATGACAAAAACGCAAAAGGGGATGTAAGCTCGTTCCAAGCATTGTCCGCAGCAGTGGCCGCTACGGTAGGATTGGGAAATATATCCGGGGTCGCCATTGCCATTCACGATGGAGGACCGGGAGTGGTTTTCTGGATTTGGATGACCGCACTCTTGGGTATGGGCATCAAATTTTATTCAGGCAGCTTGGCCATCATGTATCGGGGCACTGATTCCGATGGGCACATGCAAGGAGGTCCCATGTTCTACATCACAAAAGGAATGGGCAAATGGGCAAGGCCCATGGCTGTTTTCTTTAGTATTTGTGGACTTTTTGGTTTTCTGGGCGTTTTTACAGCCAATCAGTTTACTGAAGCATTTATGGGCGTTGTACAACCTCATGAGACCCTTTTGGCCACAAGCGAATATAATTGGAAACTTGGAATTGGCTTTTTTCTGGCCATCATCACATCCATCGTGATTTTTGGAGGATTGACCAAGATTGCCAAGGTAGCTTCCGCAATAGTGCCATTTATGGTAGGGATTTACCTTTTGGCAGTGATTTTTGTGATGGCAAGTCACGCAGGCGAAGTTTGGCCCGCCCTAAAAATGATTCTGGTCGAGGCGTGGAACTTTGACACAGCAGTTACCGGAGGATTCTGGGGCTTGGTCATCGTCGGGGTGCGGAGGGCCATGTTCTCCAACGAGGCAGGTCTCGGTAGCGCACCCATGTACCACGGGCAATCCCGTAACGACGAGCCTGCAAAAGAAGGACTGGTGGCGATGCTCGGACCATTCATTGATACCATTTTAGTATGTACCTTTACCGCAGTGGTCATTATTTTAAGTGGCGCCTACCTAGAGGATGGTAGCGGAATTACCATGACGATGTCTGCTTTTGAGACCACATTGTATGGAATAGGGGATATACTTTTGATGGTCATCGTGGCCGCATTTGCATTGTCGACCCTGTTTACGTACTCGTACTACGGTGTGAAGAGCTTGTCGTTTTTGACGAATGCTAAAATCGGAAAATGGTACAATGTATTTTTTATCATCATGATTGTTTTTGCCGCAATCGCATCGTTGAAATTGGTAAAAAACTTGATTGACCTATCATATGCATTGATGGTCATTCCCAATATGATTGCAGTGTTGTATCTTTCACCAAAGGTAAACGCAGCATCCAAACAGTATTTTGAAAAAAGAAAGAAAGGTGGCTCATAAAGCAGGATTTGTAAATATTATCGGGAATCCCAATGTGGGCAAGTCCACATTGATGAATGCCTTCGTGGGCGAGAAACTGTCCATTATCACTTCTAAGGCGCAGACGACCCGCCACCGTATTTTGGGAATCGTCAACGGAGATGATTTTCAAGTGATTTTATCCGACACCCCGGGTATCATCAAACCAGCCTATGAGCTGCAAACCTCCATGATGGACTTTGTGAAATCGGCTTTTGAGGATGCCGATGTACTACTCTACATGGTGGAAATAGGGGAGAAAGCCCTTAAGGACGAGGGCTTCTTCAAAAAAATACAGAATAGTACGATTCCCGTGTTGTTACTCCTCAACAAAATTGATAAGTCCGACCAGGAGAAGTTGGAAGAGCAAATGCAATATTGGCAAGAGCAATTGCCCAATGCAGAAATCCATCCCATATCCGCTTTGGAGAATTTTAATGTGACCGAGGTTTTCAACCGTATTTTGGAATTACTGCCGGAAGCACCGCCGTATTATCCAAAAGACCAAATGACGGACAAACCCGAACGCTTTTTTGTGAACGAGACCATCCGTGAAAAGATTTTACTCCATTACAAAAAGGAAATCCCTTATTCCGTTGAGGTAGAGACAGAGGAGTTTTTGGAGGACGAGGACATTATCCGAATCCGTTCGGTAATTATGGTAGAGCGCAATACCCAAAAAGGGATTATCATTGGGCACAAGGGCAGTGCCATTAAAAAAGTAGGCGTTGAAGCCCGAAAAGACTTGGAGAAATTCTTTGCTAAGCAAGTGCACATCGAACTTTACGTGAAAGTGAACAAAAACTGGCGAAGCAATTCGCAGCAGCTCAAACGTTTTGGATATAATGGCTAGGTATCGCTATTGATACGTTCAAAAGGCGCAATGGTGTCCCGAACAAATTGTTTCAGCTGCTCCATTTGTGGTTTCCCTTTGGCTCTTCCCAAACGGCCAAAGGCATAAAGTACGAACCAAATCACTACCAATAAGAACATGCCCACCAACCAGAAGGTAATATCCTTGCCCAGGGAATAGTTGGAATAGGCAAAAATCCCCATAATGATAAAAATGGTGCCCACGCCAAAATGGAGGAACATAAAAAAGGTCCAGAGGGTAGGGTTGGGGCCAAAGACTCCACGAATATTGCTCACACCTTCTTCGAATGACGAAAGCTCCAAATGAAGCTGAGGCGTCCAAAAGGTGGTTTCCGTTTTTTTGAACTTGACAAAAATATGCTCGTCCATCCTTTTGATCAAAAAGGGATTGGTCGAAGCATGATCAAAAATGGACTCCAATTGTTCTAAATTTGCCTTCAGGGAGACACGAAAACGGGGCCGTAAAACTATCTCGTTGGTCAAGTCGCTCATAATCATTTGAAAATGATGAAAAAAGGTATCATTTTTTCTTCATAATAAATGGTATTTTTGCCAAAAATTAAACCTAATGGGAGCTATTGTAGCCATTGTAGGAAGACCCAATGTTGGGAAGTCCACTTTTTTTAACCGACTCATTCAACGCCGTGAGGCGATTGTGGATGCCGTAAGCGGTGTTACACGCGACCGTCATTACGGTAAAAGTGACTGGAACGGCAAAGAGTTTTCTTTGATCGATACCGGTGGTTACGTAGTGGGCAGCGACGACGTTTTTGAAAAGGAAATCGACAAACAGGTCGAATTGGCCATCGATGAGGCCGATGCCATCATTTTTATGGTGGATGTGGAATCTGGTGTAACGGGAATGGATGAAGATGTGGCCAAGCTCCTTCGCAGGGTGGATAAGCCTACTTTTTTGGCGGTCAACAAAGTCGACAATACCAAGCGTATGGCTGATGCCGTAGAGTTTTATTCATTGGGATTGGGCGAATATTACACCCTTTCGAGTATCAATGGAAGTGGAACCGGTGAGTTGCTGGATGCTCTTGTTGAGGTATTGCCCGATGATGTAGAAGAAGAAAGCGAATTGCCTCGTTTTGCTGTAGTTGGACGACCCAATGCAGGGAAATCATCTTTCATTAATGCCTTGATAGGGGAGGATAGGTACATTGTGACCGACATTGCAGGGACAACACGAGACAGTATCGATACAAAATACAATCGTTTTGGGTTTGAGTTCAATTTGGTGGATACGGCAGGTATCCGTAGGAAATCCAAAGTAAAGGAAGACCTGGAGTTTTACTCCGTAATGCGCTCCGTTAGAGCCATAGAACACTGCGATGTATGTATTGTTATGTTGGATGCCACTAGAGGTTTTGACGGACAGGTGCAGAATATATTTTGGCTTGCACAGCGCAATAACAAGGGAATCGTGATATTGGTGAACAAATGGGATTTGGTCGAAAAAGAGACCAATTCGGTAAAAGAGTACACCAAAGGCATCAAAGAAGTGATTTCCCCTTTTGAAGATGTACCGATTTTGTTTGTTTCCGTTTTGAACAAACAGCGTATTTACAAGGCCATTGAAACAGCCGTTGAAGTCTACAATAACCGTTCAAGACGCATCCCGACCCGAAAGTTGAACGATATAATGCTTCCTATTATTGAAAAAACACCACCTCCATCTACCAAAGGGAAATATGTGAAGATTAAGTTCTGCACCCAATTGCCCACACCATATCCGCAATTTGCCTTTTTCTGCAACTTACCGCAATATGTGAAGGACCCTTACAAACGATTTTTAGAGAACAAACTCAGACAGAACTTTGATTTTACAGGGGTTCCGATGACCATTTTTATGCGTAAAAAGTAATCACTCGCCCGAAGCAGAACGAACTTCCACTACCTGTTGAATACGATTCCCCTGATTGTCGACGGCCGTCAGCATATATTCTCCAGCATCGATGGGTAAGACAAGCTCATGAAAATTCTCGGTCTTGCCAATGAATAATTCATCCAAATACCAATAAATGATGGCGTTGGATTGTTGATGGGCCAGTTTGAGAATGATTTCCATACTTTTTTCACCCAAATCCTTCGGAAGCAGCACCGCTTCGTTTCTTTTGGGGTAGATAAATTCCATCAGATTGTTTTCCAAAGCAGAACAACCTTCCAAATAATGAGGTAAAGGCTTATAATTTGGATTCGAAGACGCATAATAATATTCCAAAATAGGAGGGAGCACCAACCAATTTTTGGCGACCATATCTTTCAAAGGATAGCATTCAGAATTTACTCTAAACCGTTCTGAAGCGTCCAAAAATACTTGTTGATGATAGGGGCAAGGACCACTTCGTGTTCCGTGTGTGGGCACCCATTCTTTTTTAATATCATCACAGTACACCGAAGCACGAAAACCACTTTGGGCACAAACTTCTAACTCCACAAGGTCATCAAAAGGTTCTTGGAACCAACCGCTTTGTGGAAGTGCGTCCAAAACATCAAAAAGAAGTGGAGCGGCCGCTGTGATTCCCGTAAGTCCGGGCCTGCCTTCGCCATCAGCATTACCTGCCCAAACCCCAATGGCATATTTTGGCGTAACCCCAACGGCCCATGCATCCTTAAAACCAAAACTGGTCCCTGTTTTCCAAGCGATGGGTTGGGAGGAGTCAAAAAACTGCCAATTTTCGTCTCCTTCGGGTCGGTTGACCTTATACATGGATTGAAACGTGCTATAAATGGAACCTGCGCCAAAAACCAAAGGGGCAAATTGTTCGTTGCCAAAGTCCTTGGTCTCGTTTTGCAAATAGGTAGCCTCCCCGAATTCTTGACTTCTGTACGTGCTGGAATGGGTCAAAAAATAATTCAGAGTGGAGGCCATCGAGGCATAGGTAGAGGTCACTTCCCAAAGGGAACTTTCCGCACCCCCGAGAATCAAGGATAGCCCATAATAGGATGAAGGTTTGTCCAAAGATTCCATCTTCATTTTGTGGAGCTTGTTATAGAATTTTTGAAGTCCATATTCCCGTAACAATCGCACAGCAGGTACATTCAAGGAACGTGATAAGGCCTTGCTTGCAGGTACGGCGCCCACGTGGTTTAAATCAAAATTTTGGGGATGATACCCGTTGATCAAGGTCGGAACATCCTCTACCAGACTATGCGGCAACAATTGGCCTTCGTCCAACAAAGAAGCAAACAAAAAAGGCTTCAAGGTACTACCCGTACTTCTTTTTTTTGTGATAATGTCCACATAATTGGCGTGTGTCTCATCCGAAGGGGAATTTCCCACATACCCAAGCACTTTTCGTGTTTCTACATCCAGCACCAAAATGGCCAGATTATGGATTTCATTGCTTTGCAATTGCTGATAATGACGTTCTGCCAAAAGATTCAATCGTTGCTGTAAAGGTCTTTGCAGCGAAGTGGTCACACGCTGGCCCGGATGTTCGTTTCGAATGTGTTCGGTAAGATGGGGTGCCACATCGGGCAGTGGAAACGGTTTTTGAGGTAGTGGTTCGGCTATGGCCAATTCATAGGTGGTTTCATCAATGACCTCTTTTTTCCATAATTTCTTCAATAATCGGTTTCGTTTTTCCAGAAAGGACTGTTCATTCCTTCCGGGAAAAATGAGGGCGGGGGCATTGGGCAAAACGGCCAAAGCAGCTGATTGTCCCCAGCTCAATTCGTGGGCAGGAATTCCAAAATAGCGCCAAGCCGCGGTTTCCAAACCCACAACATTGCCTCCGTAGGGGGTGTGGGAGGCGTAGAGCTTTAAGATGTCTTCTTTGGAGTGGCGAAGTTCCAAACGGGTAGCCATAAACACTTCGATGAGCTTTTCCCAGTATGTCCGACTTCGGTTCTTTCTGCTCAAGCGTATCACTTGCTGTGTGATGGTACTTCCGCCCCTTCGGGTATCTTTGGTCAGGTTGTGCCCAATTGCTTTGATGATGGAAATGGGGTTGAACCCAGGATGCTCATAGAAATACTCGTCCTCAAAAAGTAGAATACTTTGCTTAAAGCGTTCAGGAACGGAATCAATCTGGGGAAATCGCCATTGACCATCATCGGCAATACGGGCTCCGATAAGAGAACCTTCGGAACTGTCCACAACCGTTGATGTTGGATTCTCGAACAGATTTTTGGGCAGGCAAAACAACCATAAAATCAAAACGGCGAAAAATACACCGAACTTGATTTTATGGTTAATAAGGATTCTTTTTGCTGGCGATAAAAATTTACTCATTCAACATTACTGAACTATTTTCACCCACTGTCCTTTGTTTCGGGCTTGGTAATTGTTGTCATACATCGCTTCAGCCTGGGCCCCGGGCAGATAATAATCGCCCAAGAACGATGCATTCAATTTGATGGTAAAGACTTTTGATTTTTTAGTGTCCAAATCAAAATATAGATTGGTACGATCGTCCCGTGTATCCACATAATCCGCTTTGGATGCATTTTCATTGTCCCCGCTTACAAAAGAGGTGTCCACAATTTCCCATCCGCTGGGTACAATGTGCGTAAGGGCAACATTGTCGATATAGTCATCGGAACTGTTGAAAATAGTCACTTTTGCTTCAAACTCTGTTCCTTGTCGCAATTCGTTCACATTGACCGAATTACCGAGCGGGTCCACATAGTTGACAGACAATCGTAGGTTTTGCTGTTGTCCCAATTCCTCGCCCACCGGTAATTTGCCCGTTTGGGTAAGGGTAGCGTAAATGATGTTTCCTTGATTGTTTTTCACTTCGATTTCTTCTTTAAACGAAGTGACGGAAAGTTCTCGTTGTGCTATGGCCCGATCAGTTTTTACATTGATGCTTTTTCCATTGTTGGTAAAAGTAAGGTCGATGGACCTGCCGCCATTTTCCATTACCATTTTGGACATGGCCAAGAGCGCAAATGCAGTCTCTTGGGTGCTGTACCATCGTTGCGATGATAAATTCTTGGCCAAAGAAACGGCTAGTTCTCTTTGTTGTGCGTCGCCCAATATGACCATGGTTTCCAACGCCATGGCTCGGTTTCTGAATACGGAACCATAGGTTCTGTAATTGTAATTGTTGGCGGTAAAGTTGATGTTCGCCTTTTGGGCAATGGCTTCTGCCACCTCTTTTTTACCTACCAAGGCATAAGCGGCAGCCAACCGCCATTTGGCCTCGTTGCTGAGGTTTGCGGTTTCCCGTAAACGGTTCATTGCGGCCAGTTCGGGTTGCTGGGCCAAAGCCAAAGTGTACAAACGGTAGGCTTGTGAAACATCGTCGTTGTAATAAGTGCTTTGGTTGCTCCATTGACGTGCAGCATTCTTTTGGTATCTCAACCAATTGCTCAGGAAAGTCAGGGGAAGTTGATATCCTTCTTTTTTGGCTTCCAACATAAAATGTCCTGCGTATGAAGTTCCCCAATCATCCGCATTTCCGTAAGCTGGCCAATAGCTCAATCCGCCATTGGGAACTTGGAAATCGCCAAGTCGGTCAATAGCAGCTTTGATGTTTTTCTCAATCTCCTTCTTTTTATCAAAAGTGATATCCAATACATCTGCCAAGAATAATTGCGGGAAGGCCGCAGAAGTGGTTTGCTCCACACATCCGTGCGGATATCGCAACAGATAATCCATGCGTTTGGAGAAATCCATCGGTGGAAGCGTTGAGAATTCTATGAATGCCCCGTTGGTGCCCGATGTGCCAAAAGTTTCCATTGAAATGGACTGTGACGCATTTGGGTCGAGGGTGAACAGTTCACTTTTGGTAGTAACGGGATTTGGGTTTTCCACAACGATTTCGGTCTCGTTGGATGCGCTTTCCCCAGCGCCCGTAGCCGTAACTTTTATGGTTTGGAACGATGATGTTGGATTGACTTTAAACTCAAAATTGACGATTTGCTCCCCAACCGCATCGAAAGTGATGTTTTTGGATGTGCCGTTGATGGGTTCCAAAGCTTTTCCTGTATCAATATTGACCTGTACGTTTTTTACTTTGGGTTCCATGGCAAATACGGTAACTGGGATGGTCACGGTTTCGCCCGGAGATAGTTTTCGTGGAATGGAGGTCAATACCATCAAAGGCTTGCGCACGGGTGTGGTTTTCTCTGCATTGCCGTAAGCACTGTTCGGATTCCCTGCAACGACCATGGTTCGGACCGAACCTACATAGTTTGGCATATCGATGGTATGCGATGCCTTTTCTCCTGCCTTTAAGGTAAATGGCCCCAAATAAGTGACCACAGGTTTGAAACGTTGTGCCTTTCGGTTTTTGCCACCAGCACCAATTCCACCACCACCGATGGCGTAGATGTTGTCCACACTTACCGAGTAGGCTCCCATCACATCATCAAAAATGTCGAAGGTCTTTACGCCCAAAGCTTGTCTGGCATAGAAAGCACTGTGAATGTCGGGAGTATTGAAACGTGTCAGGTCCAAAAGCCCATCATCTACCACGGCCAAAGAATAGGTCATTGGTTTATTGTTGGCTTCAGACACCGTGACCTTATGTGATGTTTCTGGTTGCAGTACTTCGGGCATACTGATTTGCGGTTCCAAGAATGTCGCGGGATTTTCCACCAAGAGCGGAACAACCCCGTACAATCGGATGGGCAAATCATTTTTAACCTGACTATGCGGTTGCAACAAGGAAATGTTCACGTAGGCATTTGGTGCCATTTCCGCGGTAATCGGAATACTGGCCTGAGTTTCTTTGGCTGAGGTCTCCATCCATTGCTGGGAGAGCACCTCTGTACCATTTTCAATGCTGACCAAGGCACGACCGCCTTTGTCCGATGGAAAAGTTACGGTCGCTTCTTCCCCAAGGGTATATTTTTCCTTATCGGTGGCGAAAATCAAAATTTTGGAGCTTTCGGCATCAGCGGATGCAGGTCTACGCCACCAATTGCGATAAAAATAGGCGGTACGCCCTGTTGCGTGGCCCGAGACTTCGTCCATCACACGGATAAGGTAACGTCCTCCTTGCTCATCGGGAACATTGATGTTGAAATTGGCCTTTCCATCGCTTCCCGTAGTAACCTCCATTTCTTTGAAAGGTCGGTGGACGGTGGCATTTTCGTAGCGTGACAGGTTATCGTAACCACGGTTCCACCACCAACGCCATTCTATTTTGAATACTTGAACCTTTAGTTTTCGATTACCAGATGGATTTCCCTGCGCATTCACGGAAACTACGTCAAATGTATTGTTATCGTCCGTTAAAAAGGAACCATACCGTTTTGCTTCTGGCGAGCGTAGTCCCACAAAGTTGGAAAATGGCGCCAAATTTTTCGAGAACACATCAATGGAAAAGTCGCCGCCTCCTTCAAATACCTTTGTGGTAAAAGTTGCTTGCAGCATTCCAGGAGCGTTGCCGTTCACATCTATTTTTTTGTTGATGTTAAGCACACCATTGGCATCCAAATTTGATGAGATCCACTGTAGTTCCGTCTGGTTGAAGGTGCGAACAGGATCTTGGAAAACATAATCTTGATACTTTGGAAAGGCTGTTGAGGTCTCGCTCAAGGTGGCATTGATGTCAATCTTCAGATTACGTGCAGGAGCTCCGTGCAACCACTTTACTTCGGCTTTTCCTCGGTTGAAGGAGTTGGCCTCGAGTACCTCGTCGTCAAAAGCGAAATCCACTTTTAATCGATTGGGCTTTACCGTAGCTACTTTTAATGTTTTACTGAATTGTGCTCCTCCCACAATCACTTTGGCCGACCAATTTCCAGTAGGGGCTGTAGCTTCTGTTGGAATGGGGAAGTAGTAAAAATTCTTTTCTTTTTTGGCATATAAACCATCAGCAACGGGAATACTACCTCCTTTTGAAATAGTTCGCTGCACCAATTTTCCTCTTGCATCACTGACTTCCAAAGCCACGGGATGTCCTTGGGGCAAGGGATTGGCATTGTCATCCAAAACAAAGGTCAAATGGATGGCGTCTCCTGGTCTATGTACGCCTCTTTCGGTATATAAATAGCCTTGCAGCCCTTTTTGAAGTTGCTCTCCTGATACATCAAACTTACTGAGGGACAATGCATTGCCGTCCGCAAGTTTGGCGTAGGCAAAATTGTTGTTGTGCTCGGCCACGGCGAAGGCAATTCCCTTATCGCTATCGTAAACGGAAAGACCCTTGGCATCCGTAGTGGTCTCGCCAATGAGTTGTTGTTGGTAGTTATAGAGCTTTATTTTGGCGCCCGCTACGGGTTGAGTGGTAAGCAGATTGGTCACAGCAAAATGATGGGAGCGATTGGTTCCTTTTTTGACGATGAGTCCCAAATCGCTGCCCAGTAGATTTGTTGCCGCTATCCTATCATAATTGAAGTAGGCAGAATGGCAAGGATTGTCACGCTGTTCCCAATTGTAGTCGTAATTTCTGTAATTGTAGATTTCATTGTTCCAATAGCGCTCTTCTTGTGAGGCTTCATCAGAGCTTTGCTCCAAGGCATATTCGGTTGTGGATTCATCGGTTTCAGTGCTATCCCCACAATCGTAAGTGGTGTGTTCTTTTTTGAAACTGAACTCGACCCGATATAACGAACCTGGATTTATTTTAATCAATTCTGACAAATCGAGTCCGTGTGCCTGCCAATAGCTGGTGTTTTTGTTTCCATCTTCGGTCAAGGGAATTACTTTGTAAGCGACCCTGCGCCCAACGGGTCTAAAATCTGGATTGTAATTTTCGGTAAGGTCATAGTTTTGGAGGTATTGGAGCATGTTGTCCTGATACACTTGAATTACACGAACTTCAACGGCAGCAAGGTTGACGGTCTCAAAATAAAGGGGCGTTGAAGCCGCGTTGGGTAAAATGGTTCCCTTGGAAATCAATCGCACAGCCGGTTTCAGCTGTTCAAAAGAGACCAGTTCGGAGAAATTGTTCTTTAAAGTAAACCCATATTCACTTTTGATACCTTGAAAGGCATTGATGCGTACTTCGCCCAAAATCCGGTTGGATGGGTAGACCCTCAAAACATTTCCATTGATTTCATAACGAAGACTTTCAGCATTTTCAATGGTTACCAGACCATTGAGGTTTTGGTCTTGTTGCAACGGTTCGGAGAAGTTGAGGGTTAGCACGGCATTGGGTGCGGATGTGGTTTTGGCATCAACAATCACAAATTTGTTCTTGCCCGGTATGGGATAGGTTTCAGCGCCTTGGTTTTCAATATCGTAGTCATCGCCTGTCCAATTGATGGTTAGCTCGCTATCATCCGTTTTTCTGGAAATGCTATCAATTTTAAAGCTGAAGTATTGTGCGTTGTCCGACGTATTGTCCCATTTCACGGGAATACTTTTCTCTCCCTGCTTTACGGAGAGCACCGTTTTTATTTTTGATGCATCCAGGATGTCCGAAGCATCCAGGGTGCCCGTTAGGTATTGCCAATCTTTACTGTACGACTGTAAATCTCCGAGATTAATCCTGAAATTCGGTGCAATGGTCTTAAAACTGAAAGTATAGGTCCTGAACTCACTCGGGATTTCTTCGAAAAGTTTGTTGAGCTTCAGACTGATGGTGTATTCTGTATTGGGTTTTAAATATTCTGTTGGCTGGTAGGTAAGTGCCCTTCCGTTTTCAATGATCAATTCGCCATCTACTTTTGGTGAGATGTCCAAGTATTCCGAGGGAAGCTCTTGGGTCAGTTCAAACTGTTCCAATTGTTGGGCCAAGGCTATGGTAATGGGAGTGGAAATGCTTTGGTTGCCGTTGGTATGATAGCTGATATAATCCTTGAACTTGAAAAGATTATCGGTTTCGGAGTCGTTCTTTTTTTTACAGGATGTGACGAGGATCAGTAGTGCAATAGGTAGTGCTTTGAATAACCGGGACATAGAAAAAGGGATGTTTTAATTCATCAATGATAACCTAAAGCAAGATAGTTAAAATTGGCTTTAAAAATTTTTCAGTCTATGGGGTTGCACTGGGATATTTTTTAATATCTGAAAAAGATGTGTGATTTTGATAATTTTTTACAGATTTTTTGCTGAAAATTGATTTTCAATGATTTTTTTCTAAAAATTTAGTTAAACGACATGGGAGCGTTTTTTCAAAACAATACTTTGGTCCTCAATTCAACCTAATCAAAAAACTAACCATCAATTGAAAAGATTTTACGCTTACCTCATTTTTATTTCCCTATTTATTTCTTTTAACTCATACGGACAAGAATTTTTGGTCAAAGGTAAAATTGTGGATGCCGCTACGGGTTCGCCCATTGAGGCAGCGACTATTTATGCCGAGACTTTAAGGGATAGCAGTTTGATTACCTATACCATAACCAATGCCCAAGGAATCTTTGCTTTGGAAGGTAAAACGGCTTACAAGAAAGCCCGATTGGCTTTTTCTTCCAATGGATACCAATCGCAAACCAAGGAGGTTACCTTGGAGCCTGTGATTGAAATGGGTACCATTAAAATGGAAGAACAAGTGCAGTTACTGGAAGGGATTGACCTTATTGGCGAACGTGTTCCGATTACCATAAAGAAAGATACCCTTGAGTTTAATGCGGATTCCTTCAAGACCCGACCAGATGCGACTGTGGAAGATGTACTGAAGAAGCTGCCCGGTGTGGAAGTGGACAGCGACGGAACCATTACGGTAAATGGCAAAGAGGTCAACCAAGTATTGGTAAACGGCCAGGTCTTTTTTAGTACCGACCCAAAAGTGGCCACAAAAACGCTTTCCAAGGACATCATCAGCAAAATCCAAATCACGGATACCAAGACAAAGGAGCAAGAGTTCATTGGAGAAGAAGGCGATGGCGAGAACAAGACCATTAACTTGACCCTCAAAGAAGATAAGAACAAAGGGTATATGGGACGTCTTTCGGGAGGATATGGTACAGATGACCGCTACCAAGCCAATGGTTTGGTCAATTATTTTAACGATACCCAGCGAATAAGTGTTCTGGGAAGCTCGAACAATATCAATAATCCTGGTTTTTCCTTTGATGAAATCTATGAAATGGTGGGTAATGCCAGAGGTGGTGGAATAGGGTTTAACAGAAATGGAGGGTTTACCATAGGTAATATGTCCTTTGGATTTGGACAAGGAATCACTACATCCTCGACATTGGGTGCGAGCTATGCCGATCAGGATAAAGGAAAGTACCGAGTGGATGGCAATTACTTTTTCTCTTATAGTGACTCCTATAATGATGAAAAAATTTCCAGGGAGAATATTTTGCCCGATGGCAGATTTTTTACCGATACAGAAACCAGTTTCGTGGGAACTACCAACTCCAATCAAGGTTCAGCCAATTTGGAATTTGATATTGACAAAACCACTCGGATTACGGTTCAACCTAATTTGAGTGTGAACAATACGAATTCCACCAATGCGGAAAATACCGAGTCACGCGATGAGGATGGTAATTTGATCAACCAGAACAATTCCTTGGAGACCACAGATGGCTTCCGTAGAAATTTCAGCAATCGGGTTGAGTTGATGAAGAAATTGGATACGGTTGGGGGATATGTGAGATTGTATTTCAACAATAACAATAGTGTTAACGATTCAGAATCCTTTATCAATTCCCAGAGCAGTATTTTTGGCGATGACCCTAGCGAGCAGGAGTTGGAACAACAGACCATAATCGATAATTCGAATGACAGCTATGAGGTTGGAGCAGCTTTTCGCCAACCCTTGAACAAGGATTTGTACTTGGATTTCAGGTATAGCTACGAGAACAACGAGCAAAAGAATGAACGTTCCGTTTCCAATTTTGATGAAGTCAGTGGGGCGTACGTTTACAACTCCATGTTGAGTTCCGATTTTAATTTCAATACCAATAAGCATGCGCCCGAAATTAGATTTGGTTCCAACGGTAAAAAATTCCGCTTCAATGTAAGGGCACGATTGGAGCAAATAGCTTTGGACAATGAGGATTTTATCCAGTCCACCACTTTTTCAAAGGACTACAGTAAAGTGCTTTTAGGTTCGTTCTTCAATTACAATGTGGGAAGCAAACGATTGAGCATCCGGTATAACTCAAGGCTCAATTTACCTTCGGTAAACCAATTGCAGCCCGTGCCCAATGTGAGCAATCCGTTGAACATCATTGAGGGTAATCCCAATTTGGGTCCAGAAGTGAACCATAGTGTTTACATGAATTTCAATAACTATAACTGGAAAGACAGAACGGGCTTGTTTGCCTATTCGGGAATCAATTTTGAGCAGGATAAAGTGGTTTCCATTACCACTACGGACGAAAATTTCATCCGAACCACCACCTATGAGAATGTGAACGGCAATTACAATGGATGGATGGGCGTCAATTATTCCAAGCAGATCAAAAAGGATAGTGTCTATACATTAAAATATACCATAAGACCGGGAGCCAACATTAGCAAACAAGTAGGTTTTACCAACGGCAGAAGATTGGAAGCTAAGAACTTTAGTTTTAATCCAAGTGTTGGACTTTTGTTCAATTACAAAGAGATGCTCGAGATAGAGCCTGAGTATCGTATCGGAATAAGTTCTACGCGGTATAATCTGGACAATGTGGAGGATGTTGATTTTACAACCCACAATCTTGCGGTCAAGGTAACTTCGTATTGGCCCAAAAATGTAGTTTTTGGAAATGATATTACCTACAGCTATAATGGTAATTTAGGGGATGGATTTGACAAAGACGCTATATTTTGGAACATGAGCCTGGGCTTGCAAATGTTTAAAAAGAAAGCGACCTTAAAGGTATTGGCCTATGATTTGCTCAATCAGAACATCAATACGCGAAGGACTACTGGGCAAGACTTTATTCAGGATTTTCAAGGTACAGTTCTCAAACGTTACTTTATGGGCAGCTTAACCATCAAGTTTGATTCTTTTGGCGGTAAAGGAGCACCTAATAAAGGCGGCGGCCCTAGGTTTATGAGGCTTTAATCGAGATTTGGAATATAGACCGTACTGAAAATTGTAAGTGCGGAAGGTTCCACCAACTCATACGAGTAACCATCAATGTTAAAACTCTCCAAGGTTGTGTAGGGACCACAACATTCCCCCACTCTTGGGGAGGCTTGTTTCAATATCCATAGTAAATGAATCGGCTTCCTCAATAGCTATTGTGAATGATTGTTGCATGAATGGTCCCCTTGAGACAGGAATGGCCAAAAACATCCCCATATCGGGATATTCTTCAATTGTGAATGTTATTTCTTGGTTGTTTTGATTGAAAACCTCAATAAGGTTGGCATCGATGGCACCATTGTCCAATAAATCATCATCGTTTTCAGGATTTAAAAATCGAAGATAGATGGTGTCATCAACTGTTGCACAAAGTACTGTCGCACAATTTAAATCCATGGAATCATCATCCGATTTGCATGAGGCCAATAAAACCGGGATAAACAATAAAAAGAGCTTTTTTGGCATAGCGTCTTTACCAAAAAGATGATAACATGATGTTTAGGTTGCTTTACAACTGATTTACCATCCTCCTGAGGCACCACCGCCCCCAAAGCCACCACCACCGAAGCCGCCACTAAAACCACCGCCTCCGCCAAAGCTTCCACTGCCAAATCCACCGGAGGAGCCAGAACTACGGCCCATGTTGCTCAGTATGATCATGTCCCAAATGTCGAGTCCACTGCCCCTACGGCCACCTCGGCCACCACCGCCTTTGTTTTTGCGACTCCATAAAATAATGATGATGACAATAAAAATGATGATAGGGAAAAGGGCATCAACGGGAAATTTTTTGCCGTTGCTAAAAGAGCGGTCCTCTTTAAACTCGCCCGTCAATACCTTAAAAATGGCATCGGAACCTTTATCCAAGCCACCGTAGTAATCCCCTCTTTTAAATTCTGGGATGATTACGGTTTCAATGATGCGCTTTGACATTAAATCGGTAAGGCTGCCCTCCACACCATAACCTGTATTGATGGCGATTCTACGGTCGTCCCTTGCAAGGAGGACAAGTACGCCATTATCCTCGTCAGCTTGTCCAATACCCCACTTTTGGCCCCATTGTGCGCCTAGATAGTTGATGTTTTCCCCTTCGGTGGAACTGATTATGGCCACAACAATCTGAGTGGATGTACTATCGGAATACCGAACCAACTTTTGCTCCAAAGCATTGCTCTGCGGGGGCGATAACAAGTTCACATAATCGTAAACACTTGTTTCTTTCTGTGGTTTTTCGGGTATGTTGAATTGCCCCCAAGCTAGGGAGACACATAAAAAAAACAGTAAAAAACTAGCCTTTGGATATTGCATCGTTCAGTTCATTGGTGTCGTCGTGGTTCCAAGGGAAATGGGCTTGCAGTTCCTTACCTGCCATGAGAATACCTTCAACGATACCTTGTTTGAAATTTCCTTTTTTAAAGTGGGCGGCAATCACATCCTTGGTAGTGTCCCAGAATCCTTTGGGAACGGCCCTGTCAATGCCCTTACCACCATAGATAACAAATTTTCTATCATCCACTGCAACATAGAGCAGCACCCCGTTGCCCTCCTTGGTGTTGTCCATTTTCAGAAAATGAAATACCTGCTGCGCTCTACTAAAGTGGTCTATTTTTGAAGATGCTTCAATGTGCACCCGTATTTCGCCTGAAGTATTGTTTTCAGCTTCAACAATGGCATTGACAATATCACTTTCCTCCTCAGCAGTCAAAAACTCTTCTACGTGTGACATATTTAGTTGAATTCGAAGTTCACATCGGGAGCGTTTTCCGAACCAGGGTCAGCTTGGTATCTTGGCATTTCCTCAAAACCAAACCATCCGGCCAAGATTTTTCCTGGAAATTTTGTAGTGTGCACATCGTAAATGTTGACTTTTTCGTTATACCTGTCCCTGGCCACGTTGATACGATTTTCAGTTCCTTCTAATTGAGACTGAAGTTCCAAAAAGTTTTGATTGGCTTTTAACTCGGGATAACGCTCCACGGTAACCAGTAATCTGGATAGGGCGGAGGACAGTCCTGTTTGCGCTTGTTGAAACTCAGCCAACTGTTCTGGTGTGATGTTGTTTGCATCAATATTGGTGGATGTTGCCTTGGCACGGGCTTCGATAACATCCGTCAAAGTACCTCTTTCAAAATCCGCGGCACCCTGTACCGTTTTTACCAAATTTCCGATGAGGTCGTTTCTACGTTGGTAAGAACTCTCCACATTGGCCCAAGCTGTTTTGGCATCAGCTTCGTATTGTACGGCTGTGTTGTTAAAGCCCACTGCCCATCGGTACAGGGCGAAGACAATGACAACGACAATAATCAAGGGGATTAACCATTTTTTCATTTTGATATGGTATTAGCGTTTATAGTTGTTCTTTTATTTTCAGTAGTTCTGCTTTTACTTTTTGTAGTTTTTGAATCACCTCAAAATTGGAAAGGGCCTTTTGTTTCTCTTCTTTCAGATGGATTTTGGCACCTTCCAAGGTAAATCCACGTTCCTTTACCAAGTGATAGATCAGTTGCAGGTTTTGGATATCCTGTGGCGTGAACTTACGATTGCCTTTGGCATTCTTTTTTGGCTGGAGCACATCAAACTCTTTTTCCCAAAAACGAATCAGGGAGGTGTTCACTCCAAAGGCCTTGGCCACTTCGCCAATGCCATAATATCGTTTTTCTGGAAGATCTACGTGCATTTAATCCAGCGATTGGTTCTCTTGGTTCGCCAACCTGAGCATATTCTCAAATTCTTCAGCGGACAAACTTCCGTAGTAGAAGTTAATGGGGTTGATGCGTTCCCCATCCTTGAACACTTCGTAGTGTACGTGTGGTGCTTGGGAACGTCCCGTACTGCCCACAAAGCCGATAAGGTCTCCCCTTTTGACTTTTTGGCCCACGGTAACATTGTATTTGCTCATATGTCCGTACAAGGAAATATAGCCGTAACCATGATCGATACGAACGTGCTTTCCGTAACCTGAAGATCTATTGTCTGCACGAACCACTTTTCCATCGCCTGATGCATAGATGGGAGTTCCTCGCGGAGCTGTAAAGTCCATCCCCCAGTGCATCTTACGGGCTTTGGTAAATGGGTCGGAACGCCATCCGTAACCAGAGGCCATCCGCGTAAGGTCTTCGTTACTTACGGGCTGAATGGCTGGAATGGAAGCCAATAGTTTTTCTTTTTCTTCCGCCAGTTTGGCGATTTCATCCAAGGATTTGGATTGAATCACCATTTCCTTCTGGATGATGTCCAGACGTTTGGTGGCATCAATAATAATTTCGGAATTGTTGAAGCCCTCCAAGTCTTTATAGCGGTTTACCCCACCAAAACCAGCTCTACGCTGCTCTTCGGGTATCGGGTTCGCTTCAAAATATAATCTGTAAATATTGTTGTCCCTATCCTCGATATTGGCCAAAACCTGTTCCATTTGGTCCATTTTTCGGTTTAGGATATCGTATTGCAGTTCATAATTACGAACTTCACGCTCCAACGAAAGTTCTTTGGGCGTGTTTACCCATCTAGTGTTCAACAGGATGATCAGTCCAAGGAAGCCGAACAACGCGGAGCCCAGCAAGAAAAGGAATATATTCCTATATCTCTTGGATTTTTTTGGCTCGATCTTTCTGTACGAAAGTGTATCGGGATCGTAATAGTACTTTACTTTAGACATGAATGGATTTTATCCTATTTTTGCTCACTCATTTTAAACAGAACAAACAAATATAAAAATTGTTTTGCTTAAACTGTTAAATTTAAGAAAACCCTAGGAATTCAATGACATCCCAAGAAGTTAGAAACCAGTTTTTAAACTTTTTCAAAGAAAAGAACCACAAGATTGTACCATCGGCGCCCATGGTCATGAAGGACGACCCTTCCTTGATGTTCACCAATGCAGGTATGAACCAGTTCAAGGAGTACTTTTTGGGGAATTCCGTTCCAAAGAGCAAACGCCTTACCGATTCCCAAAAATGTTTGCGGGTCAGCGGAAAGCACAATGATCTTGAGGAGGTAGGGAAAGATACCTATCATCACACGATGTTCGAGATGTTGGGAAATTGGAGTATCGGGGATTATTTTAAAAAGGAGGCCATTGCGTGGGCATGGGAATTGCTTACCGAGGTATATAAAATAGACAAGGACAGTTTGTACGTTTCTGTGTTTGAGGGAAGCGAAGATGATGACCTGCCACTCGATCAAGAAGCCTATGATCTCTGGAAAGCGATTGTGCCCGAAGATCGAATCATCAAAGGGAACAAAAAGGACAACTTTTGGGAAATGGGCGATCAAGGTCCCTGCGGACCCTGTTCCGAAATCCATGTGGATATCCGCTCCAAAGAAGAGAAAGCCAAAGTTGATGGAGCTTCCTTGGTCAACCAGGATCATCCGCAGGTGGTGGAAATCTGGAACCTGGTTTTTATGCAGTTCAACCGTAAGGCCAATGGCAGTTTGGAACCACTTCCCGAAAAGCATATTGATACCGGAATGGGTTTTGAACGCCTTTGTATGGTGCTTCAAAACAAGCAATCCAATTACGATACCGATGTGTTTACCCCGTTGATTCGCGAGGTGGAAATCATTACCGGAAAAAAATATGGCAACAATGAAGAAACCGATATTGCCATTCGTGTAATTTCCGATCACGTGCGCGCAGTGGCTTTTTCCATTGCCGATGGGCAGTTGCCAAGCAACACGGGTGCAGGTTACGTCATCCGAAGGATTTTACGCCGTGCCATTCGCTACGGATTTACCTTTTTGGATACCAACAAACCATTTATCCACAGATTGGTTAGAGTCTTAAGCGAACAAATGGGCAAAGCCTTCCCAGAGTTGAAGGAGCAATACCAGTTGATTGAAAACGTGATCAAAGAGGAGGAAAGCTCTTTCTTGAGTACTTTGGAGCAAGGGTTGGTGTTATTGGATTCTGTGATCAAATCATCAAAAAATAAAACCATTGATGGGGATAAGGCTTTTGAACTCTACGACACCTTTGGATTTCCGATAGATTTGACCGCGCTTATTTTGGAAGAGAAAGGCTATCAATTGGATACGGAAGGATTTGAAAAAGCATTGAAAGCACAAAAAGACCGTTCCCGGGCAGCATCAGAAGTGTCCAAGGACGATTGGAACATATTGATGACCGATACCGAACAGGAATTTATCGGTTATGATAGTTTGGAGGCCAATGTGAAATTGGTAAAATATCGTAAGGTTACCAGTAAAAAGGATGGTGATCAGTACCAATTGGTGTTCAATCTAACTCCATTTTATGCCGAAGGCGGAGGTCAGGTCGGGGATAAAGGCTATCTGGAAGCTCCCAATGGCGATGTTACCTATATTGTGGATACCAAAAGGGAGAATAACGAAATCGTTCATTTTGCCAAATCGTTGCCCAAAGAGGATTCCGGAACCTTTAAAGCAGTGGTGGACGAAAGGCAACGTCGAAGAACCGAGAGCAACCATACCGCTACGCACTTATTGCATCAGGCATTGCGAGAGGTTTTGGGAACCCATGTGGAACAAAAAGGTTCCGCTGTTCATTCAAAATACTTGCGATTTGATTTCTCCCATTTTTCAAAATTGACCACGGAAGAACTACGGGAAGTTGAAAACTTCGTCAATGCCCGTATCGATGGACATCTTCCTTTGGAAGAAAGTCGCAATGTTCCCATGAAAGAAGCTATGGAACAAGGGGCCATGGCGCTCTTTGGAGAAAAATATGGAGATACGGTGCGAACTATCCGCTTTGGACAATCCATTGAACTTTGTGGTGGAACGCATGTGAAGAACACGGCCGATATCTGGCACTTCAAAATTGTTTCCGAAGGCGCAGTTGCCGCTGGAATCCGAAGAATTGAAGCCATTACTTCAGATGCTGTTAAAGAATTCTACTTCAACAATAACCGTATGCTTTTCGAGATCAAGGATATGTTGAAGAACTCCCAAGACCCTGTAAAATCAGTAGCTATTTTGCAAGAAGAGAATGCTGCACTAAAAAAACAGGTGGAGCAATTATTGAAGGACAAAGCCAAGGGACTCAAGAACGAACTGATTGCCGAACTGGAAGATTTGGGCGGTGCCAAGTTTTTAGCTAAAAAAGTGGATTTGGATGCAGGTGGCATTAAAGATCTTGCCTTTGAAATGGGCGGTCAAGTAGATAATCTATTCCTGTTTCTTGCTTCGGAAAAAGACGGCAAGGCCATATTGTCGTGCTACATTTCCAAAGATTTGGTAGCAGAAAAAGACCTAAACGCCGGGACCATTGTTCGCGAACTGGGCAAATATATCCAAGGGGGCGGCGGCGGACAACCGTTTTTTGCCACTGCTGGGGGTAAAAATCCTGATGGAATCCCCGAAGCGTTGGATAAGGTAAGGGCTTATGTGTCTTAATTAATTCCATCATTAACTCAGCCTCTCTTGAATATTATGTATGAAAAAAATCTTATATATATTTCTGATTTTTCAAGCCTGTGCTGAAAATGAGAGCAAAACAGAAGAGGTAAGCCTGTCTGAACCTGAAAAGGTTGTGTTATCAGCTGATGATTCAATAAAAATTGCAGAATATTGGCAAAAAGCAAATGAAGTCCCTGTATATTCTGTGGACAGGCAGCGCTATTTGGATTCTGCTTTGATGATTAAACCTGATTCAGCTTATTTCTGGCAGCAAAAAGCAATGCCATTATATAAGGAGCGTAAGTTTTCTTTAGGAAAACCTTTTTTGGAAAAAGCAGTTTTATATGATCCCAAAAGATATTTGGATTACAGTGGGTTTATGAAATGTCTTTTCTCCAATGAGTACCAAGAGTCAATTGATGAATTAAAGTTGGCAAAAAAAAAGTATGGGGATGGTTATGTGATGGACCATACGTATAATTTTTACATAGCGTTGGATTATTTGCAATTGAACCAATTTAAGAATGCTAAAAATTATCTCCTAAAAAGTAAAGAGCAGCAATTCAAAGATTTCCCTAACGACCCTCCTGAGGAGGCATGCCATTATATGGATTGGTTTTACATGGGAGTTGCTGAATATGAACTCAAGAATTACGAAAAGGCAATCGAAAATTTTGATATGAGTTTAAAGGTTTATGAAAATTTTGGAGACGCTTTTTATTATAAGGCCATATCACAATATAATTCAGGAAAAAAAGAAGAGGCTAAAAAAACAATTGAATTAGCATGGGAAAACAACCAAAACACAATCAATGAAGATCAAGTTTATTATGTTGTTTATCCTTATCAAGTCTTTCATAGATTAAGTCCAAGATCTAGAAAAAAATAGATACCAACCCATGGAACTACAAACCAAGATACCTTTAACACCAAGCGATAATCCTATCGATTATCAAAGTAAGTTGGTGCTGTTGGGGTCTTGTTTTGTGGAAAATATAGGGGCTAAGCTGGATTATTTTCAATTTCAACAATTACAAAACCCCTTTGGGATACTGTTTCATCCTCTGGCCATTGAAAATTTGGTGCAAAGAGCCACTGCAGGGGAAAATTATCAGCAAGAGGAAATTTTTGAACAGGATGGGATTTGGCGTTGTTTTGATGCCCATTCCGATTTGCGTTCAGATAATCCCGAAGCCTTATTGAATCTGCTCAATCAAAAGTTGAAGGAAACCAAAGAAAGTCTGGAGACTGCATCCCATATCATCATCACTTTGGGAACCGCTTGGGTGTACGAGTATAATTCTTCAGGGAAAATGGTGGCCAATTGCCATAAGGTTCCCCAAAAACAATTCACAAAAAAACTACTGAGTGTAGCTGAAATTGAATTGAGTCTTAAACACATAATACGCTTGATTCAAAGCGTGAATCCAAAAGCGCAAATCATATGTACGATTTCGCCTGTTCGTCATATCAAAGATGGCTTTGTGGAGAACCAACGGAGCAAGGCGCATTTAATAACTGCCGTTCACTCCGTTTTGTCATCTCGAGCGCAGTCGAGAGAGCTTGCTTACTTTCCATCTTATGAAATCATGATGGACGAACTGCGCGATTATCGTTTTTATGGAACGGATATGCTTCATCCCAATCAGTTAGCAGTAGATTACATTTGGGAAAAATTTAAATCTGTTTGGATTGCTTCAAATTCATATCCCGTGATGGATGAGGTTGACGCCGTTCAAAAAGGGTTGTTTCACCGTCCGTTCAATCCGGATTCCGAAGCCCATCAAAAGTTCAAAACATCGCTCCGTGCAAAAATTACGTATCTTCAAGAAAGGTATCCTTTCATGAAATTCAAGATGAGTTCTCTATGAAGAAAGTACTAGTAGGAGCGGTAATAGCATTGGCTTCGGTTTTGATTTATAAATCATGCACCGATGACCGTGAGCAAAAATCGATATTGGAAGAAAATTCCATGTTGATTCAGCAGGAACTTCGCAATGTTTCCAAATTGGTGGTTACCGAAGGTCATTTTGCCGAGGTGTACAACTACAAAGACTCCAAAGAGCTGTTCGGTCCAATGATTACAGCCCATAAAAAGGCGTTGGTTGTTGTCAATGCCGATGTGTCCATTGCTTATGACATGTCCAAAATAAACTACGAAGTGGATGAAGAGCAAAAATTGCTTACCATTACCCAGATACCGGAACCGGAGATTAAAATCAGTCCAGATTTTGAGTACTACGATGTGACCGCAGATTACCTGAACCCATTTAATGCAGGGGATTACAATACTATCAAACGAAACGTGAATGCATCTTTGATGAAAAAAATCGAGGCCTCTTCACTACGCTCCAATGCGGAAAATCGTTTGGTCAGTGAGCTTTCCCGGATATTGGTGCTGACCAACACCATGGGATGGACGTTGGTATATCACAATACTCCTGTAGAGAATACCGAACAGTTGAAAACTTTTTTGGATTAAGTTGTCACATTTCATGATTGGATGCGTCTATTAGATACATCAATCAATTGAAACCATGTTTAAAAGAGTCCTACTAACCGCCCTTTTAGCCACTTTTCTATTTTCCTGTCATCAACAACCCGAATCCGATATCAGCTACGAAATTGCTTCCGTAGTGGTCGACAGCATTCCACAACTCAAAATCACAATGACCTTGGAGGCCAGTCCAGATGGCATCACAACGCTATCTTTCCCAGATGATGCGTGGGGGGAGGAAGGATTGTACAATTCTTTGGGTAAGATGCAGCTGTTGAATGTGGAAGGAGCAGTGGAAAAGGATGCCGACAGCGGGCGCATTGTTTTGATGCATCCAAAGGATATGAAAGAGTTGGAGTTCGAATATTTTTTAAAACAGGATTTCGAAGAGGAGATTTCTACGGATATGGTGTACCGACCCATCATCAACCAGGAGTATTTCCATGTGTTTTCACACAATATGTTCATGGTGCCCGAAAATGCTGAGCCCTATCAGGACATTCTCCTCGACTGGTCATCATTTCCAGAGGGGTACACCATTCACAACAGTTTTGGCAGTCAAGAACGAGTCCAATTGTTGAAGGGTCAGGACATGGAGTTGTTTGGAAGTGCCATTTTTGTTGGAGGGGATTTTAGGGTCTTCAATGGCGAGATAGCGGGAAACGAAATCAGTTTGGCCACTCGGGGCGAATGGATTCCGTTCAAGGACGAAGCTGTTTTTGAGGTACTGGAAGAAACCCTTACGTATCAGCGTAATTTTTGGAACGACCATTCCCAAAACTACTTTACGGTGACCATGCAACCTTTTCCACAAGAGAATGGAAGCAGTTTTCAGGGAACGGGACTGACCAACTCCTTTGCGACCTCGGTTTCCAATAATGACCAGACTGAACTTGGTCAAATGGTCTATCTTTTTAACCATGAATTGATGCACAACTGGATTGGGCACACCATCCATAACGATAACGAAGAGGAACAGTATTGGTTCAGCGAAGGCTTTACGGAATATTACACCTTTAAAAACATCGCCAAGAACAAAATCAATGGGCTGGACGGTACTTTTTTTATTGATGAATTCAACCGGACCATTCGGGATCTCTACGCATCATCGGTCACAGAGGCTCCCAATTCCGAAATCAATTATGATAATTTTTGGACCAACTATGAGTATTCCAAACTTCCTTATTGGAGAGGGGCGATTTTTGCCTTTTACTTGGATCAGAAAATCCAGCAAATGAGTGAGGGCAAACAAAGTTTGGATGATGTGATGTATCAAGTCTATACTGATGCGACCACCAATGGTCAGAAACTGACCCATGACTATTTTATTGGAGTGATGGATACATTTTGGGATGAAGATTTTGAAGCCGTCTTCCAAAAGCATATCGAGGAAGGTCAAAAAGTGGATTTGGTGGCACTTTTTGATGAATTTGACTTGGAATACAGTCCTGAAAGCGATATTTACGAGTTGGGATTTGAGTTTTCCGAAGACCGAAAACAAATCGTTCAAGTTACCGAAGGCAGCAAAGCATGGAAGGAGGGCGTTCGCGTTGGGGACGAGGTGTACTCCCGAAGCATTTGGCAGGGCAGGATTGAACATGAAGTTGAACTGGGCCTGAGAAGAGACGGCAAAGAATTCAAGGTTTCTTTTTATCCTGTTACAAAAGCAGCAGTACCCCAATTAAAGTCCACAGCGGAAAATATCGAGAAGCTTGGCTTTTAGCCGACCATGGATGTATCCACTAGTTGCAGACCATCATCAATTAAATGGCCTACTTTAGGGTTATCCCGTTTGATATGTTCCAAGTGATCTAAAATCTCTTGTTGAAACTCTTGGTTGTTATCTTGTTTGGCGAGTTCATATAATTCCACGGGCAATAACCAGTCTTTGGGATGGTCTTTTTTAAGGGCTTGGAATACTTTATTCCGGGAAACCGTAGTGTTTTTACCTTCCCTAAAATGCCTTATTTGTTCATAGAACCGTTCCAATTGGACCCTTTTTTCGTCTTTCTTGGATTTTATGGTGCTTTCCGTAATCTGGTGGCTCATCAAATTGAAGCTGTTCAAGTCAGCAGGACCGTTATACGCTGAAACAATATTTTGGCCTACGGCCATGTGGTACAATCCCCATTCAGGCTGAAATAAAACTTTATCGTTATGGGTAACGGTACAATTTTCAAAAGTGATGAGAATGATTTTCCCCATCAGGTTTCGGGTGCCAGTCACAATGGTTCCTTCCACTTTGATGCCGCCTTCAAACTCCAAGGCAATTTGCTCGCCTTCATAAATTTTGTAGGCCTTTAGGTCACGGGGTCCCATATCCTCAATGGCAATGTTGATGCCCTTTAATTTCCCGATGGGGGAACCAAAACCATCTGCATGATGCGCAATACTGTGCCCTACCAATTCTTTTTCACGGTAGGCCAAAGCCGTTCCGCCTGTGGTTTGTATGTAAATGGGCTTGCCGTCACTTTCAATGACATTGCTGAACTCTCCGGAAATTTGCAGGCCTGTACTCAATTCGATGGTACCGAGTGCCTTGGAACCAATGAGTTTTTTAATCCCGGTAAGCCCTCCCGTTCGCACCGCCATGGTATTGGCAAAATCCTCCAATACCTGACTCAAAAAGGCAAAATCAGGGGTTACGAACAGTTGTGGTTGTGGTTTGGTAATGTCAAACTCCGTGTGTGCCGCTTCTATGGAGTACGGAATCTTTTTTACTTTGTCCGTCATGCACCAGGTACTTTCCCCGATGGAGGAAAGGAGTCCTGCGCCATAAATTTTTGGGTGGTCCACCATGCCTATCAAACCATATTCCACGGTCCACCAATGTAGATTTCGGATAAGGGCCATCTCACTGGGCTCCCCCATGTTTTCCTGCAGATATTCAATGTGTTTTTCAGCTTCTTCAATCTCGCTTTGCGGTGTGCCGTGTGCTTCTTTGATGATGGAAAGATGTCTCACTGCATTGTACAGTTCGTAGTCCTTGGCACTCGATATAGCTTTGCAGCCGATTTCCCCAAACCTACGCAGGTATTCCGCATATTCCGGATTGGCGATAATGGGAGCGTGCCCGGCTCCTTCGTGAATGATATCGGGGGCAGGGGTATATTCAATATTTTCAAGCTGGCGAATATCCGAAGCAATAACAAGCACGTTGTAGGCTTGGAACTCCATAAAGGCAGAGGGCGGAATAAAGCCATCCACTGCAACGGCTGCCCATCCAATTTCTTTTAGGATGCGGTTCATGCCGTACATATTGGGAATATGGTCAATGGAAATCCCTGTTTTCTTCAATCCATCCACATACGAACTATGGGCCACCTGGCTGAGGTAATCCACATTCTTGCGCATCACATAACGCCAAACGGCTTGGTCAATGGCCGTGTACTCTTCATAATTCTGAGGTTTTATGAATTGCTTGAGGTGCTTGGGTAATTTGTCCAGTATGGGATTGGATTCGTAGCTCATAAGTCAATTTTTTGTGCGACTTAAAGATACGAAATAGGGAGTGGAAATTTTCTTAAGGAAAGTTAAGTGAGGTAAAATGAAGTCGTCTAAACAGGTTTTTACTGTCAATTCGAGCGCAGAGAATTTAAGCATTGATACCTTAAAAAGGTTTCGACTGCGCTCAACCTGACATTTTTTATTTAGACGACGTCCTATGTATATTTAATTGGAGGCAACCGACATTTGTGGCGGATATTCTTCCAGAATCTGTGAAACGAATTCTTTGATGCGTTTCTCTTTTTTCTCAATGTTTTTGGTGTTGTTCAAGGTGCCTACGCCTCTACCTTGCCATACCAACTCTTTTTCATTGGCATCGATTACGTCAATATAAAGTGAGCCTTCGGTACGGGTACTTACATTGTTGCCATAACCCCAGCCCCAACCGGGACCCCAGGCCCATGGGCTATAAAAACCACCCCAGCCCCAGCCGTTATTGTTGTAGATGTCCACACGTTCACGTTCCTTGGTAAAAATGCTGATCAATACATCGGGATTGTCAGATTTCACAAACCCGCGAGCGCCCAATTCGGCTTCGATGGCCCGTAATATTCTTTTCTTGTCCAAATCCGAGATTTGTGCCTTATCGATTCCAGTCTTGTAAAAAGCATAGCTTTTATAGGTGTTGAAGTCAGCTTTTTGGTCGTAATCGGACACTACCCTGACCGAAGTACAGGAGGCCAATAATCCAAAGGCCAAGGCAATTAATGCGAAGTGTTTCAAACTTTTCATAGTACTATTTTTTAAATTCTTGAGATATAAGTAAATAAGTTACAAATATTATGCCGAACACTCATTTTCGGGTATTTGTCTTTGTGTTGTATCCATATGGGCAATGCCGACAACCACTCTCACAACAGTAACCACGTTTTAGGTGGTATTTCTCGGTAAAAACCCTGTATCCCTGTTCCGATAGGTAATAATCCCCCTCTTCCAAGGGTATGCGTTCTTTCATGTAGGGCAACTTTTTGCTATATAAATTTACGGTTTTCATGGCAAAAACACGAGGCTTTTAAGATTTTGGAAACAAGGTTGTCCACCGAAAATGTTAATCTTATTTTCAATTGCATCAAATTTTCAGCCTCTTTTGCTGTTATATTTGTACAGATAACCTAACCATTTGTCACTTTGATTGTTGTCTTCAAACATTTCTTCTATAAAAATTATGTGGGGCTTTCCCTATGGCCTTTCATTATCCTAAAAGAAGATTCACTAAAGACGGATGAAGTGCTCATCAACCATGAGCGTATCCATTTGAAGCAACAAAGAGAACTCTTGATTCTACCGTTTTATATGCTCTATATTTCGGAATGGTTGTTCAGGACCGTACTTTATTTGGACAGCTATCGCGCATATCAAAATATTAGTTTTGAACGTGAGGCTTATGCCAATGAAGAGGATATGCAGTATCTATCCAAGCGAAAAACCTTTGGTTTTTTACGGTACCTGACCCGTTGATTTTTTAGGATTGAACATACCCAATCAACATATAGACCTACCGCTTCTCCGCGAAAAGGGCATTCAGCTCTACTTGAAAAGGGAGGATACCATCCATCCGTTTATTTCCGGAAACAAATACCGAAAACTCAAATACAACCTGCTCGAAGCAAAAAAACAGGGTAAAGACACGCTGCTCACCTTTGGTGGTGCCTTTTCCAATCATATTGCGGCAACGGCCTATGCAGGTCGGGAACAGGGTTTGCAAACCATCGGTGTGATTCGTGGCGAGGAGTTGGTGCACAAATGGCAAAGCAATCCAACCTTGAAACTGGCCCATGAACACGGTATGCGCTTCCATTTTGTGTCCCGTAGTGATTACCGACTCAAAAATAAACCCTCATTTCTTCAAAATCTGAAGGAACGGTTTGGAGAAGTGTACTTGTTGCCTGAAGGCGGAACCAATGCATTGGCTGTAAAGGGCTGTTCGGAAATCTTGACCGAGGAAGATGCAACGTTCGATTACATTTGCAGTGCGGCGGGTACGGGTGGTACTGCAGCGGGACTCATCCATGCTTCGCTGCCCCATCAAACCGTTTTGGCGTTTCCAGCCCTGAAGGGAAATTTTCTATTGGATGAGATTCGTACCTTTGTGCAACATGAGCGTTGGCAACTCATAACTGACTATCATTTTGGAGGTTATGCCAAAGTGGACCAACAGCTGATAGCTTTCATCAACCTTTTTAAACATGAAACAGGGATTCCTCTGGATCCCATTTATACGGGAAAAATGCTTTTTGGTATTTTTGACCTTGTAAAAAGAGGTGTTTTTGCACCTGGAACCCAAATTTTGGCTATCCATACAGGAGGATTACAGGGGATAGAGGGGATGAACCGTATACTGAAAAAGAAAAATTTACCGTTATTGGAGATATGATCAGGCGAATAGGATATGTATTGATTGCGGCGCTTTTGCTCTCAAGCTGTGGTGCTAAAAAAAGAAGGTCTACCCAACGAAAAGGGGCTCCCGTAGTGGTAAACACGGAACGTCCGACCACCAGGCCCACCAATGATCTGGAAACCGAAGAGGTTCGTGATCTATACCCCAT
This sequence comes from Flagellimonas oceanensis, assembly GCF_003992595.1. Classification (GTDB taxonomy): domain Bacteria; phylum Bacteroidota; class Bacteroidia; order Flavobacteriales; family Flavobacteriaceae; genus Flagellimonas; species Flagellimonas oceanensis. Next base: position 32,937 of record NZ_RZNA01000031.1, read on the forward strand.
GCCCGAAGATACAGGGCGTTTTGAACGCTTCCCCATTTCGGATACGCGGGACTATATCGAGAATTTTGCTGAAATCGCCCAGTATGAAATGCGTGCCTTTGGCATTCCCGCCAGTATTACTTTGGCACAGGGTATTTTGGAAAGTGGTTCAGGTCGTGGGGAGCTTACCCTAAAAACCAATAACCATTTTGGAATCAAATGCCATACCGGTTGGGAAGGGGAGTTCGATTTCCATGATGATGATGCAAAAGGGGAGTGTTTTCGAAAGTACAACCACCCCATGTATTCCTTCCGTGATCACAGTATTTTCCTGTCCACCCGCTCACGCTATGCGTTTCTGTTCAACTACAGACGGGACGACTATAAAAAATGGGCACACGGTTTGCGCCAAGCTGGGTATGCTACCGACCGTAAGTACCCTCAAAAATTGATTTCCATTATAGAAAGCTATAACCTTCATGAATACGACGAAGCGGTAGTGGAAAACGGTTTGCCCACAGTGCGAAACACCAAACGGTACGAAGTGTTTACCCATGAGGTACAAAAAGGCGACACCCTGTATGCGATTTCCAAGCGCTACGATATTTCGGTGGACGAACTTCGCCGCCTCAACAATCTCAATGATAATATTATTTCCATCGGACAGGTACTCAATATTCGCGTGGCGCAATAGTCTTTGGGTTTTTTGATAGTTGGATGGTCTGATCTCTGGATGATTGGGTTGCTCGATAGTTGGATTTATTAAGTCGTACTTCATGCTTCCTACTTTGTACTTTTGTGTCGCATGGAGCACTTAATTGTCATCCCGAGCGCAGTCGAGATGTAGTGGCGTGTCGTTCTCGACTGCGCTCGAACTGACATATTATTTGTACCCTGAGCGGAGTCGAAGGGTATTGTACAAAATATAATAAAATAGATTCCCGTCTTCACAGGAATATCAACTAAGCATTCGCAGAAAATCCATTTCCCAAAAAGTTTTATCCTCATTACCTTTGCGGAAAACAGGTCGAAATCTATATGGCTTGTCACATCGAGCGCAGTCGAGATGTGGCGCCGTGTCGTTCTCGACTGCACTTGAACTGACAAACGTCAACTTGAACTCATTTCAGGTTCTCATTAGGAGTAAAAGCTGATTGGATGAGATGCTGAAACAAGTTCAGCATGACAAAAAAGAATTGATGAAAACAGATTTCTGTTGAAGTTTATGCTGAGCATAGTCGAAGTACAGGAATGACATAGAACACATATGATCTACCAACGAAGCAGCGCCCTGTTCGCAGAGGCAAAAAAATACATTCCCGGAGGCGTAAATTCCCCAGTACGAGCGTTTAAAGCCGTCGGGGGCGACCCTATTTTTATCAAGGAAGCCAAAGGTGCCTACTTGTACGATGAAGATGGTAACCAACTCATCGATTATATTGCTTCGTGGGGGCCGCTGATTCTGGGTCATGCGTACGAACCCGTGATCAATGCGGTGGTGGAGAAGGCCAAAAGGGGTACTTCCTTTGGAACACCCACCGAAATTGAGACCGAAATCGCCAAACTGGCGGTGTCCATGGTGCCGAATATTGATAAAATCCGTTTTGTGAATAGCGGTACCGAGGCCTGTATGAGTGCGGTGCGCCTCGCGCGCGGGTACACGGGCAAGGAGAAGATCATCAAATTTGCGGGTTGCTACCACGGCCACTCCGACTCTTTTTTGATACAAGCGGGGAGCGGTGCCGTTACTTTTGGTAGTCCCAACAGCCCTGGGGTAACGCAGGGCACGGCCAAGGATACGCTATTGGCTGATTACAACGATTTGGAAGGGGTAAAGGCCTTGGTGGAAGCCAATAAAGGCGAGATTGCTGCCATTATTTTGGAACCCGTAGCTGGGAACATGGGCTGTATTATCCCAAAAGAAGAATTTATACAAGGATTGCGTGAACTCTGCACCCAAGAAGGCATTTTGTTGCTGTTTGATGAGGTGATGACGGGCTTTCGCCTCGGAAAAGGAGGGGCACAGGAAGCTTTGGGTATTGATGCGGATATTGTAATGTTCGGAAAAGTGATCGGTGGTGGATTGCCTGTTGGGGCATTTGCGGCCCGAGCTGAGATTATGTCCCATTTGGCGCCCGAAGGACCCGTGTACCAAGCGGGCACTTTGAGTGGAAACCCTTTGGCGATGAGTGCCGGACTGGCCATGCTGACCGCCCTCAATGAAAAGCCTGAAATTTTTACCAGTTTGGCTGAAAAAACTGAGTATCTGCACAAAGGCATTGCCATGGTATTGACCAAAAAGGGCGTGACCCACCAGATTAACCGATTTGGTAGTATGATCTCCGTACACTTTACGGACGAGCCTGTAGTGGATTTTGCTAGCTCGGCGAAGGGGAATAACGATACCTTTAAAACATACTTCCATGGTATGTTGGAAAACGGGGTGTACTTACCGCCCTCTGCGTTTGAGAGCTACTTTTTAAACGACGCCCTTAGCTATGCCGATTTGGATAGGACCATTGAAGCGGTGGCGAAGGTGTTTTAAAACCGCATGGCCAGTCCAAAACCATTTTGGTTGTTTACGATGAAAAACTCTGGCTGGAACCTATAGCTGGATTGTTTAGCGACGGCAATATTGTAACTATCCACACCTTTGTTAATATTGTTAAATGCTTTGAACGAAAGATAAAAGGCAGCTATACCCAATGCGCCACCAAGATAAGCGAGTTCCCAAGTAGGGTCGCGATCAGCAGATTTTTGACCAAGGGGAATGCCGATTAATGCACCTCCGGTAAAAGCGAAAACAGAAGAAAAGGTATTTTGGGACCTTCCTCTTTTGATAAGCAAATGAGCCTCTTCGACCGAGGCTGTGGCTTCCAAAAGTTCTTTCCAGTTCAAACGCTCTCCATCTTTGAAGAAACGATACCCAAGCAAGCCTGCTTTCATTTCGATTTCGGGTTCTATGGTTGGTTTTTGGTTTTGTGCTAAGCTGGAACAAAGTGCAAAGCAAAAAAGGCACACGGCCAAGATGGATTTTTTCATAGTTGAAGTTGGATTTAGTGATTGAAAATAGGTTTTTGGTGGCAACAATGCAATTGAATTTGGTAGTTGAGATTTCTAACACTTCTTTAGCTCCCTCATATGCTCGGGACAATGGCTCGAAATGACTCCGTTTTTTTCCATTGGTTTTGATTGGTTTAAAGTTATTGCCGACTTGATTCTTTTGACATAGAACATTAATATGTGACTCCTAAAACAGGAGGTCACTAATACATTCATTAGTCTAATGTAAAAGCATAGCTAATCTCTGGAAAGAAAATAAGGGGCGGGGATTTGAGTTCAAGATATTAATTGTCAATTAATTGGAATTGCGGAAAAACCTTAAAAAAACTAGGGTTTTTCTGCAATTTGCAATAAACCGTTGACAATTGTCAATTTTTAGGGTTAAAGGTTAAGGGTAAAGGGGGTAGCTTTTACTTTTCGTCTTTTTGTTCGTTTGCTTTTTCCTGAACGTTTTTAAACTCGATATCGTTGTCCACGATTCCTTGAAACGCTTTGATCCAGGCATTCTTAAAAATATTGGTCACAGTAGGCCAGATTTTGGTGTTCACATTGGTTAGGTCGCCTTCCAAGGGTACTTTGGTGGCGAGCGTGTTCTCCTTGTGGTTCTTGAGGATAAACTTGAAAAAGCCTACAAAACCTTCCCAGAGGGTTTCCAAAAAAGCATCTTCCTTGCCAATCAGCTTGGCATCCCTGATAATGGGTTTTATATAGCCCTGCAGGTATCCATCGGCGATGGCCATTTCGCTATAGAGGTTGAAAATACCTTGGTCAAAATCAAGGCCTGCATAGTGGTCTGTAAAATCGTTGAGGGCAGTGGCGTTTGCATTTTCCAAGGTCAGGGCCAAGTCCATGTCGGGAATTTGCTTTACCAAGTCCATCTGGCCTTCTAAATGGAGGCTTCCCCCACCAAAACTCACGGCATCGGCGGAGAGGTTGCTGGGCAGTCGGGCTTCTTGCCGTACCACATTGCGCAGGTTGGTAGCGTAGAGCTCCAAACTGTCCAAATGCAGGTCAATGTTGGGGTCGGCCGTTAATTGCACAAAGGCGACCTTGCCCCCGTGTATTTCCAGTTGGTTGATATCGATGGGCACCAAATCGGTAAGTGCCTTGCTCCAATCCTCAGCATCGGCTTCTTCGGGTGTTTCCTTTTGTTGGTCCTCGAATACATAGATGAGTTCAGGTCGTGTCATGTTGATTTCGCTCACTACTTTCCCTTTAAAAAGGGAACTCCACTCCACGGAAATATGGGTCCGCTCAAAATGAAGAAACGGAATCTGTGAACCTGCATTGACCTTGTTCAAATACAATTCATCGATAATGTAGGCTCCGGTGAGCAAAGAAAGGTCAATGTCCTCCACATGGCCGTAGTGGCCTGGAATATCCACCAATACCTTGTTCACATAGTTTTTTACGATATAGGGCAGGGCAATCCGTAGTCCTATCAACAACAAGAGTATGATCAGGGGTACGAGGTATCGCTTACGTTTGTATATTTTCTTCTTTGTCATGGATCAGTCCCGTTTTTTACCACCTCCCGTCATGGTGTCGACCAAACCTTCTTTCAAGTTGACCCATAAATAGTTGAAAAAGGATTTGTCCTGGTTTCGACCCACTTTGAAGTCGCCGTGCCGGAAGCCGTCCTCATCTGTTTTCTCCCCGTTTTTGGTAAACAGGTTCACTACGGCCGTTAGGATTTTATTGACGCCCAAACCGTCTTTTTTGAGCACGGTAAATTCAAAGTCGTCGTATTTCATTTTTATATCGCCCTGCGATTCCAGCTCGTTCCCGTTGATGGTAAAATACATTTGCTGCATGGTGCCCTCGACCTCGGCATTGAGGTTGGTCTTTAAAAACGGGTTGATGCTTTCGGACTGGAAATTGGACAGTGAGCCTTTTGCCAAAAAGGTGTTGGCCTTGTTTTGGGGGTCAAAGCTCCAATCCAGGGTAAAGGGTCCATTGTCCATCAATTTAGCATTGATTTCCGCCGATACTTCGCCCTTACCTTTGGTATGCAGGTTGTTGATGCTGGCCTCGATATCTGAAAAAGTGAGGTTTTCGGGGTCCACATCGGCTTCCAAGCGTTCCCGATAGGTAATGAGTCCCTCCGAAATCTGAATGGAGTCTACCTGAAGGTCCATATCCAGCTCACGAAGTGCCTGATTGTAGAGCTTTTTGTGCGTGGTGTCGTCGGGCAATAGTTTGTCGCGGTACACATGGAAAATAGGTGTCCGTAATTCGAGTTCGCCCAAGTGGAAATAGGGTAGTTCGTTCCCAAAACCAAAATCCCAGTTGTTCAGTATGATGTGGTCAATGGTAAGGTCGTAATGGTCGTGCTCCACGGCCAATCTTCGGGAAAGTTCCGCTTTACTGTATTTGGTGCGCAGCACAAATTGTTGGAACTCGCCCGTATCAGGATTCAATTGCAGGCGCTCAAACTCGATGAACTCCAAAGGACTCATGTTGTAATGGCCTTTGTCGGTATTGAGTTCATATTCATCGTAGGTAAAAGGAATGCTTTCTTGAGCCGTCTCTTTATCAAATTTGATATTGGATAGGGTAAAATCGATGCCCTCTATTGTGGCTGTACTGTCGGATGTGGTGTTCAGCATAATGAAACGTCCGTCTTGGATGCTGAAGTTTTTGACGATATATGTGTTGGACGGAGATTTTTTTTCCTTTTTGGAAGTAGTGTCTTTTTCGGTTTGATGATAGATGACCTCTGGCGCTTCAAGTAGAAGCTCATTGATGGTAATATCCCCATTTTGAAGCAGGGGAATGTAGTTGAGACCGGAAACGGTCACGGATTTTGCCTCAAAATCGATGTTTTCCTCCGAATTATTGGCACTGACATCGCTAAGGCTGATTTTCCCCATAAGCACATTCGTACTTACATTACCATAGGTAAGGTTAAGTGAAGCGGGTACTTTCTCTTGAAGAGCTGTCTCCACTTTGTTGGTAAATATGATTTGGGCCACAACAGCAATCAAAATCAGCGCAAGGATGATTCCGACCGTGATTTTAATGTAGCGTGAAGCGTTTTGTTGTGGCATAAGGGTGTTAATGGTGTGTTTAGTGCGTATGGGAGTAGTGGATTAGTCTTCGTCTTCCAAAAAGACCATGACCTCCGAAGGGGTATCAATTTGAACGGCTTTATCTCCATTGATCAGGATGGGCTGGGTAACTACCTTGGGGTTGTTTTCCAATACTTTGAGCCAATCGTTATCGCTATGCAACTCTGGATTTTTACCATATTGATTAATGAATTCCGGGTGCTCGGTATTTATGAGTTCCTTAATGGGTTTGCCCAATAGCTTGGCCAATTCTGCCCATTGGGTTGCGGTTACCTTAACCTCGTCCAAGTTTACGTCCAATACCTTTTTATTGGAGGATTTGAGGTAGGCCAAGGTTTGCATGCCTTTATTGGTTTCTGCGTTGTAGAAAAGTTTGATTTCGCGTTTGTTTGTTGCTATTACTCCCATGTCGTCCTTCATTAAAAAATCTTTTACCATAAAATAACGTATTTATGATAGTTTGGCTTGACGCAATCCATTTTTTTAGTGTCGTGAACGGGAATCATTAAAAAAGCGGGACCAATGGCCCCGCTCCTCACACAAACTAACTCAAACCGAACCACTCAGGTTGATGGGATAACAAAAGGCATGGTGGGTCGAGTATTGAGCATCTGAATAAATGAATCGTTATAAGCGTTCGTAGGTAAACTGATAGTGTCCTCTTTCACCTTCGGTGCTGGTAAAATCCGTAAAATCGAATTTGTAGTAGTTGCCATCTACATCTTTTAGCACGTAGTACACATCTTCGTTGACCACACCGCCAAAGGCATCTCTCCAGCCACTGCCTACAACAGCTCTGTTGTCGAACACAAATGCGGATTCGTCCACATCGGACATGGTAAAGTTGGCATAGGTAGGAACATCACCTTCTATGGTTACTTGGTAAAGCCCCGTTCCGCCCAAGGTGTTGTGCAATACGTAATCGGAATAGGTAAGACCTGCAACCAAGCCGCCCGAGTCTCCATAATAAGAGAACACGCCGCTCAAGTTGATATCCCACTGCTCTTTGGTTGGTTCTACGCTTACGGTTTCGCCATTGGTCATACTAAAAGCGGTAAGGTTATAAGCGGCATCCTTGGCAACAGTCACTTCATTGTACGAGTCGGTTTCGGCCAAATCCGCATATTGAACAGTGTAGCTGTTTCCATCGCTCAATACTCTGACTTTAAAAAAGCCTCTTTGGTCGCCTGTGGTTGCGATGCTACCTACTTCCGCTGGTTCTGTTGGGATTTCGTATCCCAGACTAACAATGTACACGTAATTTTCCTCTGCAGTGGTGGGTACTTCAGAAAAAGCAGTTCCTTCCAAAGTACCTTCGGCATTGTCGGTAAAGGAGATGCCTTCTTCCAAATTTCCGTACTGATAATAGCCTACGGGCAAGCCTTCCAAAAGTTCGGATACAGTGCTCACATTTACGGCTTCGGGCTGGAACATGGCATTCAAGCCGGTCAATTCCATGGGTTCTGGAAGGTCGCTGCTCTCGGTAATACTGAGCAAGTCGGTTACTCCGGTAATCTCAACTGCCGATACCGATAGGGCAGGGTTCAGGAACACACGGTTTTCTGTTCCATTATAGAATGCAATTTCCCAAGTGTCCCGTTGCACAGCAGTCTGGGTTGCAGAGCTGAAATCAAAATACACTTGATTAGGGATATTAGACCCCCCATTTTCGGTATCGATTACACCATTGGTTGCGGCAATAGGGGTAAAGCTTACTAAAGTGGATGCTGTGGCCCCTTGTGACCAGTCCGTATTATCCAACCCATCAATGGAAAAACTCACGGATTTAGTGGAGCCTTCGATGGCATTGGTCAATTTGTTAAAGGTAAACGAGGCACTTTGGTCTCCTTCGGCTATGTTAACGGCTATGGTTCCCGATGCTCCATCGGGTGTTGTGGTAAAATCCGTTCCATATTCGGCATTGGTCCCTGTATAAGCTATCGAAATGGTTCCCGCTTCCGATGCAGGTCTTGAAAAGTTCAGCTGTACTTCTACGGCACTGTCTTCCTCGTTCGTGCTTACGGTCTCACTATTGAAGTTTACCGTGAAGTCTATCAGGTCTTGGCCTTCATCGTCGCTACAGGAGCTAATGATGAGCAAGAGTACGATTGCTTTTAAAATGATTGTTTTTCTCATTGGTTTTAATTGAAATTTAGATTGTACAATAGTTTTAGGTAATACGATCTTCCATTGCCGAACAAACGGCTCGGTGAGCTGCCACTTCCATGGGCTCCCGTAGGAGTAGTCGAGGCATTTACCCGTACAATGTCGAAGATGTTTCGTGCGCCTAGCGTAAGGCTTAAATCTTTGGTAATATGGGTCCGTGCCGAGGCATCCATCCAAGTAAAATCATCGGTCTGGCCTACTACGGCGCCATCTGTTCCGCTCTGCACAATCTGGGTTCTTCCCGTGTATTTGAGTTGGGCCGATAGGGTGGTGTTGATGGAAGGGAACGTATAGCTCAAGGCTGATTGTAGATTGAAACTCCATAGATAATCACTGTTGTCATCCACAGATTCATCCACCGTGGTGGAAGAACCCAAATAGGTCATCCCCAAGGAAGCCTGCCAGCGGTTCATGATGAGCGAGTTCTCTAAAGAGAAACCAAGGATTCTGGAGCGGTCTACATTATCAAAAGTGAACAGGTTACGGTCTTGCTCGTCGACATCGATTACGGAAGCTATTTTTCCATCAATATCGAAATAGTAGGATTTGAGGGCGGTTTTGAGCATACTTGCGTCGGACAGCCTGAATTTTTCTTCCACATTCAAGAAAAGTGAGATGCCATCTTCGGGCTCTAGGTTGGGATTCCCCTGAACATTATGGTTCGAGTCCACAAAGTAGAAGAACAATTCCTCAAAATTGGGCGCCCTAAAGGCTGAACCGAACACACCTTTGATTTTAAAGGTATTGCTGATGTCGTAGGTAGAGGAGAGGGACCAAATCAACTTGTTTCCGAATTGGGAGTTGTTGGTAAATCGCGCTCCTGGAAAAATGGAGAACCTATCGGTAAGGTTGAAGTCAGCCACCCCGAAGAAATCGTAGTTTTCCAAAGTGTTTTCCACGACATCGCTGGAATATTCGCCTGTGGCAATGGCATCAAAACCTGTTTGATGGTTGAACTCGTACCCCAACTGAAGGTTGAAGAAGTTCGAAGTTGGAACCATATTGCTCACAAAGCCTTTGGAATACCAAATTTCACTGGATTGACTTAAATCGTCAGAGACCACGGATTCAATTCCCTGTTGGAGAATATTGTAGACATACTGTTTATAATAGCGCTTCTGGGTTTGATGGGACAGGGACAAGTTGTACACCGTAGACCCTTTGATGGGACCTGTAATGTTAAGGTTGTTCATAAGGCGCTCCGTGTCAAAATTCTCGTCCAAGGCTGTTGGGTTGACCATGCCCGTATTACTGTCCAGCCTACCGTTCACATAATGATTGTACACCGGTACGGATTCATCGTAATATTGGATTTTGTAAAAGATGTTGTGTTTGCCCAGCGACGTATTCAGGTTTCCATAAGCGGTCAACTGCTCCTTCGGATTCCATTCCATGCCCCTAAGACTGTCGTTTACCACGGCATTATCCTGAATGTTCACATAGTTTTTTCCACGGTAGCCATAAAAAAAACCAGCATTGTCGTTTCGGGAACCCCCGATGGCAATACTGGTCTTATCACTCAATTGATGGCTGATTTTTGCATTTTGGATGTGTCGGCCTTCATCAAAAAGGGCATATTCGCTGCCTATAGTTTCTTCTTGTACGGATAACTGCAGTTGCCATTTGTGGTTGTTGTCCAATCCGCGCTTGGTCACAATATTAATGACGCCGGCCACGGCATTGTCTCCATACAGCACGCCCATGGAACCTTCCACGATTTCAATCCGTTCCACATCCTCCAAATTTATTTGGGTAATGTCAATGTTGTTGCCCATCCCGTTGTCGCTGGCCATGGGTATGCCGTCGATAAGCACTTTTACGTACTGTCCGTCCAATCCGAACATACTAATGGTAGAACGACCTGTGGATGGGTCCGGGGTAACGGTTATGTTTAGGTTGTAGTTGAGAATGTCGGCCAAATTGTTCCCTGCTACCTTGGCTATGTCCTTTTGGTCCAACACGCCGACGGCGAACAATTTTTTGCTGAGGGACATCACTTTGCTCTCGCCGGTCAGTACCACTTCGTCCAATTGTTGCATGGACAATGAGTCTTTTTCAGTGGTTTTTGATTCTTGGGCAAATCCACATAAGGATAAAATTAAGGTTAAATATAGGAGGTTGGTATTTTTATTTAGACTCATTCTACTTAAATTTGGTGACAAATATATATTTTATTTTTATTCAATCTAAATAAGTTTAGTATTTTTGACCAGGACTTTTTTTAAAACAATCTAACAGAAACCGATATGAAGAAATCTATTTTACCCTTACTGTTTGTGGCTTTGGCAACTACTGGTGCAACATCACAAGAAAAAAAAGAATTGGACCGCGAGGCTATTTTGGACATGTGCGGATGCTACGAAGTCAGTTTTGAATACACGGAGACATTTGCTCCAGAGATTGATTACGAGAAACATTTGGACTATACATCAAAGGCATTGGAACTTGCATTGCCTATTGAAGACAAGGACAATAAAATTTCGTTGCAGCACTTGTTGGTACTTAACGATACCATGGTCATCAAACACTGGAGACAGGATTGGTTGTATGAAAACCAGAAGATATTCCATTACGACAAGGACAATAATTGGGTGTTTACCGAGCTTCCTGCAGACGAGGTTAAGGGACAATGGACACAAAAAGTGTATCAGGTGGACGACAGCCCACGATATGCCGGTTCTTCTACTTGGGTGCATTATGATGGAAAGCATTACTGGGAAAATCAAAGTGATTCCCCTCTACCGCGAAGAGAGTATTCCAAAAGGAGCGATTACAATGTGATGAGCCGTGGAAATAGACAAGAAATTACATCCACGGGTTGGGTGCATGAGCAGGACAATGATAAAATCATTCGTAAAGATGGCCAGGAAGATGTTTTGTTGGCCCAAGAGAAAGGGTACAATACCTATGTTAAGGTTGCCGATGAACGCTGCAAAGCTGCCAAGGATTGGTGGAAGAAGAACAAAGACTTTTGGGCAACGGCTAGGGATGCCTGGGATGAGGTCTATGACCGCGAAGGGGATTTGACGCTTGCCAAGCAGGTCGATGGCCAACCCTTATTCTTGCATTTTTATGGGTTGGAGAAGAAAGACGCCAACAAGGCAGATATTTTGGAGACCATCAACAAATTTGTAACTGACAAAACCACATCACATGTTGAAGGGCAGTAAGCTTCAATTTTTTAGTTGGGCCGTGATGGTTTCTACCTTGTTGCTGTTTGGATTCAAGGTTGACAAGATATCGGATAGGCTTCAGGAAAAAATCAATAGTGCTATTCAGGGGACGTATGAGGTAGAGGAGTTCTCCATGGACTTGCTAGCGGTATCCTCTGATTTGAACGGACAAACACCTTCGGAATTGGGAGGGGAAAACCTGTTCGAGATTACTGCTGAGGGGGAAAGATTGGGCTATGTTTATGTGGGCGTTGCCCCTAGTTTAAAGAAAACCTTTGATTATGTGGTTTTGCTCAATCCAGACCTGAGCGTGAAAAAATCCAAGATATTGATTTATCGTGAAGACCATGGGCGCCAAGTGGGAAGCCAGCGCTGGTTGAAACAATTTATCGGAAGGAAATCTGGAGAGAAGTTGGTTTACGGTGTAGATATCGACGGGATATCCGGGGCTACGGTTTCTGCAAAATCCATGACCCTTGCGGTAAGCAACGTTTTGGAAAGTATTCAAGTTTTAAAAGATGCCAATCTATTTTAACTAAGTGTTTTCGATTCATTAGTCAGAAAGGGCCATTCTTTACAGGATGGCTTTTTCGTTTTCTGGTAGTGGCTAAACTTGTTCGGCAAGATACAGATAGCACATACCCGAAAGTATGGCCAGGCCAAAACTCAATAGGGTACCGATAAGGACATATTCGGTCAGTTTACGGTTTTTCCCCTTGTTGAGGTCCCCGAATCGGAACACGGACTTGGCTGCGATCAACAGACCTATGGCTGCCCATTGCTGCATCAGAATAAACCCAAATACGAATAGCCGTTCCAACATGCCGATATAGGTTCCTGCATTTTTGAGGGAACCGCCTTCGCTGGAGGCATCGTCCTTGGCAACTTCATCAATATATGGGGCCAACAACATGCGCATTACAATACCCGATACGTAGGTAACAAATATTAAAAAAGTAATCAGCAGCAAGGTTTTTGTGGTGGACAAGGCGCCGAAATCCAATGGGAAGGGTTGTATCCAGTACAGTACACCACCGAGAACCAAAAGATGCAATACTTGATCCCCGACAAACAGCCAGCGATAGTTCTTTGAATTGCTCAGGGATAATTTACCCAAATCGATAAGAAAGTGGGTCACTACAATGACCGCAATGGGCAGTATGTATTCAAATTGCAGTATGATCAAGAGCGCCAATAGATGTACCCCGATATGAAAGTACAGGTACTTGGACCGTCCCTTTTTTGCCAGTTTGTCCTCGACCCAATGCGCTGGTTGGAGTACGAAGTCTCCAATAAAGTGGGCGAGTATGAGTTTTAGGGCCAAAAGCATCATAATTGTGCGAGTTGAGCCTTGTAAAAATGGATCATTTTTTTGACTTCGTCAAATCCTGCCTTGTTCAATTCTTCGCTAATGTTCCCTTGTGATTTATTGAGGATCGATGCCAGTTCTTTTTGATTCATTTCTGGATTGTCCATGGTACACTGTACAGTTCTGGAGATTGCGGGGGTCCAGTCGTCCATGGTCAAGAGGGCCAATTCCAGCAGTAGATTGATTTGCTCATCGAACTTCTCGCTAGGGGTCCTAATGCCCAGGTTTTGTTTTTTGAGATTCTCAAAACGTTCACCGGAGTTTACAAAAGCAGGACCGTTGGACTCGGTGATTTTGGGAGCGTCGTGATTTTTTTCGCCCAATCCAATAGCTATCCGAACATCCAAGTGACGAATTTGTTTGATGCTCGCTTTGATGTAGATGGCAGCTTCCAATGCGTTTTCTGGCTTGGTTTGCAGTTGAAAACTATCACCACGATAAATTTCCCAATCCTTGGGTTCCTTGCCGTATTTGGCCAATGAATCCTTTAATAGTGGCAACCATTTATTGGCCTTGTGTTCCGAGGAGTTTTTGATGTCCCCTGTGAGTATGGCTATCATGACAATGACTTTTAATAAAATCTGTTAATTAACAGATAATCAAATATATCTGTAAAAAAGCAGATAATCAAATATATCTGTAAAAAAGCAGATAATTTTAATTGTCATTAAAATAAAGGATAAAAAAAGAAACCGCGACCATGGCTGGCGCGGCTTCTTAAATCAACAAAAAACACTATCCTCTTCTCCCTCTCTCCTGCATTTTTTTCTTGCCATGATGCTTGGATTTTCTGCTGTTGGAGAATTTTTTCCAAGTTTCATACTGATTTTCATCCAGTATGTTCCTCATTTTTTCCTGCATTGCGATTTGACGGTCCAAACGTGCGTTTTCCATTTCATATCGCTCTTCGGATGTCGGCCTTTCCCATTCGCCGCTATCCTTCAATGCTTTGATTTCGTCCCATTTCTCTTTTCTGAACTTGGCATTTTCCAATTGGATGTCGTAAATCTTATTCTGCTGTGCCTCGGTCAAATCCAACGCCAAGGTCATTCGTTTTGTTTGCAATGTGGCCATTTCTTCAACGCTCATGTCCATGTTGGGACCTTTGCGCATTCTTTGGCCATCGTTTCTTTGGGCGGTCATGCCAATACTGATCAGCATAACCATTACTACTGCTATTCGCTTCATAACGTTTTAATTTTAATGATTTGTTCTTTGGACATGAATAGCATCCAAAGGTTTAACCATCGCAACATGGTTTATGAAGCTTTTAACAGTAAAAGGATGTTTTAGGAAAAATTATTTGATTTCTTCTTCCAAATCGTCTTCTATGGAATCATCGGCATAACTGTCGGCATCCTCGAAATGGGTTTCGACGTAGTTTTGCGAATTGAGTTGATTTTGGAATTCGTCGTGTTGATCTATCAAATAATATGATACTGAAGCAGCCACGAAACAGGAAAAGTAGATTAAGCTTTTTGTTTTGTAGTTCATGATGTGAGATTTGGGATTACTAAAGTAATCATTCCGAATGGGAATCTCACTGATATGTTGTGAAACGGCTTTGTTTAGATGTGTAGATAAAAAAAAACAAGGTGTGATCGATGAATGTATCGGTCACACCTTGTCATATATTACTTTTCTTAAAAAGAAGGCCTATTTGGCGGGTTCCAATATAAGGTCTATGCGTTCTAGGGCATCTTGCAAATGGTAACGGCTCATGGTGTCCGAAATCCTAGCAAGACCGCTTCTGATGTCTCTTTTTAAGTTATTCAGTTCAGCACGTGCCACCGAACGGATATCCGATTGGCTTGTATTGATAGGTGTTGATTTTCTGTAACCTCCAAAATCTGGTTGCTTTCTTTGACTGTCTGCGGTCATCAAATACCCCAAACGGTCAATATGCGCTTTTTGAAGATTTCTTCGGTAGGTATCGATGGTTCTACCACTTCGGGTCTCCGACCAGATTCCTCTTCGAAGGTCTCGCATCATTTCCACTAATCCGTAAGCTTCATCACCATTCAGTGTCTCGTTTTCAATGATTCTAGCCAATTTGCCCAATTGTAGCATGGTGTTCAAATAGCTTTCTTGTGTGGCACGGATACGCTCTATGGAACCGGAATATTCAATTTTATTGAAAATGTTTTGGTCTATCAACCATTCTGGGGTTTCAAACAGTTGTTCCTGCATGAATTCCATGGCATCTTTTTGGTGTTCCTTGTTTACGTAGGTATACACGGCACCTTCTTGATCAGCGGTTTTATGGTATTCGTAAACACCTCCAATGTTGTTGGATACATGTCCCATATATCTGCGGAACTGTGATACCACATGCCCGTACATGGTTTCCAGATCATCATAGTTTTCACCGTCTTCCGTAGTCCATTCGATTAATTTGGGAACGATACGCTTTAGGTTTTCGATACCGTACAAGCTGGCTTTGATGGCATCATCCCCCAAATCCTCGGTCTGTGAGCTTGGGTCGTGAATGTCTCCCACTTGCTGATGACCAAAGCGGTACATGGGGTCTCCTGCGTGCTCCAAAATCCAATCGTTTAGAATGGGTTTTTCTTCTTTGGCTGTTTTGTCCAAAATAGGTTTGTATCCCCATTTAATGGCGTATTTGTCGTAAACGCCGATGTTTGGCATCAAAGCGACACCTTCGTCCCCTGGTTGAGCCACATAGTTGAAACGGGCATAATCCATAATGGACGGTGCTGTTCCGTACTTTTGGGTAAAACTAGCTGAGCGCAAAGAATCCACAGGGTAGGCAACGCTGCTTCCCATATTGTGAGGAAGTCCTAGGGTGTGACCTACTTCGTGGGAGGATACAAAACGTATCAAGCGCCCCATGATTTCTTCCTTGAACTCGGTTTTTTGGGCTTCGGGGTTTATGGCTGCGGTTTGTACAAAGAACCAACCGCGTAGCAAGCTCATTACATTGTGGTACCAGTTGATATCAGACTCCAAAATTTCACCACTTCTTGGGTCACTTACGTGGGGTCCGTTGGCATTGGGTATGGGAGAGGCCAAATAACGAACTACAGAATATCTCACATCTTCAGGAGACCATTCGGGGTCTTCCTCGGGAGAGGGAGGGTCTTTTGCGATAATGGCATTTTTGAAACCAGCAGCTTCAAAAGCCACTTGCCAATCCTCGATACCTTGTTTAATATAAGGTACCCATTCCTCCGGTGTGGCACGATCTACATAATATACAATTGGTTTCTTGGGTTCCACCAATTCGCCTGCTTTGTATTTTTCGATGTCCTCGTCCTTAACCTCCAATCTCCAACGATCTAGATAGGTAACGGTTTTACTTTCTTGTGCATCCAATCCGTAATCCACTTGTCCTCTGGCGAACCATCCGACACGCTCATCAAAATAGCGACGTTTCATTGGTTCTTTGGGTAATAGAATCATGGAATTGTTGATTTCCAACGAAATGGAGCCCAAACTGGAATTACTAGGAGGCTCACTGGACAAATATGTTTTAACGTGGCGAGCTTCTATGTTCAAAGGATAACTTTTGATGGATTCGATATAGCTACGGTCCCCGTCCATCCTTGAAACTTTGTATCTTTTTCGGTATCCATTGGGAAAACCAAGAGCTTTTACATCATCTGTGAACAGCGGGTCTATTTCGATTACCGTGGCTGGGTTCAAGGAATCTTTTTTGTTGATGGCCTTGATATCGAAAGAAAACAGTACGGGCTCAAAATTGGAGTTGACAACCGCTTCGTGCACAGGAAGGGAATCAGCCGCTACATTTTCATAGGAGGCTACCCGCACCAATACTTTTTTATCTTTTTTCTCCCAACGCAGCACTTGGGTGTTGATTTTTCCGCCACCAAAACCAATGCCCGTGGCAGTTTTGGAGATACGGCTTACCATGAGCATTTCACGATTGAACAGGGAATCCGGAATCTCGTAGTAATGTTTGTCATCGACGGTATGAACACTGAAGAGCCCTTCGTCGGTTTTTGCTTCCTTGGTAATAACCTTATCATAAGGTTTTATATCGCCAGGTTTGGACTTGTCGTCCTTTTTTTGTTCGGTTTCTTTCTTTTTCTTTTTGAAAAGTTGTGCTTCCGCTGATTGGAAGGCACCCAATAAAATAATGACTAAAAGTAGTCGAGGTAGTAAATTTTTGATCATTATAAGTCAGTTTGAGTAACTAAGAAGATTCAAAGAACCTAAAATTCAATAAGATTAACTGTTAAATAAATATTAACAACGTTTTTTTTAACGGAATGCATCAACCTTTGGGAGTCCTGCGTTTTACTGATGGTTTGGAGTGAATCGCCCCGTATAGCTGGGCTCAACGGGTCTTTCTTTTTCGTAAAAAAATCCTAAAGACTGTAACGTTTTGTGTTTTGGATAGTCTTATAGGCATAACATCAATCACAAAATTCAATCAAAAAATGAACAAGTTATTATTAATTTATGGAAGTGTATTATTAAGTAGTACAGCCATAGCAAACGACCAACAAAATACCAAGGTTGTCCAGGTTCAATCCGAGACACCGGGTAGTTTAGAAAACAGTTTAACCACACTTAACATAGGTGCAGAGTTAAACAATTCAACTTCGGAGGTGGAATATGCATCATATGAGTTGAATTTGAACGAAATAGTGTATTTGGAAGAAGAACCTGAAGTGGATTTGGGTTTTGATACCGCCGATTATCTGCCAGAAGGCTTTGATCCGTTTAAAAGCTATTTTGATTTGAATTCCATCATATACCTCGAAAACAAAGTTGAACCCGCATTAGGTTTTGATACTCAAAAGTACTTGCCGGATAATTTTGATCCTTACACGGATGTGGTGGATGTACATTCCATCAATTACATGGAGGATGAGGATATGGACCTGGGTTTTGATACCAAGGATTACTTGCCAGCGGATTTTTCCCCTTACGAGGCGTATGTAGATTTAAAATCAATCACGTACATGGAGAATGAGCCTGAGCTGGTATTGGGAATCAACAGCAAATATTTGTTGCCAGCGGATTTCAACCCATATACTGATGTAATTGCAGTTTCTTCCATCAACTACATGGAAAACGAAGAAATAGATTTGGGTTTTGATACATCCAAGTATCTCCCAGAAAATTTTGATCCCTACAAAAGGGTCAACTAGTAGGATGTTTTAGTTATCATTTTACAAATTTTTGAGTTAGTTAGTAAAAGCCCTCTTCTGAGGGCTTTTTTGTTTGTTAAGAAAAACCTATAAACAGCTGGTTAACAAAAAAATAACATAGAGGCTGGACTCGCAAAAATTTTTAGAAAAACGCGTTTGACCGTATCATTTATTCAGTTATTTACCCGTTTTGATATGGTTTTCGTATCGTTTTGATAAAAGCTTTGAAAAACGAATTGTCTTTATGGGCCAAACCTATCGTTAACAAAAAACTAATTACAATAATATTCACAAAAAAGGGTTATAAGTTTGTACCTAACAAAGAGTTACGTCTCGCTTGCACAAAAGCAAGTAGCGTTAGTTAAGTTAGTTTCTTACATTTTTTTGAGTTAGTTAGTTTGTGAAAATGCCCTTCCGCTAGGAGGGGCATTTTTGGTTTAGAACAGTAGTGGAATCACAAACTGAAATACCAAAATGAGCAAAGCAACCGCAATCAGGTTTAAAATGACGCCAACGCGTGCCATTTGCGGAATCTTTACATAGCCGCTAGCAAATACAATGGCATTGGGAGGTGTGGCCATGGGAAGCATAAAGGCACAGCTACTGGCAATGGTCACAGGAATCAATAAATGCAGTAGAGGGATGTCGAGACCAATAGCGATACCGGCAACTACAGGTGCCAATACGGCCACCAGCGCAACGTTGCTCATCAGCTCGGTCATAAATAGCATAAGAAAAATCAATAAGGTCGCAGTGAACAATATACTGATTTCACTTTGCGCAATCCCGTTTGCCACTAAATCCACGATTCCGCTTGTGGACATGCCCTGTGCCAGTGCAAGTCCCCCGCCAAACAACACTAATATACCCCAGGCCAGTTTCGAAGTGTCTTTCCAGGTAATAATAAAGTCTCCTTTTTTTATGTTGTATGGAATGGCGAAAAGGGCAACGGCCGCGAAAATACTGATCATGGTATCCGTTAGGCCCAGATTTGGAAATATATTGTTGATCAAGGTCCTGAAAATCCAAAGGAACACAGTAACCGCAAAAATGACAAGCACCATTTTTTCCTTACCCGAAGTGGGTCCCAATTTTTCCAGCTCCACCTGAATTACCTCTTTTGAGGCACTGAACTTTAGGTCTTTGTTCGGGAACATCCATTTAACGAGCACTAAATAACAAATGCCTATCATAATGATAGAAAACGGTAAACCGATGGTCATCCATTTTAAAAAGGAGATTTCGGTGTTGTATTCATTTTCCAGTAAACCTATCAAAACGGAGTTTGGAGGTGTGCCGATTACAGTGGCTATTCCCCCGGCATTGGCACTAAATGCGATACCCAGCATAACACACAGTGCAAAGTTTTCATCGCTCTTGGTAAATCCATCTTCGTCATTGATCAATAAATTGATCACGGAAATGGCTATGGGCAACATGACCACGGTACTGGCTGTATTGCTGATCCACATGCTCAATGTGGCTGTAGCGATCATAAAGCCCAAGATTACTTTGTTGGGAGTGGTTCCGGTTAGCTTGATAATGTTCAATGCGATTCTACGGTGCAGATTTACCTTTTCCAGAGCCAAGGCCATTACAAAGCCTCCAAAAAACAGGAAAACGATAGGACTACCATAGTTGGCGCCAACTTCGGCAATGGGCAAAATTTTTAAAATGGGAAGCAAAAGTAAGGGGAGGAGCGCTGTTACAGATATGGAGACCGCTTCGGTAATCCACCAAATCAACATCCAAGCCGCAACGGAGATTACAGGATCTCCTTTTTCGGATACCATTTCAAATGGCAACAGGTTCAGTATAAGGAAGACAACCGGTCCGAGGACCAGCCCAATTTTTTTGCTTAGTTCCATTGGGGTTCTAAGCTAGGATTTTTTGTTAAAAGATAAAAATAAAGAAGCCCCATCACGGGGCTTCAGTATCAAATAGTTGAAAAGTGATGGGTGCGTTGGATTACCCTGTATACTTTACCAAAAGGTCGTTTTCCGTTTTCTCTACTTTAATCAGGCCATGTTTGGTAAGCCCCTTCGTGCTTTTGTCCCATTTTTTGTTGCTCAAACCTGCTTTTTCCTTTAAGTCTGGCAACGACATCTCACCTTGTGGTTTTAGAATGTCCAAAATGATTTTTTCCTCTTCGGTAAGTTCCACCTGCTTTTTCTCGGGTCGCATTTGCGGGAAGAACAGCACCTCTTGGATGGATGAATTATTGGTCATCAACATGACCAAGCGGTCGATACCAATACCGATTCCCGAAGTAGGGGGCATTCCGTATTCCAAAGCACGCAAGAAGTCCTGATCGATGAACATGGCTTCGTCATCTCCTTTTTCTGAAAGTTTCAGTTGGTCTTCAAAACGCTCACGTTGGTCAATGGGGTCGTTGAGCTCGGAGTAGGCATTGGCCAATTCCTTGCCGTTTACCATCAATTCAAAACGCTCAGTAAGTCTCGGGTTGGTTCTGTGTTCTTTGGTCAACGGACTCATTTCCTTAGGGTAATCGATAATAAACGTTGGCTGGATGTAATGGTGCTCACATTTTTCGCCAAAAATCTCATCGATCAATTTACCGATGCCCATGGTCTCATCCACTTCAATGTCCAATTTCTGGGCCACTTCGCGAAGCTTTTTTTCATCCATTCCGGCAACATCGTATCCCGTATGGATTTTAATGGCTTCCAAAATGGGGATCCTTGGGTAAGGAGCTTTGAATTCAATTTCGTGATCGCCCACTTTTACCTTGGAACTGCCTGTGGCATCAATGGCCACTTTTTCCAATAGTTTTTCGGTGGTGTCCATCATCCAGTTGTAGTCCTTGTAGGCTACGTAGAGTTCCATTACGGTAAACTCCGGATTGTGGGTACGGTCCATGCCTTCGTTACGGAAATCCTTGGCAAATTCGTACACGCCGTCAAATCCACCAACAATCAGTCTTTTTAGATACAATTCGTTGGCGATTCGCAGGTACAAAGGCACATTCAATGCATTGTGGTGCGTTAAAAACGGACGTGCGGCCGCTCCACCTGGAATGGGTTGTAGAATCGGGGTCTCCACTTCCAAATATCCCTTTTGGTTGTAGAATTCCCGTATACTGTTGGTAATTTTTGTTCTTTTGATGAAGGTGTCCTTCACATGAGGGTTCACCACCAAATCCACATATCGCTGGCGGTATCTCAACTCTGGGTCGTTAAAGGCGTCATACACTTTACCTTCGTCATCTACTTTTGGTAGCGGCAATGGTTTTAAACTCTTGCTCAACAGTGAGAAGTTTTTTACCATAACGGTTTTTTCGCCTACTTGAGTGGTGAAAAGCTCTCCCTCTATGCCAATGATGTCCCCGATGTCCAGCAATTTTTTGTACACATCGTTGTAGAGGGTTTTATCATCGCCGGGACAGATCTCATCACGGTTAAAGTAGACCTGAATGCGTCCTTCGCTGTCCTGAAGTTCGGCAAAAGAGGCCTTTCCTTGAATTCTTCGTGACATCAATCTACCGGAAATCACTACTTTTTTTCCTTCTTCAAAATCATTCTTGATGCTCTTTGAAGTGGCATCAACAGGATATAATGCTGCTGGATATGGGTTGATGCCCATTTCCCTGAGTTTGGTCAATTTTTCCCTTCGAACGATCTCTTGTTCCGATAGTTGCATAGTCTGTAAAAAATTTAAAGCGCAAAATTACACTTTTGCGCTTTAAATCCTCGTCTTGTCCAAACTTAATATGCATAATTGGGTACATAGTCCTTTTGAAAAACAATTTGAGCGATGTCCTCTTCCAAAGTTTCCAAAGGACTTTCCACAATTCGGTTGATCTCTTCGCCATCTTTAAAAAAGATAATGGTAGGCACTTTGATAATGTTCAATCCCTTTTCTTCGTTTGTGGGACTTGTTTTGTAATGTCCCTTGCGATAATCCAAAGCAATGATTTCCAATTGATTCATGGGAAAATCCGCAGCTTCCAATATTTTGATCAATTTGGGGCTTTCCCGCTTACTGTCCCCGCACCAGGTTCCCAAGAACAGTTTAATGTTGTATGCTGAAAGTTTTTCTTTGAACAGGGCAACCATGGATTCGTCCGGATGGTAGCTCTCGTATCTATTTTGGAACCAGTTCCCGTAGGGTTGGGATTGTAAGCCATCTAAATTGATTTGACCTACTAACAACTGCAAGCCATTTTCGGTAGTGATTTCCTTGTTGAATTGTTGTGCCGATGCACCGATGATGCAAAGCAAGAATAATAATGTGAATACTCGTTTCATGATTTTACGTGATTTATGGTTTGATGGCCAAATTCACTAAAATCAATGGCTGAATCGATTTTGAAGCGTTGGAAATCGGTACTAGACCGGGGGTTGAATTTTACTTTTTGAAACGGAGTGCCATCTCTTCGCGGGAGGTAATACCTAACTTTTTATACAAATTGTTGATGTGTGTTTTTATGGTGCTGACACTCACAAAAAGCTCTGAGGCAATCTCTTTGTTCGTCTTGTTTTCCAGCATCAGGTTGACGATTTTTTGCTCTTGGGGAGTAAGTTTTTCAAGTAATTGTGAGCTGCTGTCTTTTTTCCTTTTGCCAAGAAAGAAAAGCACATTGCCCAATAGCGATACCGCCAAAAGTGCAATGATCGTACGGTTCCATTTACTGGATTTAGGCCTGTTGAAACTCGCCAATTCCTTGTCTGTGGTTATTTCAGCTTGGTATTGCTGTGTAAATGATGCTTCGGGATAATCGATGGCCAATCGTTCAGAGAGGCTTTCGTAGTAGTCGTTCTTGGTAAGGTCTTCCAAGTAAAATTGAAAGGTTTCGTTCCTTTTGTCGGACAAGAAATCATAGATGTAAAGTTCTGCCAAAGGTTCATTGGTGTCTTTTCCAAAACCATGCAAGTTTGTGAACCACTTGTCCAGATTCAATTTTTTGTTGGCCTCACTGGGATAATCGGCAAAATCATAAGCCATATGCTCTTTTAGTCCGTCAATTTCCAATAATAGACCTGATTTTGGGTTGGTGGAGTTAATGGTACATAGCGATTGGTCTTCGAAAGAGGTGGGGAACTCCAAGGTGTCCATGTTGTTTGCGATAAAGAGCACATTTTTGCTGTTGTTGCATTGTCCTAAAAAATGATTGCTCCCTGTATTGTCTGAACAGCCATCCAAATGGATGCGATAAATGCGATTTTGCCCACTTAGATTATTACCTTCAAAGGAAAAATGGCCCAGAGAGTCCACTTCCGTTTTCTGAACAATTTGATCTAAATAAACCCGAGAGGATTTCCGATAGTCTTCCACCAAGGATAAGTAAATGGCATTGCCCGCATTTTCTTGGGAAACTTGCCCTGAAATATGGTATTGTCCAAGGAGGACATTCGAGTTGATAACGAGTAAGATAAGGACGAAAAACCGCATTTTTTACCGGATTCTGGTTAAAAATAGTGGTTTTCTGTAACAAAACGGACATTTTAACTACCTATAAGTATCATCAATCAAATCATATCATCAATGAGTTTCTGGAGAGTTTTATTGGCCATATTGTTCCCCCCTTTGTCCGTAATTGGTAAGGGCTGTGGTTCTATTCTTATCGTTTTTTTATTGACCCTTTGTGGGTGGGTGCCTGGCGTAATCGCTGCTTTGGTCATCTTGAACAACCCCAATTAGATGAGGCTAATCTTCACGCTCCCAGATTAAGGTGGTTTGGGAAGCATCAAATGTGCGCAAGATCAATTCCGTGCTGGTGAGCTTTAAAATTTCGTAGTCGGGATTCATGGAAAAACCGGTATCCCCAGAAATGGAAATGCCCGTTGGGTTGGATTGAAATGTATAGGTCACTGTTTTAAGGCCACTGGAGCTGCAGTTCGATTCATACCACTCCGTTAAAATATCTTCCTCATTTAAAAACTCTATAAAGGAAAACAGTTGACAGTCTTCCAAATTGACTTCGGTCCCATTGGTGGTTGCATTGGTCAAATACCATTTGCCGACGAGCAATTCTTCTGGGGAAAGCTCAGGTCCGGGATTGTTGTCATCGGAACTACAGGAGGCCAAAAACAGGATAAAGAAAACGAAAAGGAGTTTTGATTCTTTCATGAGGTTGGTGTTTGATTTGTAGTCTGTTAGTGAGTCAATATAACGCAAAAAAGCGGTTTTTATGATGATGTTCGGACCATTCATCCAAAATAAGCTTGTCGCATTGTGGATATGTGCCGATTATGGTACTTTTGATGCTGTTACCTACTGTAATTAAAATTGAAACACACTAAACCATAAGCACTACATCATGAAAAAATTACAATTTGCATTCATTGCTGCAATTATCTTTTTGGCCGCTTCCTGTAATTTTACCGAAGAGATCCATTTGGAAGGAGATGGTTCTGGAAAACTCTCTATCAATTTTGACGGTTCCGAGATGATGGATATGGCGGGAGACGAATTGGCAAAGACCAACGAAAAGCCTATCGATTCCATAATTTCCTTCAAGGATTTTTTAGAGGAGAAAAAGGATAGTATTGCCCAACTGCCAAAGGAGGAACAGGAAAAGTTGAAAAAGTTGGAGCCCTTTAACATGCGCATGGTAATGGACCCGGAACAAAAGGTGATGAAGTTTGATCTGTTCAGCGAGTTTAAAAATGTAAGCGAGGTAAACGATGCCTTCGGGGCTTTCCAAGATGCCAGTTCCATAGGAAATAACTCCAACCCGCAACAAGGTCAAATGAAACCCGCCGAACAGCCGACGGAGGTGATCTATTCCTTCAATAAAAATAAATTTACCCGTACCGCCAAAATCGTAGATCAAGAGTTGTTCGAACAACAGTTGGACAGCCTGCAAGGTGCTGAAATGTTTCTTTCCGGGTCAACCTATACACTCAAATATCATTTCCCTAAAAAGATAAAATCCACGACTGCCGAGGAAGCGACTTTTAGCCAAGATGGTAAAACTTTGATTTACGAGGTCAACTTTTTGGATTTGATGAAAGACCCATCGGTATTGGATTTGGAGGTGGAGCTCGAGAAATAGTTTTCCAGTATAGAGCTTCGTATCTTTGTGGCATGAACAAGAAAGTTGCCCTACAGGATTTAGGATTCAAGGATTACAAGGAAACTTGGGACTACCAAGAAGCTCTTTTCAAGGATATTGTGGACACCAAGGTACGGAATCGAAGGGAAGATGCCGGCCTTGAGACCCCCAATCATTTTTTGTTTGTGGAACACCCGCATGTATACACCTTGGGCAAGAGTGGTGACATCAACAACTTGTTGGTAGATGAAAAGAAACTGGCCGAAAAAGGAGCCACGTTCTACAAAATCAACCGTGGGGGCGATATTACTTATCACGGTCCTGGGCAGGTAGTGGGCTATCCTATTCTGGATTTGGATAATTTCTTCACGGATATTCACAAATACCTTCGTTTTTTAGAGGAAATGGTCATCCAGACCTTGGCCGACTACGGTCTAAAAGGCCAACGCTCCGAAGGGGAAACCGGGGTTTGGCTGGATGTGGGCACTACTTTTGCCCGCAAAATATGCGCTATGGGGGTACGGGCCAGTCGTTGGGTAACTATGCACGGTTTTGCACTTAACGTTAATACCGACTTAGGCTATTTTGACATGATGGTTCCTTGTGGTATCAAGGACAAAGCGGTGACTTCTTTGAATGTGGAATTGGGTCAGAAGGAAGTGGATATGCAGGAAGTAAAGGCAAAACTGCTCCAACATTTCACTACCCTTTTTAAGGCGGAGTTGGTTAAAGGAGGGGCAGGGGTTTAAAATTTATTTTTTACCTTTTAACATGTGTAAACTAGGTTCAGATGGAATTTCTGTTGCGAAATTGAATTTATGTTTACCGTTTTCAGCCATGACACTGTTAACAAATTCAACACACTATGAAACAATTTCTCTTTGCTATTGCCTTGATGGGCATCCTAATATCCTGTAAGAACAAGGGCGAAAACAAAAATGATACGAATGAGTCAATAACAACGGAGAACAATACCGTTGAACTAGTCGAAACCAACTATGTTCCCATTGACTCTGACGAAGCTTTGATCGCAGCATCTTTAATGGCCGCCCCAGCGGAAAGCCGAGATGGGTGCAAGGTGATTGGCTATAATATGGCAGGTAATTTCATGACACTCAGGGAAGGGGATAACGAATTCATTGTACTAGCCGATAATCCACAACAATCCGGATTTAATGCGGCCTGTTATCACAAAAGTTTAGAGCCTTTTATGGCCAGAGGTCGAGAACTACGGGCCGAAGGTAAAACAGGTCCAGAGATTTTTGATATTCGGGAGGAAGAAGCCAAATCTGGCCAACTCGACATGGGGAAACCAGGGGCGACCTTGCATATTTATTATGGAGAAAGTAATCAATACAATCCTGAAACCCATGAAGTTGAAGGAGCTCATTATAGGTATGTAGTGTATTTGCCATTTGCCACAGCGGAATCCACAGGGCTTCCTGAAAAGCCGATGGGCTCAAACCATCCATGGATTATGGACCCCGGAACGCATAAGGCCCATATCATGATATCTCCTTTAAGAAAGGAATAAGGATAATAAAAAAACCGAGGCTCAGACCTCGGTTTTCTGTTTTTACAAAGTAAATTGATTATTTGCTGTATTGGGTCAAGACCATGCTGCCCATCAATTTGCCGTTTTTGTTATAGGACTCTTGTTTTACCATACCCACACCTTCGGCTAGCCAAGTACGTGATGGAAAGGTTTTGTTGGCCATCATCATTTTTGTTTTGGTCTCACTGTAAATCACATAACAATCAAAAGTGCCTGCGGGCGTAGTCACACTTTCCTGCTTTTCTACTTTGCGGTTGATGGTCTCTACATTGGTGTTCATGTTGATGGCTCCGCCCATTTTCATTTTAAGCTCCATATTGGCATCAGGCAGTTCTTGTCCCACAGATAGGCTGTTGGGCAATTCCACATCGGTTCCGGAAATATCCATCTCCACATCGCCCATTTGACTTAGCATTTGCTCGTTCATCAAAGATTTAAAATCGATTTTGACCACATTGCCATCGCACGCTATCTCGTAGTCCGAAGCATAGGTGTTCCCTTTTTTGTCCACCATTTCCATCATCATGGTGGCGCTTACATTGTCGCCACTGGTTTCCACATTGGTAACATTGTAGTTGATTTGTCCATCTTCCCTGCCTTTTCTGTCATAGTTGGTATACTGTAAACTGGCACCGTCCTCTAAGGGGTAGTAAGTGCTGCAAGTGGATTGTGCCTGTGATATGGGTGCCGCGAATACGGCAAGCAGTAATAATAGAAAATATCTTTTCATGTTTTGGTATGTTATTTTTTAATGAATTCAACCCTACGGTTCTGTGCTTTGCCCTGCGCGGTACCATTGTCGGCAACAGGTTCCGTTTCTCCTTTTCCTTCGGAGCTCAATCGGTCGGCAGAAATGCCATAAACGGATACCAGTGCATTTTTAACGGCCTCCGCTCGGTTTTTGGAAAGTGTGGTGTTGCTTTCATCCGTACCGTCGGAATCAGTATGCCCAACGATATTGAGACTAATGGAACTATCTTGGTTCAGCACTTGCGAAATTTGACGGATAATACCCATGGATTGCGGTAAAATATCGGCTGATCCTGAGTTGAAGAGGATGCCATTCGTGGAAATCCTCCCTTCGGACATGAGTTTTCTACGAAGATCAACGCCTCCTTCAGCAACTTTTAAATTGCTGATGAGTACCTGCTCCTGTCTTTTTTGCTTGTCAATACCTTTCACATAGAATTTGATGTGGTTGATCAATTCCGGTTTCACAATAAATTGTGGTAGGTCCACAACTTTAACTTCGTTTAGCCAGAGACGGTATCTGTTTTGGTTAACGGCGATGGATACATGTACCACATCTTTGTAAATTTCCCTGAAATCTTGCTGTAAGGTGTTGGCTATAGGGGCTGAATCGGCTCTGAATTCATTTTCCACACGAACTCCGATAGGAATATATTGGCAAAAATTTAGGTTGGCCTTCACATGGTTTTCGTTTGTGGTCAACCCATTGGTTTCTGAAAGGTAAATGCCGAAGATGGCACCTGATCCTGTGTTGCGTGTCAAGTTGGTGACCTTTAGGTCGAATTCCATGGTAAAATCTTCAGGAAGTGAGGTTCCCAAATTGGGAATGGTTAGACTTCTATTGGCTATGGAATACCATTTACCGGGAATGGTTCCAAGGGTAACCACTTCTCCCGAACCGTTGGTATTCCATTTTGAGGGAAAGTCGCCCATGAAATCATCGTTGAAGTCATCGAAAAAAATAGGCTTATCCCCCGGAACATAATCAAATTTGCTATAGACTTCTATCGTCTTGGGTCCTGTGGAAGCGGGTCCGGTGGATGCACTGTTTTCCCCAGTATTACCATTGGTGTTGCCATTCCCTTGATTGTTTCCAGGGGCTTGTTTGGCTCCAGACCCAGGTTCTAAAATGCTATCCAGTGCTTGATCTGTTTTTTTGGAAGTTTCTCTTTCTACGCGTCGTTCTACCGTGCGTTCGGCCGCTTTTTCAGCTTTCTTGGCCAATTTTTTAAAAAATTGGGCCTCTCCACTGGTACCCATCAATAGGGCAAAGCACAAACAGTAGAATAGTTTGTTCGAGGTTTTCATTTAATAGTGTTTTTAGTTTGTTGATAAAGCAATTCTGCTCAAACTACTAAAATGAAATCCTTAGTCGATTTAAAAATGTATGTTTCGTAGCAAGTATTGTATAAGTAGCAATACAAGGGACAGCTAGTTTATTTTATACACAATCAAGGAGTTGTCCTGGTCTTTGGCGACCAGTTCCAGTTTTCTGTCATTATCCATGTCGGTAAGGTCAATCAAAGAACTTCCGAATAAGGGGAAGTTTGGAATTGACTCAGCCTGGCTGTCAAACAAATAAATTTGATGGTTCTGAATATCCGTAACCGCAACATATATTTTATCGTAGATGTAAAATATTTCCGGTTTGGAATACACGCCCAGTTCCAACTCCACTTTTCTTCCTTTTATGCTCAGAACATTGTCGTCCATAAACACAAGTGTGTTGCTCGTTGCGTAAAAGCCGTGGTCGGGATTTAGGTTAAAATTCGTGGCCACGAGATTTCCGTTGGTATCTATTTGATGTAGCACACCCGCTTTGTTGGTCACGGAGAATTTATTCTTATAAAGGAACACTTCGTTGTTGGAGAAATCTATTTTTTCTGCCACTTTGATCCGGTCGCTACCCACACGGTGCAAAATGCGAAGGGTGCTGTTATCCTGTTTGAAAACCAGATAGTCTTTATTGCCAACTCTAAAATGTTTGGGTGCTCCCAAAATATTGCTGGGGGCATCGGTAAAGGTAAATCCGCGTACAATCTTAGCTTGGTTGTTGTACATATGGACTTTGCTTCCTTGTGTGACCACAAAACGATAATTTCTGCTGCCGTCGTAGTCAAACACGGCCAGCGGGTTGAGGTTGCCACCTTCAAACTCTATGTTGAACGGAGGTACTTCATCGCCGTTGCGGTCCAATACCAGGAATTGGTCGTTCGTGGTAAAGGCCAATTGGAGTTTTCCGTTTTTGTAAATATCAACCTGTTGTATTTCTCCTTGAATCCGACCCTCCAATTGTTTGGTCCAGAGTACTTTTCCATCAGTGGAGATTAAGTAGAGGACATTGTTTTGATCCTGTACCACAATTTCTTGCTGTTTGGTTCGGTGGTTTTTTACAAATTGTGGGTCTGTGGCCAAGTCGGTATTCAGTTCCAAGGTAAATAGTGGGGATACGGTATTCCGCTCTTGGTTCTTTTCAATTTTTGATGCCAAGATGTTGAAATGTCCAAAACCGTTATCCATTACCATTTGCGAAGCAAAGACCTGTTCGTTTAAATCATCTTCATCTATATCCTCCGATATTTCGGGGGCAAGTTTCTGTTCGGCAAAAAAATCAATGCCTGATGCTTTCGAAATGAAAAGCATGCTGGATTCGCTGGCCAAAGATGCTTTTGCGGTTTTATATCCTTGGTCGCTATCAAAAGAAGAAGAACTTTTATGGTTGCTAATGATAGTTTGCAAGGCTTCTTTCCCCTCAGAAAAGATGAAGCTGTTTTCTATAATGGTGCAGTAATTGGATTTAAATTCTGTGACCAAGGGTGTAAAACCTTCTTCTATTAATGAAGTGTCCTCGAGCTCTAAAATTTCACTGTCCTGATAGTTTTGTGAAGCTGTTTTACGGCTATCCAGATAATCATAAAGGCTTTGGGTGCCATACGATTTTAAAAGAACCACTTTTTCGTTGTTGAGATAGATCACACCCACTTCCTCAACGGTATTGAAAAGGGAGTCGGTTTGTTTTACCCTATCCAGATAGGTGTTTTGGTTTTTTGCAAAAACTTGGTAGTCATCAAACGTATAGGATAAAATGGCTTGGGAGGTCAGTGGTGCATACGAAGGTGTTTTGTTGGCCAAAGGGGTGGTTCCTTTGAATAGATTGATGAAATTTTTAGTGGAATCCGGCGCCATGGCAACACCACTTAATCCAACTTCGTCCGAATTGGCGGTAAAATCCAAAGAAACCCATGAAGAAAAGGGAGGGTGATTGTTATTGCTCTGCTCCTTGAGGGAGAGTAGGGATGTATTGCCGCTCGGATTGATGAACAGCGTGGCTGACTTATCGAGCGAACTGGCTTGGTAGAGTCTTTCCAAAGTTGGGTCAACGGGAGTTTCCTCACTTACCCTGATAAGGTTTTCCATCAGCATCATGGAGGAGCTCATCAGGATGTCGTCATTTTTTTTGAAGCTGAATACTTCCAAACCGTCAAGATTGTATTTGATTACAGATACGCCTTCGTAGGTCAAGGTCTCAACGGTTTTGTTGGCCACGCTATCCAAATTAAATAGACTGGGGTCTTTTTTAGCAGCCAGCATATAGTCGTAGTTGTCCTTTCCTATTTCGTATAGTGCAAGTACACAGGTTTTATCCGTTGTGAGATTTTCCATGCCATTGATTTTATCCATGACTTCCTTAATGGTAGTAAAACCTTTGACAGCAGTAAGGGTTGAATTGTTTTTAAGTTCGCTCTTAAAATTGGTGAGGTTATTGATTTTTACAACGAGTGCTGGGTCGGGCGGTAAATGTTCCAAAAGGGAATCCTTGGTTTTTACCTCTTTTGTGCAGGATGCAATAAAAATGGGGAGCAAGCAAAAAAGTACCTTTAATCTCATTCTTGAAGTTTGACACAAAGTTAGGATTTTTAAATATCCAGTGTCAATTGTTCCGGGAGTTGTCTGAAGCTTTTTCGATGATATTTGGTAATACCGTATTTTTTAATGGCTTCTCTATGTTCCTTGGTCGGGTATCCTTTGTTTTTTTTCCAGTTGTACATAGGGAATTCCTCATGGATTTTGGCCATGTACTCATCCCTATATGTCTTTGCCAATACGGAAGCGGCCGCAATGCTCATGTATTTGCCATCCCCTTTTATGATGCATTCATGATCTATGTCGGGATATGGTTTAAACCTATTTCCATCAACAATAATAAAGTCGGGGGAGGGGCGCAGCTTTTCTATGGCACGGTGCATGGCTAAAAAAGAAGCGTTCAGAATATTTATTTCGTCGATTTCATCTTGAAAAACATGGCAAACAGCAAAGGAAGCCGCTTCTTCTACCAAAATGGGGCGTAATAATGTTCGTTTTATCTCCGAAAGTTGTTTGGAATCATTTAATACATCATTATTGAAGTTTTTGGGTAAAGTGACCGCTGCGGCAGTAACAGGTCCTGCCAAACAGCCTCTTCCAGCTTCATCTGTTCCTGCTTCGAAAACGGAATGATAACATGATTTTAACATGGGTTTCAAAAATTTAACATATTAGCCCTGTAAAAATGCATATTTACCGACAAATAGTTAAAAGAAATCATAAATGCTCTGAAGATGAGATGTTAGGGTAGTTTTTTTATGTTAAAATTATGAAAAAAACCATAGATAATCCTTGATGCTGGTTGTGCAAAGGTGTTAATTTTTTTGAATATTAACTTTTTATATTGATTTTTGAGCGGACTAATTCAAAAAATGAAATAAATGAAAGCTAAGTTAGCATGGATGCTAACGCCTTTGTTGGCGTTGTGCATGTCTTTCTCTTATGGACAGGAGAAAACAGTTTCAGGTAACGTGACGGATCAAAATGGTCTGCCACTGCCGGGTGTTTCCGTGGTCGTTGTAGGAACGTCTTCCGGAACCCAAACAGATTTTGATGGTAATTACTCAGTTACCGCTAATACTGGTCAGGTGTTGCGTTTTAGTTACATCGGTCAGAAGACAGTCGAAAGGACCATAGGTGCTTCCTCAACCATCAATATTCAGATGGAGGAAGATGCGCAAGCCTTGGAAGAGGTTGTTGTGACGGGGTATGGATCTCGTTCTAGAGAACTTTCGACTTCTGCCATATCGACAGTATCCACAGAAAAGATTGAGTCCTTTGTCCCTTCTACTAGTGTGGATAATATTCTTCAGGGTCAGGCCGCGGGTGTTCAGGTAACAGCTGCGAACGGACGACCTGGTCAAACGGCTTTTGTGACGATTAGGGGTGTGGGATCCATTTCTTCTAGCACAACTCCACTTTACGTTGTGGATGGTGTGCCGGTTAATTCGGATTTCATCAACAACTTGAACCCTAACGATATTGAAACCTTCTCTATCTTGAAGGATGCGGCCACTGTTTCCAAGTATGGTTCTCGTGGTGCAAACGGTGTTGTTTTGATTACAACCAAACAAGGTAGGTCGGGAGATGCTAGAATTACCTTCAGATCTTCTTATGGTTTTGCGGAAAGAATTCCAGACCCATTTGATTTGATGAATACTTCCCAGAAACTTGAGCTTGAGCGCCAATTTGCTGATTTGGGTGTAAGTGCAGCACAATCGTTGCCAGGAGCCAATGCGGATGACGCAGAAAGAGCAAGGTTGATTGGTTTGGATACCAATTGGGAAGAGGAGTTGTTGAGAAAATCCAAAATACAGTCCACCTCACTTTCCATATCAGGAGGAAATGAGAAAATGACTTATTTTATGTCTTTGGGTTATGATAAGAATACCGGTATCATTGACAGGATTGATGGTTTTGAAAGAATTACAGCTCGTTTGAACACCACTTACCAAGCAAAGGAATGGTTGAATGTTGGAACCAATATATCATTGTCAAGAAATACTACTGACCTTCCAAGGGACCGTAATAATGTGCAGAACCCATTTAGGGCTATGTATGACTACAACCCATGGGATCCATTGTATTCAAGAAACCCTGATGGAAGTATTGCTACAGATGAACAAGGTGATCCTATATTCAACTCAACAACAGCAGGTTTTCCAATCGCAAAGGCTTTGATTACAGAGCCTGAGGACAATAGGAACTTCTTAATTGTAGGTAGTTTGTTTGCGGACATTCAGTTGTCTGACAAATTTTCGAACAGATTTACAGTGGGTGCATCCAATAACAGGTATAATAGAACAAACAGGTCTTTGGCCGGTGGTGTTTTGAATTCCATTGTTGGTGATGCCAACTTCCCAGGAACACAGACTGATAATTTTCAGAATACATTGCAGTATAACGTAAACAACTTGTTTACATATACAGACACTTATGGGGATTATCATAATTTGTCTGCCAGTTTCCTTTTGGAGTACAACGAAAATATCTACACAAGCTTGTTTGCTAGCTCAAGAGGTTTTCCATCCCCAGACATACCGTACCAGAACATTGCTGCTGAGGCAACATCTGCTGGTACCGGTGAGGCAAGAAGGAGTCTGTTCTCCCAAGGTCTTTTTGTCGACTACGATTATGATAGTAAATATATTTTATCTGGATCTATTAGAAGGGATGGTTCTTCTAGGTTCGGTCCAGAGAACAAATATGGGTATTTCTACAGTGGAAGTGCTGCATGGAACATTGCCAATGAGTCGTTCATGGAAGGTTCTTTTGTTAACGACTTGAAGCTTAGAGCTTCTTATGGTACCTCAGGTAACCAAAACATTGGGGATTTTGCTTTTCTTGATTTGTTGCAATTTAATACGTACAACGGGAATACAACTGCTATTCCAATTGGTGTGGGTAACCCTAATGTACAGTGGGAGTCTCAGGCTATTTTGGATATTGGTGTTGAATTTGGATTGTTCAACAATCGAATCAATGGTGTAGTGGATTACTTTAAGAAGAACTCCAAAGACCTTTTGTTGGATCAACCATTGTCCCATACAGTTGGTGATGAGAACAATTCCATTACTTCCAATATTGGGGAAGTTGAGAACAGTGGTATTGAAGTTTCTTTGAATGCCGATGTTGTCAGAGCTCAAAACTTTGTTTGGAGAGTAGGAGGAAACGTGTCCTTTTTGGATAATAAGGTCGTATCCTTGGTGGATGGTAGTGATATCATTAACGGAGATTTCGGTAACAACATCTTGAGGGAAGGCGAAGAAATCAATTCTTTCTACACAGTGAAATATGCAGGGGTCAACCCAGCCAACGGTGAGCCTTTGTATTACGATTTAGATGGTAATATTACCAATCAATACAGTGGGTCGTTCAATACCATATTAGAGGGTAAGTCTCCTTACGCAAACATAGAAGGAGGGTTCTTTACTTCCATTAAATGGGGTGGTTTTGGAGTTCGTGCTGATTTTGTTGGTAAAGCAGGAAACTATATCATGAACTTCCAGAGACAAGCTGGTATTTCAATCGGAAATATAGATAGCAACCAAAGGGTAGAAGCTTTTAACTATTGGAAGCAACCAGGAGATACCAATGTATTGCCAAGTCCATTGTATCAAGGTACTGCTGATCAAGATAGTGATCGATGGTTGGAAAGAGGGGATTACCTTCGTTTAAGAACGTTGACGGTCGACTATACGTTGCCAGGTAAGTTTTTGGATAAAACAGGTATTGACAGGTTAAGAATCTATGCTCAGGGCCAGAACTTGTTCACTATTACAGAATACAATGGTGACCCAGAAATCGGAATTGGTTCTGATGAGAGTTCCGCCGCAGGTACTGCTGGATTTATCCCAGGAGCCTTCTCTTTATTCAGTTATCCGCAGACTAGGTCTTATACTTTCGGAGTAGAAATAGGATTTTAAAAAACAAAAATTGACATGAAAAATAAGTTATATACATATTGTTTAGCATCGTTGCTTGCCACTGGTCTATTGGTGTCTTGCGATGACGAACTTGATATTGATCCGTTCGAGGAAGGGAATCCAGCGACATTCTTTAATAGTGTGTCCAGTTTCCAAAACGGAGTGGATGGTGTCTATAGCCAATTATGGAATTACTACTCGGCTCCCGGTTCGGGATTGCAGGGTATCCCGGATATTCTTGGGGATAACGTGATTCTGTCCCAAACAGGCCGTAGATCAAACGAAGATTATTACGATTATCGATATAATGCCAACACCGGAGGAGCAATCTCCCTATATTGGAGTGAGGCTTATGAGGCAATCAATGCTGCTAACTTGGTAATTGGGCAGATTGATAATTTGGCTGCTGGTCCAGCAAGGGATAATATCCTTGGTCAGGCCATGGCGGCTCGTGCCATTGCACATTTCGACCTTGCTAGGGTGTATGCAATGATTCCAACCCAGAGTGCGGATGCAAACAATTCTTTGGGAATTGTTTACATGAAAGTTGAAGATGGAGATACTGGAGATCCATATGCTCAACCTGCTAGAGAAACTGTAGCAAGCAACTATGCTGAAATAATTGGTGATTTAGAGCAAGCTGCACAACTTATAGGTGATTCAAATGGCGAAGGTCGTTTGGATAGAGATGGTGTATACGGTATGTTGTCAAGGGTTTACCTGTATAATGGGGATTATCAATTGGCCATAGACGCTGCCGATGAAGTACAGACCGATGTTGCCGATGCTGCAGACTTGTTGGATGTTTATGAAGATACCACCAATGAAGGTGTGATTATCGAATGGTCCGTGAATACTTCCTCTGAATCTGGTTTTAATAATGTTGGTGTACTGTATAGCCAAACTACACCTCCAAATACCGTTTCAGAATATGTTATTGATTACGAATTTTATAACAATTTGGACCCAAATGACTTGAGGTTAGACGTTATCCAGTATGATGCGACCAATCAAGGGAACAATTACAATGCGGTTAGAAAGTTCTTGGGAGAAACAGGTCAGGTAAACGGCCGTGTGGATATCAAGGTGCTCAGAGCTGCAGAAGTAGTGTTGAATAAAGCCGAAGCGCAATTTGAGTTAGATCAAGAAGGTCCTGCACTTACTACCTTAAATACATTAAGGGATGCCAGATATACTTCTTATGCAGGTGGAGAAAGCGGTCAGGCTTTGGAAGATGCCATTCAGTATGAAAGAAGAGTGGAGTTGAGTTTCGAAGGACACAGGTTCTTTGACTTGAAGCGTAGAGGAGAGCCGATTCAGCGTTCCAATAATGGAGATATTCAAGACGGCACAGGAACTCCTCCTGAGGTATTGACTTTGCCAGCTGGCGATTACAGGTTCCAATTACCTATTCCAGCAGCTGAAATCAATGCCAATCCTAATATGGAACAAAATCCAAATTATTAATCGATAACGACTTGAAAGATGAAAAATATAATTAACAAATTGGGAGTTCTTTTTGTGGCTCTTGCATTGGTTTTCTCTTCTTGCGAAGAAGAGCAGATTGTGTACGATCCAGTGTCAGGCCAGACGGTTGCGTCATTCAGCACCACTTCCGTTAATATGGGTGTGCCTTCAGAAGGTACTTCCGTGGACATCGAGGTTACGGCCAGTACCCAATCTGATATCGAGCGGACTATTACCGTGGAAGTGGATCCTGCTTCCACTGCTTCTCCCGATCAGTATACAATTAGTACTACTTCGATTCCTGCAGGAGAGTTCTCAGGTGTAGTTACTGTTCAAGGAAACTTTGATGCACTACCCGAGGAAGGTACAACACAATTAGTTCTTAACATTACGGATGTGTCCAACTCGAATGATATTACATTCGGGGATCAGACACTTAGTATCTCGCTTTTCCGTGAGTGTCCTTCTGCTCCAACTCCTGGAGTATGGACTATTTATATGGAGGATAGTTATGGTGACGGTTGGCAAACTACAACTGCCAATGGCGGACCAGGTATAACTGTTACATTGAGCGACGGTACTGTGTTTGAAGTTGGGCTTTGTACGCCATATGAGGCAAATGGTTATGACTGTACAGGAGAACTATCATCTGGATCTACAACCATTGAAATCCCAGAGGGCATTGAATCCGCTGACTGGTATTTCCCTGGAGATAATTGGGGTGAGATATCCTATACTATTGTGGCTCCCAACGGTAACACTGTTGCTTCGGCTGCAACTGGTGAAGGTGTTGCAGGTCCTATAGAAATTGATTTCTGCGCTCAGTAGTACAGCGTAAATCACTAATAACAAAAGACCGGATATTTTAAAATATCCGGTCTTTTTTGTTTCATAGCTTTAGTTTTAAAGGATATTAACTTAAAAAATAATGAGAACTGCTCTGCCTTTGTTCGCATGGTAAGGAATGGTTTCCTTTAGTTCTAAAGCTTCTGGTATTATTTTCCAATTCGCTGTGGTGCACTCTATTTGTATTCAAGAGGTTTTCAGAATTGTAGCTTATGATATTTAGAATTTTGCATTAGGTACTTTAGTTGATTAGACGGCTGTGTGAATAAGCCCAGATTTAAATACGATGGAATAAAAAAGGCTACCGATCGGTAGCCTTTTTGGTTTGGCGCGCTTTATATTTTATTTGGTGCTGATTTCTTCGTTGATATATTGCATGACTTTAATTGCATCTTCTTCTTTGTTCAATCGCAAGTCATTTTTCTTGATGAAGTCTTTTATGTTTTCCTTGCCCAATAAATCATAAAAGTATTTATTTCTCAAATATATTTTTGTCGCAGGCTCTTCCCCTTTCTGGATATAGTAATCACTTATATCTATAAACCTGGGAGGAACGGTTCTGTCATAATTGGTCGCTCCTGTTCTACCTCGTCGAAGTTTCTTCTCTGGTTTGTAGAGTAATTTAATCTTACCTTCATTTAACGGGATGAAATATCCGATTCTGGTGGTTTCATTGTTGGAATCATCTAGGTAAGGGTAGAGTCTGTACAACTTATCATCAATTCGAGCAGAAATGTAATTACGTTTTAATACAGCGGAGTATTCTTTATCTCCCTTCTGAAGTTCTATCTCACTGTTGGCCGCATTGTATCTCAAATTTCCAATGGTCTTTACCTTTCCATTTACTAGAACTTGGCCATATTTGAAATTCTCATCAAAATATGGTGAACCTTCTGTTTTTGTTTCCTTTGGTTCTATAGCTGTTGTTTGGAAGGATACTACGGCACCTTCATCTGGATTCGTGAAATTAACTTGTGCTGCTCCCACTGTGGCAGTTAGCAAAGTCAAAATATTTAATTTAAAATTCATTTATAACCTGATTTTCAAATGGTTTTTACTCTTTTTGGCGATTTTACTTTCAACGGCAATAAGCAACATTTAATTGGACATGATTGTTATAATTTTCTTAATGTTATCATAAATCAATAAAAAATTTTGTCTTCAATGTTTAGTAGGTGTCGTATTGGTTTTTTATGACTCAACTTTTCACATTTCTTTAGAAACAAAACTTTTACCTTTGCCCAACCAATATCATGGAATGAGATTTATAGTATTGACCCTGCTTTTGTTCTTTGGCCACTCCCTAATGGCGCAGCAAGATTCAATTCCCCCAAAAAGGGAGAAAGATTCCTTGAGACTTCAGGATAGAGATTCGTTAAGTCTTGATTCCAACAAGGATACCATAGCAAAAAAAGATGCCATCAAACAAAAACCAGTGCTAAAAGGTCCTTGTAAATCGTTAGTGCAGCAAAAGGATTCTGTGAGTATTCGGGACTATAAAATCATATCCTATCAGCGTGATACCACTTTTGTGGATACAACGCTTACCATTAAAAAAGACTATAGGTATAATTACCTCCGCAAAGATGATTTTGAGTTGATGCCCTTTACCAATATGGGGCAGCCCTATAATGAATTGGGCGTTGGCTTTGGAACCATTCCCTATTACCCTCGCATTGGAGCCAAGGCAAAGCATCCAGGGTATTTCGAAAAAGAGGATATAGATTATTACAATGTCCCTACCCCTATGACCGAGCTTATGTTCAAGACGACCATGGAGCAAGGGCAGTATCTCGATGCCTTATTGACCTTTAATATGTCAAGGCGATTCAATATGGCCATTGCATATAATGGATTTCGCTCTTTGGGAAAATATAGATATGAAGAAGCTCAAGATGGAAAATTCAGGGTAAGCTTCAATTATATTACTGAAAACGGAAAATATGGATTAAGAGGTCATATAGCGGCCCAAGAAATGGAAACTGAAGAAAGCGGTGGTTTGTTGGATAGAAGTCAATTTGAAGACGATTTACCCGATTTTCAAGATAGGGCAAAAATTGATTTGCGGTATACCGATGCCAATAATAGGATTTTGGGTAAACGCTATTTTTTAGATCAGCAATTTAAGTTGGTGAGCCACAAAAGGGATTCAACGGACAATGAGCCAACAACCTTGACCATAGGGCATGAGTTTAGCTATGAGACCAAAATATACGATTTTGAACAAGCCCGTCAGAACGATGCCTTTGGTCAAGACCCGTTTTTAATCCCCATAGAAGACAGGGCGCGGCTGAAGACAATGTTCAATAGGGGGTCGGTTGGTTTTTTCAATAAAACACTGGGGCGTATATCAGGTAATATAAGCCTGTACAACTATAACTACTTTTTTAGCAGTATTCTAATAACGGATGAGCAAACCATTCAAAATAAGCTAAAAGGAGAGGAGATTTCAGTGGGGGGAACCTATAGTAATAAGTTGGGTCCGTTGTCTTTGAATGGAAATATCAATTACACCGTTTCCGGGGATTTAACAGGGAACAATTTGGATGTCACTGCATCCTATAGATTGAATGAGAATAATTCCTTGATAGGAGGATTGCATATTTCCTCCCGCATGCCGAACTTTAATTATTTGCTTTACCAAAGTGATTATCGCAATTTCAATTGGCAGAACAACAACACCTTCGAGAAAGAGCAATCGCAAAGTATCTCTGCTGGGTTCAATTCCAAAAAATTCGGTCGGCTGAAAGCCGATTTCAGCAGAGTGGATAATTACACCTATTTTGCATCCACTGCAACCGAAGAGGAAATAGGTCTGGGTCAAGAGAACGCTTTTGTGAGGCCGTTTCAAGAATCGGGAACTGTGAACCATCTTAAAGTTAAGTATGAAAAGGAACTGAAATGGAGGAAATGGTCGTTGATGAACACGGTAATGTACCAAGAAGTGACTCAGGAGAACCAAGTACTCAATTTACCGCAAGTGGTTACGCGAAACAGTCTGTACTTTTCAAGTGATGTATTTAAAAAGGCCATGTTTCTGCAAACAGGAGTAACCTTTAAATATTTTACATCGTACAATATGAATGCCTACAATCCATTGTTGGGTGAGTTCTACATCCAAAACAATGAAGAGTTCGGGGGTTATCCATTGATGGATGTTTTCATTAATGCCAAAGTGAAACAAACCAGGATTTATTTAAAGGCCGAACACCTGAACTCCATTTTTTCAGAGCCTAATTATTACTCCGCACCAAACTATCCATACCGAGATTTTGTGATTCGATTTGGGTTGGTCTGGAATTTCTTTTCCTAAAATCCAATAAGAATAAAAGAAGGAAAACCTGAAAAACAAGGAGTTATAAATCAATTGATTTTTTTTCAAAAAAAATATTGAAAAACATTTGGCGGAAAGAAAATAAGGTGCGTATATTTGCACCCGCTTAGCTGATAAGGCAAGGCGCTTCCAAGACACCGAAACGGTGATTTTAGAAGTAAAAAAGACAAGAAGTTCATATACATATTGTAACGACAGCGTAGAATTAAGAACAAACCATTTTGATGCAGGGACTCAGGGATTTCCGGGTGTCGGACAGACATTCAAGGAAATACAATGAAGAGTTTGATCCTGGCTCAGGATGAACGCTAGCGGCAGGCCTAACACATGCAAGTCGAGGGGTAACATGGAAAAGCTTGCTTTTCTGATGACGACCGGCGCACGGGTGCGGAACGCGTATGGAACCTGCCCCTGTCAGGGGAATAGCCCAGGGAAACTTGGATTAATGCCCCATGGTATCACGGGATCGCATGATTTTGTGATTAAAGATTTATCGGACAGGGATGGCCATGCGTACCATTAGTTAGTTGGTGAGGTAACGGCTTACCAAGGCAGCGATGGTTAGGGGCCCTGAGAGGGGGATCCCCCACACTGGTACTGAGACACGGACCAGACTCCTACGGGAGGCAGCAGTGAGGAATATTGGACAATGGGCGGGAGCCTGATCCAGCCATGCCGCGTGCAGGATGACGGCCCTATGGGTTGTAAACTGCTTTTATACGGGAAGAAACGCGCCCACGTGTGGGCGTCTGACGGTACCGTAAGAATAAGGACCGGCTAACTCCGTGCCAGCAGCCGCGGTAATACGGAGGGTCCGAGCGTTATCCGGAATCATTGGGTTTAAAGGGTCCGTAGGCGGGCCTGTAAGTCAGGGGTGAAAGTTTGTGGCTCAACCATAAAATTGCCTTTGATACTGCAGGTCTTGAGTCATGGTGGGGTCGCCGGAACATGTGGTGTAGCGGTGAAATGCATAGATATCACATAGAACACCGATCGCGAAGGCAGGTGGCCAACCATGTACTGACGCTGATGGACGAAAGCGTGGGTAGCGAACGGGATTAGATACCCCGGTAGTCCACGCCGTAAACGATGGATACTAGCTGTGGGGACTTCGGTCTCCGTGGCCAAGCGAAAGTGATAAGTATCCCACCTGGGGAGTACGTTCGCAAGAATGAAACTCAAAGGAATTGACGGGGGCCCGCACAAGCGGTGGAGCATGTGGTTTAATTCGATGATACGCGAGGAACCTTACCAGGGCTTAAATGCAGGCTGCATAAGCTAGAGATAGCTTTTTCTTCGGACTGCCTGCAAGGTGCTGCATGGTTGTCGTCAGCTCGTGCCGTGAGGTGTCAGGTTAAGTCCTATAACGAGCGCAACCCCTACCGTTAGTTGCCAGCATGTCAAGATGGGGACTCTAACGGGACTGCCGGTGCAAACCGTGAGGAAGGTGGGGACGACGTCAAATCATCACGGCCCTTACGTCCTGGGCTACACACGTGCTACAATGGCCGGTACAGAGGGAAGCCACCCCGCGAGGGGGCGCGGATCTACAAAACCGGTCACAGTTCGGATCGGGGTCTGCAACTCGACCCCGTGAAGCTGGAATCGCTAGTAATCGGATATCAGCCATGATCCGGTGAATACGTTCCCGGGCCTTGTACACACCGCCCGTCAAGCCATGGAAGCCGGGAGTGCCTGAAGTCCGTCACCGCAAGGAGCGGCCTAGGGCAAAATCGGTAACTAGGGCTAAGTCGTAACAAGGTAGCCGTACCGGAAGGTGCGGCTGGAACACCTCCTTTCTAGAGAAAGAGATGCCCGGAATCCCGGGTCCCGCACGAGGTGGTTGTTACGTTTTGCGCTGTCGTTTATGATATGTTTTTTTGGTATACAGGCAAATTTAGGCCAAGACAGTCTCATAGCTCAGCTGGTTAGAGCGCTACACTGATAATGTAGAGGTCGGCAGTTCGAGTCTGCCTGAGACTACGAAAGGTACGAAGTATGTAAATACGGAGTGCGAAGTTCATTGAGGAATACTGAAGGAAATTTTAGAAGTTGAGTGATTATCACGTAATGGTGGGCACGTTATCAAAACTGTTAACCGTTAACTGGTAACTGCTGACTGAAACGGGGGATTAGCTCAGCTGGCTAGAGCGCCTGCCTTGCACGCAGGAGGTCATCGGTTCGACTCCGATATTCTCCACCACGGCAATTGTCGTCGACGGTGATTTTCATTGCCGGTGGCGATTCGCCAGAAAGTTCATTGACATATTGGGACGGAGCAGTAACGACATAGGTCGTTATGTGCGAAGTCAAAGAAGAAACACGAAGTAGAATAGAATATATAAAGGATTACGAGAGGGCATCTGTACTTAGGTACAGGTGCGACAAGCAAAAGAAGGGCGTATGGGGGATGCCTAGGCTCTCAGAGGCGATGAAGGACGTGATAAGCTGCGAAAATCCACGGGGAGCTGCACATGAGCATTGATCCGTGGGTGTCCGAATGGGGCAACCCGGCTGGTTGAAGGCCAGTCACACCGTAAGGTGGGCGAACCCGCTGAACTGAAACATCTAAGTAGGCGGAGGAAGAGAAAACAAGAGTGATTCCGAGAGTAGCGGCGAGCGAAATCGGATCGGCCCAAACCGTCGTTGTTCCGGCAATGACGGGGTTGTAGGACCACAATGTTCTTAGCGCGACGAACCGGAAGCAGTTGGAAAGCTGCACGATATGGGTGATAGTCCCGTACGGGCAAGGAGCGTTTAAGATAGTGGTATCCTGAGTAGCGCGGGGCACGTGAAACCCTGTGTGAATCCGGCGGGACCATCCGCCAAGGCTAAATACTCCTGGGAGACCGATAGTGAACCAGTACCGTGAGGGAAAGGTGAAAAGAACCGTGAACAACGGAGTGAAACAGACCCTGAAACCATACGCCTACAAGCGGTCGGAGCGGATTTATCCGTGACGGCGTGCCTTTTGCATAATGAGCCTACGAGTTACTTTTACCGGCAAGGTTAAGCACTTATGGTGCGCAGCCGTAGCGAAAGCGAGTCTGAACAGGGCGCTTTAGTCGGTAGTAGTAGACGCGAAACCGTGCGATCTACCCATGGGCAGGTTGAAGCTGTGGTAACACATAGTGGAGGACCGAACCCGTTGACGTTGAAAAGTCTTGGGATGACCTGTGGGTAGGGGTGAAAGGCCAATCAAGCTCGGAAATAGCTCGTACTCCCCGAAATGCATTTAGGTGCAGCGTTCTGATAGTTATATAGAGGTAGAGCTACTGATTGGATGCGGGGGCTTCACCGCCTACCAATTCCTGACAAACTCCGAATGCTATATAATGTTTCAGGGCAGTGAGGGCATGGGTGCTAAGGTCCATGTCCGAGAGGGAAAGAACCCGGACCATCAGCTAAGGTCCCCAAATATGTGCTAAGTTGACAAAACGCGGTGGGACTGCATAGACAGCCAGGATGTTGGCTTGGAAGCAGCCATTCATTTAAAGAGTGCGTAACAGCTCACTGGTCGAGCGGTCCCGCATGGATAATGATCGGGCATAAGCACATTACCGAAGCTATGGCATCGAAAGATGGGTAGGGGAGCATTCTGTTCGGCGTTGAAGGTGCACTGCGAGGTGTGCTGGAGCGTACAGAAACGAAAATGTAGGCATAAGTAACGATAATGCGGGCGAGAAACCCGCACGCCGAAAGACCAAGGTTTCCCCGGCCATGCTAATCAGCCGGGGGTCAGTCGGGACC
Source organism: Flagellimonas oceanensis (assembly GCF_003992595.1). Lineage (GTDB taxonomy): Bacteria > Bacteroidota > Bacteroidia > Flavobacteriales > Flavobacteriaceae > Flagellimonas > Flagellimonas oceanensis. The sequence goes on from NZ_RZNA01000031.1 coordinate 77,409, forward strand.
TAACACGAACCCGGAAGGGGCAGTGGATGGACAAGCGGTTAATATTCCGCTACCCGCAATGCGACAAAAGTGACGGGGCAGCTTAGTTGGTG
>NZ_RZNA01000032.1 GCF_003992595.1 Flagellimonas oceanensis
AACGGTTCGGCTATGATTCCGTTGCGGAGAAATTCGGCAGAATTTCGAGGTATGGAATCAAGCCAGATATAAAAGTAGTGAATTTTGGGGTTGTACCTGTGCCGCAATGGATTATAGCCATTGTTGGCCGACGTGGCGAACGTGGACGTTGGAGTTTTGCCCGAAGAACACTTTGCGCGCTTGGCTTTTGTCTCCCGTTTTTTTTTGTCCGAGTTGTGTCCGACCACAGTTTTTTTCAGCGTGCAGCTTTTCAGTTCCGATCGTGCGTCCGAGTGAGTTCGGCATAACCATTTTTTTTTGCGCAAACCTGCTCCAAAGGGAGACAAAAGTGGGAGAGAAGCGGAGTTGTTTTTTTTAATAACCGCGCTGATTGGGTCCTGCTTGGTGGTTTTCCCGCTATGGCGGCCAACTTGATTATATGCTGAACTTTGTTGTGTATATACCGCCAATTTGGTTGGCTATGCCCAAGTTCTGCAAATTATTTTTCAGTATAGTTGCCATATTTTATTTTCTCGGTATGCAATATAAAGATAATTAAAGGTCATCAAATGGGTTGTTGATATTTTTGATACTATTCTCGGTTACATGAGTATAGATCATGGTGGTCTTAGGATTATTGTGCCCCAAAAGTTCTTGGATATAACGGATATCGGTTCCACTTTCCAATAAATGTGTAGCAAAACTGTGCCTTAGCGTGTGAAGAGTAACCTTTTTCCGTACTCCCGCACTCATGACAGCTTTTTTTAAAACGCTTTGTGCACTGCTGGCACTATATTTTAATTCTTTTTGACCTTCAAACAAATATTCTTTAGGCCTGAACTGTTTGTAATACTCCCGAAGAATCTCAAGAAAACTGCCTGAAAGTAATGTGTATCTATCTTTTTTTCCTTTTCCGCCCTTTATGTGTATCAACATTCTACTACTGTCAACATCATCAATTCTGAGATTGATAGCTTCACCTATTCTTAGTCCTCCAGAGTAGATGAGGGACAAAAGTGTTTTATGTTTTAGGTTGTGGGTGGCATCGATGATGGACCTTACCTCCCCCTTGCTCAGGACAACAGGAAGTTTTTTCTCTTTCTTTGGTCTTGTTAGGTTTAACGAACCAATATCGATGCCCTTGAACAAAAAATACTTCTTTATGCCGTTGATGCATTGGTTTTGATAGGATATGGATTTTCCTTCTCGTACGATGAATTCATAATTAAAGGATTCGACCAACCTTCTTGAGTGGCTTCTAGAATTTTTCAAGATGGTGTACCTGAGAAAAAAATTGGTAACCTCAACGTAGGTGTTCACAGTGTTGGGACTCAATCTCTTTTCCTCCAACCACTTCCTGAACCTATCCAAGTTTTGTTTGTTCAGAGAATCAATGGGCGGTAAATATAGTTTTACTTTCTTTTTAGGTTTATCAGTTTGCTTTTGTTTTAATTCGGTATAGTCCACATAGCAATTTATCTTGCGCATATGGTTGAATACAAGATTTAGGTTCTGGCCTGTGTTCTTGATATAGAATTTGCCGTTTGAATTGTCTCTATTCAACTCCTTTAGTTGAATAAGATGGTTTTCCAATGTTTCATTGGCATAAAAGTTAATGATAATAACATTATCCCCATTTTGTTTTCCTTGAATCAGTTTTACGGTTTTCATCTAAATTTTTTAGATTCTTGAGGGTATGCTGGGCCATTTACTGTAAATAATATGTTTCAAATTACGAAATCAATTCAAATTAAGGAATCTTATCTTGTGAAGGATGAATGTTATTCTAAGTTTTGGACATCCTAAATACCATCACTGAAAGAATCGACCATTGTGAGGCAATCATTAAATTGTTTCTACAATTTTTGTATCTTAATGAAACTAAAAGAGAGCAAATTATATCTCCGAAGTTCTTTTCATGGTTTTGTTGTGCAATCAGGTGTGCAAAATTTAAGAATTTGATGTAAAATATTGATTAACAATATGTTGTTTGTTTGTGGCTAAGTCTGCCACCCCGACGAACCACTAAATAGGTGGTATTAAAGCACTGTTAATCGACTGATTGACAGTGCTTTTTGTTTTTTATGCATTCATCTGATATCAAATAAAACCATATAAAAGGTGTAGAGTTCGGTGAATGGTTCGGTACGTTTCTTGTGCATAATTTAGCTTCAGTTTGACGCTGTTTATGGGTGTTTTACAAACCAGTTTTGTCAAACCCAAAAATTATGTATTATGCGCAATTCCAACACTTTAAAGGTTCTAATCTTCACTAGGGACATTTCCAACAACCCTGAAAAATTGACCATTTATGCCCGTATCACCGTCAATGGAAAACGTGCCGAGATAAGTTTGAAACGTTATGTTTCGGTGAATGAATGGGATGAAAATAAGGGAAGACTCCATGGACTTACCCACAAGGCCCGTTTATTGAACAGCTATCTTGATGAGGTGTATGGAGAGATCATGGATACCCATAAACAGTTGTTGCGTGAGGACAAGATTATAACCTCACAGGCCATCAAGGCCCGTTATCTGGGACAGGATGAAGAGCACAAGACCCTTATGGAGCTTATCAAGTATCATTACGAATCACAAAAGAGTAAACTTCGCCCGGGAACCATGAAGAACTATTATGGTACAGAAAAATATCTCAAAAGGTTTTTGGAGCATACCCGTAGACTTCAAGACATCAACTTAAAGCGATTGAACTATAAGTTCATTACTGATTTTGAGAACTATTTGATAAATGGGCCTGATCTGCAAAAGGGAAAGAAGTGTACCAATAATGGGGCCATGAAACATTTGGAGCGGTTAAGGAAAATGGTAAACCTTGCCGTGAGGTTGGAATGGTTGGACAAAGACCCGTTTGTAAACTATAAAAAACATTATAAGAAGAGTGAACGCTCTTTTTTGACCGAAAGGGAACTCAGGCTCATTGAGGAAACAACATTTTCAGGAAGTGGGTATGAGAGGGTCAAGGACACTTTTCTTTTTTCATGTTATACAGGATTGGCCTATGGAGATGTAAAAGCACTGGATATTGATCATATGCGGTTCGGTATAGATGGGAACCTTTGGATCCATACGAAAAGGGAAAAAACTGATGAAGCGGTCAAGGTTCCCTTGCTTCCCAAAGCAAAACAAATCTTGGATAAATATAAAAACTGCAATGAAAGATTGGTGCACGGAAAGTTGTTACCTGTATTAAGCAATCAAAAGACCAACAGTTATTTAAAGGAGATTACAAAGGCTTGTGGAATCTATAAGAATATTTCTTTCCATACTGCCAGGCACACTTTTGCCACAACGGTAACACTCTCCAATGGTGTTCCAATTGAAACCGTTTCCAAAATGCTAGGTCATACCAAATTGACCACTACCCAAATTTATGCAAGGGTTTTGGAAAGAAAAGTTGGTGATGATATGCGAATGTTAATGGAAAGGATGGAAGGTAAATAAAGCATCTTTTTTTTGAACTTTATTCTGTTTCGTGTTGCTCAATGTTTCTCATTGAGATTAGGCCTTTAATTCCGAATGCCATAACAATATGTCCTAAAAGTATAACATATCTACTATCCAACACAAACGACCCTATTCCTATCATGATTACTCCTAAAATTGTTATTATAGACCATATTGTCCGTTCTCTAATGAACTTTCCAGCATGCATTGCCAATCCAAGGTAAAACAAAGCTGGTCCTATGGTCATAAATGGAATACTGATCGAAGGATTACTCATTATTTGATTTGTCAAATTTTTCATCCCTTCATAGTCAGTCCCGTAACTCCACCAAAGAAAATCTATAACTGCCTGCCCCATAAGGGCTATGATTCCTAATGTAGTAATCACTGCGGCTGTACTGTTGAAAATGCCTTTTGAAAAAATATAGTTTAGGGATAGACTTAAGAGGATACCCAGAAGCAATAACCAATGTGCATAGTCAATCGGTTTTTGGGTTTGGATAAATTGATTTCCCTGAAGAACCATTATTTGGTTTAGGATTAAAAATACTAATCCGGTTATGGCATAAATCTTCAGTTTCATTGAGTTTTACTTTGGAAGTTAAACCTATTTATTGGCTTATTGGAAATCGTTTATTTGAACTTATTCAATTATCATTCATTAGTTGTTGATTCTTGCACATATCCATGTAGCTTCCAGAATAGATTTATTTTGAACATAAGCAATTCCAGATTGCTTAATCAGCCTGTTGCTTATCCTTATGTTTTTGATAACATATTTAACTACCTCATCATATTTTGCGCCATTAAAGAACCTAACATTTTCCATGCTAACAAGTCCAAAAAAACCGTCTGCCAAGCCTGCTTTCTTTATTCCCGCACCACCACATTGTGCCATTGACTCAATAATGATCATTCCAGGAACAAAATTGAATTCGGGAAAACTTCCAGTCAACATTTGATTATTTTTCTTATCGAATTTTTTTGTGCCCACAACTTCCTTATCATTGGAAACAAGAATATTGTCCACAAATACAAAAGGGGAGCGATGGGGTATCAATTTATGAATGTCTGTTTCCATTTTTGAGTTTTAAAGAAGAATTGTACATGAGTTGTAGAAGTTGCTTCCCTAAAGATATGATTTTTATGAAATTAGGGTGCTCCGATAAGTTTTACAGAAACAAAAAGTTCAATTGAATAGAATCGGTTAATTACTTTAAGCTTATTTGGGACTTATTTTTCCGCATCATTTTAAAGTTAAGGCCTATTATCCAACCTAGAACTAAAGCAAAGGTCAGTTTCTGCAATAAGGGTAAAAACAGTATGAACTGTTGGCTGTAATAAATGTAATTGTTCAGTCCCAATAAAGCAATGCAGATAATACCCCCTATTTTATAATTGGTCATATTACTCTGGTATATTTCCCAGATTATCCCCAAAACAACAAGCACTCCGAAGATACTTGAAAGTGTTGTCATTAAATCATGGAATTCAGTAAACATTAGAAACGCTGATACCATGGATAAAATTCCAAATATCAGAATGATAATTTTCCAAATGGGGTTTTTTGTAAAATTTCCAGCAAACTGAATGAAGAATAGCATAAGACTTAAGCAAAGAACGAACATGGCTGCAATGGCAAAAGGTCTTGCTGGGTTTATCATATTATTCATTGCCCGTTCATTCATTAGGTTGCACCAATAATTGTTGACCCAATCAAACCCAACACTTTCCAAATTTACCTGTGAACCTCCTGGGTATAAAAAAGATGAATAAACAAATAGACCGATAAAGAGAATTATTCCAATCGTAGGAAGGAACCCAATCAACCTTATGTTTCTTTGTTCTTTCATCACTAAATAATAGTAGTCATTCTTCATTTTAACCAGTTATCCCTTCGATATAACAACCTTTTTTTTGATTAACATGTCATTTTCCATACTCTCCAGAATATATTCCGCAACACTTTGCCTACTTATCAAAAGATTTGGCTTAGGCACATTGTCAAAAGTCTCCAAGATGTTTTCTTCTCTATTTGAGTTGTATAGTCCGACTGGACGAACAATTGTCCACTCCAAGTTCGATTCCAATACTATTTTCTCTTGCCTTGCATGATCTTTATATGCAACACCTATATTGCTATTATCTATAAACCATTTGAACCATTTGGGAATTTCTTTTTTGGTTTCAGAAACTCCCCAAGCTGAACAAACTGTAATTCGATTGACATTCTGTTTTATAGCTATTGGGACTAAGGTAGTCATCACATCGGAAAGAAATGTGCTTGGTGTTCTCAAAGGCGACCAAGGAAAATCAGATTTTCTTGAAATATTTAAAACACTGATAACGCCTTCGCATCCAGATATTGCCTTCATCAAATCAGCTTTATTAGTTGGATTTCCTTCAAAGATTGACAATCCATCATTTCTTTCAATCCGTTTTGTTTTACGAGCAAGACAATTTACCTGATAACCTTTATCAAGAGCCCTTTTCAACACCAATTTACCAGTTCTCCCTGTTGCACCAAGTAATAGGATTTTCATCGTTTATTTGAACTTTAAGATATGTTATTTGATTTAATCCCGTAGATTTTCATCCCTGATTTCCATTAATTGATCAAAGTTGGGGTACTTCCTTTCTTTTGGCGTGTTCACCTCTTTTAAAAGTGATTCCCTAAAATCATTATTATCAAGCTTTTTCAATACTTCATCATTATCAATATATTCCATCTGGATTCTATATCGTCTAAAAAATTCTTTCTCATGTTCCTTTGGCACCAAACCTTTATAGTAATCCAACAGTCTGTGGTTTTCTAGGGGTTCATAAAAAACAAAACCATCAAAAACATCTTCATATTTTAAGTTGTCGGTGTTACCCTTCCACATATCAAAACCATCATTTCCAAAGACTGTTTCATGCAGATCAAACCCCATATTTCGGATGTTCTCTGATTTGAATGATGCATCCCATTTACCATCTTGGATGAGTCCATAGACAAACCCATTCCCATTGGATGTGAAAATTGGCCTGTTGGTCAAGATACTCGCCAATCGCTCCCCAAAATAATCTTGAAGATACTTACCTGCATTTTTGACGGTTTCTCCATTACTGGTCACCATATTGATTTTAAAAGCATGCCTGTAGTTAAGAATGATCAGGGCTTTATTGTTGCCCTTGGAACTGATCCTTTTATAGGTATTGATGATGTTCCGTGCAATCAAACTATCCCGTGGTTCTAATTCAAATTCTTGTTCCTTGTCATAGTCCTCAACATTGTTCACTTTTTGCCAATCAAATTCAACATCGGATGGGTAGTAGTGAATTTGATTGTCCGAGAGATTGTTGATGTCATAGATTGTTTTCAAAAGGAAGTGGTAATTGTAACGATCCCAAATGACCCAAAAGGAAGCATCCCGCTGAAACTGACTTAATCTCTTGTCTACAATCACACTATCCAATCCTTTAGTCTTAAGGAACTGGGTGATTTCAGGTTGTAGATTGATGAGCCCAATCTCTGTAAATAGGTTCTTTATATTTTTTTGAAAGCGTTCATCAGATAGGATTTCTTTGACCAATTCATATTGGGTGAATTCACTGTGGTCCCTTTCACATAGAATCACAATGTCATGGTCATCAAATTTCTGAAGTATGTAATCCTTTGCAGATGTCTTATCTATATGATTTAAAAAGTTAACATAAGGTTCTATTACTGGGTTTTGAGCAAACCCTTGAATTGATATTATAAATGAAACAAGACAAAAGAGGAATCTCATTATATCTAATCGTTTATTTAAACTTTTTGACTACTCGGTTTGATTATAGACTTTTTACCTACTATGCAGAGATAGTCGCCCTCATCATTTTCATAGGATTCCATGATTTTAAAAACTTCCCCATTATCAATGTCCGCTCTTAATTTTGACAATCCCATTTTCACTTCCATTTGATTTGCCAATGACGAAAATGAGGAAATTCCATTTCTTATTTGATCATCAAAATAATATTCAGGGTTATGCTTTCCACTGTACAGAAATTTATCTTGAAGATTGGGTTGGATAAAATACTTTTCTGTTTCGATGATTTCAATACCACATTTTTTAACGATATTTTCCATCTGCGAAAGACTTGGCATTTGTGCAATCGCATCATCCAACATTCTTGGAAAATAATGATTAAGCCAATATCCTTTCATTTGTTCTGGTGTTGATGTGAAAATCACGATTCTACCATTGACCTTGAGTACCCTACAAATTTCATGAAAGGCCTTATTTAAATCAGTCCAATGGTGAATGGTCAGACATCCAACGATTCCATCAATCGAACTGTTTGCGAGTTGAATGCTTTCAGCAGTAGCTTTTTTCCAATCAATGTTTTTATTTTTCAATCTTGCCTTTTCAAGCATTGCATGGGAGGGATCGATACCAATGAATTGATAGCCTTCTTTTTGGAATTCAATTGTATAATTTCCTGTTCCACACCCAATATCCAAATAATGGCCCTCCAATGTTGGCCGTAAATGTTTTAGAAAAGTTGCAACTAATAATGGGTCGGCCTTTCTTGTGACATTGTAGTTAACTCCTATTTTATCATATTTGGCCTCCACCCTATATTGAACTTTTAGTTTGCCATTATGATTTTGAACTTCTCAACAAGGGTCTCGACTTCTTGCCAACTTGAATTATTGGTCAAAATTATAAAACAAGAATCACGAGAAATATCTCTGTATATATAGGTTCCAAATCCGACCCAACCACCACCATGATAGACAATTTTAATCCTAGGATTTTTATTGTCCAAGAACCATCCAAAACCGTACTCAAACGCTTCCCCGTTGTTCAACTTGCCAGCTGTAAAAACCCTTTCAAGAGTAGCTGCCGTAACAAGTTCATCCGTATGAAGAATCCTATCCCACCTCAAAAGATCTTCTAATGTAGAGTACACTCCTCCGTCTCCTTTGGCAAAATTTAGAAAATGAGTATCATTTAATATTCGTTCTCCATTTTCATCTGAAAAACCAAAAACCCGTAACGGCATTTTGGGGTCTTGACCGTCAACGAATTTATAGACAGATGTATTGGTCATTCCGGCAGGCTCAAAAATTCTTTCTTTCAAAAATACTTCAAACGGCTTTCCAGAAACGCGCTCAACTATTGTCGCCAATAAAACATACCCTGTATTACTATATTCCCATTTTTGTCCAGGTTCAAAATGAATTTCAGGCGTTTTCTCAATCATCATTTGAACTATATCCTCATTACCGGAAATATACCTAGCGGGGTCATTCTCTTCAAGTTCAGGCTTCCAATGGTTTATCATAAGATCTAAGTAGTCCGGTAAACCCGAAGTATGCTGCAAAAGGTGTTCTACTGTAATTCCAATATATGGAAGTTCCGGTATAACATCCTGAATGTTTTGGTCATATGAAAGTACTCCATCTTCTTCAAGTATGGCAACCGCCATCGCGGTAAATTGTTTGCTGACCGACCCGAGTCTAAAAATAGAACCAATTTTTAAGGAATCGCCATTATTGATATTTGCCAATCCAAAAGCTTTTTTTAAGTTGATCTCTCCTTTTTCGAATACGAGTACATTGCCATTAAAGCCACCATTCTCGATTTGGTTAAACAATGCTTCATCGTAGCTCAGGTTATTGGTTTTACAAGCCATTAGGCCCATAAAAATAAAGCCTATGGTAATGTGGCATTTCTTCATCATATCTTTTGTTTTATACTTTGTGAGCAATCGTTTATTTGAACTTTAAAGTCAAGTATCAAAATACAGAGCTTTCAAAAAGTTTAATTTTTAAAATATATTTTACCAATTTCCTTTTTCATACAAGTCTAAAAATGAGGCTGCGGACAAGTTGAAAAAGTCGACCAAAAAGTGCGCTAGTACAATCCATCGTAAACTCGACGTTTTTTTAAAAACCAATGCCCAAACAATCCCCATAATGAAAGTTGATACTATAATGGTCATGCCCTTGTTTAGCTCCGAATTTACCCCAAAAACGGCATGGTTAAGGGCAAATACCAGACTTGTAAAAAGAATCGCTGCCCAGTTCGACCATTTTTTGGAATGCTCAAGCAGCAGTCCACGCCAATAATATTCTTCCAACCAAGGATTGATCAAAGCCAATAAAATCCAAGGAACCCAAACATTCCAATTCCCCAATGCTTGATAATGCATTAAAAACAAAGGCAGTGGCAAAAAACCAATCAGCAATGCCAAAAGGTTCCAAAGAAATGGCCCTTTTGGCCTTTGCAGCCATTTTGTTCTTATTTCTCTATCGGAATACCTATAAATGAAGAACAGAAATAAACACCATTCAATCAATATTATTGGTATAAAGGCCCATTTACCAATAATTCCCCCAAATATAAATGCATTACCAAAATTGATTGCAATTATCAAAATAGGGGATGCGAGTACTATTTGTTTTTTGGTCAGATTCATTTGAGGTTGGCTATATCTGAATGTTTTCCGTTTAAGGCTTATCTTTTATTTGAACTTTATCAACTCAAATTAAGTTTTGAATATTATCTAAATAATAGCAATGTTCATATTGGGTCATCCCTATTTTAGGATAGTAAGGAATAGCTTCAGGCGCGGCCAGTAAAATTAATTTGGCTTCTGGTGCTTCCATTTTCGTTCTTCTAATCAATTCTTTTCCTATCCCTTTTTTCTGATATTTTATATCAACTGCTAAATCTGACAGGTAGATACAAAATGAAAAATCAGTTAGCGATCTGGAAATGCCAATAAGTTTGCCTTTATGTCTAGCTGTAATAATAAGATTCCCCATCTCAACCATTTTCTTCAAGGTGTCAAGGTTATCTATTGGCCGACGGTTACCTAAAGTGGAATTTACCAAAACCTCTTTGAACTCTTCAACTTTCAAATTGTGTTCTACATTGTATTCTATCATAGTTTATATGAGCTTTGGATTCTTTTATCTTATTACTCCCTTATTATTTTCATTAGGCTCCAAAAGGTCCCATAAATTACCATAAAGATCTTGAAACACGGCCACAATTCCATAAGGCTCCTTTTTAGGAGTTCTTACAAATGTTACCCCCCGATTGACCAGTTTGTCGTAATCTCTATTGAAATCATCTGTAAAAAGAAAAAATCCAACACGGCCTCCTGTTTGGTTCCCAACGCTGGCCAATTGTTTCTCATTGGCAGCTTTGGCGAGCAATAAAGAACATTCTTTTGCTCCGGATGATGCAACAACCACCCACCTTTTAAATTCATCAATCTTTGTGTCTTCAAGAAGTACGAAATCCAGTTTATGCGTATAAAAATGAATTGCCTCATCATAGTCCTTTACAACCAAAGCGATATGGGCAATTCTATTGTACATTAAAATACTTTATTTAAACCTATATAAATTTAGGGATTTACGATTAACAATATAAACCCTGATAGAGGACTTTTATGAGGTCATTTTTTTAGTTAATAAAATTGTATCTTTATATTATTGAATACTACTATTTAATAGTACGGGCGGGTTTTCCTTTTTGATTTGACTTTCCAAAAATCCGCACAAACAAAGAACATTTATAGGCTAGCTGATTTTCAATCATGCTGTATTTATTCGGTCCCGCTTGCGGGACGAAGGAATAGCAAGAGGGTGATGCGCAAAATGCGCCATCACAGTTGTTTTCGGGTCTTCAACAAGTTGAAAACCAGTTGATTGAATTGATTTTGGAATACTGTTCAAAATCAGGGGCTACAGTAGACTTTTCCAAAACCTACAGTAAACCCTTTGGGAAGCCCAATAAACACTGGAAATTTTTGACGAAAAAATTGACGCAATTTCACTAAAAAACAAAATTGCACCTATGGAAAAGCAATCAACAAAAGGCAGAACAAAGAAAGGGACAGGGGGTTATTCCAATATCACCTTAAAGAAGGAAACGGCCACACGTTTTCGAAGCTATTCCAAAAAGTTCAGCAAATCGCATAGTGAGGTTTTGGATGGAATGATAAGTTACTTCAAAGAGAACAACCTTGACCCTTTTGGAGAGGGAACGAAGGTCATCCTTGAGAGTATCAAAAAATTGGAGCGTCAGATGATGAAGAAATTCGATAGGCTCATCGCCATTATCAAGAACATGGAAAAGACCAGTATCCGGCCGACCTATGAAATGATGCTCATTCTTTACGAGGCCTATGTAAAAGATGGGAGGAAACCGAGACAAGAACCTGTCCAAATTCAGGAAGAGCGAATGGATTTTTTGGAGCCTAGAAATACCGTTCCGAAAACAGAGCATGATAGAATACTGCAAGAATTCAAAGAATATAGAAAGCATTGTAATGAAATCCTCAACAATGTTGAAAAGGTAGAGCCGATGATGGGAAAGCCATATCTAAAAATCAATATGGGGATCGGCGATTTTGAAAGCTTGAAACATCAATTAAGATAACGCTCATGTACCTTACTATCTCGGCACAGAAAATGGGCAGTACCTACAACTCCAGTGTAGGGAACTACGTGGACTATCTGGAAAAGGAAAACGAGGACAGATTACCAGAACATAGGGAGGAATTCTTTGACCAAGAGAACGACAGCGTAAGCCCTGAAAAGGTCATCGAGGAAATAGATGCCAATACGGCCAAACTGAGGCAGAAGGACCCGAAATTCTATTCCATAGTGGTCAGTCCCAACCAAAGGGAACTAAAGGCCATCGGCAATGACCCCAACATGCTTAGGGAATATACAAGAAAACTCATGGAGGACTATGCCAAGAGTTTCCACAGGAACCAAGAGGTCAAGGCCGAGAACCTGAAATATTACGCCAAGATAGAGCATGAACGCACCTATCGGGGTTTTGACAGGCAGGTTCAGGAGAATGCGCCGTACCGAGGGGAGATAGCAAGGCTCAGAAATGAAATACGGAAAGTGGAACGAGGCGAATCCATTGGGAATGTCAATGAGCTTGAAAAAAGAATCAAAGAGCAAACAAGATTGGCCCCCCACAAACAGAACGGGCAATTGGTGGCTGCCGGAATGCAAAAGGAGGGGCTACAGACCCATATCCATATCATAGTGAGTAGAAGGGACGTGACGAATACCTATACGCTTTCACCAATGGCAAAGCACAGGGCATCCGAAGTGGAACTGAACGGAAAGACGGTCAAGAGGGGATTTGATCGGGACAGTTTTTACCAAGCAGCAGAAAAGACCTTTGACAGGACAACGGGATTCAAACGGAACTATGTGGAATCCTATGTTGGGAGAAAGGCCCATGCCAAGGAACCGGGGAAGTTCTTTGCCAAAGTGATGGGACTGCCCACCAAGGAAAAGGACATGGCCTTTAAATTGCTTAAAACGATGGGTGTAAAGGCTCCCAGTATACCGACCAATAAAGTGCAAATGGCGGCCAAGATCATCAAGGCACTTGGCAGGGGTATCGATAAGGCCAGAGGCGCAGGCGAGGACATAGGCTACTAAGATCCAAAAAGTAGGTTGCGCCCTATCGGTTTTTTGCTTTACGCTTATCTATCGGAACACTACAAAAACCCGACAGGATCCATGCGCAAAAGTTGGGGTAAGATTTGGGGTGCTTTTTCTTATTATTTTGAAATAGTTCAGTTTTCTAGGGAGCTTGTAATTAAACATTGAATAAGTTAGATTAAACAACTATTTAATCTGATTTTTCTTCCTCTTGGCCAGTCGAGTTAAAAATTTCGTACATATCAGGGTCAAAGGCGTTTGCAGTTAATATTTCATCTTGCTTGACAACGATATCAATATCAAAAAAGTTATGTTTGGAAGGGTCGTTCATATACAATTCTATACCCTTGTAATAATCAGTTGTGAAGTTTATTCGCTTGGTTTCATTATCCCTAAAACCACTTAATACTGGACTTATTTTCAAATAATTTGTCTCTTTTGGTGGTGGAATATATGTTGCGAAACCTACATATACTTTGTTATTTTTTAAAGTGAATTGAAGCAATGTTCCGTTAATTGCACAATCCCTAAATAAATATTCGAGTTCATCTCCATATTTTCTTACAGAGTAACTTACAGGAGAGTCATACCCAAAAAAGTTCAGTTTAAATAGAGTATAATTTATTATGTGAGTTCCAATAACTGCAATGAAAAAAGAGGTAACCGAAGTCCATAAAAATGGTGTGTGCGGAACAGGCGATTCAATTAACCATGATGCTGTGTTCTTAAAAAAAAATGGAAAACAATGCTCTAGTAAAACTCGTAATCCTAAAATGAAAAACAGTAATAAAATACCAGCTACAATGGAGCCAAATAAAATGCGTTGAGAAGAAAGTCTTTGATATTTGTATTTAAAGTAGACAAAATTGAGAAGTATATAATATCCTCCCACTAAGGGGAAAAGTAGAATATTATAAGGCATTTACTTCTTTTTGACAATTAACTTATCCCTTAATTTTTCGAAGTTAATTTTAACTTCTTTTCTATTGAAATAAACTTTTTTGTCCACAAACATAGCGCCGCGATAATTAGTTCTTACCCCTGTATCAATACCATCCTTTTTAATGGAAGAAATTAAAGTGCTCATATTTAGTAATTTATTTAAATTTAGACAATTCCTATACTATAATAAAATGTTTTTTACTTTTTTAACTTTTTAATACATTTTTAGGCTAAAACATTTATAGTATAATAACACTTCTTTTATTAAAAAGAATCAAATTATTTTAAAAGTCTGAAATATTAAACGCTAGCAGGAAACATATTTTTAAATATCATTTAGGCCTTCAGTACTTATAGAAATCTCTCCGTTTTAAAACACTAAAGCACAACTATGAAGTCAAAAGCACAACTAAATTTTGAAGAAAGTCGCAAAGATTATACTGATAGGGAATTAATGATCGAACTTTTATATTCCAATTGGAAAGTCCAGGAAGCCACAGAAAAACAAGAAGCAACACTTCAAAAATTGTTTGGTATATAGTCATTTGCATCATTATATCTTTAATATTTGCAATTATTGGAATTGGTGCAGCCGCCGCAATATAATATTCATCACAGTATCAAAATCAATATGTAGACTTAGCCACTTTTATTGATATTGGATAAAATGTTGGACAAAAAGGAGTGTAAAAAACAAAAAACCAGTAAGTGCAAAACTTACCGAGCTGTGTATGCTCCCCTTCTTCGGCTCCTACCAAAAACAGAAACACATAGATTTCAATCAGCTCCTAAAGGTTTTGAAAAGTTTATCCCGAACTGTGGGCCTTCTAAAAATAATTTAAATTAAATGTGTTAAATTACCTACATCAATTTTTTTACGTAATATACTAACCATTTTATTAGATGAAAATTGCTATTATTAGTGATTTGCACATAGGCAATGGCTCAAGAGCCATAGATTTCTCTCCAGTTTTGTAGATACCCCGATCTTTAGGACAGTTTCTCTACAAAACTAATATAATTCAAGCCGCTCTCTTAAATAGATCGATAGGTCTTTCATAGTCGATGGACTGGTGTCTTCTTTCATGGTTGTAATAATCAAAGTACTCTGCCAATAACAGATAAAGGTCCATACCGTCCCTTGGAGGGTTCAGGTATATCTTCTCGTATTTTACATTCCTCCATAGCCTTTCGATAAAGGCATTGTCCGTGGCCCTTCCCTTACCGTCCATGCTCAGGCGTATTCCCTGGCCCAAAACATAATTGGCGAACTCCTCGGCGGTGAACTGGCTCCCCTGGTCCGTATTGAGGATCTCAGGTGTCCCGTGCTCACCTATGGCCTCTTCCAATGTTTCCCTGCACCATTGGGCATCCATGGAATTGGACACGCTCCAGTTCAGGACATAGCGGCTGTGCAGGTCGATGATGGCCACCAGGTAGAGATATCCCTGTTGCATGGGGATATAGGTGATGTCGGTTGCCCATACCTGATTGGGCCTGTCAACTGTCAGGTTGCGTAGCAGGTAGGGATACGTTTTGTGGTCCTTGCACCTTCGGGAGGTGTGCTTTCCCGGAAGTACCGCCCTAAGCCCCATTACCTTGTAATAGAGCCGTTCGATCCGGTTCCTGCTCACTTTATAGCCTTTGTCTTTGGTCAGCCAGATGTGCATCCGCTTGGCCCCTTTGAAAGGGTGGTGGAGATAATGTTCGTCCATCTCCCGCATGAGCTTCAGGTTCAGTTCGGTCTCGCCCCTGGGCTTATAGTACAGCCCGGAACGATGGACCGACAATGTTTCGCATTGTTTTACAATGCTCATCTTGGAATGACCCTTGCGTATCATTTTTCTGCGTTCGGAGAGTGGTCTCAGCGCAAGGCGTCCTTTAAAAAATCGTTCTCGACCTTCAACTGGCCTATGGCCTTTAGAAGTTTGTCCTTCTCCCTTTCGGTCTCGCTGCGGGCATCCTTCTTGCCCGATTCGAACACCTGCTCGGCCCCATCGAGGAAATCGCGCTTCCATGCGCTGATCTGGGTCGGGTGTATCTCGTACTTCTGGGCAAGTTCGGCAAGGCTATGCCGCTCTTTCAAGGCTTCCAATACCACCTTGGTCTTGAACTTCGGGGTAAACTTTCTTCGTGTCATATTCAGTAAATTTAATGATTAAACTTACTGCCCTAATTTTTGGGGTATC
>NZ_RZNA01000033.1 GCF_003992595.1 Flagellimonas oceanensis
AACGGTTCGGCTATGATTCCGTTGCGGAGAAATTCGGCAGAATTTCGAGGTATGGAATCAAGCCAGATATAAAAGTAGTGAATTTTGGGGTTGTACCTGTGCCGCAATGGATTATAGCCATTGTTGGCCGACGTGGCGAACGTGGACGTTGGAGTTTTGCCCGAAGAACACTTTGCGCGCTTGGCTTTTGTCTCCCGTTTTTTTTTGTCCGAGTTGTGTCCGACCACAGTTTTTTTCAGCGTGCAGCTTTTCAGTTCCGATCGTGCGTCCGAGTGAGTTCGGCATAACCATTTTTTTTTGCGCAAACCTGCTCCAAAGGGAGACAAAAGTGGGAGAGAAGCGGAGTTGTTTTTTTTAATAACCGCGCTGATTGGGTCCTGCTTGGTGGTTTTCCCGCTATGGCGGCCAACGGTCTTGTATATGAAAAGTAGCAGATTTGTATGTGCCATTTTTCAGTTGAAAACAAAGATAGCAGAAAAGAACCAAACTTTTAGTTTAGCTCTTAACTGCTATTTTTTATATACGTTGTTACCCACTGGCTTTATTCCGTTCTGCTTTTCAATTCCGATATTTTCTTAAATGTTCGGATTGAGCGTTGGCAAGACATACTCTTTTGCAATTTTTGATGGCGTGGTGGCTTTGAGCGAATTGCAAATGTGTATGGCTTTTAGTAGGGATTAACTTGCACAACAACTCAATTTAGAAACATCTTTTCCAAAAGTAATTGCTGCTAATTTGATTCCTTCTCCAAGTGTCAAATATGGATAAAAACTTTCAGCCAAATCTTTTACTGTAATTCCAAATTTAATAGCCATACTTAATTGTTGGATGAGTTCACCACCTTCTGGTGCTATTACTCTTGCTCCAATTAATTTATCCGTTTCCGTATTACGAATCAACTTTATAAATCCTCTGGTATCTTGTGCAGCTAAAGCTCTTGGTACATGTGTTAGATCTAATTTTGATATTTCAAAAGGAATGCCTCTTGATTCAGCTTCAATTTCATCCATACCTGCTCCCGCAATTTGAGGGTCTGTAAATACTACCCAAGGTAATGATGCATAATCTACACTTTGTTTTGATAATGAAAATGCATTATTAACGGCTGTACTGCCTTCGGTTGCTGCTGTATACACAAATGGCGGTGTATTAGTGACATCACCAGCTGCATAAATATTGGAAATATTAGTTTCCATTTTTTCATTAACCACAATATGCCCTCTTTCTGATAATTTTAGGTCTATTTTTTTTAGACCTAATTTAGACGTGTTTGGCGTGGTTCCTGTCGCGACAACAATATGTCCTTTTTCAACAATTTGTGTTGTAGAACCATCAGGACAGTTACAATGAATAATAGTATTGTTGCCCTCTTTTTCAAATTTAAAGGCTCTAAAATTTGGAAGAATTTCAATGCCTTCACTTTTCATTTGTTCAACTAAAACACCAGTAATGTCTTCGGTTTGACTTCGTAAAGGTCTATCTGTAAATTCAATGATGCGCACTTTTACACCTAAACGATTATAGGCCATTGCTATTTCCAACCCTATGTAACCTGCGCCCATAATGGTTAGGCTTTCTGGTTTTTCTTCTAAATCGAACAAAGACACATTAGTTAAATACCCAACTTCATTTAATCCTTCGATATTAGGTATGTTGGTGGTTGCTCCCGTGGCTATTATAATATTGGTTGCAGTGAACTTGTCTTTTCCATCTACAAGAATGGTTTTAGTATCCACAAACTCTGCCCATCCCTTGAGCATGGTCAAGCCTTTAAAATCACTGACCACATCCATATATTTTTGTTGTTGTAATGCAGCAACTAAAGCTTTTTTATCCTTGATAACTTGTGCGAAATCAATGTCAACGCCTTTTGGTTTTATTCCTGCAAAATTAGAATGTGTAGCGTGGTAAGCTGTTTCGGCAGCTCGAATTAGATTTTTAGAAGGTACACAACCTACATTAACACAAGTGCCACCAAAATCTAAACCACCATTTACCATAAGCGTGGTAAGCCCTAAACTTTCGGCTTTTATGGCTGCTGAAAATGCAGCAGAACCACCTCCAATTACGATTAAATCGAATTGATTTTTTCCTTTGTTGGACGCTTTATCTGTCGTGCTATCCGAAATTGAATCACAACAATCCTCTTTTTCATTGCCTTTAACAACCGTATACTTACCAATGCTATTTACAGCGTTAATCAATTCCTCTTTATTCAACTTGGCAGTATCAAAAGTAAATTCTCCTTTACCAGTTTCGTGGTTCACAGAACTGATTAGAATACCATCTTTTTTATTGATATCCTTTTCGATATGTAATGAACAGCCACTACAGGTCATTCCTTCTATCTGTAATGAAACAGTTTCTGTTTTTTGAGATAACTCGTTTTTCTTTTTAAATAAATTCTTCATATTAAAAATGATTTGTTTTTATGTGGTGCTTAATAAATATAGGTGATTATTTTTAACAACATTTTAAGCCAATTTTATTCGATTCAAACAGATCTTCCAAGGTTAATATCTTGCCATTTGCATTGCTGTCAAGCCATTGTTTTGCGGTTTGTTCGCTTGCAAAAAAAGAAACGTGATTACAGAAGGAGCCTCTGATATTGCAAGAGTCCATTTTTTCAACCAAAGAGAGAAATATTGGATACGGATTAGATGATACCAAATGATCACAGTCAATATTCAACTCAATTAAAGAATTGTCAATTGGGTCTTGAGATATAATTTGGGACGAAACATCCAGCCATTCGGTAAACAATATAGCGTCTAATGCACACCAAGTATAAAGTGTTTTGCCTTGCACTATAAACTTGTGGTTAGTAGGTGTGATCGACAAACCAGAAAAGGCTGTAATTTGGTTATTTTCATTTAGCTCTCCTAATAATTCCAACAGTGAATCAGCTTTCTCTTTAGTTGCATCGATAAGTGCATAAAATGTTGTTTTTGGCAGTGGATTGCCTTTAAGTAATTCCCTTTGGACATTCACGATAAAATTATTATCATCAAGTTGAATTTCAGATAACATGGTGTTTAATTGTTTGTCCAAATATTGCTTTGCTGTTTTCATTTTGTATATAATTTAGATTATGTTTATTTCATTTTCCGCACGAAGAAAATGCTGATCATTTTAACAAGTCGTACCTTGTCTGTTCTTTAAACTTAATGCCTTCAAATCGAAATAAGTAATACCAATATCACCGATGTCTTCTAAATTGAAAATGTCGTTGACCAATTCCGTATGGTTATCAAGATGAGTGCCTATAAGTGGAAATTGATTGCTAAAATTTTCCGTGAAAAGTATGTACTCATTTGAGCTAATTTTGTTTTTAAGAAGCCGATGTGCTATTATTAAATCTTTACCAAAGAGTTTACAATAGTCTTTTACCATTACAGAACCAAGTTGTCCAAAATGGAGTACAAATTTTAATGAAAGCTTATACAGTTTTTGGCAAGACCCACACATACATTTCGATAGTTTAAATTCATCTATTCTCTGATGGAATTTGTCGAACATCAATTGACATTGATTAATGATTTCCGTTGCTGAATATGGAAATTCATAACTGTAAAATAAAATAGCATCGCCTTCGATTTCAGACACTTTAAAATTTAGTATATTATTTTCTAAAATTGATTCGAGCAATAGTGCAATTTTTTCCTGACTATGCCTAATTTCAGAAGTGGCAATGTATTTGGTAAACCCACTAATATCTGGTATAAGAATAAGTGCTGGGTTACTGGTGTGACAAACTTCCATTTTGATATCTTTTTTTAAATTAAGTACTGTATTTTCAGTCCATTTAAAAGCTAACTAGCGATTATCATTTTGAGTTTTAAACCCTATTTTCTTTTTAAATTTTATAACTAATTTTTCTTGAGGTTTAAGAAACTCTTCAATAATTTTTTTACAGTCACTGATGGGCTGTCCAATAAGTTTATCAATTAATTCTTTTGGTGGATTTTGCAATTCACAATCTCCAATTTCTATGCAACAATCCAAGTGGTCCGGATTGAACAATTCTTTATTTGTGTTTTTCATATTATAAAGTATTTAATTAAATGCTTAAATACAAAAAAATAAAATTGCCCCGAGGAAGTCTCTTCGGGGAATTTTCTTTAGGTCAAACTTTATTTTTGACAACTTCTGCCTTAAACCCTTTCTCTTCTATGATAAGCTTTAAGGCTTTGATACTTGTTTTTGAATCGTCAAACTCAATAACAGCAATATCTCCAGGGTACTCAACCGAATGTTCTAAAACACCATCTACTTCTTTTAATGCATTGTAAATAGCATTGGAACAACCTGCACAGGTGATACCAGTAAGCTTTAAGGTCACTGTTTTAACATTTTTGCTTGCTACTTCATTTAAAACTTCTGTTTTGCTACTTTGTGCGTTTGCCTGAAAGGAAATTAAAAACAACGCTAGAATTGGTACTACTAATAGTTTTTTCATGATTTTTATTTTATAATTATTTCTGTTTTACAACTTTATAGCCAGTAGAATTTATGGCTTTTTCAATAGCTGCTTTCGAGGTTTTGGTTTTATCAAATTTAACCTCAGTGTTTTCATTTTCATAAGAAGGGATTACATCTAAAATCCCGTCCAATTCATTAACTGCGTGTTTTATGGTTTCTTCACAGCCAGTACATGTCATTCCTTGAACATTAAATTTTATGGTTTGAATATCTGATTGATTAACAATGACAATTTCTTTTTTGTTATCTGGATAAAATATATGAGAATAATAAGGAAAGCTAATTGAAATAGCTGCAAACAATGTAATGCCTATTAAAAAGCCTTTGGTTTGATACCATTTTGGTTTTGCATCAACTTCGCAACAGTCATCGGCTTTTTTGGGTTTTAAGTAAGCATACCAAGCATAGCCAATAGCTATTACAGCTAAACCTATTAAATAGGGTCTAAAAGGTTCCATCCAAGATAGTGCAGATGCACTTCCTCCAACGCCAGCTATTAATGCTATAACAGGTGGTATGCAACAAGATGATGCTGCTACAGCAGCAAATAAACCTGTGTATGCTGCATTTTTTGATGTTTTTTCTGTTTTCATTTCTTTATAAATTATGCTGTTTTTCTAATTAATTCGATAGATTTAAAAATGCTAATAAATATCTCTGTTTCATCTTTATTTAATGAATAATAAAGTGTTTGACCATCTCGTCTTGAATTGATTATTCCTGCATCTTTGATTTTACGTATATGTTGTGAGATCGCAGGAACACTCATTTTTAGTATATCAGCTAAATCACAAGGACATAGTTCATTTTCTAAATTCAATAAATAAAGAATTCTCAATCTTACATCGCTTCCTGCAATTGATAAAAGTTTTGTCATTTTTTGAAAACTCCCTTCCATATTATCCAATGCCTCCATACAGTTTTGTAACTGCTTATGGTTGGCTTCCGCTCTTGTACAGGTTATTTCTAATTTCATAAGTTATGTTTTATAGGTACAAACATATAATTAATTATGTATTTAAGCAAATACTTAAATACATAATTACGAATTTTGGGAAAGTTTTAGCTCTTTTGGTTTTTAGAGCGTTGGATTTATGTGTTGGGAAAAACCGAAAGTGCTAAAATATGCGGCTGGTTTTCAGCTTGTGGGTAACGGTCAAGTATAAAAGCAGTAGCGGATTTCAAGGCATTTACCTTTCCGACATCACAAAAGTTTGTTAGATGTACAGACCTTGAATTTACCACTTTACCCGCTATTGCTTTTATACAATGTTGTGGGTAGTACTTACTTTATATACCCATGTTCTAAGTTCAAAATTGAGTTTCTGTCATCAAACTGATTATTGAATATTTTATTGAAAGAGAAGGATAATCCTACTTGAAATCTATGTTGGCTTTTGCCTAACAAAGGAGTTAACTCACCTCTGTTTTCGTGATATCTGTATTGAACCAATAAATCAAAATTGTTGCCTATTCTGTAAAACATATTTGAAATAAGAACATACTGATTGGCTCCACCATTGATCTCAGGTAATGACTTGTAACCACCACCTAATGATATCTGATAATTAGGTCGTTCAAGTTTCCTGTTTAAATAACGAACCATTCCAAAAAATGATTGGCTTTTGCTCCTTGTATAATCATCATAACTCGTTATATCTGAAATACCATCAATCCCAAAATTTGTTATGTTCATTAATTTAAAATCAACGAAATGAACAGGATCAGGGTGAATATTTAACGCTACATAGCTGGCTAGATTACTTAAATAAGTGTTTGAGCCTGGTGAATTCGGGTTTTCAATGTCAAAGTTTACCGAACTTACCCCAATTTCTTTTATAATTTCCCTTTTCCAAACCTGACTTTCAGGCACTCTATAAACTATTGAACCTCCTATACCATTTAAAGAATAGTCATTCGGGTTACTGAAAGATTGATAGTTTTCACCATGTAATGTTACATATAACCGATTCTTGAATATACGGGTGTACTCAAGAACATTTGCATATTGGTTGTCTTCTGTGTTAATGCCACTTGAGAATGGATTTAAAATATAATTAAACTGCATTACATCATCATCACGAAAAGTAGTAAACGAACCCAATGTTGTTTGGGTAGTTGTGCGCCCAATTGTGATTATATTCTTTTTATTTTCAATTCTCACCATTATTTGATTGTAGAAAACCTGACCCAGTCCGGTATTGGCATCAGGAAAAGAAAATCCCAAAACCATTTGACCTCTCCATCCCTTATATAGTTTCTGTCTAGCACCAATCATAAAATAACTATCCGAAAAATCGGAAATCGTTCTCTCTCCTTCATTCAACACTGGAATGTTTAAGGATGGAGTGCCTTTGTTTGAAAAATAATTGCCTGTTGTAATGGTTTTAAAGCCAATTTCTATTTCGGGTAATAAATCTTCACCTCTTCCTTGACCATATCCTTGCATAAATATTAACCCAAGGAATACTATTGTTAATTGATATTTTTTCATTTCTTCTTTATTTATTGGTTATTATTCGTCTAAAGCAATTTTGGGTAGCTTGTCATCGCCCATTAGCATACTCTTCATATTTGAATTCATATTCATCCCTGTATTTTTATACATTGGGTTTCCAGAATACTTAGAGATAATCAATTCATCTTCAGGTAAATCTTCATAAACCAGAGCTAACAAATTTCCACCTGGGTACAGACCATTATTAGTTACTTTTCGTGTGTCATGGTCATGGAATGTCCATATACCTCTATTGTTTCCTTCGATAATAATATCGTAAGTCTTTCCTGGTGTAAGGGGTACTGTGTTTCTTTTCCAAGGTTGTGGTATAGGAATACCATCATCAGCTACCATCCAAAAATCATGACCATGTAAGTGTAAATTATGTATTTCAGCACCAGCATTTATGAGTCGAACACGGATGTTTTCACCAGATTTAATGAAAAGATATGGTGTATCAGGATAAGATTTTCCATTTACTGTAAACCAATCAGCCTGTGGAATTCCTGCAGGTGCACGTCTGTTTAAAGCGTATGGTGGTTCCCATCCATTTTTAATAGATTCATTTAATTGGTCATGATTATTAAAGACTGCCCAACGTTCATGGTCAAATCTTCCTTTACTCATTAAATAAGAACGTTCATCCATGCGCTCCAACATTCTATTCATTTCTTGCCTGATAAAATTTACATCGTGGGCAGAATAAATTAATGTATATTCTCTCTCGTAAGGGAATTGCTTTTTAATGGTATCATTAGGGTCTTCAACTATTAAACTACCGAACATGCCAGCTTGCATATGTAAAACGGTTCCCCAATGACAATGATAAAAATGGGTCCCTATAGGTTTTGCTTCAAATTCATAAATAAATTCATTATTGGGCATTACACTTAGTTGTGTTACCATTGGTACTCCGTCCATACGCCAAGGCACATGCATTCCATGCCAATGAATGGTGTGATTTAATTTTGACTTATTCTTAAATTTAACCCTGACTTTATCACCATAATTCACTCTGATTTCTGGCCCAGGCACCATATCGTTAAATGCCAATGTGTGAAATGAGAAACCTGGTGCCGGTTCTTGTATTTTGACATCAACATAAAGTTCAAACTCTTTCCATTCTCCATCTTGTTTGAATGGTAAGGGTTGTGGAAATTTTGTCTTTAATAATTCTTTGCTCTCCTTAGCGAGCAGATTACCCGGGAAAAATATCATCCCTGCTGTGCTTAATGCACCTGTTGCAATGAAATCGCGTCTGTCCATAATTATTGTATTTATTAGTTCATAATGTAATTAATTGTTTCTTAATTTTTATTTTGTATTACCCACAACGGTTCGGCTATGATTCCGTTGCGGAGAAATTCGGCAGAATTTCGAGGTATGGAATCAAGCCAGATATAAAAGTAGTGAATTTTGGGGTTGTACCTGTGCCGCAATGGATTATAGCCATTGTTGGCCGACGTGGCGAACGTGGACGTTGGAGTTTTGCCCGAAGAACACTTTGCGCGCTTGGCTTTTGTCTCCCGTTTTTTTTTGTCCGAGTTGTGTCCGACCACAGTTTTTTTCAGCGTGCAGCTTTTCAGTTCCGATCGTGCGTCCGAGTGAGTTCGGCATAACCATTTTTTTTTGCGCAAACCTGCTCCAAAGGGAGACAAAAGTGGGAGAGAAGCGGAGTTGTTTTTTTTAATAACCGCGCTGATTGGGTCCTGCTTGGTGGTTTTCCCGCTATGGCGGCCAAC
>NZ_RZNA01000034.1 GCF_003992595.1 Flagellimonas oceanensis
GTTGGCCGCCATAGCGGGAAAACCACCAAGCAGGACCCAATCAGCGCGGTTATTAAAAAAAACAACTCCGCTTCTCTCCCACTTTTGTCTCCCTTTGGAGCAGGTTTGCGCAAAAAAAAATGGTTATGCCGAACTCACTCGGACGCACGATCGGAACTGAAAAGCTGCACGCTGAAAAAAACTGTGGTCGGACACAACTCGGACAAAAAAAAACGGGAGACAAAAGCCAAGCGCGCAAAGTGTTCTTCGGGCAAAACTCCAACGTCCACGTTCGCCACGTCGGCCAACAATGGCTATAATCCATTGCGGCACAGGTACAACCCCAAAATTCACTACTTTTATATCTGGCTTGATTCCATACCTCGAAATTCTGCCGAATTTCTCCGCAACGGAATCATAGCCGAACCGTTGGCATTCATTATAACCAAACCCGAAATTTGAGAGACAGAATTAAAAAATATACTGTTTTGATGGAGAACACATCAAAATCAATTGCAGAGGATTTAAAAGACTACTTTAAAAATTATGACTATTCCAAACCTAATAGTGATATTCAAATTATAAAGGTCGAAACAGAAAATGACCTCAAAAAGATTTATTACGGAACTGGTTTTTACATCATACTAACCAACAAAATATTTGAGAAAAACCCGTGTCAATTTGACTATCAAAACTTGAAAGCTATTTACAGAGGACATTCATACTTTACCAAAAAAAGAATTTTAAGTCATCTGTCCAACGAATATTACAACTCGACAAGAAAAAGCAACGAACCAAATTACAAAGTTTGCTTAAAAATTGAAGACAAAATCAATGGAATAAATATAAATCAAGAACCTTACAAAGATTGGAAATGGACTGTAATAGTTCACAAAATGAAAAATAGCTCAAAATTAATCCGAGAACAAATGGAAATAGCTTTCGATAACGTATTTCAAAAACCTTGCAAATCAATAAAATGAAAAAAATTACTTTATTATTCTTATTCGTCTCAAATTTTATCTTTTCTCAAACATTGGTAAAAACATATTACGACCCCTATTCTAAAACCAAAATAAAAGAAGTTTATCAGGTAAAACCAAATACACCAACAATAAACGGTTATTATAAACTTTACGATGAATATGGAAATTTATTGGAACATCGAAACTATACGAATAACAAGCTGAATGGCAAATCAACAACTTATGTTGGAGCAAATGAGGCGTCTGTAACTTATGGAGGTGTTCAGAGTTTAGGTAAAATATCTGATGTAGCTAATTACAAAAATGGTCGATTAAATGGCGAAAGATTAAGATACAATTTTAGCGAAAATGGTAAACGATATTTAGAATTCAGACAGACTTATAAAAATGATATTCTCGTTAGCAATACAATTTACTTTCCAAATGGTCAAGAGAAAAAAATATTAAAGATTGGGAAAAGCTTTGAGTACTATGAAAATGGGAACAAATTTGCTGAATACACAATAAATGAAAACGAACAGATTGATGGCGAATATTTAGGTTGGAGCAAATCTGGCTATTTAGAGGTAAAAGGTTTTTTAGTAAATGGCGAAAAAGATGGTGCTTGGATTGAATACAACGAAGATGGTACAATAAAATCAAAAGACTTATACGAATTGGGCAAGCTAATGCCAACACAAGAAGAACAAGAAATAGCTCGCCAAAAGGAAATAGAAAAAGCAAAAAAAGAAGAAGAAAGAAGGAAACTACTTGAAGAAAAACGATTGGCGGAACAAAAAGAGACCGAACGAATAAAAAAAATTGAAGAAGAAAGACTTGCTTTGACCAAAAAGGTCAATGAGCTATCAAAAGAGTTCGAGCTACAAATCAAAAACATTGAGAAATTATATGTAGTGGAGGATAAAGCTGGGTCAATGCTTTTTGACGAAACAGTTTATAAGACCAAAAAGAAACATTTGTATAACGCCTATGCAATTGCAACAAATTATGTCAAGGCTGAATTGAGAAAGACAGACGATTTGCAACAGAAAGTCGATTTGTTAACTTTAGGTATTGGGTTATCTGAAAAAATGAACGAATTAAGAAATACAAAAAGTAGAGATTTAGAGAAGAAACTAAAAAGGATTGACAAACCTTTGGAAATAATAGAAACACTCGGAGTGAAAAAATAACGAAATGCCAACAACGTGTATAGCTCATTGCTAAACATTTGCTTAAACCTAATTTAATGCATATTTGGGAAGTCGCCAAATTTTTAAATTTGACGATTTCCAACAAGAAAGATAAATAGTAAAATTTAAAAATCTGGCTTGTGGCTCAACCGAAAATAATCGCTAATTTGCACGCAACGAGCCATACACACGACCGTTGTGCGTCACCCTAAAAACCCACCGCACATTTAGCACATTTGGTTTTTCCGACACTCAAAGCCAACGCTAAAAAACCAAAAGAGCTAAATCACCCACCGCTGACAAAGAAGAATTGTTAAAAACTATAATTAAGTATTTGCTTATATAAGAAAACTATTTGTATTTTTGCTGCGTTATTAAATCCTAAACAAGGAAATTATGGAAAACAATCAATCGTGTATCCGTGTGTTTGCCGACAAGGTTCAAATAGACAATTGTAGAGAAATACTTCAAACCAACGACAAGGCATTCAGTCAACTGAGTGGACTTTTAGCATTGGCAGGAAACGAAGTAAGGTTAAAAATCTTATTTCTCTTAGAAGAAGAAAACGAACTTTGTCCTTGCGACCTTTCAGACATTCTCGGAATGAGCATCCCTGCCGTTTCGCAACACCTCAGAAAACTAAAAGACGGAAACGTCATTGAAGGTAGAAGAGAAGGACAAACCATTTTCTACTCTTTGAAACAGGAGCAACTTACTTTACTTCGTCCATTTTTTAAACACATCATAAACAATTCAAAAAAGGAAACAGTATGAACAAGAAAAACAACAGACTTGTCGGAGCGGGTGTGCTTTCGGCAGTAGCAGCATCACTTTGCTGCATTACACCTGTATTGGCTCTTATTTCAGGAGCTTCAGGAGTGGCATCTACCTTTTCATGGATGGAACCAGCAAGACCTTATCTAATCGGTATCACCGTTTTGGTATTGGGCTTTGCTTGGTATCAGAAACTCAAACCACGAACAGCCGAAGAAATCCAATGTGATTGCGAAGAAGACGAAAAAAAACCCTTTATGCAGACCAAAACATTCTTGGGAATTGTAACCGTGTTTGCAGCCTTGATGCTCGCTTTTCCAAACTATGCACACATTTTCTATCCTTCAAACGACAACAAGGAAGTTGTAATCGTCAATGCTTCTGACATCCAAACGGTAACTTTTGATGTAAAAGGAATGACTTGCAATGGTTGTGCTTCACACGTAGAAAATGATGTGAACAAATTGCCAGGCATTGTTAAGGTAGATGCGATTTATGAAGAAGCGATTGCCAAAGTAGAATTTGACCAAACCAAAGTGAGTATCGCTCAAATTGAAGAAGCCATCAACGGTACAGGTTACAAAGTGGTTGGCAAGAAATAGTATTTTTTTGCCTTTTGTATTTAAGAACTTAATTAAATAATTACACAATGAAAAAGAATTTAATTCTATTGAGTGCTTTGTTCCTAATTGGAATTGCTCAGCTCAATGCACAATGTTGCAAACCGACTGACAATAAAGCACAAACAGCAAATACAACACAGCAAGAAGGTAAGACCCTGCAACTGAAAATCACGGGAATGACTTGTGCAGGTTGTTCCAACCATATTTCAAATGCCCTCAAAGAAGTGGACGGCATTATTGAACACAAAGTGGAATATCCGGGCGATTTGGCAACCATCCAATACGACCCAAAGAAAACAAATCCTGACGCTATCATCAAGGTTATTGAGCAGACAGGCTATAAAGCCGAAATCATTAAGGAAAATCAAAAAGAGAAATCATTATGAACAAAGAAATAATAAAACTTGACATCATAGGAATGACCTGCGACCATTGTGCAACAGGCATTGAAAAATTACTTTCCAAAAATGAAGGTGTAAAAGAAGCTAATGTGAGCTATCCAAAAGCTACTTGCGAATGTTCTTTTGACCCTACCAAAACCAGCAAAGAAGAAATCATTAATACCATCAACGGCACAAAAAACTATCGTGTAAAAAGTGAAATCCCTGATAATGGAAACAGCGGAATTAATCAATTTGATTTAATCATTATCGGTGGCGGTTCGGCTGCATTTTCGGCAGCAATCAAAGCCGAAAGTTTAGGATTATCGACCTTAATGGTAAACGGTGGTTTGGACTTTGGCGGTACTTGTGTCAACGTGGGTTGTGTGCCTTCTAAAAATCTTATTCGTGCAGGCGAGTCGGCTTATCACGCTACACATTCCAACTTTGAAGGCATCAAGCCAAAAGGAGTTGATATTGATTTCGCTCAAATCATCAAAGACAAGAAAAAATTAGTAGCCACACTTCAAGAGAAAAAATATATGGATGTGGTAAGCGATTTTGAAAACCTGACTATGCTAAAAGGTTGGGCAAAATTCAAAGACAACAAAACCATTTTGGTTGATGGCAAGGAATACAAAGCCTTCAAATTTTTAATTGCTGCGGGAGCTACGACCAACATTCCGACTATTGAAGGATTGGACAAAATTGACTACTTGACCAACGTTTCCCTTTTCGACTTGGAAGAAAAACCCGAAAGCTTGACCATTATGGGAGCAGGTTACATAGGTTTGGAAATTGCAATGGCGTACAATCGTTTAGGCGTTAAAGTCCGAATCATTGAATTTACCGACCGTGTTCTACGGACACAAACCCCAGACATCAGTGAAGCATTGGAAACCCAAATGCGAAAAGAAGGCATTGAAATCTTACCTAATTTCAGAGCCGTGAAATTCGAGAAACAAGCGAATGAAACCATCATTCACTGTAAATGTCCTGACGGTTCATTTACGCAAATTATAGAAAAAGGTAAGGTAGTAATTGCCACAGGCACAAAAGCCAATACAAGCCAATTAGGGTTAGATAACATTGGTTTGGAACTCACCAAAAGCGGACATATCGCTGTGAATGAAAAAATGGAAACCAATCTACCTAACATTTACGCAGCAGGTGACGTAACCAACACCCCTGCATTTGTTTATACAGCCGCTTTTGAAGGTAAAATTGCCGTTGAAAATGCGTTCTCAGGAACAGATAATAAAGCCGATTATTCTTCTTTACCTTGGGTGGTGTTTACTGACCCACAAATTGCAGGGGCAGGTTTAGATGAAGCACAGGCAGAATCAAAAGGCATTCCGTTTGAAGTGTCAAAATTGGAATTGAAAGACGTACCGAGAGCCATAGCAGCCAACGACACAAGGGGTTTCATCAAACTCATTCGTAACTCGGAAACTGACAAACTTATAGGTGCAAGAGTAGTCGCACCCGAAGGTGGAGAACTCATACAACAATTAAGTATGGCAATCAAATACGGAATAATGGTGAAAGACTTAGCAGACAGTTTCTACCCTTATTTGACTTTGGGAGAAGGTATAAAATTAGCAGCAATAACTTTCGGAAAAGACGTATCAAAATTAAGTTGCTGTGCCAGTTAATCCGCCCCAAAGGCACACACTCTTGCAAGTCGCACCAGCCAACGCTTGACCAAAACTTGCAAGAGAGAGTGCCTTCCCTACCCCAAAAAATCCTACCTTTGAAAATTGACTAAACCGACTGAAAATAAAGGGCGAACGCACAACATTGTGTATAAGCAATAGCGGGTGAAGTGGTAAAATCAAGGTCTGTGCTTTTAATAAGCTTTGTGCTAAACTGAAAGGTTTGTACTTTCAAATCCGCTACTGCTCATACACGAAACCGTTGTAAGTAATGCCGAGAAACCCAGAAACCGAGTGAAAAAGACAATATTTGAAATTACCAAAATGGACTGTCCTTCAGAGGAAAATCTAATCCGAATGAAATTGGACGGAATTTCAAGTATTGCGAATTTGGACTTTGATATTCCGAACCGAAAACTGACTGTTTTTCACAGCGGGGAAACCGACCAAATCGAAAAGTCCGTTATCGAACTAAATTTAGGCGGAAAGAAAATCTCGACCGAACAAACCGACCAAACGGAATTTAAAGAAAATGCAAACCAAAAAAAGTTACTTTGGTCTGTACTTGCCATAAATTTTGCCTTTTTCATAATCGAAATGACAACAGGAATAATCTCAAAATCAATGGGACTTGTTGCCGATAGTTTGGATATGCTTGCCGACAGTTTTGTTTACGGAATTAGTTTGTTTGCGGTTGGCGGAACATTGATTAAGAAAAAGCGTATTGCCAAACTTGCTGGATATTTTCAAATTACACTTGCAATTATCGGATTTGTGGAAGTTTTAAGAAGATTTTTCGGAGACGAGAAATTACCCGATTTTTCGACAATGATTATCGTTTCGATTTTTGCACTTATCGCAAACGGAATTTGTCTTTACATTTTGCAAAAGTCAAA
>NZ_RZNA01000035.1 GCF_003992595.1 Flagellimonas oceanensis
GTTGGCCGCCATAGCGGGAAAACCACCAAGCAGGACCCAATCAGCGCGGTTATTAAAAAAAACAACTCCGCTTCTCTCCCACTTTTGTCTCCCTTTGGAGCAGGTTTGCGCAAAAAAAAATGGTTATGCCGAACTCACTCGGACGCACGATCGGAACTGAAAAGCTGCACGCTGAAAAAAACTGTGGTCGGACACAACTCGGACAAAAAAAAACGGGAGACAAAAGCCAAGCGCGCAAAGTGTTCTTCGGGCAAAACTCCAACGTCCACGTTCGCCACGTCGGCCAACAATGGCTATAATCCATTGCGGCACAGGTACAACCCCAAAATTCACTACTTTTATATCTGGCTTGATTCCATACCTCGAAATTCTGCCGAATTTCTCCGCAACGGAATCATAGCCGAACCGTTAGCGGTCAGTGTAAAAAATTTCAAAATCCTAAAATTTGTTAAAACAAAATATATCGCTTGCGATTTAATCTTCAAAGATACACTTTTACACTTAAATATTTATCATTCACTTTAAATTAAATCACTATGAAGTACAATCAATTAGGAAATTCAGGAATTTTAGTTTCAGAACTTTGTATGGGAACGATGAGTTTTGGTAGCAGTGGCTACTGGAGTGTGGTAGGTTCTCTAGGCTATGAAGATAGCAAGCGATTAGTGGACATCGCCATAGACTCTGGCATTAATTACTTCGATTCTGCTGATGTTTATTCTCACGGCCAATCGGAAGATATTTTAGGAAAAGCAGTGAAAGACAAAAGAAAGGATGTCATCATTGCTACCAAAGTCCGCGGTAGAATGAGTAAAGAAATTAATGATGTGGGCCTTTCCAGAAAACACATTATCGAGAGTTGTCACAACAGTTTAAAACGATTGGGTACCGACTATATCGACCATTATGTACTTCATAGTTACGATCCAATTACTCCTTTTGAAGAAACCATTTCAACCCTTGATGACCTCGTTTCACAAGGAAAAATTAGATATTATGGGGTAAGTAACTTCCCGGCTTGGCAGCTAATGAAGTTTATCAACACCGCTGAAAAAAATCATTGGGAAAAACCCGTCTCATTGCAAGCCATTTATTCACTTATATCCAGAGATGTAGAATATGAATTGATACCGCTTTGCTTGGATCAAAAACTAGCCTTTACCCCTTGGTCGCCACTTGGAGGCGGATTTTTAACCGGTAAATACAGAAAAGACAAGCCAATGCCGGAAGGAGCAAGAAGAACCAATGAAGAGCAGAATTTTATTCAAATCGATCCGGAAAAAGGCTATGCTATTGTTGATGAGTTGGAAAAAATTGCCAACAAACACAAGGCTTCTATAGCACAAGCAGCCCTAAATTATCTTTTGAGAAAACCCGGAGTAACTTCCGTACTTATTGGAGCTACCAAGCCTCACCAGTTGGAAGACAACATCAAAACTACTACCTGGGAAATGGATGCAGAAGATGTTAAAATCCTGGATGAGCTAACAGCATTAAACCCTATTTATCCTTATTGGATGTTGCAGTTTACAGCTATGGATAGAGCCAATGGAGATTTCTTTTTATAAAATTTAAAAACCAAACAGAATGAATACGATAAATTTTAAAACATACATTTTATTGCTTTTTACACTCCTTTTTAGTGTAGAAACTCTGACTGCCCAAAACAGCAAAGAAAATGTAAAAAGCAAGGTTAAAACTGAAGAAATTACCTATAAAGATGGCGAGGTTACACTCAATGGCGTTGTTTATTATCCTGCAAAGCAAAAGGGAAAACAACCTGCCATTTTAGTAGTGCCCGAATGGTGGGGGCTGAACGACTATGTGAAAAATCGTGCTAAAATGTTGGCAGAGTTAGGCTATGTAGCTATGGCGGTGGATATGTACGGTAATGGATTGGTCGTAGAAAACCCTGCCGATGCCCAGGCCAATGCCGGAAGGTTTTATGGGGATCCTAACCTGATAAAAAGTCGGATGCAGGCGGCTTATGATGCTGTAGTTCAACTACAACAGGTGGACGCTTCAAAAGTAAGTGCCATAGGTTATTGCTTTGGCGGAACGGTTTCGCTTTTTGCTGCCAGCTTAGGGGTACCATTAGAAACTGTGGTTAGTTTTCACGGTGGACTAAGCGGCTTTCAAGCTAGTCCTGCAATGAAAAACACCAAAGTATTGGTTTGCCACGGTGAAAGTGATTCGTTTGTGCCGCAAGCTGATGTGGATAATTTTCATCAACAAATGAAAGACAACAACATTACCTACCAGTTTAAGTCTTATGCTGATGCCACACACGCTTTTACCAATAAAGCATCTACAGCTACCGGGGAAAAATTCAACCTTCCCATTTCCTACAATGAAGCTGCCGACAAAGCTTCTTGGAAGGATATGAAAGCCTTTTTCAAAACTTATTTTCCAACTAAAAAGTAATTAAAATGGAAGCGAGCTTATTTGAACTTGAGGCAAAAAAACTCAACGGAGAAACCATTTCTTTGAAAGAGTTTGAAGGTAAAACCATAGTGGTGGTAAATACTGCTAGCAAGTGCGGACTTACCCCACAATATGAGGGATTGGAAAATTTGTATAAAATATACAAAGACAAGGGGTTGGTTATTTTGGGATTTCCTTGCAACCAATTCGGAAAGCAGGAACAAGGCACAGCCAATGAGATTAGTGAATTTTGCGAAATTAATTACGGGGTAAGTTTTCCTATGTTCGACAAGGTAGAAGTCAATGGGCCCAATGCTCACCCCGTTTTTAAGTATTTAAAATCCAAACTTGGAGGCATTTTAGGTAGCAACATCAAATGGAATTTTACCAAATT
Source organism: Flagellimonas oceanensis (assembly GCF_003992595.1). Classification (GTDB taxonomy): domain Bacteria; phylum Bacteroidota; class Bacteroidia; order Flavobacteriales; family Flavobacteriaceae; genus Flagellimonas; species Flagellimonas oceanensis. The sequence continues at coordinate 2,819 of NZ_RZNA01000035.1, forward strand.
TGTCATTGATAAAAACGGAAAGCCGGTCAAACGATTTGCTCCTACCACCAAGCCGGAGAAAATGGAAAGTTACCTGCGAAAAATTCTTTAAAAATGAAAAATTCTGCTGAATTAGAAATTGAAAATCAGTATTGTTTTCCGATATACGCAGCATCTAGAGTGGTAACCAAACTTTATACGCCCCTGCTCAACGAGTTGGGGCTTACTTACCCTCAATATTTAACGATGTTGGTGCTCTGGCAATACCAAAACCTGACGGTAAATGATATTGGCAGTAAACTAATGCTGGAGTCCAACACCCTGACTCCCTTGCTTAAAAGGTTGGAAAGTCAAGGTTTTATTTCAAGGAAACGCTCTAGTAGTGACGAACGTGTAGTGGAGATAAGCCTTACAGAAAAAGGAATAAATTTAAAAAAGAAGGCGAGTTACATACCTGAAAAATTATCTTGCTCCATTAGTCATTCAGGGATAAGTCAAGAAGAAATGGACCAGATGAAACATACCTTGCAAAAGCTAATTGCCTTAACTAAAGAGCATCATTGTAAATAATTTTAAACAAAGTATAACCAAAAAATAATTGAATATGCAAAATTTTAAAAATCACGTCCGTTACAATCCACTTCATCATTTTATTCTATCTCCGCTCACACTTGTTGGGGTGATATTGAGTATTGTATTGCTATTCTCTGACCACAGTCTGACTGAAAAAATCTTTTTTCTGATTTTAGCTTTAAGTGTTTTTCTCGCTTCTTTAATAGCTAGATTGTATGCCACAAAAAATCAAGACAGAACCATAAGAGCAGAACTACGATTACGCTATTATATTTTGACAGGCAACAGATTAGAAGAATTAGAAGATAAATTAACTATGGCACAACTGGTTGCCACTAGATTTGCATCAGATGAAGAATTAGCAGCATTGATAGAGCGAGCAGCCAAAGAAAACCTTAGTCCAAAAGCCATAAAAGAAAGCATAAAAAATTGGACTGCAGATGAAAATAGAGTTTAAACATTTTAAAACAAAAAATTATGAGCAAAAAAAGAAAAATTACAGGTTGGGTAATGGCAGGATTGCTTACCGCTTTATTAGTAATGAGTGCCAGCCAAAAGCTAATAGGTAACCCCGAAATGGTTGAAAATTTCGGTAAATGGGGCTTGGGCTCAATGATAACCATCATAGCTTTGGGCGAATTGGTAAGTGTATTGTTGTTTTTGATACCTCGCACTGCTGTTTTAGGGGTATTGTTATTGAGTGCTTATTTTGGAGGTGCCATATTGGTACATATGGCCAATGACGAGCCTTACGTTTTTCAATCCATCGTTCTGTTGTTTATTTGGGTAACTGCTTGGTTAAGAACCCCTGAAATGTTTACAAGACTAATCAGTGGAAATCCTTCTTAATCAAATCCAGTATTAGAACAGTCAACTTAAAATGGATAGAAAACAATTTATATTAGCAACATTAGGACTAACAATTGTGAATACCTTAAGCAGCTTTAGAAAATATACGGATGAACTTCCTGTTCAAGGAAAAAAGATGCCTGTTTTATTTACTTCGCATGGCAATCCTATGGATATTCCGCTTTCAAGAGAAGAACGCACCTTTTGGAATACCTTATTTCAATTGGGAAAGGAATTGAAAAAAAATTATGAAGTAAAAGCTGCTTTGGTGGTTTCGGCTCACTGGTGTACCAGAGGAACTTTTGTTAACGTATCGCCTGAACAGCAACAGATTTTCGATTACTATGGGTTTCCTAAAGAATATTATGATGTATTTTACAAAGCTAAAGGCTCCCCTGAAATTGCAAAAGAAGTAAAACGCATTATCCCATCGGTTAGCGAAACTACCGACTGGGGTCTCGACCACGGAGCTTGGCCTATGCTTATGCACTTGTTTCCTGAAGCGGACGTGCCTGTATTTCAATTAAGCATCGACTATTATGCAAAACCTGAATATCATTACGAGTTAGGAAAACAATTAAAATCACTTCGTGAAAAAGGAGTACTCATCATTGGCAGCGGTGCATTAATTCACAATCTCCCACTTGCTATGAAAAAAATGCAAAGCAATGATAGTTCGCCCTATGGTTGGGAGATGGAATATGATAACTGGGTTAAGGAACAAATAGATAAAAGAAATATCTCTAACATTATTAATTATCAAAACAGTCATAAATTAGGCAAACTGGCAGCTCCTACGCCCGACCATTTTGTGCCTGTATTATATAGTTTAGGGTTGATGGATTCCAAAGATGAAATACATTACTTTTTTGAATCAGAGTCTTCCCTTCCCGCTTTTGGGGAAAGGAGTTTTATCATCAAACAATAATGACAGTATCCTGTTATTGGTACTTACTATTAATCGTTTTGATTTTCACTTCATTTAGCGTCAGTTTCAATCAAGGAAAAATACAATTAACAAAATATGAAAAATCAATCCCTAAAAATATGATAAACGAAAACACCTTTGAACTTCCCTTACGAAATGGGATTAAACCCAAAACTACACCAAGCAACCCACATATGCAGCTGAATCAACAGCCCGAAGACCGTAAACTCGTTGATTCACTAATGGATTGGGCATTCTCGCTTCCTGAAATCAACAAAGAGTTCAGCAAAATATCTGTTCCCGGAGCCCAAGCTATGTGTCTCTCTTCCGACAAAATGTGCAATGATTGTCACGCCTTTATGATTGGAAATGAGTTTGCTCACTTTCATCCAGTGCCCGATGGCAGTATGCACTTAGGTCTAACATTAAAAGATGCTGAATATGTCATAAGCCGAGGTTGGGGTGAGTTACACCCAGTTGCCAAAATGGGCTATCTTACTCATAATTTTATTATGGTGTATGCCCCTCGAAATGAAGAAGAAAAAGAAATCATTAAAAAAATTATCTTGCGGTCTTATTTATTTGCAACCGGCAAATTAAATGACAAATAAAGCCATAAAATATGCAAAAAGAATTTATTGAGTTATTAAAAAAAGGCATTGAAGAATTGATGCCTGCTAATCAACTATTAGGTATAAAAATTTTGGAAGTGAAGTCGGGTTATGCACATCTTCACGTTCCTTTTAAAAACGAATTCATTGGAGATTTCATTCAAGAGCGTTGGCACGGAGGGTTTTTAGCTGCTATTGCAGATACAGCAGGTGGCACTGCAGCTGCTACTACGCTGCAATCTCCCAAAGACAAACTCAATACCATTGATATGCGCATAGACTATCTACACGCTGCAACCTCCAGCGATATAGAAGCTAAAGCCCAAGTGATTAAAGATGGGAAAACCATCGTTAAAGTGGATATTCAACTTTTTCAAGACCACCAAGAAAATCCCGTAGTAGTTGCCCGTTGTGTTTTTAGCAAATTAATAAAAGAAAATAGTGATAAGCTTTCTGGAAAAGATTAGATGTGTTGGCTTTTTCAAGAATTTAAATGAATCAAATTTTTCTATCTAAAAAAGATGAACAAGTTTTTTCGAAAATTAAAAAAAGTGATGATTGTATTTATTGTAATAGTTTCCATTTTAATTCTTGCTCTTTGGCTTTTTATGCAACAAGATAAATTTGGGGCTTCTCCAACCAAAGATGACAGGCAAAAATATGAACAACTCTCTAATTATAAGGATGGTAAATTTCAAAATATCAGTCCAACACCGATGCTTACCCCTAATTATTCTTGGACACAAGTGATAAAAGAGCAACTATTTGAAAAACCTTCTAACCCTATTCCTGATAAAACATTACCTACCATTAAAACCGATTTGAAAAGTTTAGCAATTGAGGAAAATGTTCTTGTTTGGTTCGGTCATTCCAGTTATTTTATGCAACTCGACCAAAAAACCTATTTGGTAGATCCTGTATTCAGCGGCAATGCATCTCCCGTTCCCGGTACCAACAAAGCCTTTGCGGGAACGGATATTTATCAAGCAGAAGATTTTCCCAAAATCGATTACCTTATCATTACCCACGACCATTATGACCATTTAGATTACCCCACTATAATCCATCTAAAAGAAAAGGCAGAAAAGTTTATAGTTGGTTTAGGGGTAGGTAATCATCTTAAAAAGTGGGGCGTTCCCGAAGATAAAATCATCGAATTAAATTGGTACGAAAGCACACAACAAGGCACCGACCTAAGCATTCATTGCGAGCCTGCTCGGCATTTTTCGGGCAGAGGATTTTCCCGCAACAATACCCTTTGGGCATCCTTTTTAATTAAATCACCATCGATGACTATTTATGTAGGTGGAGATAGTGGTTACGATAGTCATTTTGCAGCCATTGGGAAGAAATATGCAACAATTGATTTTGCTATTTTAGATAACGGTCAGTACAATGCTGCTTGGCGAGCGGTTCACAATTTTCCGGAAGACGTTATACAAGCTGCCAAAGATTTAAAAGCCAAGCGCATATTGCCTGCACACTCTTCTAAATTTAAAATGGCCAATCACAATTGGGACGACCCTTTAGAAACCCTAACACAGCTTAATAAAACAGAAAACCTAAACATTGCAACCCCAAAAATTGGCGAAGTGGTTTACCTAAAAGATACCACCCAAGTATTTGATTTTTGGTGGAAATAAAAGACCTAAATTACTTTTGATAAACACCGAACCGCTAACAGCGTATATAACTTATGGCGGGGAAAGTGGTAAATTCAAGTTTTTTGCTTTTAAGTAAGTTTGGTGCAAGCCGACAAGAAAGCACTTCGAAAACCGCCACAAGTCATATACGCAAACCGTTGGCGATAATGTAAAAAAAGCTACCAGATTTTGTTCAAGTAGCTTATCCTTTATCCACAGTTAACTCACTTTTGTTGAAAAAACCTCTATTGGTAGTCTAACTTTTTTCAGATTGGCCAAATAATCATTTTCTTCATCTCGATACCCTAATGCTAGAATAACTACACTTTTGAGTTTTTTTTCTTTCAATCCTAATAGTTCATCAAATTTATCTGCATCAAAGCCTTCCATTGGAGTAGAATCAATTTTTAATGTTGCCGCCGCGATTAATGCAGTTCCTAAACCAATGTAAGCTTGTTTTGCCGACCAAATAAAATTTTCATCATCAGTTCGAGATAATAAATAATCGCTAATTGTTTTCTTAAAATCTATTAAATCTTTAACTGGTGTTTCTCTTTCCTTAGCAACAAATTCAATATAATTATTGATAGTCTCTTGATCAATAGAATCAAATGCAGCAAAAACTAAAAGATGTGAAGATTCAGCTATTTGAGAATTAAAGGAACCTTCGCCTAATTCTTTTTTCAACCCTTGATTATCAATTACAAAAAGTCTGTACGTTTGCATTCCAATGGAAGACGCGGATAGATTTATTGCTTCTATTATTTTTTCTAAATCATCATTTTCGACTTTTTTATTGCTAAATTTTTTTGTGGCATATCGCCATTTTAAATCGTCTATTAATTTCATTATTATTTCATTTTAAAATTATTATTCAAAAGTAATATGGAAAGGTTACTTTTTGTAACTTACATCCAAAAAATAACAGTAACATTAGAGTAACCAAGTAACTTATTATGAAACCAGAAATAGAACCAATAAAAGAGTGTAGCCATACTATTTTAGCAATTCACGATGTAATGGATATTCTAAATGGCAAATGGAAAATATCCATTATCGCCTGCCTTTGCTATAAAAAAATGCGTTATTCTGAATTGTTGCGAGAGGTAAAAGGAATATCGGGCAGAATGTTGAGTCGAGAATTAAAAGAATTGGAAATGAATCAACTCATTATAAGAACCGTATTAGATACTCAACCTGTAACTGTGGAATACGAAATAACAGAATACGGATCAACACTTAAAAATTTGACTAATACTATTGCAGAATGGGGTTTAAAACATAGAAAAAGAATAATTGGTAAATAGACACAAACACTACCGCCAACAATGTATAACCGCAATTACGGCGGATTCGACTGCGTCCGAATCCACTCGGAATTGCTAACGCCAGTTCTTAACCGAAAAACATTATCTTTAATCCCGTAACTGACGGTTATACGAGACCGTTGGCCGCCATAGCGGGAAAACCACCAAGCAGGACCCAATCAGCGCGGTTATTAAAAAAAACAACTCCGCTTCTCTCCCACTTTTGTCTCCCTTTGGAGCAGGTTTGCGCAAAAAAAAATGGTTATGCCGAACTCACTCGGACGCACGATCGGAACTGAAAAGCTGCACGCTGAAAAAAACTGTGGTCGGACACAACTCGGACAAAAAAAAACGGGAGACAAAAGCCAAGCGCGCAAAGTGTTCTTCGGGCAAAACTCCAACGTCCACGTTCGCCACGTCGGCCAACAATGGCTATAATCCATTGCGGCACAGGTACAACCCCAAAATTCACTACTTTTATATCTGGCTTGATTCCATACCTCGAAATTCTGCCGAATTTCTCCGCAACGGAATCATAGCCGAACCGTT
>NZ_RZNA01000036.1 GCF_003992595.1 Flagellimonas oceanensis
GGTTCTTCGTCATATTTGGGGAAATCCATGCATTAGGGTTTTAGTTTTAACATATTGATATTCAGTAATTTAAATACGTTTGTCCTTTGCTTTATAGGGTGATATTTATTATCTTTAAGTAGCTAATAAACAACTACTTATGACCGTAAAACAACTGATCGGCATGCCTGGGCTAATTGTAAATAATATTGATTGCTCCCATTCCCTGGTTAAAATAGATGCATCAATAAAATCCAAACGGGCAAAGTGTCCCGTTTGTGAAAAACACAGCAATAAAATCCATGATCGTTATACCAGAACAATATCAGATCTCCCGGTATTTCAAAACAAGACCACTATCTTCCTAAAAACACGCAAATTTAAATGTCAGAACCCTCAATGTGACCGAAAAGTATTTTCAGAACAGACACCATATATTTTGAGATATTCGAGAAGAACACGAAGGGTATCAAGGATATTGGATTCCCTGTCGATCGAACTGACCGGTAAAATGGGCAGTACCCTGTCGGAACAACTACTGATCTCGGTCAGCAAATCAACCATTACACGAATGGCCCACGAACAACAACTGCCCCAAATAGCCCAACCAAAGGTACTTGGCGTTGATGATTTTGCATATCGAAAAGGGATAAGTTATGGAACCGTTCTCGTTGATATGGAGACGTCAAGGCCCATTGATATTTTACCTTCGAGGGAGGGCAAAGAGCTAAAAAAGTGGTTGTCAAAATATCCTGGCGTGAAGATTGTCACCAGGGACAGGGCCAGTTCGTATTCTTCTGCCATTGATGAGGTCTGTCCAAGTGCAGAACAGGTCGCGGACCGATTTCATTTATTAATGAACCTATCGGATGCCTTGGACAGGTATTTCAAAAGTGTGGACCCAAAAATCAAAAAGCTCATTAAGGATAAAAGCAATGAACTTTTGAAAAAGTCCGATGGTCAAATTACCGGCTATGCGAAGGAAAAAACAACGGGCCCATTATCAAAGGTCCAAAAAAGAGTGGTCCTAAAAGGAACGGACCGAAGGCAGGATGTTTTCAACAAGGTCAAGGAATTGCATGCCAAGGGCATATCCAAACGAAAGATCGCAAGAGATCTGGGCATAAGCCGCAATACGGTCCATTCCTATCTCTCGCTGGAATCATTGCCTCCAAGATCAAGCTCAAGATCGACCAATATTGAGCTGTTTTCCCAACACATCGTTGCGCGATCGGACGTTCAGGGATATATGGTGAAAGATATAATGGACGAAATCTATAAATTGGGATATAACGGAAGCAGGACGCAGGCCTATCACAATATAAACATCATAAAGAAAAAACATGGAATATGCACACCTGATTTTGCACAGATACAAAAGGAGAGAATTCCCTATATAAAACCCTTGAGCTCAAGGGAGCTCGCCAAATATATCGGTTCCTGTCCGACTGTTGTCAAGAATCCCGATCAGCGGAGATATCTACAGACCTTATTGGACAATATCCCGGAGCTACGGGTTATTCAAAAATTGGTGCGGATCTTTAAAACTATGTTGACCACGGGACGTGGCAACATTTACCGATGGATCGAATTCATTAAACGATCAAAATACAAAATGACGGGATTGACCACTTTTGCCAATGGACTGTCAAGGGATATCAAAGCCGTTAAGAACGCGATTGAAATGCCTTGGAGCAATGGCGCTGTAGAAGGCCACGTAAACCGGATAAAGAGCATTAAAAGACAAATGTATGGTAGAGCTTGCTTTGACCTATTGCGTAAAAAAGTGATTTTATCCCAAACCGGTTAATGATCCCCAAATATGACGAAGAACCCAACCATCCGACTCATCCACAGAACCTTCAATATATGGCGATGATATACCACTTGAAATCAAAAGAAAGTGAGCTTGGTAAAATTGAATTAGGTGATTGAATCAGATTTAATTAAAACTAAAATCAAGGTGGTTCAAATTATCCGTTTTAGTAGTTCAGAGTATCTGCTCCGTTCACTCGTAAGTCGTTTTTCAAGATTCATTTTTTAAATAGTATTAAAGGCGCATAGTTTGCAGGTATTATCGGTTGTCAAACTTTGGTTAATTTTACTTATATGATATTTACAATGAATTTGGACAAGAATATAGTTTTCAGGCTACTCCTTTGTTTTTTTGGTATTTTTTATTGTTCCTGTATGGATGCTGAAAAGAGGGATATCATCCGTGTGGGATTCTCTCAATGCATCAGTGACCATGAATGGCGAAAGGCCATGAACCACAGCATGGAGGTAGAGGCATCTTTGCAAAGTAATGTGGAACTCACCATTTTCTCTTCGAATTACAATACCGATAAACAAATCGAGGATATCAACCAGATGATCGATGAGGGATATGATGCCATTATTGTGTCTCCATTGGAGCCTAATTCCATCGTTCCAGTTATTGAAAGGGCCTATGACGCAGGGATTCCTGTGGTTTTAATTGATCGTAAGGTCAACACCGACAAGTTTTCCACTTACGTCGGTGGGAATAATTTGGAAGTTGGTCGGGATGTTGGAAATTATATCTTATCCGCCACTAAAAAGAAGGCCAATATAATAGAGATTAAAGGAGGAGATAACTCCTCACCGGTCATTGAACGAAGCTTGGGTTTTCATCAAATTGTGGATGCCAATGAAAGCACCAATCTGTTGTTGAGCATCGAAGGAACAATATATGGCACCCCGAAAGAAAGATTTGCCATGGCCTTGGATTCCTTGGGAAATGAACAGATTGACTATGTATTTGCCTTCAATGATCTTATGGCGCATCAGGCTTGGCAGGTAGCACGACAAAAAGGATTGGAAAGCGGAATCAAATTTATAGGTGTTGACGGTCTCAACGGTGATGAAGGAGGAATCAACCTGGTTCGTACAGGTATTTTGGAAGCATCCATATTGTATCCCACCGGAGGTTCAGAAGCCTTACAGTTGGCCATAAAACTTGCAAATGGGGAAAAAGTTGCCAAAGAGAACCTGCTCGGCACCACGGTAATCAACCGTAGGAATGCCGATATCATGAAAAACCAATATGATAAGATCAATGACCAACAGGCAGATCTTGAAAAGCAGACCGCAGCAATAAAGGAACAAGAAGAGCGTTATTATGCGCAAAGTAAATTATTGCAGATTACATTGGTCCTGTTCGGGATTGTGCTCATCCTTGCCCTTTATAGCATTTATTCAATTTTCACCATTAGGAAGAAGAACAGGCAATTACAGGTTATTAATCATAAGATTACGGTACAGCGAAACCAAATAGAGAAAATAGCCAAAGAGGTAAAAGACAGCAACGAGGCCAAAATTAATTTCTTTACTGGACTATCGCACGAATTCAAAACCCCTCTGACCTTGATCATGAGTGCGGTGGATTCCTTGGCGGACTCCATGGTCGACAAGCCCAGGGCCATGAATGAACTGGAACTTATCCACACCAATTCCAATCGATTGCTAAGGCTAATGAACAACCTGTTGGATTTTAGGAAAGCGGAGGATAAAACCTTCAACATTAGGGCTTCCATTACCAATATATTTGTGTTTTCAAAGAACATCCATGCTGAATTTGCCCGAGAAGCCAAAAGAAGGGGCATCAAGTTTGTCATTGATAGCAATAATAAGGACTTGGAACTTTTTATCGATCGAAATTTAATGGATAAAGTTTTCTTTAATCTCCTTTCCAATGCATTCAAGTTTACACCGGACAATGGTTGGATCACTATTTTCATAAAGGATAACGAAGAAGGCAATGATGTCAATATACATATCAAGGATAACGGTATCGGAATTCCTGAAAAGGAGATCAAAAATGTATTTGACCCTTTCTTCAAGGGTTCCAATAATAGGAAGAACAGTTCAGGAATCGGTTTGCACCTCAGCAAACAGTTCATTGAACTTCATTTGGGCAAAATTGAGGTAAAGTCGCATAAAGGGACCGAGTTCATTATTACACTGTTCAAGGGAAATACCCATTTCAATGAAGATCATATCATTGATTATGTGGATCTGGAGGAGTCGACGATTCCGGATTTTGCCACACAGACCGTTTTAGAAAACCATGTCCCTGAAAATGTAATGGCATCGGACACAGAAAAGTATTCCATACTTATTGTTGAGGATAACAATGAACTTTCGATGTTCCTTAGAAACAAGTTGATGGATGAGTACGATATCATCATGTCCAATGGAACGGATGCCATTGAAAAGGCATTTGAGTTTGTCCCAGATATCATATTATGTGATGTAAACTTGCCTGAAATGAGCGGATTTGAAATCTGCACCATTCTGAAGAACGATCTGAAGACTTCCCACATCCCAACCATTATCCTGACCGCTTTGGACAACAAGGAGTCATACTTGAAGGGACTTCAATCCGGGGCAGACCTTTACCTGACCAAACCCTTTAGCTATGCCATCTTGATCCAATCCATCAAATCAATGTTGTACAATCGCGAAAAGCTACGGTTATATTATACCAATAACTTTTATAAGTTAGAGGGAACTGGAAATTATGGAAACCTGGAACAAAAATTCATTGATCAACTGAACCAGTGTATCATGGACAATATCGATGATACCGATTTTTCCGTGGAGGCTTTGGCCGATAACCTCCATGTATCAAGGGTCCAGTTGTACCGAAAAGTCAAGGCGATTTTTGGAGTCAGCATTAGTGATTATATCAGTGATATCCGATTGGAAAAAGCGAAATCAATGTTGGAAAATACCTCCCTTCCCATTTCTGAGGTGGCATATGCTTCCGGATTTGCCAGCCCTAGTTATTTTTCCACTTCTTTTAAGAACAAATTCGGAAATTCCCCTGGAACCTTTAGAAAATCATCTCAGTCCTGAGGAGTTTCCTTTTTAATCTCTCCCAGAGATGTAACGTCTGTGCAAATTCCGGTTACAATTTCTAAAGTCTGGATTTCTGATTTTGTTTGAATTTTAAGCAAAGTGCTGTAAATCAAAATAGTACAATTAAATAACGCTTTCTTAACAAAAACGTATAAAACCGAAACATTAGTAATATCGATATCATTTTATTGCGAATACATTAGCAAAAATGCAATAGATAAATCGATATGAAAAAAATTTGGGTATGGGCCATAACGGCAGCTTTGGCAGGGTTCCTTTTTGGATTTGACACAGTGGTCATCTCAGGAGCCGATAAAAAGCTACAGGCACTTTGGGGTTCATCTGATGTTTTCCATGGAATGGTCGTTATGGCCATGGCACTTTGGGGAACCATTATAGGGGCTATTTTCGGAGGTATACCTACTGATAAAATAGGCCGAAAGAAAACCCTGTTCTGGATAGGCATTTTATACACCATTTCTGCATTGGGCTCGGCCCTTTCCTATGACCCCTATGTTTTTGCTATGTTCAGATTTCTTGGGGGGATAGGTGTTGGGGCATCGACCATAGCAGCTCCAGCCTATATATCTGAAATAGCACCTGCCAAGGATCGGGGAAAACTTGTAGGACTCTATCAGTTTAATATCGTATTTGGGATATTGATCGCATTTTTCTCCAATTATTGGTTAAACGGAATCGGGGAGAATGATTGGCGATGGATGATGGGGGTAGAGGCTATTCCTGCGATAATCTATACCCTGTTCGTGTTGAGTGTCCCTAAAAGTCCAAGATGGCTATTGTCAAAATTAAGAAACGATGAGGCCCGTGAGGTCCTACAACGTATTGACCCAGACAGGGATGTGGAAGTATTATTATTTAAAATCCAAGAAGGTAAGGGTAAAAAGGGCAGGATCGAGAGCATTTTTCAAAAAACGTATAGATTTCCACTTATCCTAGCCTTTCTCATTGCTTTTTTTAACCAGCTTTCAGGCATTAATGCATTTTTATACTATGCCCCACGAATTTTTGAAGAAGCCGGATTGGGCGAAAGCACGGCACTGTTAAGTAGTATCGGTATAGGGGTTACCAATTTGGTGTTTACCTTATTGGGTGTCTATTTGATCGATAGGGTAGGGAGGAAGCAATTGATGTATTTCGGTTCCGTTGGGTACATTATATCACTATCGTTGGTGTCCTGCGCTTTCTTCCTTGATTGGACAGGTTTGGCAGTGCCCATATTCCTATTTCTCTTCATTGCTTCCCATGCGGTTGGTCAAGGAGCGGTCATTTGGGTGTTTATTTCAGAGATTTTCCCTAACCATCTCAGAAGTTCAGGACAGGCTTTTGGTAGTTCGGTCCATTGGGTTCTTGCTGCCATTATCCCGTCCCTTATTCCTGTGCTGTTCTCAGCTATAGGGGCCGGCACCGTATTTGCCTTTTTTGCCTTCATGATGGTGCTGCAATTGCTTTTTGTAGCCTTCATCATTCCTGAGACCAAAGGAATTTCCCTTGAGGAAGCCAGCCAAAAATTAGTAACTAAACATATGAATTCAATGATAAGCAAATCAAAGTACATCCCTATGGTCATCGCACTATTGATGATCGGTTGCAAGGAGATGCCAAAAGAAGGGAAGGCACTCTTGACAGAAAATAAAGAAAGCGAAAAAATAATGGAAAAATTTCGTCCCCAGTTTCATTTTACTCCGGAAGAAAATTGGATGAACGACCCCAATGGCCTGGTATATCACAACGGATACTATCATCTTTTTTATCAGTATTATCCAGATGACACTGTATGGGGGCCCATGCACTGGGGTCATGCCAAGAGCAAGGACCTCTTACATTGGGAACATCTGCCCATTGCCTTGTACCCCGATAGTTTGGGATATATCTTTTCGGGCAGTGCCGTGGTAGACAAAAATAATACCGCAGGTTTTGGGGAAAATGCCCTGGTGGCCATTTTTACCTACCACAATCCAGAAATAGAAAATAAAGGAAGTGATAGATTCCAGACACAGGGTATCGCCTATAGTACCGATGGTGGTGAAACATGGGACAAGTATACCGGAAACCCTGTCCTTCAAAACCCAGGTATCAGGGATTTTAGGGATCCCAAAGTTTTCTGGAACGATCAAAAGTCCAAATGGCAAATGGTCTTGGCCGCAAAGGACCATGTACAATTCTATGAGTCGGTAAATCTAAAGGACTGGTCCCTGATAAGCAAGTTTGGGTTCAATGATGACCCTCTCTTGGGCGTTTGGGAATGCCCAGATCTTTTCAAGCTCAAAGTAGATGGTACTGAAGAGGAAAAATGGGTGCTCATCGTAAGCCATGGAGGGGAAAGCGCCCCGAACGGGGGCTCAGGTACGCGCTACTTCGTGGGCGAGTATGATGGAACAACATTTACCACCGACCAAAACGAAAGTCAATGGCTGGATTACGGAACGGACAATTATGCCGGGGTGACCTACAACAATACGCCCGATCAAAAACGAATCCTGATCGGATGGATGAGCAATTGGAACTATGCTACAAAGACTCCGACCGAAAAATGGCGCTCGGCCATGACCCTGCCCAGGGAACTGGAATTGGTGAAAAAGAATCGGGGATATCTGCTAAAGAGCAAACTTATTGATGCCTTTGAGAAAATGACCTCATTGGTGCCCGCTAATGAATTAATGGGTGTCTATCCCACCGGTTTTACCTATGAAGACCTTTCCCAAAGTTTATTGTCATTAGATGTAAGTATTAAGGATTCATTGCGGATAGAGTTGTCCAATCATAGCGGGGACAAGTATGTCATGGGATATGAAATGGCCAACGGAACATTCTATTTGGATAGGGGGCAGGCCGGTAGTTTGGATTTTAGTGAGCCATATGAGAAAACATCCCGTCAAACAATGGATATAGGGAGCCAGGAAAAATTATCGCTGCAGATAGCCATAGATGCCTCTTCCATTGAAATATTCATCAATGATGGGGAGTACGTCATGACCACACAGGTATTTCCAAAACATAAGTTCACTGAATTTAAGATCCTGAATCCAGAGAAGATAACAATAAATGATTTTTTCCTGAAAAAGGTCAATGTGGATGATGCTGAAAATTAAAACAACCCTTTTGTCAGGCTTTACATGCACATTGTTTACCGCACTGGCTGGAATATACCACCTACAAGTTGGCAGTAGCGTGTTTCTGGTTCGGGCAATAAGCAATCAATCCTGGGCCTGTAATTGAAGGACTGATATCATTTCGAAAATTAACTAAAACAAAGGCGTATGAAATGACAAACATGCTTAACAGAAATTAACTGAAATCAAACAAAAATTTTAACTAAATGAACAAACTAATTTTTATATGTCTGATGTTCACGGTTGGGCTGACATTCGCCCAAGAAGTGACAATCAATGGCAAGGTTACTTCGGAAAGTGATGGATTTCCGCTACCTGGTGCCACCGTGTTGATCAAGGGAACCACAAAAGGTACCCAAACCGATTTTGATGGAAACTACCAGATTGATGCCAATTATGGGGAAACCCTCGTAGTTTCCTATGTAGGGTTCCAGCCCATTGAAATCGCTGTAGCCGATGGGGCTCAATACAATGTGAACCTTAAGGAAGACACCTTTCAGTTGGATGCTGTCGTCATTACAGGATACACTTCGGAAAAAAAGAAGGATATCACTGGAGCGGTTTCCGTTGTAGATGTGGATGAAATGAAAAAACAAGTAGTGGCCAATCCAATAAAAGCACTCCAAGGTCGGGTGCCGGGAATGGTTGTTACAGGAAATGGATCTCCTAGCTCTCCCGCCACGGTCAGAATTCGGGGAATTGGGACATTAAATAACAATGACCCTCTTTATATCATTGATGGAGTTCCTACTAAATCCGGTATGCACGAACTCAACTCAAATGACATTGAATCCATACAGGTATTAAAGGATGCTTCGGCAGCTAGTATTTATGGTTCCAGAGCGGCAAATGGGGTTATAATTGTTACCACAAAGCACGGGAGAACAGGTAAAACAGAATTAAAGGTGGATACCTATACTGCGATTTCCAATTATACCAACAGAACTGAAATGCTGGACACTGAAGGTTATGGTAGAGCGCTTTGGAATGCCCATATAAACAATGGTACAGATCCTAATTCCAATAGTGTTCAATACCAATTTGATTGGGGTACTACATCAGATGGCACACCGGTCTTAAATCAAGTTTTGGTCCCTGAATATTTGGATGATGCCCGTACCTTAAAATCGTCAAATACAGATTGGTTTGATGAAATCTCACGTATGGGAGTAACCCAGAACCTAAATTTATCCCTGACCAATGGTACCGAAAATGGTAATTATTTTATGTCTTTAGGTTATTTTGATAACGAAGGAGTTATAAAAACCACCAACTTCAATCGATTATCCGCAAGGATCAATTCGGAGTATCGATTATTTGACGATAAAGTTACAGTAGGAGAGAATCTTAGCCTTACCAAAACAAAAGAAGTGGCCGGATCGCCTATTAACGAAGCGCTACAGGCTTTGCCGATCATCCCGGTAAGAACCGTGGACGGTCAGGGATGGGGTGGTCCCGTTGGAGGTATGAACGATAGGCAAAACCCAGTTAGATTACTCGAAGACAACAAACAGAATGGATATGATTTTGTAAGGATATTCGGGAATTTCTATGCCTTGGCCAAACTGGCAAAAGGACTGGAGTTTAAAACCAGTATCGGTGTGGATTATAGTTTTTATAAGGCAAAAAACTTTAGGAAAAGATATGAATCCGGATACTTGAGCAACCCTGTAAACCGTCTGGAAAACACGCAGACCACAACGGGGAAGACTACCTGGTCCAATACGCTGAACTACATTTACAGTTCTGAAAACCATAACCTTAATGCACTGGCCGGGATAGAGTATTACCATGAAAACGGGGATACTTTCTGGGCTTCCAGACAGGAATTTGTGAATGAAGATGAAGATTTCACATATTTGGATTCAGGTACCGGAGCGAAAGACAATGGGGGCGTTGCTGTTGAAAATGTATTGTTGTCCTATTTTGGAAAGGTAAGTTATTCCTATAAGGATAAATATCTGGCATCTGCGACATTGCGCTATGATGGGTCATCACGATTTGGACAAAATAACAGGTATGGGTTTTTTCCTGCATTTTCAGCAGGATGGCGATTAAGTGAGGAGGCCTTTATAAAGGATAATATTTCCTTTTTGAACGACCTTAAGTTCCGGTTTGGATGGGGTATTACCGGTAATCAGGAAATCGACAACAATGCTATTTATAATATCTACGTTACGAACTATGCCAATACCTCTTATGACATTAGCGGAGATAAAAGCGGCGTACTCCCGTCCGGATATGTACTGACCCAAAATGCAAATCCTGATTTAAGATGGGAAGAGAGCACGATGACCAATTTTGGCGTGGATTTCGAGCTTTTTGATCGAAAAGTATTCGGAAGTGCCGAATACTATATTAAAGAAACTTCGGACATTTTACTTCTTCCCCCTTATATAGGAACCTTAGGTGAAGGTGGTAACCGATGGGTTAACGGTGCTTCCATGGAAAACAAAGGTTTTGATTTCAATCTTGGTAGCAGGTTCATCCTAGGGGAAGATCTTATGGTCAATATAAACGCCAACCTTAGTCAGTATACGAATAAAGTCACCGAATTACCTGCTGAAGTTGTAAATGCGTATGGTGGGGATGGACGTGGACAAAACATATTGGGAAGGCCTATTAATTCATTTTTTGGATATGTGGCCGATGGAATATTCAAGAGCCAGGACCAAGTGGATGCCCACGCAAATCAACCCGGAAAAGGTTTGGGGCGAATTCGATATACGGACCTGAACGGCGATGGCGTCATCAATGATTTTGATAGAACATGGATTGGAAGGCCACATCCCGATTTTACGTATGGATTGAGCATGGATTTATCCTATAAGAACTTTGATTTTTCATTTTTTATCCAAGGTGTGGCCGGAATTGATGTGGTAAACGAGTTTAAATATGCTACTGACTTCTGGAGTGTTTCAGAGACAGGTTCCAACAAAGGAACCCGCCTGTTAAACGCATGGTCCCCTTCGAATCCGGATTCCAATATTCCAGCGATAGCCTTGGTGGACAACAACTTTGAGTCAAGGTTTTCGACCTATTTTATTGAAAACGGTTCTTATTTAAAGTTAAGAAATGTACAGATTGGGTATACTCTTGATCAAGAGACCGTCAGTAAAATAGGAATGAGCTCATTCAGAATGTATATCGGTGGTGACAATTTGGGTATACTGGCGAAAAGTAAATCATTTACAGGGGTCGATCCTGAGAACCCGGGATTTGGTTATCCAAACCCTGTGGTGGGAACTCTCGGTTTTAATATGAAGTTTTAACTGCCCGATACAACTTAAAATTATAACAATGAAAAGAATAATAAATATATTGACAGTAGGATGTCTCTTATTGATAACTTCATGTGAGAAGCCTTTGGAGATAGACCCTAAAGGGGTATTGAACGAATCTCAGATAAATACGCCTGAAGATGCTGAAAAATTTGTGATTGCAGCTTATTCTTCCCTCGGGAACGATGAAATCAACCGTCCATTCAGCCTTTGGCAGTACGGTGATATGCGTTCGGACGATGCTTATAAAGGAGGTAGGGACCCAGGAGATGGCCAAGAGTTTCATTTTATGGAGACTTTTGGAAATACAATTCCTGATTTATGGCCATTGGATGGCATTTGGTTTCATTTGTACGTAGGGGTAAGACGTGCCAATGAAGGACTTCGTATTTTAAATAATTTTACCACAGAGGAATATCCGGAATTAGCCGCAAGAAAGGCGGAGCTTCGTTTTATCAGAGGGCACTATTATTTCGAGTTAAAAAGACTTTTTAACCGTATCCCGTACATGGATGAAAACACACCCCCGGAAGAATATAAGAACATCATAAATGTTGAATTTAGCAGTGATGAATTATGGAATAAAATTGCTGAAGATTTTGAATTTGCGGTAGACCATCTACCTCAGGAACAGCCAGAGGTGGGCAGGGCAGATCAGATCGCAGCTTACGCTTACCTTGCAAAGACAAGGTTGTACCAGAGCTATACACAGAACAACTCGTATCAAGTTACCGGGGTGGACCATACAAAGTTGCAGGCGGTAATTGCTGCGGCAGATAAGGTATTGGCCTCTGGCCATGGTCTCGAAACTGATTATGCCCATAATTTTTTGCCGGCACCCTATGAAAATGGACCGGAGTCGATTTTTGCGGTTCAGTTTTCTACAGATGACGGAACAACCAACGGTAGGCTCAACTTCGGGGATATGCTTACGGTTCCTCAAGGATTGGGTTGTTGCGACTTCAAAAAGGCATCTCAAAATCTGGCCAATGCCTATCGTACAGATGCCAACGGTGTTCCGTTACTTGATACGTATAATGATCAAAATATTAATTTTGGTACCGACAATACAGATCCACGTTTAGATCATACAGTAGCTCATCCGGGAATTTCTTGGAAATATGATCCAAACTTAATTTTTGAGGAAAGTTGGAGCAGGACGCCAGAAATCTACGGCTATTTTAACTCATTAAAGGAAAATGTCCATCCTGAAGACCTAATCAATGAAGGACCTTTTTACGGAAATACAAAAACCAGGGTTATCATTAGATATGCCGAAGTAATCCTTATGAAAGCTGAAGCCCTTATTGAACTTGGAAGACACGATGAAGCACTGCCCCTCATAAATGAAATTCGCGAAAGAGCTGCTGCAAGCACTTCTCTATTAGTTGATGGGAATGGAGCTCCATTGGCCAATTATGTGGTTGAGAATTATCAACCGGGGGTTAACATTGATTGGACACAGGAAAATGCGCGTAAAGCGCTTCGATTTGAAAGAAGGCTGGAATTGGCCTTGGAAGGAGAACGTTTTTTCGATCTTGTAAGATGGGGCGTTGCAGAAGAGGTGCTCAATGGTTATTTCAATGTAGAACAATCACGAAAAGAGTATTTGCAAGGGGCAATGTTTGGATAGGGCGGTCAATGTATACCACCTGCGGCGGATGAAAGTGAGCAGTGCAAATCAAGTGCACGAGATCGACTCATTTTGGTGCTGAAGTTAACGTTTATTTTTAATTTTTTTTCTCATTGATTCCCCTTTTATGTCCACCCTGTGAGCCGAGTGCACCAGCCGGTCAAGGATGGCGTCGGCGATCGTTTTTTCACCGATGACATCGTGCCATGCCTCCACGGGCAGTTGTGAGGCTATAATGGTGGACCTTTTGCCGTGCCTGTCCTCTATGATCTCCATCAAAGAGTGCCTGTTGATGTTGTCCAATGGTTTTAGGCCAAAGTCATCCAGTATGAGCAGGTCCTGTTTTTCAAGTTTTCCAATGAATTTTAGATAGGACCCGTCCGCCTTTGAGGTTTTGAGCAAGGTAAAGAGTTTGGCCGTGTTGAAGTACATGGTCCTGTGCCCCATTGAGCAGGCCTGGTGCCCGATGGCGGAGGCCAGATAGCTCTTGCCGACCCCGGTGCTCCCGGTAATGAGCATATTTTCACCCTTGCGTATAAATCCACAGGAGGCGTAGCGCTGTATCCTGTTCCTGTCGATGTTCCTTCCAGGGCCGTAATCGATGGCCTCCATAACGGCACCGTACCTGAACCTTGCGGCCTTTGTCAGGCGCTCGATCTTGCGGTTGTGCCTATCGTCCCATTCGGACTGTACCAGATAGGCCACCAGTTCATCGTTGGTATAGTCCATGCTCTCGGGCGAGAGGCTGGTGTCAAAGGCCCTGAGCATCCCGTGGAGCCTGAGCTGTTTCATCTGTTCCAATGTCTTTGTGTTCATGTTGTCTGTTTTAATGTTTGTCATTTATAATAGTTTCCTCCCCTGATGTTATCGTGGTCCGGGACCTCGGAGGTATCCTCCGGGTCGTCCTCCAGGGTGTCCCACCCTTTTTTCAGTATCCGCTCCACCATGCTGTAATTATAGGCCCCATAGTCCGATGCCCGCCTGCAGGCATTGTCCAGCCGTTGGT
>NZ_RZNA01000037.1 GCF_003992595.1 Flagellimonas oceanensis
GGTTCTTCGTCATATTTGGGGATCATTAACCGGTTTGGGATAAAATCACTTTTTTACGCAATAGGTCAAAGCAAGCTCTACCATACATTTGTCTTTTAATGCTCTTTATCCGGTTTACGTGGCCTTCTACAGCGCCATTGCTCCAAGGCATTTCAATCGCGTTCTTAACGGCTTTGATATCCCTTGACAGTCCATTGGCAAAAGTGGTCAATCCCGTCATTTTGTATTTTGATCGTTTAATGAATTCGATCCATCGGTAAATGTTGCCACGTCCCGTGGTCAACATAGTTTTAAAGATCCGCACCAATTTTTGAATAACCCGTAGCTCCGGGATATTGTCCAATAAGGTCTGTAGATATCTCCGCTGATCGGGATTCTTGACAACAGTCGGACAGGAACCGATATATTTGGCGAGCTCCCTTGAGCTCAAGGGTTTTATATAGGGAATTCTCTCCTTTTGTATCTGTGCAAAATCAGGTGTGCATATTCCATGTTTTTTCTTTATGATGTTTATATTGTGATAGGCCTGCGTCCTGCTTCCGTTATATCCCAATTTATAGATTTCGTCCATTATATCTTTCACCATATATCCCTGAACGTCCGATCGCGCAACGATGTGTTGGGAAAACAGCTCAATATTGGTCGATCTTGAGCTTGATCTTGGAGGCAATGATTCCAGCGAGAGATAGGAATGGACCGTATTGCGGCTTATGCCCAGATCTCTTGCGATCTTTCGTTTGGATATGCCCTTGGCATGCAATTCCTTGACCTTGTTGAAAACATCCTGCCTTCGGTCCGTTCCTTTTAGGACCACTCTTTTTTGGACCTTTGATAATGGGCCCGTTGTTTTTTCCTTCGCATAGCCGGTAATTTGACCATCGGACTTTTTCAAAAGTTCATTGCTTTTATCCTTAATGAGCTTTTTGATTTTTGGGTCCACACTTTTGAAATACCTGTCCAAGGCATCCGATAGGTTCATTAATAAATGAAATCGGTCCGCGACCTGTTCTGCACTTGGACAGACCTCATCAATGGCAGAAGAATACGAACTGGCCCTGTCCCTGGTGACAATCTTCACGCCAGGATATTTTGACAACCACTTTTTTAGCTCTTTGCCCTCCCTCGAAGGTAAAATATCAATGGGCCTTGACGTCTCCATATCAACGAGAACGGTTCCATAACTTATCCCTTTTCGATATGCAAAATCATCAACGCCAAGTACCTTTGGTTGGGCTATTTGGGGCAGTTGTTGTTCGTGGGCCATTCGTGTAATGGTTGATTTGCTGACCGAGATCAGTAGTTGTTCCGACAGGGTACTGCCCATTTTACCGGTCAGTTCGATCGACAGGGAATCCAATATCCTTGATACCCTTCGTGTTCTTCTCGAATATCTCAAAATATATGGTGTCTGTTCTGAAAATACTTTTCGGTCACATTGAGGGTTCTGACATTTAAATTTGCGTGTTTTTAGGAAGATAGTGGTCTTGTTTTGAAATACCGGGAGATCTGATATTGTTCTGGTATAACGATCATGGATTTTATTGCTGTGTTTTTCACAAACGGGACACTTTGCCCGTTTGGATTTTATTGATGCATCTATTTTAACCAGGGAATGGGAGCAATCAATATTATTTACAATTAGCCCAGGCATGCCGATCAGTTGTTTTACGGTCATAAGTAGTTGTTTATTAGCTACTTAAAGATAATAAATATCACCCTATAAAGCAAAGGACAAACGTATTTAAATTACTGAATATCAATATGTTAAAACTAAAACCCTAATGCATGGATTTCCCCAAATATGACGAAGAACCTATTTGATACCACCAAAAACGGAAAATTTGAGCCACCCAATAATTCGTCTTAGTGGTTTGAAAATCAACTTTTCTTGTAAATATAGCGATGCTCAATTTTATCCGGCGAGTGTGGTAAACTATGCCCGGCGTTTCCAATTATTTTAAGCTTATAAGGAATTTTTTGAATTCCGGATCACTATAATTTGCCATTCCCATATGTGTCAAGGCAAGATTTCCTTTCGCATCAATAACAAAGGTTGTAGGTAAGGCTGAAGATTGAAACATAGTTGGAAGATTACTAGCAGGGGCGTAAATAGGTAAATTATACCCTTTTCGTTTATCAAAAGCTTTAGCTTTTTCAAAATCGTCATCAAAGGATAGTAGTACAAAGGCCACATCATTATCCATTTGTTCGTGTAACTTATCGATGCCCGGCATTTCAGCTACGCAAGGTGGGCACCAAGTTGCCCAAAAATTTAAAAATATTACCTTACCCTTGAAATCTTCAAGCGAATGAATGTTACCATCCCGGTCGGCCAATTTTAAATTAAAATCTACTTTAGTTTGATTTAAATTTTCAACACTCGCGTTAGTGCTTTCTTCATTTCGTGCTTGTACTATTATAGATACATCTGGATTCATCAAACCAGTTGCCAATAAACCCCGTTGAGCATAACCAATAACTTCTGTATGAAGCCCGGTTGTAAAAAGGAAAATTACTACCGCGGCAAAAATGCCATACTGAATCCAAGTTTTCTTTTTCTTCTTATCCATATTCTTATTTTTCTTTATTGAAATTTATAATCGGTTTGAGGCACAGTAGAGAAAGAATATTCCCCAAGGTCCTCTGCATATGATCTTCCATCCAGAACAGGTGATACTGGTGAATGTTCATTCAAATACTCTTCCACAACTTCGTGAATGGTATAGTCTCTTTCTTCTACATCAATCACATTACTCATCCTACAGAGATTGTCGATAGGATCCCCAGGACGTACACAAGCTGAAATAGTATAGTAATCATCATTTTGTAGCGGTTTGCCATTCACAATTATGCTATTGATACGTTGGCCTTTTGGATTTTGACTGTTGAAGCTGACCTTCATTCCTGAAAAACGAACCAGCCATCCACCAAAACGCTCTGTTGGATTTTTTGAAAAAGCGTTGTGCATTTCTTTTTCTAGCCAATCCTTTATTTGTTTTCCGGTAGCCTTTCCTGTTTTAATATTTTCATTTACAGGAAGTAAGTTCCAAAGGTTTGCTCTTATTATTGGTGCAGGGCTACCATTTTTGGGAACTATTGGGTTACCGAACCTAAATCCGTTTGAAATAGATATGTCTGCACCCGTCTTCCAGCGAGCCGCATCTGTAATCAAATTGTCCATCGGGTTCTCTACAGTAAGATATCTATACAGAGGTTTTTTTGTATAACCTATCACCGTTTCCAAATGGTCTTTATAGGGTGCTTTTGCCTGGTCCACTAATACTTGAATTTCTTCATCTGCAGGAAAGACCTCTGGGTCAACGTCAATAAGTTCATAATCGTCAGCCACTAATTTACCATCAATAAAGTGAAGCGTCAATTTACCAACGAAAGAACCGAATGCTCCAGGTTCAGTGACTTTAGCGTACTTACCTTGAATGGGTTCTCGCACGCGCTCGTGGGTATCATTCCCCAGTATATAGTCCACATTTTCTGAAATAGGGTTATTAGCAAGTTCCACCTGTTTGAAAATACCGATGTGCGTTACCAAAAAGAGTGCGTCCAGGTTTTCATTCATTTTTAAGTCATCCACCTGTTTTTTAAGGTCTTCGGTTAGACCGCTGAACCCGATACCTTTACTGAATATCGGATTTTGACGTACGGGCACGTCTGGGTCGTTGATACCCATAAACCCGATACGTACACCCTCGAATTCCTTAACGGAATAGGTAGGAAACAAAGGTTCGTCACTCTCTTCGTGATACATATTCTGGACGATGACATCGGTTTCATAACCTTTCATTACATCCATCATCACATCCTTACCATATACCACTTCCCAGTTGCCAGGGATGATGACATCATAACCCATATTTTTAATAAGTGCGGGCATAACCTTTCCCTCTGATAGCGCTGTGTAACCACTACCCTGTATAAGGTCACCGCCGTCAACGATGATGGTGTGACCTGGGTTTTTTTGCCGTTCTTGCTCAAACAGTGTCTTGATATTGGCGAGGCCGCCTCGGTCTTTAAATACGATTTTTTCGTTTTCCCAGAATAGTTCAGGGTGTGTGTCGAGCTGCCCGTGAATATCGGCTGTTTGAAGTACGGTAATACTCAAAGTATCCTTTGATGTATCGGGACTGTCCATTTTATTTGATTTTTCTGTTTTGCAGCCAACCGTTAACACCAATATTGCTATCAGGAAAATCGCCTGCAAAATATTACTATTACTTGTTCTCATAGTCGTAAACATTTAGTCGTAAACATTACGTTTTCAATCATTACAGGCTAATACTTTTATAACCTTTTTTCTGAAGCTGAAAGTTGTAGAGAATTCCGTTCTCGACAATCTCAATTT
Organism: Flagellimonas oceanensis; assembly: GCF_003992595.1. Classification (GTDB taxonomy): domain Bacteria; phylum Bacteroidota; class Bacteroidia; order Flavobacteriales; family Flavobacteriaceae; genus Flagellimonas; species Flagellimonas oceanensis. The sequence goes on from NZ_RZNA01000037.1 coordinate 4,361, forward strand.
CTTTAGGGACTTGTGTTTTATCTACCTTGAACTTATTGAGTGAAAAACCGCAGGCTATGATTTTTACACCTGCTTGTTCAGCCTTTTCTACGAAGTCACCCATTTTTTCAACATCAGTTATGTCACCTATTTCCTTGCCGCATATGATGACTTGAAAATCGCCAAAGGCATCGCCTTCTTGAGCCTTAAGGGCTTCAGCCGTTAGAATTATGGGCTGTAATTGAGGCACTTTTTTGGTCAGTACTACATAATTGTTTGTGTCGTTGTTAATTTGCTGTGCCTGTGTTTTATTTGCGCTGAACAGGGTTAGCACCAAAAGAATTGAACTTAATAAATATGTTTTCATTTTTATTCTTTTAAAAGGTTACTGGTGTCATTCAATACAAAAAATAGAAGTCCACCAAAAATTGCTATGTTTTTAAATAAAGGTCCAAGCGTTGTTATTTGACCCACTTGAATAGTTAATGTTATGGGGATTAAAACCGCCATCAATACAATAGCCGCCCATTTCGTCCTATATCCAATAAGAAACAGGAAGCCTGCTATAAGCATTACGATACCGGATAGGATTACTAGCCATTCAGGTTCGCCAAAAAATAGCGCGATACCTTTAAAGCTTGCTTGTTCTATACGCTGGGCAGTTTTTTCTACATTTACAAGGTGATTAAAACCTGCTACGGGAAAAATGCCACTTACCATAATGCGCAATAGCTGAATGGAACGACGACTGATTAAAATTTTTGTCGTCATTGTAAATTATATTTGAAATTTTTGATGTAATGTGGTGTCAGTCTGTCCATAATGAAATTTTGGACATATTTTTCAGACACAAAAAATCACTTAGGTCGCACCAACTTTAAGTTTTCGAAAAAGGTAGTATGACTCAGGCCAAACGAGGTGGTGGTGAATCGTTATCCAGAAAACGATAATTAAGCGTTGTAATAATGTGAGAATTATAAATTGAAGTAAGTTTGTAAATTCCAGTTTCCCATATGAAAATTTCTAATTGAAACTGAGGATTGCAGAAACTGCTCAATACTAATTTTTGCGAAAAAGATTTGTCTATTTTAGAAAAAGAAAAATCCTTTGCATCACCAATTGTTTTTGGTGAGTTTTTCTTCTTGCAAAACGGCTTTACAACTGTTATACCGCTATTGCTTAATAAACCCAAACCATTTGCATCTACGACAACAAATTTTGCCATAAAAATAAATGCAAATATTAGTGATATGTAAGTCTTGTACTTCACAAGTAATTCAAAAATAGACTTTCAATTTCATTATCAGGGTAACTTTTGTTACAGTACTTTGATTTTTTTTTAAAAGATGGGATAATATTGTCCTCCTTTCATAATTATTTATTGTTTTTTAAAATTAAACATTTACTCCAAAAAGGTAGCCGACTAATGCAGAAAGTACCATTGCGATTGTTCCCCAAATAGTAATTCTCAAAATTGCTTTTTTAATACTTGAACCACCAGCTTTAGCCGATGTTGTCCCAAGAATTATTAAGAAAATGATAGTAAAACCATACAGCCAATATTCCATTCCTTTCACTGGAGCAAAGAAGACAACCAAAAGAGGTAGTATTCCGCCAACTGTAAAAGAGGCCCCAGAAGCCAACGCTGCTTGAATAGGGTTTGCCTGACTAATTTCGTTAATCCCTAATTCATCTCTAATGTGCGTTCCTAATGCATCTTTTTCGGTCAGTTCAATTGCCACTTGTTTTGCCGTTTCCTTTTTCAGCCCCCTTTTTTCGTAAATCTGTGCCAGGATGTTCAGCTCTTCTTCCGGCATTTCTTTGAGTTCAATTTTTTCTCGTTCTATATCGGCTTTTTCTGTATCAGTTTGTGAACTTACCGAAACATATTCGCCTGCCGCCATTGATAAAGCTCCCGCTACAAGTCCAGCTACTGTTGCTAAAACTGTAGGCTCTCTTGTTGCACTTGCTGCTGCAATACCGATAGCTAAGCTTGAAATAGAAATTATTCCATCATTCGCTCCTAAAACAGCTGCTCTTAACCAGTTACTTCGATGAATATAATGGTTGTCTAAATAGTTATCAATTGTTATTTTTTTATTCATTTCTGTGTTTTAAGTGGTCTCAAATTACGCCCAACCACCTCGCCCCGTATGTTTACGAACGGATAATCAATTATTTATAAATATAGTAGTTTCCCAATAATTAAATCAAGCTAGAATAGAAGGGACAGTGAGGTCTCGGCAAGATGGATGAACCGGATGGTTTGGTTCTTCGTCATATTTGGGGATCATTAACCGGTTTGGGATAAAATCACTTTTTTACGCAATAGGTCAAAGCAAGCTCTACCATACATTTGTCTTTTAATGCTCTTTATCCGGTTTACGTGGCCTTCTACAGCGCCATTGCTCCAAGGCATTTCAATCGCGTTCTTAACGGCTTTGATATCCCTTGACAGTCCATTGGCAAAAGTGGTCAATCCCGTCATTTTGTATTTTGATCGTTTAATGAATTCGATCCATCGGTAAATGTTGCCACGTCCCGTGGTCAACATAGTTTTAAAGATCCGCACCAATTTTTGAATAACCCGTAGCTCCGGGATATTGTCCAATAAGGTCTGTAGATATCTCCGCTGATCGGGATTCTTGACAACAGTCGGACAGGAACCGATATATTTGGCGAGCTCCCTTGAGCTCAAGGGTTTTATATAGGGAATTCTCTCCTTTTGTATCTGTGCAAAATCAGGTGTGCATATTCCATGTTTTTTCTTTATGATGTTTATATTGTGATAGGCCTGCGTCCTGCTTCCGTTATATCCCAATTTATAGATTTCGTCCATTATATCTTTCACCATATATCCCTGAACGTCCGATCGCGCAACGATGTGTTGGGAAAACAGCTCAATATTGGTCGATCTTGAGCTTGATCTTGGAGGCAATGATTCCAGCGAGAGATAGGAATGGACCGTATTGCGGCTTATGCCCAGATCTCTTGCGATCTTTCGTTTGGATATGCCCTTGGCATGCAATTCCTTGACCTTGTTGAAAACATCCTGCCTTCGGTCCGTTCCTTTTAGGACCACTCTTTTTTGGACCTTTGATAATGGGCCCGTTGTTTTTTCCTTCGCATAGCCGGTAATTTGACCATCGGACTTTTTCAAAAGTTCATTGCTTTTATCCTTAATGAGCTTTTTGATTTTTGGGTCCACACTTTTGAAATACCTGTCCAAGGCATCCGATAGGTTCATTAATAAATGAAATCGGTCCGCGACCTGTTCTGCACTTGGACAGACCTCATCAATGGCAGAAGAATACGAACTGGCCCTGTCCCTGGTGACAATCTTCACGCCAGGATATTTTGACAACCACTTTTTTAGCTCTTTGCCCTCCCTCGAAGGTAAAATATCAATGGGCCTTGACGTCTCCATATCAACGAGAACGGTTCCATAACTTATCCCTTTTCGATATGCAAAATCATCAACGCCAAGTACCTTTGGTTGGGCTATTTGGGGCAGTTGTTGTTCGTGGGCCATTCGTGTAATGGTTGATTTGCTGACCGAGATCAGTAGTTGTTCCGACAGGGTACTGCCCATTTTACCGGTCAGTTCGATCGACAGGGAATCCAATATCCTTGATACCCTTCGTGTTCTTCTCGAATATCTCAAAATATATGGTGTCTGTTCTGAAAATACTTTTCGGTCACATTGAGGGTTCTGACATTTAAATTTGCGTGTTTTTAGGAAGATAGTGGTCTTGTTTTGAAATACCGGGAGATCTGATATTGTTCTGGTATAACGATCATGGATTTTATTGCTGTGTTTTTCACAAACGGGACACTTTGCCCGTTTGGATTTTATTGATGCATCTATTTTAACCAGGGAATGGGAGCAATCAATATTATTTACAATTAGCCCAGGCATGCCGATCAGTTGTTTTACGGTCATAAGTAGTTGTTTATTAGCTACTTAAAGATAATAAATATCACCCTATAAAGCAAAGGACAAACGTATTTAAATTACTGAATATCAATATGTTAAAACTAAAACCCTAATGCATGGATTTCCCCAAATATGACGAAGAACC
>NZ_RZNA01000038.1 GCF_003992595.1 Flagellimonas oceanensis
GGTTCTTCGTCATATTTGGGGATCATTAACCGGTTTGGGATAAAATCACTTTTTTACGCAATAGGTCAAAGCAAGCTCTACCATACATTTGTCTTTTAATGCTCTTTATCCGGTTTACGTGGCCTTCTACAGCGCCATTGCTCCAAGGCATTTCAATCGCGTTCTTAACGGCTTTGATATCCCTTGACAGTCCATTGGCAAAAGTGGTCAATCCCGTCATTTTGTATTTTGATCGTTTAATGAATTCGATCCATCGGTAAATGTTGCCACGTCCCGTGGTCAACATAGTTTTAAAGATCCGCACCAATTTTTGAATAACCCGTAGCTCCGGGATATTGTCCAATAAGGTCTGTAGATATCTCCGCTGATCGGGATTCTTGACAACAGTCGGACAGGAACCGATATATTTGGCGAGCTCCCTTGAGCTCAAGGGTTTTATATAGGGAATTCTCTCCTTTTGTATCTGTGCAAAATCAGGTGTGCATATTCCATGTTTTTTCTTTATGATGTTTATATTGTGATAGGCCTGCGTCCTGCTTCCGTTATATCCCAATTTATAGATTTCGTCCATTATATCTTTCACCATATATCCCTGAACGTCCGATCGCGCAACGATGTGTTGGGAAAACAGCTCAATATTGGTCGATCTTGAGCTTGATCTTGGAGGCAATGATTCCAGCGAGAGATAGGAATGGACCGTATTGCGGCTTATGCCCAGATCTCTTGCGATCTTTCGTTTGGATATGCCCTTGGCATGCAATTCCTTGACCTTGTTGAAAACATCCTGCCTTCGGTCCGTTCCTTTTAGGACCACTCTTTTTTGGACCTTTGATAATGGGCCCGTTGTTTTTTCCTTCGCATAGCCGGTAATTTGACCATCGGACTTTTTCAAAAGTTCATTGCTTTTATCCTTAATGAGCTTTTTGATTTTTGGGTCCACACTTTTGAAATACCTGTCCAAGGCATCCGATAGGTTCATTAATAAATGAAATCGGTCCGCGACCTGTTCTGCACTTGGACAGACCTCATCAATGGCAGAAGAATACGAACTGGCCCTGTCCCTGGTGACAATCTTCACGCCAGGATATTTTGACAACCACTTTTTTAGCTCTTTGCCCTCCCTCGAAGGTAAAATATCAATGGGCCTTGACGTCTCCATATCAACGAGAACGGTTCCATAACTTATCCCTTTTCGATATGCAAAATCATCAACGCCAAGTACCTTTGGTTGGGCTATTTGGGGCAGTTGTTGTTCGTGGGCCATTCGTGTAATGGTTGATTTGCTGACCGAGATCAGTAGTTGTTCCGACAGGGTACTGCCCATTTTACCGGTCAGTTCGATCGACAGGGAATCCAATATCCTTGATACCCTTCGTGTTCTTCTCGAATATCTCAAAATATATGGTGTCTGTTCTGAAAATACTTTTCGGTCACATTGAGGGTTCTGACATTTAAATTTGCGTGTTTTTAGGAAGATAGTGGTCTTGTTTTGAAATACCGGGAGATCTGATATTGTTCTGGTATAACGATCATGGATTTTATTGCTGTGTTTTTCACAAACGGGACACTTTGCCCGTTTGGATTTTATTGATGCATCTATTTTAACCAGGGAATGGGAGCAATCAATATTATTTACAATTAGCCCAGGCATGCCGATCAGTTGTTTTACGGTCATAAGTAGTTGTTTATTAGCTACTTAAAGATAATAAATATCACCCTATAAAGCAAAGGACAAACGTATTTAAATTACTGAATATCAATATGTTAAAACTAAAACCCTAATGCATGGATTTCCCCAAATATGACGAAGAACCCAACCATCCGGCTCATCCAAAATAGTATTTATTATAATATATCAATTTGTAAAAAGTATTTTACGATATATATCTTTCAACTATCCTATTCATTAAATTGAATAGGATGCTACCTTGAAAATAATTGGACTACCATCCCGAAACAAAATCACTTTTGCTATTTGTATCAGTTCTGAGTACCGAACGAAGTCCTTCCATATCTGAACTGATCTTATCTTCCAATACTCTGGCATATACCTGTGTAGTTGTAATCTTGGTATGACCTAACAGTTTAGACACGGTTGCAATGGGAACCCCATTGGAGAGTGTGACCGTAGTGGCAAAAGTGTGTCTTGCCGAATGAAAGGTCAGGTTTTTATATATACCTATTCTCTTTGCCACTTCTTTGATATAGGCATTCATTTTTTGGTTCACAAAAACGGGCAAAAGGTTGTCCTTCCCTGTACCGGGAGCATCTTTATAGCGTTCCAAAATCAGCATTGCTTCTTCCAACAAGGGAATCCTAAGTGGATAATTGGTCTTGGTCCTTTGCAAGAACAGCCAGAACTTTCCATCAATGCCCCGAACCACATTGCCATTTTTTAATTTTTTGACATCACTATAGGACAGACCAGTATAACAGGAGAACACAAAGACATCCCTTACGATACGATGGCCTTCCTCCGGAACAAAAGCTTTGGTCAGCAGTTCAAGCTCATGTTTTTCCAAAAATTCACTTTCGTGTTTATGGAATTTCAGTTTGTAACGGGCAAAGGGGTTTTTGTCCAACCATTCCAGATCCAATGCGAGATTCATCAGCTTCTTTAAACGGGAAAGATGTTTCATTACCCCATTATTGTTCAATGAATTTGAGCGTTGCAAGGATGGACCCTTGCGAAGAAATTGCTCAAAATCGATAATAAAGCTATACCTCATATGTCGCAGGTAAATATCGCCCGTTCTTTGGTGCTTCATTAAAAATTTCTTGAGGTAGTTCTCAGTGGTATAATAATTTTTAAGGGTTCCGGGCCTTAAAGTACCGTCCATGTTCTCGTTGTGATAAGACACCAATTGCAATAAAGTTTTGTGCTTGGAATCTACTCCGAGGAACCTGGACTTAATGGATTGTGCGGTGACGAGTTCAAAATCGGATGACAATTGTTTATGACAGGCCAAGAGCTTGGCTTGTACCGTATCCAAATAGTTGTTCAATTGTTTTCCTTCAAGGGTTCTTAACCCCGTTTTTTTTGCTTTTGGGTCCCAAAAGGTTACCTGGGTCACTCTTTTAAGGCTGATTTCGGCACGCTTTCCATCTACGGTAATACGTGCATAAACTGGTGCAAGACCATCCTTTTCCTTGGCTGTATTAAGCCAAAAATGAATACTGAAAGTTGTTGAAACGTCCATAGACTCTCACTTTAGGTGAATACTCGATTTTGTTTTGAAAGTCAAATCGAAGTGAAAGTCAAATGCTAATGGTCCTCTAAATTAATAAAAAAAAACGAGCTTGGTTCGTCGGGCTATTGCTCCCCCTTAGGTAACCGAATAGGTAACCGAATTGGCCACTTATTAACAATTTTAAAGGAAATCAAATGAAATCAGAAAATATGTAAGATGCTGATTTTCATTTGATTTACCTTATTTTGGTTTCTTTTGAAACCCAATTCGTCGGGATGACTGAATCATCGACGAAATCTTATTCTATTGAAAATCATTGTTTTACAACTGCAATCTTGAAGGTATTCCCGTTTAGAACACGGAAAGCAAAAAACAACTTTTGAACACAATTTTAATGTGCTAATGATAGCTTAAAATTACAATAATTTCTGTACTAAATAATATTTTCTGACACGCTAAGACATTTTCTGGGACGAATTGGAGTCGTTCAAGAAAGCTGTTTGATAATTGTAAAGGATTTTCAGAAGTCTTTATTAATGATTGGGCTATTAATAGTGAAGGTTATATGGAAATTTCGAAATTCATTGAACTTTGATTGATCTATCTATGATTTAAGGTTTTTACAAGACATAGAGAATCCTATAAAAAACAATCCGGCAGTGACAAATAAAATGAAAGCCTGCCCGAAAAAGTTTGGCGACCCATCCACTAATATCACCTCACTACTAAAAAGATTTCGGTAAAATATCTGAACTCCTGTATCTTTCCCAATTCTCTGATAAGTCTTATTCTGTATCCTTTTTTTCACCTGAATTGTATCCTCTCCATTGAAATATTTTAATTTCAGATTATACTTATTTTTTTCTTTTTTTTGGATTGATTCAATTTCAGCCCAAGTTTTCTTCTTTGCAAATCCATAATGAAGAGAATCTAGCGCAAAGATCATACATATCAAAAAACAGAGAAAAAATAAACCTATCCAAAGTTTAGCTTTTAGATGATGTATGCTCATTTGTTTAATTTGCTAGAAAACGATTTTATCTTTAAACATTAAAATATAGTCATTTATTCAACCTTTTTGAATAAATTCTTCACATATGCAGCAAATCCAATCCTTCATCAACATTCCCCACTCTTGACTGGTTCCAACCCGGTATCAGATATTGCTTTGGGGACAGTTCTTTTTTATTTCCCATTTTGGCATCTGTCCTAGGATTTGTAAGCTACCCCCTAATCAGTGTGGCAGGCCCATCCTGTTATACATAAAAGTTGATTTTCTGTTTTTCACACCGTTAACCAAGACCAGTTAACCGAACCCTGAACCGTGTTCAAATCGGCACATCCGGAGGCAAAACTTATGGGAGTTTTACACCACTAATTTAGGCGTTTTTTGATAAGCAACGATTTGTGTTTCAATGTATCTAATAGATAAATCAATTCCATTTTACCATGAAAAAGCTTGCCATATTGCTTTCATTGACTTATTTAATAATGAATCAATCTTGTGATAGCACTGATGAAGAAATTGACCTTCAAGGTAACAACGTTTTTGAACTCCAGTACATCAATGCGGGAATGTCGGGGGAAATTATCAAAAAGAAGGATTTGGATTTTAATGAATTCATTGAACTTTCATCTGATAATCGCTTTGTCAAAAGAAGGGTGTACCCGGACAGTACCAGTATAGCCCAAGGAAATTACATTTTAATACAATCAGAAAACTCGAAGTATTATGAATTCGAGTATGAAGAAGAAAGTTATTTGATACAAAACTGTGGAAGCTCGCTTAAAGAGCATATTTCTATTTTGAACAACAAGGAAATATTCAATGGAGGTTACCTTCCATGTGATGGTCCGGGTTTTGGATATAGATTAGCCAACTAATAAATGCTAATTTTCAATACGAAGCATCTGTTTTTCCAATTCCTCCAACAAGGGATGACCGGGGAAGAAAGCAGTGTTTTCAACCACCTTACAATCAACATTTTATACTGTATTCCAATACTGATTAACCGAACTCTAAACTGTCTATAAAACAGCACATTCAGAGGCAAAACTTATGGATGTTTTACACCACTAATCTTGGCATTTTTTTGATAGCAACGATTTATTGTTCAATGTATCTTATTGATAAATCAACTCCTTTTTAACGTGAAAAAGTCAACCAGATTTTTAGCTTCAATACATCCGTATAGGATTATCAGGATAAATAGTCAAAAAGAAGGAAATCTAACTTCGTGAGTTCATTGAATTTTTATCAGACAATCTCTTCGTCTAAAGAAGAGTATATCCAAACAGTACCAGTATTCCAGAAATCAGTTGTCTTTTGATTAGAACGGTGGACTCAAATTATTACCAGTTTGAGTCTAAATTAAATAAGTGTGTCTTGATAGACTGGCAATTTTTCGTAAAAAAGCCGTTATATAAAAGTGTAAGAATGAAAATTAATCCATGCTTCAAAAAGTAAATGTCTTTTTCCTTTTCCTTTCGATATTTGGCACACTGCAAAGCCAGAAAAAAAAATCACCCTCTTCTGAACAAATATCACAAGCTGTAAATCTCAGTGAGACTTATGAAGATGACATTGTGATTTTAAACAGTAGTCAAACTTTTGAATTTGAATTGAATCGAAAACAAGACTTGATCAGTGTACTTCAAAAAACTGATGAAGAAATAATCAATACATCGGAAAGAAGTCATATCAAGAAATATGTATTTTATGATAAGACCTCAAATGTTTCAGAGTTCGAAATGTTGGACCAAGAAGGAAAATCCTTGGGTTTGGACGTATCAGATGATTATTATCAAAGTGACGACATATTCTATTCAGATGCACGGGTAAAACATATGGATGTGATTTTTCCCTCAAAAGGCACTGTGCTCAACTTTAAAATGGAAAAGGAATATGGCGACATAAAGTATTTTACAAGAATCATTTTTCAGGACGAATACCCGATTCAGAACAAAGAAGTGAAGCTGATCGTTCCCAATTGGTTGAAAATTGAGTTCAAGGAATTCAATTTTGGGAATTACTCCATTTCACTAAAAAAAGAATTGGACGAGAAAGCGGGAACAACGATTTATAACTACTCAATACGGAACCTTGAAGCCATAAAAAAGGAGTATAGATCCCCTGGGATTTCCCATACCGCCCCCCATATCTTGGTTTTGGCCAAAGCATATTATGATAAGGGTGAAGAAAAAATACTTTTTAGGGAGACCCGGGATTTATATAAGTGGTACAAGTCCTTAGTAAACGAAATGGATGAGAGCGATAATGATGCCTTAAAAAACGTTGTTGCCCGATTAACTGAAGGAGCGGAATCAGACGGTGAAAAAATCAAAAATATTTACTATTGGGTTCAAGATAACATAAGATATATTGCTTTTGAAGATGGGATAGCGGGATTTAAGCCGGATGAGTCCCAAAATGTTCTCAAAAAGAAATATGGTGACTGTAAAGGAATGGCAAATCTATTGAAACAAATGTTGGTTATCGCGGGTTATGATGCCCGTTTGACTTGGATTGGCACAAATAATATTGCATATGATTACTCTCTACCAAATCTTGCAGTGGACAACCATATGATTTGCGCCTTAAAAAGAGAAGGGGAATGGTTCTTTTTGGACCCTACCGAAAAATTCATATCCATCAAGGACAACGCTGAACGAATCCAAGGCAGACCCGTTCTTATAGAAAACGGAAAAGAGTACATCCAAGAGGAAGTGCCCATACAAAATCCCGAAACCAATAAGCAAGAAAAGTTCACACGTTTAATACTGGAAGACAATATCCTTAAAGGGAAGGTAATCGAAAACTATACGGGCCAAAGCAAGTCCAATTTCTTATATGGCTATCACCAAATTAAGAACTCTGACAAAAATTTAGCGCTAAAGTATTATATCAACTCAGGCGATAAGGATGTTTTGGTGGGGAACATCAAAACATCGGATTTGACCGATCGCGATGCCGATCTTAGCTTGGATTATGAAGTAGAGTTCAATAACATGGTATCCTCTTTTGGAAATGAAATTTATATCGATTTAGATAACGAAAAAGAATTTTCGAACCTAAAATTAAAAGAAAGAAAATACGCGTATAGGCTACCCTATAAAATGGACGTAATGAGTGTTGTGGAATTTGAAGTACCACAGGGCTATAAAATCAGCACGCTGCCCAAACCGGTTGACGTGAGCACCCAGAACTTTAGGGTACATGCAGGATATTCACTAAAAGGAAACCTTTTGGAGTACAAAAAGCATTTTGTTTTTCAAAACTCGCTAATTGATAAAAATGACTTCGAAGCTTGGAGTCGACTTTCAAAAAGTCTAAATGACCTATACAACCATCAAATAATCTTAACAGCCAAATAACAATCCCGAATGACCTACAAGCTAATAATCCCGTTGTTTATATTCTTTTCATTTTCAACTGTGTCATACCCGCAGAGTAAAAAAGAGTTGGAGGTACAAGACTTTTTTTGGGGAGAAAATGATACTCAAAAGAATAACACCCAAGTGCCTGAAAAATGGAAAAACGAATCTGCCGTAATTCTGTATGAGGAATATTACAAAGAATTTAGAAGATTCCAAAAGACAATAAAAATCACCAACGGATATAGGCGTAGAATCAAATTGAACGATCAAAACGCTGTGACCGAATTTTCAGATTTCACATTCACAAAAAAGTTTTTGCCAAAATATGGTTATCATACGTGGAAAAATAAAGGAGAAAACACTATAGGGGCCAAAATAATCAAACCCAGTGGGGAGGAAATCATCGTGGATGTTGATAGCGAAGCTATTAAAGTGAACGATGAATATAAACTGGCAATACCAAATTTGCAGATAGGGGATATTATTGACGTATTTCTTCATTCCTTTAGTAAAACCGGATTCGTTGGCGTTAGAAGTTTTGATCCAGAAACCAGGATTTTAAATCAAGAGTATCCCATCAAAAAGTTCGTGCTTAAAATAGATACCGGAAATGGGTATTTTATCAATTTTGACACTTATAACGGAGCTCCTGAACTAAGAGAGGAGGAGAATGAAAAATCAAATCGAAAATTATATGAATTAGTAGCCGAAGACCTTGAAAAAACAGATTTTCCAAGATGGTATTATCCATACAGGGATTTGCCATATTTTAAAATGAAGGTCAATTATGCAAAGTCCAGTGCGCTTGGCATATACAAATCGAGCATTACGGATTTTAGGTCCGATGATGCCAAAACAGTTCAAAAAAGCGTCACCGCTGGGGAATTATTGGAGTTTGCCAAAAAGGAAGGCTATCAATTCATCAACCCATACAATGATGAAAAATGGTTTGTCAAGGAATTTCAAGCCTATATTGATGAAAAAGAGTTTTCGGGAAAAGAAATTGCCCGCAATCTTTACAATTATATCAGACATTTTGATTATACCCAGTTCTTCCAAATGAAAATCCTAAAGGATAGTAAAATTGAGTATGATTCCAACATTAGTGACAATGAGAAGGTCTTTGGACAACATAAACCGCCCTATTCAAAAAACTTCCAGGATTATGCGCGAGTGTTAAGGGCAAATGAAATAAAATATGAGTGCATCGTTCTACTGCCCCGCGATGAAGGGGATATTGACGATTTGCTTTACAATGACGAAAAAAAAGTCTTATTGAAACTGAAGTTGCCAAATGAAGATGTAGTGGTGACCGATACTGAAGTATATTCTTCCTTTGGTTCCTATTCCCCTCTTTTCGAAAATACTGAAGGCTATCTACTCACCTATGATGATGATAACACAAAAATTTTGGATTTAAAAAGAGTCGAATTCCCTAAAAGCTCGTACAACGACAATATTGAAAAAGAGCATACTTTGATTAAAATTTCTGATAATATGTCCCTCGACATCAAAAAGAAATCGGAATGTTTTGGACATCTAAAGTCCGACCATCAAGATGATCTATTGTCCCCTTTTGATGTTCTGAAGGAAGATTATGATCACTACTCACGACCAACCTATATCGAACAATACAAATTCAAGAAAAAAAACCGTGAAAGGGTAATGAACGAATATAGTTCTCTTGAAAAGAAATCAAAGCAAAATTGGAACGAACATCTCAAGGAAAAATTACAGAATGAATATGATACCGAGATACAGGATTATGAATATTCCATTGAAAATTCCGGAAGGTACCAAAAAAATGACCCCTTTGTTATTGAAGAAAATTTTAATGTCATCGACGATTTTATAAAGAAAGCTGGTGAAAGTTATTTGTTTGAAATCGGGAGGTTCATCGGCGGACAAGTTGCAATAAATGAGGATGAAAAACAAAGGAAAGAGGATATTTACATGGATTATCCAAAAACCTATGAAAACACCATCGAGGTGGAAATTCCAGAAGGTTACACTGTCCAAGGCTTGGAAAACCTTTCCAAGAATGTGGAAAATGCCACTGGTGGCTTTGTGAGCAGTGCAAAAATGGATGGCAGCAAACTAATTGTTAATACCAAAAAGTACTATAGGAATTATTTTGAGGAAAATAAAAATTGGTCTCTCATGATATCTTTTTTGGACGCTGCTTATCAATTCTCACAAGAAAAGATATTATTGAAAAAAATATAATGTGGAAAAAAAACTGAAGACCATTTCAAAGATGATATTGAACGTTTAAGTAATAAAAACATTGCAATGTTTGAATGGCTGGAATAATAAAGCCAGTAGTTAACAAAGATGGTTATAAGTCTTATGAAACAAACAATAATCTTCCTTTTGTGGCTCTCCTCAGTGAATTTATTTGGGCAGGATATCCAATGGTCGGAATGGCAAACAATCTACAAGGACACGACAGAAATCAAACTCATATTGGACAGATTCAAAACCGCAGATTCTTTAAACGCTATTTCTGAATTGACCAATCAGGAGTTAGTCACTTTTAATGAAGAAAATCCAGCTGAGGTAAACGGGTTAAAAGATTTAGAACCTTTTGAATACCTAACTTCCAAAGAAGAAGATGGAGTATATGTTTACTGCCTTATTGACATCAAAACTAATACAGAATATAGAGCGAGTTACATATATCTTGACGGAACAAAACTTAAAAAAACTGAAATTGATTCTCTCCGACCAATTATCATACAAAAATTTGAAAATGGAATTAGCTTTGAAGATCTGAATGAAGAATACAATATGGATCCAAATACAAATAATGGTGATTTGGGTTGGTTTAAAGAAGGAGCAATGATGTTAGAATTTGAAAAAGCGGTTCGGGAGCACAAACTTGATGAAATTTTCACAGTGGACATCCCTGAACGAAATTGGTATTATGTTGCACTCAAAACTTTCGATAATAGACAAAATAAAGAGCGAACTTATTTAAAAATAAAGAGCAGTAATTAAGAATGGTAACGACTTTTCATGGTTGCTTGACCTTTAATCCAAAAAATCACCTGTTCATTTATGCATTTACTATATTTCGATTTTAACGTGTTTGAGGATAGACTTAAGGTCTATTATTAATTAAGGATAATTGCTAAGTTTACACCCTTTTAATAAATCGATCAAAATACTTCAGAAACTTTCATACCTCCGTTAGTTGGTCCAAGATCCAAATGACATCTGAATTAGTTACTCCTTCGTTGATTTTCCTCGAAATCAAAAAGATAATCATCTTCCCTTCCCTTCTCTTTCATGTACATTGGTTTTTGGTCCAGTTGAAACTCTTCCGCTAAATCAAAATCATAGGGCAATAAGTGATTGCTTAAATTGTGGATCATGCGGTAATCTGTCAAAAACCTGTTTTCATCACTATTCCATTTCTTTCCAAATTTCGACTTACTATTGATGAAAAGCATAGCCTGTTCTTCGTTGGAAAGTTGGGCGCGTAAGGTCCTCAAAAAACTCCTTTTTTCCTCATAGGTCAATAATCCCTCATCCTGATTGGCTACGTATTTAACGGTTTGGAACAGGTGCCGATAATAATAGCCCAACTGACTGCTATGACCATAACCCAACCTGCAATCCGGTAAATCCTTGATTCGATTGCCTGTGTGAACTTCAATCCCTTGGAGTCCGCCAGATTGAGACCCCCTGTTATTATGGATTATATTAATCTGGATAATGGCCTTAACCGCCTTTGAATAATTATCTGAGGAGGGCGATGTGGAATAGGTATAAGTATCTCCGGAATCTTGTGGTCCAATACCCTGAAAGAAGTAACTGTAAGCTAAATCAACATGAAAGTTCTTATCCTGCTCTGGAAAATAGTTCTTTACTATGGCATATATCACCTTTAATTCTTTAAGCATCTCAACAAACACTTTTCTTCCTACAATTTCATAGGGAACTTCGTTAATTGGCCTTACCTCAAAGGATATCTCACTTACATTCTCCTTATGTAATCTTAACATCTCATAGAAGCGTTGTTCCACAGCCGCTTCTTTATCTTGCTTTTGCTGAACGTTCAATTCCTGTTGAAACCTTTCACGCTCTTCCTTGATCTGTCTGTTGAACAGAACGCGTTGTTGCTCATTGGCCCTTACCTGCATGAGAAATGCCAAAAAAGTTGTAATCACTCCCGAAGCTGCAATAAATGGGTTCATTATTCCACCCATAGCGTCCCCTATGCCTCCATATGGAGATAGGTCAATAATGGACCACTGTGTTAACAGGATAGGGGCAACAAAAGAAAAAACAAATAAGCCTATTGCCACAGTAATGGCTATTTTGGAATATTTGTTTAAATCTTCGTCCTTTTTTTTTTCATCACGATTTTCATTGCTTGCTCCTTTTGTATCCATTATCTTATGTTAAGGTGTACTCTTGGTTCTTCATATCCTACTTTTGCATACATTTCAAAACATATTTGTAGCAATCAGCCCAATCCAAAGGTTTACCATTTTTCAACTGTTGTTACCTGTCAGGTATTTCATTTTTCGCTTATCAAATGCTGGTTTGGTTCCCTCCAAAATGTCAAGGATGCCTTTGTTTATCCTGGGGTTCTCGATTCCACCGGATTCGAAACTAAACGTATTGTTGTTCTTCTTATCCAATTCTACATGTATCACCTGCTCTGCGTCCGCAACAACGGCCAAATTTGGATTATGGGTCACAATCATCAGTTGCCTTTTCTTCTTCGCCTGCCGTATAAAGGGAACCAATATTTCGTAGACACTTTGGTTGTCCAAATTATCCTCTGGTTGATCGATAATCAGGGGTTTTTCATCTTTGTCAAGTAACAGATAGAATACAATCAATGCCGCACCACGCTCACCTGGGGACAATTGTTCAATACTTTTCCCTGCAAATTTCAGTTCATACTTTTCATCCAGGTACTTCAACCCAAATAAATAATCATACAAGTCTTTTAATTCTTTGGATTCCTTTATTTGTTTGAATGGATTCTGCTTTACTCCATTGTCATATTCCAACTTTAAGGTCAAGTCCCGTAAAAATTCCATAATACTTTCCAAAGTATTGGGGTCAGTTCCCTGGACAGCTTCCTTGACCGTAGCGTCGGCAATTTCTTGGCCCCTAAACGTTCCTGCCCTGTTCTTGTCAATGAAATCCAAGAAATTGACCGTAAAATTCCTGATTTGCATGGAGGCTTCCAATGAAATCTCATACTCTTCAATTTCAGCCATATTCTCCGATAATTTCTTATCGATATTCGATTTAAAATGGGAGTAAATATCAACAATAGATTTTTTCTTGGTATATATATCCGCTGTGACCTCTTCTCGATTCTTTTTTTTCTCCTCTATTATACCATCCAGTTCTTCAGTTATGAATTTTAGTTCACTCTTAAAATAATTAAGCGTTCCCGGGGTAGGGTTCTGTAGGTCACCCATTTTCTCTCCCAATACCCTTTCCCATTGGATCAGTTCATTTTTGTAGGATTCCATCGCTTTCTCCTTGGCATCCAATGTTGCAGATAGGGCTTCTATCTCGCTTTCCTTGATGGCAATCTTTGTAATGAGAATCTCATCTACTTTTGGAATTAATCCTCCATGCTCCTCCCCATTATAGCTCACCCTACCCAGCTGAATATCTGCAATGAGTTTGGTCTTTTCCTTATCTGACAGCGCTTGGTCAATGGGAACAAAGTTGAAGTTCGGTGCCGGATATATATCATCGAGGGAAATATTAAAGGATTGGAGTACCTCAGCCTCTTCTTGCCTAAATTCATTTACCCGTGTCCGCTCGCTAGCAAGTCTATCGCGCAATTGCCCAAGTGCTGTTATCTCACTATTGAGATTGGTCAGCTCCCCCAACAATTTTTCCCTTTCCCCATTAAGCTCTGATAAGTCCGATGTGGCTTGTTGCAGTTTGAGGAAGTTCTCACCTTTTTCCTCACTGTCATTCTCCTCTGTGCCTTCCTCTTCCGGAAATGGATTGGTGGGTTGGTTTTTAATATGGCTTTCGATTTCAGATTCTATGGTTTCAATCCTGCTGCCAAGGCTTTTAAGGTATTCATCCGTTCCCTTTGTCTGCAGGTTTATCAATTCTTCGTTGATTTCTGAAAGTTTTTGCCGCAGACCCTCAATTGCAGCCTCTGCACTTTCCTTCTTTAGCTCTATGAAGTCCTCAAAAGTGGGTTGTCCCAACCGTTCCGTTTCATCCAGATGGGTAAAAACAACCTGATTGATTTCCTTTTTGAAGTTTTCATTGTTCTCGATTTCATTGCACAACTCCTCAAAATATCGCTGGGGTAAATACTTAACCTTTTCTTCCAAATCTGAATCCACTTCATCATTTAGGTTTAGCAGTGTACTATGCCCGTTTTCCCAGATCAATTTGGCCTCAAAGTTTCTTGCCAATCCATTTTTTCGAAATTTCTTGTTGTTCAAAAAGGAGAAATATTCAAAATTATGGGAGTTTCCCAATAGACCAATAATATCCGTAATGGCACTTTTCCCCTTTCCCTTATTGCCGATAATGGCAGTAAGTTCCTTACTGGGGCGGACAACCTGTTGTTTAAACCATATTCCCTTGGATCCGTTGTAACCCTCTACCTGATCAATAATGATTTCCTTGATATATAATGTAGGATTGTTTCTGACACGAAGTTGTACTTCCGGGGTTGCTCCTATATGAATCCGGTCCTTCGGTTCATACAACAAATACTTCAGCCCCCTGAACGTCGGATTGATCTTGACCCATGTTTGGCAGTTGCCTATCCGGTCCTTTATATGAGTTTCCGTACTATAGCTATGGGCATCACTGCAATCGAGCAACAGATCGTTAACGGATTGCGCAACAAGACTATTTTTGGATTTATGAAAAGCTTCAGGGTTATCGGATGCGACAAACACAAAGTCCACAGCATTAATTACACTTTTTTTATCGGCCGGCGATCCTTCCCACCGCATGGAATCCCACTCTGTCTTTCCTACAGCCGTTAAATATTTTCCATTGAGGTGAACATTGTCCAGCTTTTTCTTCAATTCTGTATAAGGTATGTTCAAGGATTGAAATCCTATTTTCAAAGCAGATCCGGTAAGAGCACCGTTAGAGGATTCCTTTAGCTTTTCTCCCAAGTAAATGAGGTTCTCCTTTGTTACAACCCCATTCCAATCTCCTGCGTTCGATTCATAATCTGCATATACCTTATATTCTGCACTTAGCGCATTCAAGAATTGTTGCCGAATCAATTCAGGCTCCAATTCATCAGAAAAGATAACGTGGTAATTAACACGTTTGAAAGGATTATCCTTGCTTACACTCCCGAATTTGTCAACCCTGAACTCAATCACCGGTAAAACCAATTCAATATTTCTTAAACGGCCATCCTTTTTGTAATCAAGTACTTTCTCATATCCTTCTATGAATAAATAATCATTAATCCCGATTATCTTGAATTCTTTCGGCAGAGATTCAAGATCACTTATAAATTTTTCCCAAACTTCCTCCGTTTGGCCATTGCCATAATGATGGTCTATTGAATAAGGGGTATGAACGTGCAAATCACATTTAACCCATTGGGAGCCATGATTGTAGTTTTCTTCCATTATATTACTATTAGTTGGACTGACGGAGGGGAATAACCAAATATAAGAAACCCTCTACATCTTGCAGTAAAAAGTCTTTAACAATTTGTTCCCAGAATAAAGCCACCAAAGCCAGTTCAATATTCTACTTTTTGTACTGCTTCCATGGGATATGAACTTCCCAAGCTACCTTTTTGACCCCTCTCCCAAACCACGCCAACCTGCACTCTTTTTGTAGGCAAAACAACTCCATTCCTTTTTATACGGCTTGCACAAAAATGAAAACGCCGGACATAGTATACCGCCCTCACCGGATAACATTGAGCACTATTGGAACTAAAAAATATTCTTGGCTGTCAAACCACTAAGGCCAATTATTGGGTTCCTCAAATTTTCCGTTTTTGATGGTATCAACCCGGCTCATCCACTTTGGGTTGTAAATCGTGTTTATTCCTTCAAAAGGAGTTTTTCTATTCGATCGTAACTGTCCAATTGGTCATCGGGAAGAATATTAATGACCAACTCCAGTATAGTGATCACTGCATCATCCTTGGATAGAAAAGGAATTCTTGGGGAGTCCAGTTCGTTTTCATTGTCAATGGTGGACATGCACAGCCTCAGCAGGCAAGAGATGACATAACGCAGTTCTGAATTGTTTTCCACCTTGAACACTACTTCTTGGACCTGTGGTTCGTCCTTACCGTGAAACCTTCGCTTTCTAGGGTTTAACAGACCAATAACTCTGTCTAATAGTTCCTTTTCGTTGCTATGGCTTTCCTTCCTCTTTTTCATGGCTTCTTTGTTAAGTTGTAGTTTCATTATCGGAAAGCATGAGTTCCCGCATTTTATCCAGAAAGTTGCCTTCTTCCAAGGGGATGAGGTTTTTTGCAAACTCCAGTACGGTCTTTACATCCTCTTTGATGTTTTTGATGTCCAAGGTCATATCACATTGCTCGTCCAAGGCCAGGATACACACATTCAGGGTCGATCTTAAGGTGTAGAAAAGGGAAAAGTGACTGTGGACATATACATGGTTGAGATAATATCCTTTTTTTGTCCTTCGATTTGCAGGTCTCATCATTTCAAAATTCTCATTGCTCAATTGCCTGATCGTGTCCAATAGGTTAGGCTCTTCTAAATTTTTGGATTCGAGTAAAGCCTTTTTTCCACTTGTATCATGAGATTGTAAAAGTTCAAGTTCCTTTTCGAACAATTGCTTGATCTCATCCAAAAAGCAGTCAAGCTTTTGTTCCAAAATGTCCAACTGACCCCTTTCAATATGGAATGAGTTTTCATACCTTGAACTGGAATAGGCCCTATCTAATAGTTCCAACAACTCCATTTCTGTGTTGTCTTCAAGATTGAACATTCCCTTTGTTCGGTATATGTTCCTTTCCAAGAACTTTTGATGGACCTCAATCTTATGGCAGATTTTGACCTTACCGCAGAGAAAGCCTTCCAGTACCCGGTATCCCAGTTCAAACCCTTGGTGGGCCATAAAGGCAGCTTGGGAAAGGTTGTTATCCGACATGAAGTATTTGAAACCCTTTTGAAAGGCAAAACTGCCTTCCAAGGATGTCCGAAAGTCCTCCTCAATGTTTTTCTGGACTTTCACATTGGTTAGGTCTTCATGTTGGTTCCAAGGAAAGCCAATTTCCCGATTTCCAAATATGAGCTGTTCGGTCTGACAATGGTTGATGAAAAACAGGTTTCCATTAGCCAGTTCCGTTTTGGCGTAATTATGGGAAAAGAGATTGTGGAAATGATCTTGATGGTCAAAAAACAACCCTTGGATAATGGGAAGAAACTTGTTGTTTATATCATTTTTGGGTGCATCAACAATGATGTTCCACCTGTATCTAAAGGTGTTCTTTTTTTCGTGGCCCATGTTCAGATAGACCTGTGAAACATTCGGAATTACTTTGATAATATCCGATAAAAGCCCCTGTATCTGGGGGTCAACATGTTTCTTTCTTTGCGTTGAGGAGTCCATATATCAATATTTTAAGGTGAATTTCAATCCAATTGTGTAGATTTTCTATACCAATGTATAAAATAAATACTCATTTTCTACACCGATTGGATAAAATTTTATATAGGTGTATCTAAAATCTATCTTTATGTATCAAAATTTTACCTACCCTATAATGACAGACCTAGGATTATATTTGGCCAAAAAGTCCATCAACAAAGCGGAAGTAGCGAGAAGGACTGGTATAAGCAAATCAAGGATAAGTCAATTGAGTTCCAACCCAACCACTAAACTTAGGGCGGAGGAACTCTACCTTATTTCATTGGCCATTGACATCGACCCCTGTGAAGTAATCAAAGAGTTATATGGAGGCCTGAAGCTTCCTAATTAATGTTTTCCCTGCAATCGTGAATTAGTTTTAGAGGATTTTGTCAGACTAAACTGCAATCGACTTCGTTCGGCGCTAAATTTTTTTTCATTTATATTGGGCTTGAGAAATAAAATTGATTTCGTAAGCAATAATTTACTCAGACTTTTATCATGAAGAAAAAATTGGACCAAAGTGATAATTTTATACACCTAAAGCCATTACCTATTCTTGGCAAGAGTGGTTATCAACATGGTATGTCTGGTCTATTGGTAGCTAAAAAACATTCTTACTCAGTAATAAAGGATGTAGCTGTTGGAGGAGACGCACCCAAGGATTTAATAAGGCTTTACGAATATGGATGCGGAAGAAAAACAAATTTCAATGGTTGGCCTATATATATTGCAAAATTAGGCCATAAATGGTATCCCTGTGAATCAATAACTGAACAACTTATTTCAGATATTGGAAGATGGTTGGGGTTTTTACTTGCGGATTCTAAATTATGTGTCCTAGGTGGTCAAATTAGGTTTTTATCCAAATACTTTTTATCTAGAAACAAGGAACAGCTATATCATGGGGCTAATTTGTATGCTGGGTATTTAAATGATGAGCAATTTGTTGATGAAGTAGAACTTGCCCAACAGACTCAATCTTTTTTCACAGTGAATTTTACAAAAGAAACATTAAGTCATTTTTTTGAGGACACTAAAGAAGAGTTGTTTGCCAGATTTATGGAGATGCTTTTTTTTGATGCTTTAGTGGGAAATAATGACCGACATATGTACAATTGGGGTGTCATAAGAGATTTATTTGGCATAAAGAACGCAAAATATGCGCCAATTTATGATTCGGCACGAGGTTTGCTCTGGAATTATACTGAAAAAAAGATAGATAATATTTTAAATAGTGGTCAGACAAAATTATCAATAGAAAGTTATTGCAATGCTAGCCGACCGAAAATAGGTGTTGAAGGAAAAAGCAAAATAAATCACTTTACATTAATCGAAGTTCATAAAGAATATTTTAAAACACTTGATTTGGTGAAAAATTCCCTAAAACCTGAAGTTTTAGACCAAGTTCTGGAAAATATTGATAAGAATTACAAAACACTATTAAGCAATAATAGACGTTTATTAATTAAGGATATTTTAAGATATCGAGTTGAAGTAATTAGAAATACATTAATTTAGCCCCATGAAAGAAGTTATAAAAGACGTATTTAAAAAACTGACGCCTTGGGCGGTGGATCCGGATATTAAGTCAGACTTCAAAAATGAAAATGATCATGGAGAGTTTGAACTTAAATTTGAAAACAATATAATTGGTTTCTTGAAATACGATGATTCAAAATGGACTTTTAAATATTCTGATGAATTTATTTCGGAGAAACCTCTTTTACCGTTGATTGATTTTCCAAATGTTAATAAGGTTTATGAATTTGAGCATTTGATGCCATTTTTTGCGGCTCGAATTCCAAATTTGAACCAACCTTATCATGAGAAGAAGATTAAAAAATTTAATGGAAATAAAAAAAGTGAAGTGTCTATGTTGAGGATTTTCGGAAAGAAATCTATTAACAATCCTTTTGAATTAAGTTTTATATAAAGCTTTAAGAATTCACAGAAAAAGGTCAACAATTTGTTGGCCTTTTTTTGTTACCGCTAGATTCTATAAGACATTATGTAAACCATCCTTATATATTATTGTTTTTAAAAGCATAAAAATAGACCCCAAATCTTACCCCTAACTTTTGCGCATGGATCCTGTCGGGTTTTTGTAGCGTTCAGATTGATAAGCGTGAAGCAAAAACACGATAGGGCGAAACCTACTTTTTGGATTTCAATAGCCCATATCCTCACCCGTGCCCCTGGCCTTATCGATACCCCTCCCAAGTGCCTTGATGATCTTGGCTGCCATCTGTACTTTATTGGTCGGTATACTGGGAGCTTTGACCCCCATGGTCTTAAGTAGTTTGAAGGCCATGTCCTTTTCCTTGGTGGGCAGTCCCATCACCTTGGAAAAAAACTTCCCCGGTTCCTTGGCATGGGCCTTTCTACCGGCATATGATTCCACATAGTTCCTTTTGAAGCCCGTTGTCCTGTCAAAGGTCTTTTCTGCTGCTTGGTAAAAACTATCCCTATCAAATCCCCTCTTGACCGTCTTCCCATTTAATTCAACCTCAGATGCCTTGTGTTTTGCCATTGGGGAAAGTGTATAGGTGTTTGTCACGTCCCTTCTGCTTACTATGATATGGATATGGGTCTGTGGCCCCTCTTTTTGCATTCCGGCTGCCACTAACTGTCCATTCTGTTTGTGAGGGGCCAATCTTTCTTGCTCTTTGATTCTTTTTTCGAATTCATTGACATTCCCGATTGATTCCCCCCGTTCCACTTTCCGTATCTCGTTCCTGAGCCTTGCTATCTCCCCTCGATAAGGAGCATTTTCCTGAACCTGTTTGTCAAAGCCCCGATAGGTGCGCTCATGCTCTATCTTGGCGTAGTATTTCAGGTTCTCGGCCTTGACCTCTTGGTTACGGTGGAAACTCTTGGCGTAGTCCTCCATGAGCTTTCTTGTATATTCCCTTAGGATGTTTGGATCATTGCCTATGGCCTTCAGTTCCCTTTGGTTGGGACTGACCACTATGGAATAGAATTTCGGGTCCTTCTGCCTCAGTTTCGCAGTATTCGCATCTATTTCATCGATGACCATTTGAGGGCTTAGGCTGTCGTTCTCTTGGTCAAAGAACTCTTCCCTCTGTTCGGGCAATCTGTCCTCGTTTTCCTTTTCCAGATAATCCACATAGTTCCCCACACTGGAGTTATAGGTACTGCCCATTTTCTGTGCTGAGATGGTAAGGTACATGGTTGTTATCTTAATTGATGTTTTAAACTTTCAAAGTCCCCGATGCCCATATTGATTTTCAGATATGGCTTTCCCATAATGGGTTCCACCTTTTCAACGCTGTTGAGAATTTCATTGCAGTGCTCTTTATATTCTTTGAATTCTTGCAGCATTCTATCGTGCTCCACCTTCGGAATGGTATTCCTTGGCTCCAGAAAATCCATTCGGTCTTCCTGTAACTTAACGGGTTCACGTTTAGGTTTCCTCCCATCCCTTACATAGGCCTCGTAAAGAATCAACATCATTTCATAAGTGGGCCTTATACTGGTCTTTTCCATGTTCTTGATAATGGCAATAAGCCTATCGATTTTTTTCATCATCTGACGCTCCAGCTTTTTGATACTGTCAACGATGATCTTGGTTCCCTCCCCAAAAGGATCAAGGTTGTTCTCCTTGAAGTAGCATACCATTCCATCCAACACCTCACTATGCGATTTGCCGAACTTTTTCGAATAGCTCCGAAAACGAGTGGCCGTTTCTTTCTTTATTGTAATATTGGAATAACCACCGCTTCCTTTCTTTGTTCTGTTGTTTGTTGATTGCTTTTCCATAGGTACGATTTTGTTTTTTAGTGAAATTGCGTCAATTTTTTCGTCAAAAATTTCCAGTGTTTACAGGGCTTCCCAAAGGGTTTACTGTAGATTTCGGAAAAGTCTACTGTAGCCCCTGATTTTGCACAGTATTCCAAAATCATCTCAATCAACTGGTTTTCAACTTGTTGAAGACCCGAAAACAACCGTGATGGCGCATTTTGCGCATCACCCTCTTGCTATTCCCTTAGTTTAGCGTCGACCATTTACATAGAGCTTTTCCTTTAAGATGATCGTTGTTTGAATGAAGGTCGTCTTTAACTCGGGAATACCCTCGGTGACCGTAAGTGGCCACCGACCGATAAAGGAGGATTACGCGCAGGGAAAGTCCAGGACTTATGCTTTTGAAATCCTTTTATCGGTCTTCTCTGAACGGCATCAGATGGAAATACAGGCTTCAAGGCCTATTGTCCAGGGTTTCGATCTAGTTCAGATAACTGTGAATATATATCCCTTGGGCTGGAACCATCCCTCTGTGACAGTCCCGGGACCAGAACTCATATCGCCGTCCATTTAGAAGAATAGAGGTATTGTCCTACCTTGGAACTTCAATGATATTGGATGGCAGCCAGACCGATAAAGGCGTATTAATTGCTATTCAAAGTTTAGGACTTATCGGTATCGATTAAATCCTTTATCGGTCATCTTCTGGACCGGCATCATATGGAAGTTCAGGTCTAGGGCCTATTAACAGGGATTTGATAATCGTTCAGTTGTCGGTTGTACTCTGATTCACGGATCTCTCATTTTTTAAACTTTTTTATCATGGAAAAATCTGACTTCAAGTATTTTGTTGGCGTGGACATATCCAAAAAGTCCTTTGACATCGCCATTATCGAAGGGGACGACACGGCCTCGTTCGTGTTCGACAATTCACAAAAGGGTACCAGGGCCTTTATAAGGCTGCTCAAGAACAGGGGCATTCCCTTGGAAAACACCTTGGTCTGTCTGGAACATACCGGTATATACGGCAGGCTGGTCATCGCAAGGCTGCTCGAAAAACAGGCCAATTTTTGTGTCGAGATGTCGTTGAGGATTATCCGTAGCTTGGGGATACAACGTGGCAAGAACGATAGGCTGGACGCCATCCGAATCGCACGGTACGCCGCCAAGAACCACAACGAGATCGAACTGTATAGACCGGTCCCGGAAATCCTGGAAAAGGTCAATGCCCTGCTCAAGGTAAGGGACCAACTGGTCAGGTTCAGGGCGGACCTGTGCAAGCACCCAAATGAACTCAAGACCTTTGACCCGGAACTTGGAAAACTGGTCCAAAGGCACATCAAAAAGACCACCAAGTGCCTCAATGACGAGATCCACCGCATGGAGGGAGAGATAGAGGCCCTTGTGCTCTCCGATGAAAGGCTGAACACCACGGTGCGACTGGCGACTTCCGTCACGGGGATTGGTATGTTCACGGCCCTATACTTTACCATCTACACCAATTTTTTCACCAAGTACGAAAATCCCAAACAGCTTGCCTGCTACTGTGGCGTGGTGCCCTTCGAGCACACCTCCGGTTCCAGTATCCAGAAACGTGCCAGGGTGCACCATATGGCAAACAAGACGATGAAAAAACAGTTGCACATGTGCGCACTTGCCGCGGTCAGGCACGATCCGGAACTGAAGGCCTATTATGAAAGAAAGGCAGAGGAGGGAAAGAACAAAATGTTGGTCCTCAACAATGTCCGAAACAAGCTTGTCCTTAGGGTCTGTGCCGTGGTAAAACGACAAAGCCCCTATCAAAAAAGTGTGGCTTGATACAGATATCATCGAATTGTTCACTTTGTACATTTTTGACTTGTTTTTAACATGGAAATCCTACGTCCCGCAAGCGGGACCGAATGAATACAGCATGATTGAAAATCAGCTGCCCTTTAATTTTATGTTTTTTGGTACGGACTTTTGGAAAGTCAAATCAAATATGTGCCGTACTAATTCATGTTATAGAACACATGATAAAATATTGAACTTTATCTATTGTTCGGGAATTCGTTAATCCAATGAAAACCTCTTTTCATAAGATAAAACTCATTCTTATCCTTTATCTTA